>JBMSKH010000021.1:0-32125 GCA_049419705.1 Opitutales bacterium
GGATCTCGACGTCGTCGGGCGACTTCGGGAAGACGGGCACCCACTCGTGCTGCTGGACGTCCTTGGGGATGTCGATCACCACGGGGCCCGGGCGGCCGGTGGTGGCGATCTTGAAGGCCTTGTACATGATGCTCGGCAGCTCGTTGTAATCGAGGACGAGGAAGGAGTGCTTCACGATCGGCAGGGTCATGCCGTAGAAGTCGGTCTCCTGGAAGGCGGCGCGGCCGATGAACTGCTGGTAGACCTGGCCCGTGATGCAAATCAGCGGGATGGAGTCCATGTGCGCGTCGGCAATCGCGGTCACGAGGTTCGTGGCGCCGGGTCCGGACGTGGCCATGCAGACGCCGGGCTTGCCCGTCGCGCGGGAATAACCCTGGGCCATGAAGGCACCTCCCTGCTCGTGCCGAGGCAGGATGGTACGGATTCTCCGGGTGCGGGTCAGAGCCTGGTGGAGCTCCATTGAGGCGCCGCCCGGGTAGGCGAAGATGGTGTCGACCCCGAGGTTCTCCAGGCAGCGGACGACGACGTCACATCCGCGCATCTTGCCATCGGTCCTCGCGGACACGCTGGCAGCGGTGGGGGAAGACGTCTTCCGGGCTGCTGGTTTCTTGCTCATGGTCGTGGGTGGTAAAGGGACATGCCGCCGGGCGGGCCAAGCGGCTAACGAACTGCCCAGCAAAGGAATGTGCCAGCGGAGGGCAAGGCGGGAATCACCCCCTCGGGCCAGCCACACGGGCTTTAAAAAGCCCGATTCACCCCATGGGTTCGTACGAGCCTTACCTCCCTTTAGTCTTTAGACCCCGGGCTTTGGGCCTTTTTCTTTAGACATGCGCCACCTGTTCGCACTGCTCGCCCTCGCGGCGACCCCTCTGGCGGCGAAGCCCAACATCATCTTCCTGTTCTCGGATGACCATGCGACGTCCGCGATTTCCGCCTACGGACCCAGCCATCTGTCGGGATTCGCCAAGACGCCGAATATCGACCGGCTGGCGAAGGAGGGGATGCTCTTTCGCAATTGCCACGTCGCGAACTCCATCTGCACGCCGAGCCGGGCCGCCTATCTCACCGGCCAGCACAGCCATCACAACGGGGTCTACACGCTTCATGATGCGCTCGATCCGCGCAAGCGCCACCTCGCGCACTGGTTCGGCGATGCCGGCTACCAGACGGCGCTCTTTGGCAAGTGGCATCTCGAGAGCACGCCGCAGGGATTCCAGACCTGGGAGGTGTTCCGCAACCAGGGCGAGTACTTCAACCCTGTCTATCTGACGCCGGACGCACCGAAGAAGGGACACACCGAGAACGGTTATGCCGATGACCTCTCAACCGACAAGGCACTCGCTTGGCTGAAACGCCGCGACCCGACGAAGCCCTTCCTGCTCTGCCTGCACTTCAAGGCGCCTCACCGCAACTGGCTGCCCGCACCCCGCCACGCCGGGCGCTTCGAGGACCAGACCATCCCCGAACCTCCCACCCTGCTCGATGACTGGAGCGAGCGTGCCGCCGCGCTCTCCCGCAACAAGCAGACCATCGGGCGGGACATGCGCCCCAAGGAGGACCTCAAGGGCAAGGTGCCGGCCGGACTCACCGGCGAGGCCCTGCGCAAGGCGGCCTACCAGCGCTACGCCAAGGATTACATCAACACCGCGCAGGCGGTCGACGACAACGTCGGTCGCGTGCTCGATTGGCTCAAGGCCAACGGACTCGAGGAGGACACCATCGTCGTCTACAGTTCCGACCAGGGATTCTTCGTCGGTGAGCACGGCCTCTTCGACAAGCGCTGGATGTACGAGGAAAGCTCGCGCATGCCGCTGCTCGTGCGGGCGCCCGGCCTGACCAAGCCCGGCTCGGAGTGCGCCGCGCTGGTCTCCAACATCGACTTCGCACCCACCCTGCTCGCCCTCGCCGGCCTCACGCCGACCCTCGGCGCCACCGAGCGCTTCGACGGCGCCTCCTTCCGCGAGTGGCTCGAGGGTAAGACGCCGGCCGGCTGGCGCGACGCGGTCTACTACCGTTACTGGGAACACAACTCGGGCGAACATCCCGTGCCGAACCACTTCGGCATCCGCACCGCCACGCACAAATTGATCTGCTACCAAGGCAAGCCGCACGGCATGAAGGGTGCCTCGCCCAAGCCGACAGCCGAGGAGTGGGAACTCTTCGACCTGACCAAGGATCCGCGCGAGTTGCGCAACGTCTACGACGATCCCGCCTACGCGCAGGTGCGCGCGCAACTCACCGACCGCCTCCGGGCCGAGCGTGAGCGCATCGGCGACACGCGCTGAGGGCCGGACTCGGCCAGCAGGTGCAAGCAGGAAGCGGGAGGCTGGAAGATTCCGACAAAGACCATCGACAACGGAACCACCCTCGAGCCACGGTGTTCAAACCCCACATACAATCCACTTCCTGCCTCCCGCTTCCCGCTTTCAACTCATACGCCATGCGCTCCCTCGCCCTGCTCCTCGCCTCCGCTGTCGCGGCCCTCGCCGCCGACGCTCCCGCCCCGCTACGTGTGCTCGTCGTCACCGGCGGCTGCTGCCATGACTACGCCACGCAGCACCAGTTGATCGGCAAGGGTCTCGAGGCCCGGGCCAACATCAAGGTCACGCACGCCCACAGCCCGTCGAAGGGCACGGATGTCACCTTCGACATCTACCGCGGCAAGGAATGGTGGAAGGACTTCGATGTCATCGTGCACGACGAATGCGCCGCGGATGTCAGGGACAAGGCCTACGTCGCCAACATCCTTGCCGCCCACCAAGCCGGCGTGCCCGCCGTCAACCTGCACTGCGCGATGCACTCCTACCGCTGGGGCAACTTCGGCCAGCCGGTGAAGGCAGGTGCAGACAACGCGGGCTGGTTCGAGTTCATCGGGCTCCAGTCGACCGGTCACGGTCCACAGTTGCCCATCGCCATCACCTACACCGACACCACCCATCCCGTCACCATCGGCCTCGAGGGCTGGACCACCATCAAGGAGGAGCTTTACAACAACATCGCCATCCTTGGCGGCAAGACCCTCGCCACGGGCAAGCAGGTCGTGCCGCAGAAGGACGGCAAGACCAAGGAGGTTGAGGCCGTGGTCGCATGGACCAACCTCTACGGACCCAAGCAGACCCGCGTCTTCAGCACCACCCTCGGACACAACAACGAGACCGTGGCCGACGCCCGCTACCTGGACTTCGTGACGCGCGCCGTCCTCTGGTCCGCCGGCAAGCTGACCGACGACGGCAAGCCCGTCGCAGGCTACGGTCCAAAGACCAAGTAAAGCTCAGGCCAAAGCAGAAGGGGTGACCGACTCGGTCACCCCTTCTGCTTTGGATCATTTCTCAGGTTGTACCGAGAAACTCAGTGGCCGGCGAGCCAGCGCTCGGCCTCGATGGCGGCGCGGCAACCCATGCCAGCAGCGGTGATAGCCTGGCGGTAGACATGGTCGGCGCAGTCGCCGGCGACAAAGACTCCCGGGAGATCTGTGGAGACGGTGTTCTCGCGGGCGACAAAGTAGCCATTGGCGTCGATCTTAAGCTGTGCGGCGAAGGGCTTGGTGTTGGGTACGTGGCCGATGGCAACGAAGACGCACTTGGTCGGAATCAGCCGCTCGCCCTTGCCCTGCTCGGAGACGCGGAGCGCGTTGACCTTGCCGTCGGCGCCGCCGATGACCTCGAGCGGCGTGCAATTGAGCGCGAGCACGATCTGGGGGTGCTCCTTGACGCGGCGCACCATGATGTCGGAGGCGCGGAAACTGTCACGGCGGTGCACCAGGGTGACCTTGGTGGCGAAGCGCGTGAGGAAGAGCGCCTCCTCACAAGCCGAGTCGCCGCCGCCCACAACCACGACCTCCTGGCCACGGTAGAAAGCACCGTCGCAGGTCGCGCATGTGGTCACGCCATTGCCACCGTAGTACTTCTGCTCGCCGGGAATGCCAAGCAGTCTAGGCGAAGCGCCCGTGGCGAGGATGACGGCCTTGGCCTCGTAGGTCTTCTCCGCGCCGACCAGACGCTTGACCGGTCCCGAGAGGTCGACCGAGGCGATGAGATCGTACTCGAAGCGGGCGCCAAAGCGCTCGGCCTGGGCGCGCATGTTGCCGATGAGCTCGTTGCCGTCGACGCCATGGGCGAAACCAGGGAAGTTCTCCACCTCCGAGGTGGTCGTCAGCTGGCCGCCGGGCTGGCCGCCCTCGATGATGAGGGGACTTAGGTTGGCGCGGGCGGCATAGATGGCGGCGGTCAGACCAGCGCAGCCCGTGCCTAGGATGATGACGTTTTCGGCCATGCCGCCATTGGCAGGGAGGTCGGGGTCCAGCGCAAGCCGTTTGACACCGAAAACCGCCCTTCCGCCTTGCCCACCCCGCCGGGGTCCCGTTGATTGTCAGACCCGACCCGCTCGATGCTCCTCGGAATCCTCAAGCTCTTTGCCGGCAGCCACAACCGCCGCTTCCTCCGCCAGTGTGCCCCCCTGGTCAAGCGCATCAACGCGCTGGAGCAGGAATACCAGCGTCTGAGCGATGACCAGCTCCGCGCCAAGACGGCTGAGTTCCGCGAGCGCATTCGCAAGGGAGCCACGACTGACGCGCTCCTACCCGAGGCCTTCGCGGTGGTGAAGAACGCCGCCCGTCGCCTCAAGGGCAGCACCGTGAGCGTCTGCGACCACAACCTGGTCTGGGACATGGTTCACTTCGACGTGCAGCTCATCGGCGGCATCGCGCTCCACCAGCGCAAAATCGCCGAGATGGCGACCGGCGAGGGCAAGACCCTCGTCGCCACCCTGCCCCTCTACCTCAACGCCCTGACCGGCCGCAACTGCCAGCTGGTCACGGTCAACGACTACCTCGCCCGGCGCGACTCAGAGTGGATGGGTCACCTCTTCCGCTGGCTGGGGCTGACCGTCGGCTGCATCCAGAACTCGATGGCACCGTCCGACCGACGCGCGGCCTACGCCTGCGACATCACCTACGGCACCGCCTCCGAGCTCGGCTTCGACTACCTGCGTGACAACGGCATGGCGCCCTCGGCCGACGACCAGGTGCAGCGCGAGCACTTCTACTGCATCGTGGACGAGATCGACTCCATCCTCGTCGACGAGGCCCGCACGCCGCTCATCATCTCCGGTCCGGTCAGCGAGGAGCGCGAGCCCGCCTTCCCCCGCCTCAAGGCCGACATCGCCCGACTCGTCGACCTGCAGGTCAGGATGGTCACCCGCCTCATGACCGAGGCCGAGGCCGAGCTCGCGTCGCTCGCCCCGGGCAAGGACCCCTCGCCCGAGACCGTCGACAAGCTCTGGCTGGCCGCGCACGGCATGCCGCGCAACCGCGGCCTGCTGCGCATCCTCGAGAACGGCCGTTGGCGCAAGGCGCTTGAGCGGCACGAGGGTGTGCTCGCGAGCGAGCTGGAGAAGGACCGTCGCTACCATCTCAAGGAGCGGCTCTACTTCGCGGTGAGCGAGCGCCAGCACGAGGCGGACCTCTCGCAGCTCGGACGTGACACGCTCCGCCCGGGCAATCCCGACGCCTTCGTCCTGCCCGACCTCGCCTCGCTCTTCGTCAGCCTCGACCAGGACCGCACGCTCGACGCCGCCGCCCGCGCCACGCGCAAGCAGGAGGCCGAGGCGGGCTACATCCGCGTCAGCGAGGACATCCATGCCATCAGCCAGCTCCTCCGTGCCTACGCGCTCTACGAGCGCGACGTGCACTACGTCGTCCAGGAGGGCAAGGTCCACATCGTCGACGAGCACACCGGGCGCATCCTGCCCGGGCGACGCTGGAGCGACGGGCTCCACCAGGCGGTCGAGTGCAAGGAAGGTGTCGCGCTCGAGCGCGAGACCAAGACCTACGCGACCATCACCATCCAGAACTACTTCCGACTCTACGACAAGCTGGCCGGGATGACGGGCACGGCCGAGACCGAGGCCGCGGAGTTCAACGACATCTACAACCTCGGGGTGGTCGCCATCCCGACGCACCGTCCCTGCATCCGCGTCGACGAGAACGACATCGTCTTCAAGACCCGGCGCGAGAAATTCGCCCACGCCATCCGCGTGATCACCGAGGCCCACGGGCGCGGCCAGCCGGTGCTCGTCGGCACCGCCTCGGTGGAGTCCTCCGAGACCCTCAGTCGCATGCTCACCAACGCGCGCATCCCGCACAAGGTGCTCAACGCCAAGCAGCACGCGCTCGAGGCCGAGATCGTCACCCTCGCCGGACAGCGCGGCGCCGTGACCATCGCCACCAACATGGCCGGCCGCGGTACCGACATCAAGCTGGGCGAGGGCGTGCGCGAGCTGGGCGGACTCTTCGTGCTCGGCACCGAGCGCCACGAGTCCCGTCGCGTCGACCGCCAGCTGCGCGGCCGCTGCTCGCGCCAAGGCGACCCGGGGCGCTCCCGCTTCCTCGTCTCGCTTGAGGACGACCTGATGCGGCTCTTCGCCAACGCCGGCACCATCTCGAGCCTGCTCGAGAAGTCCTTCAAGGAAGGCGACCCCCTTGAGCACCCGATGCTCAACTGGTCGATCACCACGGCGCAGAAGCGCGTGGAGGGTCAGAACTACACCATCCGCAAGCGCCTCCTGCAGTACGACGACGTCCTCAACCGCCAGCGCGAGGTCGTCTACGCCATCCGCAACGGCGCCATCCGCGAGGCCAGCCCGCGCGAGGGGCTGCTCGAGCTCATCGCCGAGGAGATTCGCGAGCGCGTCGCCGCCGTCTTCCCCGACCCCCGCGCCGCTGGCAGCCTCGAGGCCGCCGAGGGCTTCATCACCTGGGCCACCGGTGCGTTCCCGGTTCGCATGACCGCGCAGGAACTGCTGGCACTCCGGGCGGACAAGGCCGCCGAGGAGATTGTGGCCCGCGTGCGCAAGCTGCACAGCGACCGCGAGCAGTACGAGGATCCGGCCGCACTCGCCGACCTTGAGCGGCATGTCGTGTTGCGTGCCGTTGACCGTAACTGGCAGGACCACCTCACCGAAATGGAGGATCTCCGTCGCTCCGTCGGCCTGCGCGGCTACGCCCAGAAGGACCCGCTCAACGAGTACAAGACCGAGGCCTTCAATGCCTTCTCCGCGATGATCGGCCGACTCCGCAGCGACGCGTGCACCGGACTCTTCCGCATGGCGACGTCGATGGAGGCCTTCGAGGAAACCATGCGCCGCGCCCGTGGCGAGGCCGTCGCCTCCGGTCCCGCCGGCCCCGCGCCGGCCGCGGCACCCGCGGCACCTGCCAAGCAGGTACCGCATCGGCGTGAGATGCCCAAGGTGGGGCGCAACGCGATCGTGCGCATCCGCAAGGGAGACCAGACGCAGGAGCTGAAGTGGAAGAAGGCCGAGGCGCTCGTCCGCGACGAGGGCTGGCAACTGGAGACCGTCGTCTCCGAATAAGCCGATGGAAGCGGCCTGGCGTCGACACCTCGCCTGGCTCGCGCCCGCGACCTCCTCGCTTCTCCTCTTCGTCGCGTTCCTGCCAGGTGGGTATGCCTGGGCTGGTTTCGTCTGGGCAATCCCGCTCGCGCTCTGGTCGGCAACCGAGCCCGAGTGGCGTACCTGGCGACGCGCCACAGGCATCGCCTCCCTGGTCACCTGGTTGCTCCTGCTCGCCTGGCTGCGGCACGTCTACCCGCCGCTTGGCTGGCTGGGATGGGCGATTGTCTCGACCTACTGCGCGGGCTATCTGTTCGGCTGGCTGCTCGCGCTCCGGTGGGTCTTCCCCTCTCTCGGCGGACGGAACTGGGTCTACCGTATCATCGGCATCATCGGGCTCGCCGCGCTGTGGATTGTCCTCGAGGCGCTGAGGGGCTGGGCGCTGACCGGCTTCGGCTGGCTGCCGATGGCGGCCTCGCAGGTCGGCAACCCGGTGATGCTCTCGCTCTGCGAGGTCGCCGGACAACTCGGACTCTCGGGCGCGCTCATCCTCGCCAACCTCGCGTTCGCCCGCTGGATCCGCCGTCAGCTGGTTGAGCGACGCGACCTCGCGGAGCGCGGGAACCTTCTCAGCGGCCTGACTCCAGAGATCTACTTCGGCCTCGCCCCCGTCGTCCTCGCCTTTGCCCTGCACCTAGAGGCTAGGCTGGATACGACCCGGCGCACCTCGGACGCGAACCGCCTCAGGGTCGCGGCGATCCAGACCGACGTCGACCCCAATGCCAAATGGGACTCGGCCAGGCTCGCCGAGCAGCTGGAGTCACTGCGCGAGCGCACGCGCGAGGCCGCAACCGCGCAACCCGATCTCATCCTCCTCCCGGAGGCCGCCGTGGCCGTCCTGCCGCTGCGTCATCCGGGCTACCTGGCCACCCTGCGCGAACTGAGCCGCGAGGCGGGCTGCCCGCTGGTGCTTGGCGCCATCGATGCCCGCGGCGCAGGCTACGCCAACGCCATCGCCGCGGTCGGCCCAGATGGCGTGCTGGGAGCACCTTACGCCAAGCGCCAACTGGTGCCCTTCGGCGAATATGTGCCGCTTGCCGAATGGCTTCCACTCCGCAAGGTGGTGCCCATCGCAAGCGACTGTGAGCGCGGCACCGCGGCCGTGGCCCTGCCCGTGACCACGCGGACCGGCATGAACCTCGTCCTCGGCCCTCTCGTCTGCTACGAGGACGTCTTCCCGGGACTCGCGCGCGACCACGCACTCGCCGGCGTCGATGTCCTTGTGGTGCTGACCAACGACGGCTGGTATGGCCGCGAGCTCGGCGCCTGGCAGCACGCCGCGCACAGTGTCCTGCTTGCTGCCGCCACGCGACTGCCCGTGCTGCGCTGCGGCAACGCGGGGTGGAGCGGCACAATCGACGACCTCGGCCGGGCCTTACCCGCGCTACGCGACGGCTCAATCTACTTCGGCGGAGCCGCCATGCTCGCGCCGGTGGACATCGACCTGGGACGCCGGACGCAGCCCACCTTCTGGGTGTTGCATGGAGACTGGATTGTGCCCCCCTCGGTGATGCTGGCCGCGCTGCTCATCCTGCTGCGCCGGAGGGCGCGGGGCGGCAACGCCGCCTGACAGACGAAAACCGTCGCCGGCCTCGCTGAAAGTGCGACGGGCGCCTTTAGCCTTCCCGCCCGGCCTCTACCCGACTTTCCTCCGAACATGCACCGCCTGCTGACACTCCTGCTCGTCGCCCTGACCGCGCACGCGGGCGCCCAGGACAGAAAGGTGCTGATGCCGAAGGCGGAGTTGCCCGCGAGCGGCTATGCGAACGTCCGTCTCGTGATGAAGACCATCCCGACCGTGAGGGTGAAGGTGAACGGCGTCGAACTCGTGCTCGGGGTCGACACCGGCTGCCAAGGGTCGGGCGTCCTCACGGAGCGCGCCTGCCAGAAACTCGGGCTCAAGCCCGACTTCAGCCTACCGACCATGGGCAACACCGGCCAGAGGGAGACCGCCATGGTGCGTATCGACACCCTGGAGATGGGAGGCGGCACCTGGCGAAACTTCCACGTGGCGATGCTCCCGCTGAAGGGCATGAACTTCGACGGGTTGGTCGGCGCCGAGATCCTCTTCGGTGGACCCTTCTACATGGATCTCGCCAACCGTACGATGCTGCTTGGACAGGTGCCCGACACAGCCGCGGCCCACGAGGTGCCCTGCTTCAGCCGCGGCGGCCACTGCAACGTCAACATCGAGGTGGACGGACGCAAGGTGCCCGTGCTCATCGACTCCGGGGCGTCGCGCTCCTACCTCACCGCGATGAAGTTCCCGGGCAAGGTCGCCTTCCGCGGCTACGGCCAGGTCGCCACCGTGCGGGGAGTCTCCGTGAGGAGGCAGGAGCTCTGCCTGCCCAAGTCCGTGCGCATCGGGGGCATGCCCCTGCGCGGCGTCAGCTTCTACCGCGACAACGAGCACAACATCCTTGGCGATGACTTCCTACTCGGCCGCCCGATCGCCATCGACCGGGCCAGCCGACGCGTCTGGCTGTTCCCGCCCGCAGTGCGGTCGGAGACGGTGGCCAAGGCACCGGCCCAGCCAAGCGAGCGCGTCGCGGAGCCGGCGCGCTGATCAGCGGCGCTTGCGGGAGCGACCGGAGGACTCGCCGCCCTCGCCGCCTTCCTCGCCCTCGGAGCGCTCATCCTCGTCGCCCCAGCGCATGGTCTCGTCCTCGGAGAGCTTCTCGTCGGCCTCGGGCAGGTCCTCGATGTCGTCCTCAGGACTGCGGCGGGCGGGCTTGGCCTCCTCCTCCTCGTCGTCGACCGGGAGCTCGTGACCCTCGGGGACGTAATCGAGGATATCGATGATCTCTTCGAGCGGATGAATGTCGCGACCCTCAATCAGGGCCTGGTTGCGCAGGTCGCCGACGTGCTCGTCGATGTCCTCGTAAGTGAGCTTCTGCTCGAGCTTGATGTTGTCATTGAGGAACTTCACGCGCAGGCGCATGACGTGCTCGAGGAAATCGGCGTAGGCCCCCTTGTCGCCATCCTTGACGTTGGGCAGGCCGAAGAGCATCTCCTCCGACTCAAGCAGGTGCTCGGCAACGCGGGCCAGGCGGACCGTCTCGTCCTTGTCGACGGACTGGATCTGGAAGGGAACGAAGGCGGCCTCGATGATCTCGTTGGAGAGGCCGTACTCGCGCAGGGGGTCGAGCATGTCGAGGACCCAGGTCAACTGGCGCGGATCGAGGATACCGAGACCGTCGGGCTCGTAGTGCCGGGGGTCGGAGGTCTCCTTGACCCACCAGCGGGCGGCCTTCTTGTCGAAGCGAACGGTGGACCAGAGCAGCTTGGACGACGTGGGGAGCATCGTGGCTTGGAAATGTCGCCCCCGCGGCCCGTGGCAACTGTTTTGCGGCACCCCTCGCCTTCCGACTTCCCCTCACCCCGCCCCCTTCCATGATGCGGTCATGGGAATGCTCTATGAGAAACTGGCCGCCCGCGCCCTCTTCGCGATGGACCCCGAGGCCGCCCACGCCGTCGGGCTCCGCGGCATGGCCCTCCTCTCCCGGCTGACCCCGCTCCGCCTCCTGATGGAGCGCGGCCTGGCCCCCGCGGGTAGCCGACCGGTCGAGGTCGCCGGCCTGCGCTTCCCCAACCACGTCGGGCTGGCCGCGGGCTTCGACAAGGATGCCCTCGGCTGGCGCGCCGCCGCCGCCCTCGGCTTCGGACATGTCGAGATCGGCACCGCCACCTGGCACGCCCAGCCCGGCAACGAGAAGCCCCGCGTCTTCCGCTACCCCGCCCTGCGCGCGGTGGTCAACCGCTACGGATTCCCCAACATCGGGGCGGAGGCCATCGCACGGCGCGTCGCGGGCGGACCTCCCCGCGGCCGACGGCCTGCGCCCCTTGGTATCAACATCGGCAAGTCCAAGGTTGTCGACCCAGCCGATCGCGAGGCGGTCGCCCGCGATTACCTCGCCTCCTTCGCCGTGCTCGCGCCCCACGCCGACTACGTCGCGGTCAACATCAGCAGCCCGAACACCCCGGGACTGCGCACGCTGCAGGACCGCGGCCCCCTGCTCTCGCTCCTCGGGGCGCTACAGAAGGCGAACCGCGCGCTGGAAGGCGGCGCGCGACCAATCTTCCTGAAGGTCGCGCCCGACCTCAACCCGCGACAGCTCGATGACATCCTCTCGGTGGTCACCGAGACCGGCTTCTCCGGCATCATCGCGACGAACACCACGGTCACACGACCGGCTGGCACCGAGTTCTGCGAGGCGACCGGAGGCCTCAGTGGAGCCCCGCTCCTATCCCGCTCGCTCGATGTCGTGCGCTACCTCTGCCGCGCCTCCGAGGGTCGCATCCCCGTCATCGGCTGCGGCGGCATCCTCTCCGCCGCCGATGCCGGCCGCTTCATGGACGAAGGCGCCTGCCTCGTGCAGGTCTACTCGGGGCTCGTCTTCCGCGGCCCCGCCCTAGCCCGCGAGGTCGCGGCTGGACTCGCGCCGCGTCAGCTCACCTGGATCTAAACACCACGACGATGCATAGCTTCATCCTCGCGCTCACCCTCGTCGCCACTGTCGCCGCTGCCAAGCCGGCGAAAAAGGGTGACCCGCTCGCACCGGACACCTGGAAGGCCTCCCCGGCGACATTCGAGGGCAAGTCGGTCAAGACAGCGGTGCTCGGACTCGACGATCCTGGATTCTTTGCAAGCGACGCCCCGCTGGTCGCCGTACTCATCCACGGGGGCACCGAACAGGACGAATCTGGCGGCGACATCATCGCACTGGTCTCACCCGGTGGCTTCCAGAAATTCGTCGAGACCTATTCGACGCGGCAAATGGGCGGTGGCCGGAGCGGATTCGGCGCCGTGTCCAAGCCGCGGGTCGTTAACGGTACCTTCGCACGTGCACAGGGAGAACCTGTCCTGCTCATCGATGTGAACGCGCAGGCTGCAGCCATCCTGCCGAAGCCATCGGAACGACTGAAGGCGCAGGCCGAACTGGCACGCACGCAGCAACTCAAGCCCTCCCGCGACGGCTGGCAGCGCAAGCCCTTCCTCCTCTCCCGCCTAGACCAACGCGGCGCGACCGAGACCACCCGCGAGCTTCAGCGTCTGGCCGACCTTGCGAACGCTCAGGCCGCCAAGGACAAGTCGCCCCGGATGAGTGCGCGCGACCTTGTCGCCGCGGCCAAGTCGGGCGAGACCCGCGTCATCGAGGACCCGAAGGCGAAGGTCGAGTGGCTGCTGACCTGGCAGTGACGCCTCAGCGGGCCGGCACCGTCTCGACAGGGATGTGCACCTCGCTGCGCTTCATGAAGCCAGGCACGAACGGGCTATTCCAATAGACGGCATAGGGCTCTCCGATTTCCTTAAGGTCTGGGCGCGACTTGAGCCACTCGCGCAGCTTTGCCAGATTCGTCTCATACGACTCAGAGGTGTAACTGCCGCGAATTCCGATTGCCGCGACCGTCCGCTCGGGGACGGTCTGCAAGGTGACCTCGGACGTGCCCTTGAGGTCCTCGCGCTTGGCTGATCCTGCATCGCAATAAAAGACCATCGTCGCCGGCTGGATGCGGGCCTCGACCGGAGCGGTCATGGGGATGTCGTTCGACTGGATGAAGCGGAAGAGCTTGCCGAAGAGACGATTGCCCGAGGTGAAGTAGCCCCCAGTCGAAGCCGCCACCATCAGCCGGGCGGCGGGCAGGCGCTTGGTCTCGCAGACACCAACGTCTGTCGATGGGTAGGCTTCCTCGGTGCCACGAAGGAAAGAGGGGAGCAGGGCGCACATAACGAGGAGGATTCGCACAATTGGGACAAAATGGTCGAGAAACCTCGGGAGGCAAATCTTGGTTAAGGTTGTCCCACGCTTGCCAGCGGGGGCCGCCCGCTATTCCCTCGAGGCATGGATAACTCCGGCGAGTCACGCACACTCCTGTCCCGCATCGGACACAATTTCCTCACAGGACTCTTCCTCCTCCTGCCCATCGGCATCACCGTCGCGGTGCTCTTCTTCCTGATGGACCTGATGGGGCGCTATGTGCAGCCCCTCGCGGAGTTCGCCGCCGGCAAGGTCTTCCTGAGTCTCGGTCAGGCGGTTCCCGACCTCACGGTCGGCCTCTGGCACAGCGCCATCGTCGTGGTCTCCGCGATCGTCGCCGCCGCCCTGCTGACCGTGGTCGGATTCGTCTCCAAGCGTCTCTTCGGCAAGGTGCTCCGCCGCTGGTTCAGCCGGGTCGTCGAGCGCGTGCCCGGCCTGAGCGCCCTCTACGGGGCCATCCGGCAGATGGTCGACGCGCTGAGCGGCCGGAACAAGGAGATGTTCCGCCGGGTGGTGCTCGTCGAGTTCCCCCACCCTGGGTCGTGGAGCATCGGTTTCGTGACCCACGAGCAGCCCGAGGCATTCAGCGAGGCGCTGGGTCGGAAGGTCGTCAATGTCTTCGTACCCAACGCACCCGCGCCCACCGCGGGCTTTATCCTACAGGTGGAGCCGCACCAGATTCGCGAGACCCAGCTCGGCGTCTCCCAGGCAATCGGCCTGCTTGTCTCCTTCGGGGCGGTGATGCCGAAGGCCGGGGAGGATAGGGACTGACATGTCCAGCGGTGCGCTCCGCTGCCTCGTGCTCGGTCGCGAGGCCTCGGGCGAATCCCATCTCCTGCTGACGCTGCTCGAACCGTCGGACGGTATCCTCCGATGCCTGGCTCGCGCCAGCCGCCGAGCTGGCGCGACACAACCCGACCTCTTCGACGAGGCGGAAGTGACCTTCGAGCGGGCAAGCGGCGGTGCGAACCGGTTCGTGAAGGAGTACCGGCCACTTCGTCGACAACCTGGCATCGGGCGCAGCCACACCGCGCTCGACCGTGCGAGCCGTCTTGCCGGGGTCATCCGTCGCAACCCACCCCCGCCCGAGTCGGCGGCGGTCGCCTTCGAGATCGTCCGCGAGACACTTGCCGCGATGGCCGAGCGGCCGCGACCCGACGCCGCCTATCTCAAGGCGTTGTGGCTGCTGCTTAAAGATGGCGGATGGCCCGTCGAAGCCCACTGGCTGGCTCGACTCGGCACACGACGCGAGATGGCCGCCGGGGTGCTCTCCCAACCGCTCGACGCCCAGCTCGCCGACACCACCGCGGTGGCGGAACTTGCGACCGACCTCGAGCGCTGGGCCGTTGGCGAGGTGCACTACGTGATGCCCTGATGCGAATCGATCCCAAGTCCTGGCGGATCGAGCTGAGCGCGCAGACCTTCGCGACGTTCCGTCCAGGTCCGGCCGCTGGGCCCGGCGCACCAGCGTGGCGGGCCGAGGCGGGTCGGCAGTGGCACGAGACACTGCGCGAGCGGGCCGAGGCGGCGGGGGAAGGTTGGCAGTTCGAGGTCGGCATCGACTGCGAGCTGGGCTCCCTCGGCTGGACCCTCGTCATCACCGGACGAGCCGACCAATGGCGCGATGCAGCGGGCGAAATCTCCATCCGGGAGGTCAAGACGGTGCTCGGAGGCCTGCCGCGCGACCCGTCCGCGCTGCGCGAGCGCTACCCGCACCATTTCCTCCAGCTCGCGGTCTACTGCCATGCGGCGCGCCTCCTTCCCGGCACACGCTCGGTGCGCGGCGAGGTTGTCTTTGTCGACCCGACCGACGGCACGCTGCAGGTCGTGCCGCTGGGCGAGGACGCCGAGCAAGCCCTGCTCGACCAAGCCGAGGTTGTCGCGGCGCACGCGGAGCAACGGCGTGCCTCGCACGCGCGCCTGCTCGCACTGCCCGATCGGATGCCCTTCGCCGAACCCCGCCCCGAGTGGAGCCAGGCAGTGGATGAACTCGAGGCGAGTGCCGGCAGCCCACTCCGCTTGCTCGTCGCGCCGACTGGATTTGGCAAGACGTCGGCCGCGCTGCGGCACGGACTCTCGCTCCTCCGCTCCGGACGGGCCGGCAAGCTGGTCTACGTCACCGGCAAGGGCACCGGACAGTTGCAAGTCGTGACGGAGTTGCGGCGACTCGCGGGACCGAAGGAACTGCGCGCGGTGGTGCTGCGACCGCGTGCGGAGCACGAAATCGAGGGCATGCCCGACGATCCAGCGGACATCCGGCGAAACTGGGCGCGGGCCGGCATCCAGCCGGCGTCCTTGCTTGAGCAAGGCGCGGATCTGGGCCTCGTCCGGCAACTCGGGCGTCTCGCGCGCGTGCCCCCGTGGCTCATCACCAAGGCGATGGTGGCGGAAGCCGATGTCGTCATCTGCGATTACAACTATGTCTTCGCCCCCTCGCAGCGCCCCGCATTGGAGAACCTCCCCGGCTGGTCCGAGTCCGACCACGCGCTGGTCGTTGACGAGGCGCACAACCTCCCGGAACGCGTCGCCGAGTGCCTCTCGCTCGAGGCAAGCGCCCAGGCGGTGGCCGACGCCGCCCACGAGCTCGCGGTGGCCCGGGCGCCTCAACCCTGGATTGATGCGCTGCTCGCCTGGTCGGCCTTCCTTCACCGACTGCCACAGGCCGACGCAGTCGACCCCGATGACCGCCTCGAGGCCGTCGCCCATGCCGAGAGATTCCTCGTCCTGCAGGCCGAGCACCCGCTCGACCTCGACAGCCTGCCGGACCGCGCCGCACGCATCGCCTACTCCGCCATGCTCTGGCAAGGCCGGCTCGATTCGCTCGACGCCGGGTGGTTGCTCTGGTCACCGGTGGCGGGTGAGCTGCACCTGGACTGCCTGACCGCCGCCAAGACGGTCGGCGAGCGCCTGCTCGCACAGGGACACACCCTGCTGCTGACCGGCACACCCGGACCGCGCGGTGCACTCGATGCGGACTGCGGACTGGAACCCGGCAGCCTGCAACGCATCGACGCCGCCGCGCCTTGGCGACATGAGGCCTACCGCGTGGCCATCGACGGCCGCGTGGACACCCGGTTCAAGACGCGCGAGCAGCATCATGCGAAGACCGCGGAGACCCTCGTGCGTCTCGCGGCGGCCGACGGACCTGTCGCCGCGTTTTTCCCCTCCTACAAGTATGCCGAGGCCGTGGCCACGGCCATGAGGACCATCGACCCGGCGGCGCGGGTCGCCACCCAGCCGCGCGGACTCAGGCCTGATGGGATGTCGCGCTTCCTCGACCAATCGCTGCAGCCGGGATCCGTGCTCTGCCTGATCGTCGGCGGCGCGCTCGGCGAGGGCATCGACCTGCTCGGCGGCCGTATCGGCACCGCCGTGGTCATCGGACCCGCGCTTCCCGAGGTCAACGCGCTGCAGGAGGCGCGCCGGAAGATGTTCGAGCAAGCCGGCGCCGAGGACCCTTTCGCGCTCGCCTACGTGCGACCGGGCATGCGCAAGGTCAACCAGGCGCTCGGTCGGCTGGTGCGCGCCCCCGGACAACGCGCCCGCGTGCTGCTGCACTGCCGGCGCTTCGCGGCGGAGACCTACCGGGCCGCGCTCTCGCCCGAATACGGAGACCCAGAGGTGCTGGCCGACGACGAGGCCTTCCTCGGCTGGTTGCGCAGTTGACGAAACCAACGAACGAGGGCCCCTGCGGGCCCTCGGCAAGTCGGACTCAACGGGAAGTTCAGACGTGCTTGATGACGTCGTCGGCAGGATAACGCACCTTCGCCGCCTGGGCATAGGCATCGTCCGCCGCGCGGTAGCCCACCGCGCAGGCGACGACCGTCTCATACCCGCTCCCCTTCAGTCCGAGAATCTCGTCATACTTGGCTGGATCGATGCCCTCAAGGGCGCAGGTGTCGACCCCGAGGACGGCGGCGGCGGCCATGAGCTGTCCCAAGGCGATGTAGCACTGCCGGCCTGACCACTCACGCTGACCAGCGGCATCCTTGCCCTTGACCACGCCACCAAGCATCATCTGACGGTAAGGCTCGAGCTTCTCAGCAGGCAGGTTGCGCACGGAGAGGATGCGGGCGATGTGGCGATTGACGTCCGCCTCCGTCATCTCTGTGCGGCGTGTGAAGACGATGAGGTGGGAGGCATCGGTGACCTGCGTCTGGTCCCACGACACCGGCTTGAGCTTGGCGCGGACCGCGGGACTCTCAACCACGAGGAAGCGCCAGGGCTGGAGACCATAGGACGACGGTGTGAGCACGAGGGACTCGCGAATGGCAGCCCAGGTGGCTGCGGGCAGTTGGCGGGTGTCGAACTTCTTGGTGGCGTAGCGCCAGGCAAGGGCTTGGGAGAGGTCGGCAGGTGTCGTGTTCATGGAGGGAGCCAAAGGGAGGGGAGTCGGCGCGACTGTCAACCGGGGTCGCGAATCAGGCGGGCGTCAGCTCTCCGGACCGCAGCACGAGCTGGCGACCGGCCAGACGGGCGAAGTCGGCGCTGTGCGTGACGAGGACCAGCGCCGTGCCCTCGGCGCGGCAGACCGAGAGAAGCAGGTCCATCACCGCGGCGCCCGTGGCCTCGTCGAGATTACCCGTGGGTTCATCGGCGAGCAGGATCGGCGGACGGTTGACGAGCGCGCGAGCGAGCGCGACGCGCTGGCACTCGCCGCCGGAGAGCGCGGCGGGCAGATGGCGCGCGCGGGCGGACAAGCCGACCAGACCGAGCAAGGCGTCCGCACGGGCGCGCGCGGTCGCGGAGGAGGCCCCGGCGATTCGTCCGGCCAGCGCGACGTTGTCGCGAGCGTCCAGCTCGGGCATCAGCTGGTAGTTCTGGAAGACGAAGCCGACCTGACGGGCGCGCAGTCCGGCAAGCGCGGAGGCGCCAAGCCCATCGACGCGCCGGCCCGACCAACTGAGCTCGCCGCGGTCGGCACGGTCGAGCCCGCCGAGCACCTGCAGCAATGTCGTCTTGCCGGCGCCCGAGGCGCCGCGGATGGAGACGGACTCGCTGGGCGCGACGGCGAGGTCGACCCGGCGCAGCACCTCGATCAGGCCCGCAGCCGAGCGATAGGCCTTGGCAAGTCCGGCGCACTGGAGGACGGGTTCAGGCATCGCGCATGGCGTCGGTCGGACGGCGACGCGCCGCCCAGAGGGCGGGCACGAGGCCGGCGAGCGCGGTGGTGACGAGGGTGAAGGCGGCGGCGAGAACGAAGTCCGCGGCGTCGTAGTGCAGCGGCACGGCGCTGAACTGGTACATCTGGCCGACCATGTCGCCGTCGCCGAAGAGCGCGTTGATCGCGCGCAGGATGGTGTCGCGGCCGCCGAGGATAAGGAAGGTCAGTCCAAAGCCGAGCAAGGTGCCGAGCAACCCGATGAGCACGCCCTGGGCGGTGAACACCGCGGCCACCGAGGACGGCCGCGCACCGAGGGCGGCGAGCACACCGATCTCGCGGGAGCGGCGAATGACCGAGGAGAAGAGCGAGCTGCCGATGGAGAAGGAGGCGACCAAGGTGATGATGAACATCAGGAAGAAGAGCATCGTCTTCTCGAAGCGGATGGCCTCGAGCAGGTTGCGCTTCTCCGCCTGCCAGGGGATATAGCGGCCGGCAGGATGGGCGGCCTCGAGGCGCGAGGCGATGGTCTCGGCGGCGGCGGGCTCGCGCACGCGCAGGATCAACCCGTGCGCGCGGTCGCCGAGCGACCAGAGCTCGCGGAATCGACGCAGGGGAATGAGCGCGGCACGCTCGTCGATCTCGGTGAAGCCGGTGCGGATGATGGCGCAGACCTGCAGCTCGGCGGGCAGCGGAGCGCGGCCGCGCTCGGCGCGCTCGGCCAGAGCCGGCGACCAGAGGTCGATGGTGTCGCCGACGCGCACGCGCAGCTGGCGGGCGAGTCCGGCGCCGAGCACGACGCGTCCGTCGTCGAGGTCGGCGAGAGACCCGTCGAACACGTAGCGGCGGGCGGGCAGGTCGCGGTCAGCGGGATCGATCCCGCGCACAAAGGCGACCGAGGAATAGTCGCCGGAGCGGGCGAGCGCCGGACCCTCGGCGTAGGGAGTGGACGAGACCACCGCCGGGTCCGCGGCGAGCACCCTGGCCAGGGCCTCGGGATGCTCGATGGGCGCGACCGAGAAGATGCGCACGTCTCCGTAGGACTCGCGGATGCGCAGGCGATGCTCCTCGCCGAAGCCGTTCATCACCGTCTGCACCACGAGGAGCGCGCAGACGCCGAGCCCGACCCCGAGGATGGAGACACCCGCGAAGGCCGGGAAGACCCGCCCGGGAGGGAAGAGCTGCCGGAGGGCGAGTTGGAGGGTCCAGGGCACGTTCGGGGCGGCGGGGTGCCGCGGCGGGGTCAGGCGCGCGTCTCGGGACGCAGCGTCGGGAAGAGGATGGTGTCGCGGATGTTGGCCGCGCCCGTGAGCAGGATGACCAGCCGGTCGATGCCGACGCCGAGTCCGCCCGCGGGGGGCATGCCATGCTCCAGCGCGAGCAGGAAGTCCTCGTCGATCTTCTGGGTCTCGGCACCGGCCTGGATCTGCAGCATGCGCCGCTGCTCATCGGGATCGTTCTGCTCGGAATAGGCCGGGGCGATCTCCTGACCGTTGATGCAGAGCTCGAAGACGTCGATCGTCGTGGGGTCCTCGGCCGTGATCTTGGCCAGCGGGCAGAGCTCGCGTGGTATGTGCGTGACGAAGGTGGGCTGGATCAGGCCGGGCTCGATCAGCTTGCCGAAGACCTCGTTGGTGACCTCGTGGTCCTGCCAGTCGTCGCGCGGCTCCTCGAGGCCCAGCTTGCGGCAAGCCGCGATCTTCTCGGCCTTGGTGCGGGAGAACCACTGAGGGTCGCCGGTGCGCTCGACGATTAGGTCCTTGTACCGGACCTCGCGCCACTCGCCGCCGAGCTCGATGGTGCCGCCTTCGGCCCGCTCAACCGTGGTCGTGCCCAGCACCTCACGACAGACCTGCTGGATCATGGAGCGAATGAGCTCCATCATGCCGCGGTAGTCGGTGTAGGCTTGGTAGGCCTCGAGCATGGTGAACTCGGGGTTGTGCTTGCGGGAGAGCCCCTCGTTGCGGAAGACACGACCGATCTCGAAGACGCGGTCAATCCCGCCGACCAGGCAGCGCTTGAGATGGAGCTCGAGCGCGATGCGCAGGGCGAAGTCGCAATCGAGGGCGTTGAAGTGCGTGATGAAAGGGCGCGCCGCGGCGCCGCCGGCGCCGCCGGCGACGCCGTGGAAGGCGGGGGTCTCGACCTCGAGGAAGTCGCGCGACCAGAGGAAACGGCGGATCGACTCGATGATCCGGCTGCGGGTGAGCAGGCGACGGCGTGAGTCGGCATTGGCCACGAGGTCGAGGTAGCGCTGACGATAGACCTGCTCGGGGTCGGCGAGACCGTGGAATTTCTCGGGCGGCGGACGGAGCGCCTTGGAGACCAGCGCGTACTCGCCGGTGCGCACCGTCACCTCCCCGGTCTTGGTCCGGAACAGCTTGCCACGCACACCGACGAAATCACCGAGGTCGACGAGCTTCTTGAAGTGAGTGTCGTAGCGGTCTCCGAGGGCGTCGCGCGTGAAGTAGCACTGGATGATCCCGGACCGATCGAGTAGCTTGACGAAGCTGGCCTTGCCCATGACGCGCAGGGCGACGATGCGGCCGGCAACGGAGACCTCAGCCCCCTCCTCGGCGCCGTCGGGCATCAGCGCGGGGCACTCGGAGGCGACGTGCGTCTGGGGCCAGTTGGCACGATAGGGGTCCTCGCCCGCCGCGCGCAGCATGGCCAGCTTCTCCTTCCGGACCGCGTGCAGGTCGTTGGAGATGGCGTTTAGGTCATGCGTGGGCTCGCTCATGGTCGCTCATAAGGGGATAAGGCGGAGGGCGGGGGGTCAATGCTAGTTCGAGCGGGGGGTCGGCGGCGCCCTCCCGTTCTTCCTTTCCCCCTACCCCAATCCCCGCCAACCTCTGCACTCGGATGCAGGCCTACCTCGATCTCCTCCGACAGGTGCGTCAGACCGGCGAACGCCGGGCTGACCGCACGGGCGTTGGGACGTTGGGCATCTTCGGCGCCCAGCTCCGCTTCGACCTCGCCGCCGGCTTCCCGCTCGTGACCACCAAGAAGGTCCATGTGCGCTCCATCATCCAGGAACTCATCTGGTTTCTCTCGGGAAGAACCGACAACCAGTGGCTGAACGAGCATCAGGTGACCATCTGGGACGAGTGGGCGACCGCTGAGCAGTGCGGCAAGTTCGGCCGCAAGGCCGGGGATCTCGGTCCGATTTACGGCCACCAATGGCGCAACTTCGGCGCGACCCGCCTGCCAGACGGCACCTATGCCCGCGATGGGGTCGACCAAATCCGGCGGTTGCTTGATGACCTGAAAGCGAAGCCTGCCAGTCGCCGACACCTCATCACCGGATGGAACCCATGCGAAGCCGACCAAGTCGCGCTGCCGCCCTGCCACACGCTCTTCCAGTTCCATGTCTCGGGCGAGGGGCGACTCAGTTGCCAGCTCTACCAGCGCAGCGCCGACTTGTTCCTGGGCGTGCCATTCAACATCGCCAGTTACGCTCTCCTCACGCACATGATCGCGCAGGTTTCCGGCTTAAAGCCCGGGCACTTCGTTCACACCTTCGGCGACGCGCACATCTACCTGAACCACCTTGAGCAGGTTGACCTGCAGCTCAGCCGTGAGACCCGCGCCCTCCCCACCCTGCGGCTCAATCCAGCTGTCACCGATCTTTTCGCCTTCCGCTTCGAGGACGTGACCATCGAGGGCTACGACCCGCATCCCGGCATCAAGGCTCCGGTCGCGGTCTGAGATGGACCTCGGCCGACCCCTCATCGCGATCGCCGCTGTCGCCCGCAACCGCGGTATCGGCCAGGGCAACCGCCTGCCCTGGCACATCCCCGAGGACTTCGCTTTCTTCAAGTCGACGACCATGGGCCACGTGCTCGTGATGGGGCGGCTCACCTATGCCTCGATTGGCCGACCGCTGCCCGGTCGCACCACCGTCGTGCTATCCCGCACTGGATTCAGCGCGCCTGGTGTCACCACGCTCAAGAGTTGGGAGGGCCTGAGGGCTATCGAGCCAGACAAGACGCTCTTCCTGGCCGGCGGGGCGCAACTCTACGCCGAGGCGTTGCCTTGGTGCACCGAACTACTGCTGACACATGTGGACCAAGCGCCCGACGCCGACGCCTTCTTCCCCGACTGGTCCGGAACCTTCGACGCAGGTGAGGTCTTGAAAACCGGCGTCGGCTTCGTCATCAAGCGGCACCGGAGGCTGTCGCAAAGCTGACCGGACTGCGCCATGCGCAGACTCCTTCAAAAGCTCAAGCGGGGCATCCTACAGTTGGGTGCCTTGGCCTACCGCGCCGAGACCACGGACGCACTGGTTCTTGTCCTCGTCTTCTCAGCCGGCTGGTGGATGGCCGCGCAGCAGGGCGGCGCGCGCGCCGAGGCGCTGCCTGTTGCAATGCGACTGGTGCTCGCCGCCTTGGTCATCCACGGAGCCGCCCTGCTGATTCGCCGCGACCAAGGCGTGCGCGTCAGCCTGGCTGGGTTCGCTTTCCTTCCCTTCATTGGCTGGCTGGCAATCGACGCGGCTCTGGTCGCACCCGACCGTGGACTCGCCCTGCACGGACTCGCCGTCGCGACGATGCTGGCTGCCAGCTGGCACCTCGTGTTGCATCACGCTCGTCGAACTTGGTCTCACGTCGTCTCGCTCGCGCTACTCGGTGCACCCGCGGCAATCCTGGCCTGCGGTGCATTTGACCAGGAAGATCACCGCATCAGCGGACTCCTTGGCGTCATCCCCAATCCCGCCTACAAGGGTCACTTCATCTCGGCCATGGGTTCACCCTCGGCCTGCGCCGCGGTCATGCTCCTCGCGCTCATGCCCGCGCTCGCTCTATCGCTTAACGCCGGCATCAAGACCTGGATAAGGATGGTCGCTGGTTATTTCGGTGCGCTCCTGCTGCTGGGATTGGTCGGCACACACCACGGCTGGGCCTGGATCGGATTGGCCCTCGGTTCGGCCACGATGCTCTGGCTGCTTTGCAAATCTATCAAGGTTCGCTCGGCGCTTGCGGGTGCCATGGTGCTGATCGGATGGCTACTCGCGCCCTCCGCGCTGATGCGAGTCGGCATGCTCCGCCCCATCCCCGGGGACGCCGAGATGACCCCGTGGCTGACACGGGCCGCGGGCGAGACACTTCTCCGGCACCCGCTGGTCGGAGGCGGACATGGTTCGTTCGCCCTCAACTTTGAGCTGACCCGTCCGGCGGGATGGCAGACCGACCCCGTCTCCCCTGGCAGCCTCTTCCTTCACCCACTCTGCGAACATGGCATCTTGGGCGCATTGCTCGTCCTAATTCCGGCGGGTTGGATTGGCTGGGTCTGCCTGCGGCGCTCCTTGGGGCGGCAGCAAGTGGATGCCAGCTCGATTGTCGCCTCAGGTGAACACCGCCGGATGGCCCTCAGGCAGAGCCTGCGCCTCGGCATCACTTGCGGCGTGCTGGCCGCTGCGCTCACGCTGGCGGTCGACTACCCCTGTCCGCTCCCTGGCATCCTGCTGCTGCTCACGGTTGCGGCGGCGCTCGCCCTGCGCCTGAGCCAGGAGGAAGACACGAGGCTGCTGCCCGAGTCGGCAACCAAGGTACTGACCTACGCCTCCTTGCTTCTCCCCGCGCTGCTCGCACCCGCGATTCTCTCGCCGTTGGCTTCCTCAGCGCTGGCCGCTCCCGCCGTGGAAGTTGTGGCTGCCGCCTCGCCTGAAAACCTGACCGTACCAGGCTTGCTTGATAACGAGGCCCGCGACGCTCTGCGTATGGCAGAGGGCCGACTTTCGGACGCCTGTCGGCTGAATCCCTTGGCGGCTGAGACGCATGCTTGGCACGCCCAAGCGCTCGCGCTGCTCATCCGACAGACCCCGCAGGACTCAGCGCTGCAGTCCCGCGCGCGCCAAACCGCAGAGACCGCGGTCCGTCTCAACGCCCGATCACCCTGGGCACAATCGGTGCTCGGCTCAATCCTGCTCGGCGCGCACGAACCCGCACAGCGCGCAAAGGGCCTAGCTCACCTGCGGACGGCAGCCGAACTCGCGCCGATGAACCAAGCGATTGCACTGCGACTCGCCCAGGCACTGGGCCAAGCCGGTGCCACCACGAGCGAATTGCGGACCGCCTACGAGCGTGCCTACCTGACCAATCCGAGCCGAGCCGATGTGCGCGACAAGCTCGTGCTGCTCGGTGAATCCAAGTCGACCGCACCCGCGACACGCTGATGCCGATGAACCTCAACTCCTCGCGCCAAAGAGCCCTGAGCCGGAGCTCCCTCGCCACATTGCTCTTCGCCATCCTCCTCGCCCTCGCCTGCCAACTCCTGCCGGCAGCCATCTGGGGCGACGGGGCGACCGAGCCGGCGGAGGCAGCGGCTTGCGCCCCGCCCGAGGCAGCCACTCGCCCGAACGCACCCACGGAGCCAGTCAGGGGACTGAGCACGCCCTCGACCGCGACTTAAGGGAGGTTTTGCCTTTCCAATCGGAGGGCGTGCCGCCTACGGTTCGGCATGCCGGACCCCCTGTTCGTGTTCTTCGCCGCCCTGACCCTCGGGGCAGCGGGTTTGCTGGTGCTGAGCCGCAACGCTGTCACCTCGGCGATGGGCATGATCCTCGCCCTCGTCGGCATCGCCGCCGAGTTCTTCCTGCTCGACGCCTACTTCCTCGGGGTGCTGCAGGTGCTCGTCTATGCGGGCGCCGTGATGGTGCTCTTCCTCTTCATCATCATGCTGCTGGACACGGACAAGCCCTCGAGCCGCTACCCGTGGGTTCGAGCCGCCGGCGGACTGGCCGTCTTCCTTCTCCTCGCCGCGGGCGTGATGGCGCTCTTCCTGCACTCGGGAACGCTCGATCGGACCGCCGGACCGACACCGCCTGAGCTGAGCGACAACCCCGCGACGTATGCGACGGCGGCCAAGGCTTTTGGTCGTCTCCTTTACACCAAATACATGCTGCCGCTGCAGTTGGCCGGCCTGCTCCTGCTCCTCGCCCTGGTGGGCGTCGTCAGCCTGAGCAAGGACAGCAAGCCGACAGCCTAAGCGCCGACGCAAATGGAACACACCACCCTCGCCCACCACCTCACCCTCGCCGGGTTGCTCTTCGTCGCCGGCCTCGCCGGCGTCATCGTACGACGCAACCTGCTCGTGACTTACATGTGCCTCGAGCTAATGCTCGCGGCCGCGACGCTCGCCCTCGTGGCCTTCTCGCGCTTCAACGCCACGATGGACGGCGCCGTCCTCGTCTTCTTTGTCATCACGGTGGCCGCGGCCGAGGTCGCAGTGGGCCTCGCGCTCATCGTCGCGCTCTACCGCCGCACCGGCAGCGTCAGCTCGGCCGACCTCAACACCCTCCGCGACTGAATCGATGGACACCCAACTGATTGATTGGATCCTCCTGCTGCCGCTCGTCTCCGCGGCCATCTGCGGGCTGATCCTACGCCGCGCTGGAACCGCCGCCGCGATTGTCTCCATCGGGTCGGCCTTCGCCGGCGCCGCTCTCGCCCTCGTCTTCCTCGCGAACCTCAAGCCCGGCGATGCCGTGACCTGGAGCCGCGAGATCTGCCGCTTCGGCGAGACCGCCCTGACCATCGGCTACAGCATCGACCGCCACGCGGCGCTGATGCTCTTCATCGTCACCTTCGTCGGCGCCTGGATTCACCTCTTCTCTTGGGGCTACATGCGCGAGGATTCCGCCCGCGGCCGCTATTTCGCCGGCCTCTCGCTCTTCATGTTCTCCATCCTCGGCATCGTGGTGGCGAACGGGTTGGTCATGACCTTCGTCTTCTGGGAGCTCGTCGGATTCTGCTCGTACATGCTGATTGCGCATTACTTCGACAAGGATTTCGCCGCGGCCGCCTCCAAGAAGGCCTTCATCGCCAACCGCGTCGGCGACCTCGGCTTCATCCTCGGCATCGCCGCCTGCCTCGCCACCTACGGCACAACCGACTTCGACACCCTCAAGGTCGCCGTTGCCGCCAAACCCGCACCTGCGCTCATCGGATTCCTACTCCTCGGCGGCTTTATCGGAAAGTCCGCCCAGTTCCCGCTGCATGTCTGGCTGACCGACGCCATG
Organism: Opitutales bacterium; assembly: GCA_049419705.1. Classification (GTDB taxonomy): domain Bacteria; phylum Verrucomicrobiota; class Verrucomicrobiia; order Opitutales; family UBA953; genus UBA8828. Next base: position 26,288 of record JBMSKH010000021.1, read on the forward strand.
GCCGGCCCCACACCGGTCTCCGCACTCATCCACGCCGCGACCATGGTCGCCGCCGGCGTCTTCCTGATGGCGCGGATTTTCTTCCTGCTGCACCCGGACGTCCTCCAACTCTGCCTTTGGTCGGGAGCGGCGATGGCGGCGCTCGCCGGCCTGTGCGCTCTCGCCCAGACCGATATCAAGAAGTCGCTCGCTTACTCGACCCTCGCCCACCTTGGAATCATGGGCGCGGCAATCGGCCTCGGACACCCCGAGCTCGCCCTGCTGCACATGGCGATGCACGCCTGCTTCAAGGCCACACTCTTCCTCGGCGCCGGCTCGGTCATCCATGGCTGCCACCACGAGCAGGACATGCTGCGCATGGGCGGCCTGGCCCGCAAGATGCCCGTCACCTTCGCCGCCTTCCTCGTCGCCACCCTCTCCAACTGCGCGGTGCCCTTCCTCGCCGGCTGGTACTCCAAGGACGCCATCCTCGAGGCGGCGCACGCCCATGGGGCGGGCGCCTTCGCCCTGCTCGCCGTCGCCGCCCTCGCGACCTGCCTCTACAGCGGCCGCATGATCCGCCTCGTCTTCCTCGGCGCGCCACGCTCCGAGGAGGCTGGCCATGCGCACGAGTCACCCTGGACGATGCTCCTGCCGCTCGTCGTGCTCGGGCTCGGTTATTCCGTGGTTGGAGGCACCTACCTCGGCTTCCCCGCCGCGAGCGTGGCGGTGCTCCCCGCACCCATGCACTTCCACCTCGGCGCCGCCTCCCTCGTCGGCCTGGGCTCGCTTGTCATCGGTTTCCTTGGCGCCCTCTGGTTCTACGGACGCTCCCAAGGCGATGCGCTGCGCGATGCCAACCCCGGGGTGTACCGCGCGCTCGAGCGACGCTGGATGGACGAACTCTACGAACTTTACCTGACCAAGGTGCAGCAGCCAGTCGCCGAGGTGCTTGCCTTCCTTGACCTCGCCGTGGTCAACGGACTCGGCGGGAAGATCATCGGAGCCGGCATCCCCGCCCTGCTTGGCGCCGCCTCCCGCCGCCTCTTCCATGGCGGCTCCACCCGCGCCACCGCCGCATGGTTCGCCCTCGGCGCCGTGCTCATCGCCGCCCTCCTGCTTGGAATCCTCTGACATGGTCGACTACCTTCCCCACCTGCTTGACGCCGCGGTCTTCGCACCGCTCGCCATCGGCGCACTCCTGCTGCTCGCCGGACGCGGCACCGCCCGCGGCACCCTGGTGCTCGGCGCCAATCTCGCCGCCGCACCCGCGCTGCTTCAGCTCGCCCTGTTGCTCGTGGTCGGTCGATCCGGGGCGCCCAGCCCCATCGGCAACTTCCAGCTCACCGCCGTGGGCGCCGCGCTGCTCGGCATGACGGTGCTCGTGGGTGCCGCGGCGGTGCATCGCGCGCTCGGTCAACTGGGCGGCGTGGAGAAGCCCCACGCCTACCTCGGGCTCATCCTCATCCTCTGGGGAGGAACGCTCGGGGCCTTCGCCTCGCCGCTCGACGTGCGTCCGGGCGTGCTCGCCGCCTACGTGTACCATGAGGTCGCCCTGATCCCCACCTTCATCCTCACGCTCTTCTGGGGCGGCGAGGGACGCCGCATGGCCGCCATGCAGATGGCCATCTATCTCACGCTGGGCGCCATGGTCGGCCTCGCGGGACTGATGATCTGCGGATTCTCGCCCGAGGGTGTCCGCGATAATCCGTCATCGGCTGGCCTCATCCTGCTCGGGTTGGGCACCTTGGTCTCTCTCGTGCCCTTTCATTCCTGGGCGGCACCGGGTTACTCCGCGGCACCGAGCCCGGTCTCGATGCTGCACGCGGGCGCCCTGAAGAAATTCGGCTTGGCCATCATCGCTGCCTTCGCCGTCGGCCGTCTCGGCTGCTGGTCCGATCTCCTGCTCTGGCTCGCGCTCGGCAACACCGTCCTCGTCGGCATCGTCTGCCTCGCCCAGCGGGACCTGAAGCAGCTCGTCAGCTGGAGCTCGGTCGCCCATATGGGCCCCATCTTCCTCGGCCTCTGGGTCGCGGACAAGACAGGCAAGGCCGAGGGCCTTCATGCCGCCCTCTTCCTGATGGTCGCGCACGGCCTGACTGCCGCCGCGCTCTTCTCGCTCGCCAACGACGTGCGCGCACGGACCGGCACCTACCGGCTCGAGGAACTCGGCGGATTGGCCGCCCGCACGCCGGTGCTGGCCGCGTGCTTCGTCGCCGCCGCCATGGCTTCGATCGGACTGCCGGGCTTCGCCAATTTCTGGGGAGAGTTCGGCATCTTCCTCGCGCTCCGGGACCAGGCACTCTGGATCCAGCTCGCCGCCGCCTCGACCGTCGTCGTCTCCGCAACCTACATGCTGCGCGCCGTCGCCGCGACCTTCCTCGGGCCGCTCAACCCTGAGATCGAGAAGCGTGGCGCCATCGCCGACCTCAGCTGGTCCGAGCGCCTCGTGCCCTTCCTGCTCCTCGGCGCCTCCCTCGCCCTTGGCTTCAATCCCTCGATCCTGACCCGCCTGCTCGCCCAATGACCTCCTTGCTCTCCGCCTTGGCTCCTTTCCAGGAACTGGCCCCCACCGCGGGCGACTGGCGCGCGATCCTGCCCGAGATCGTCGTCGCAGCCCTCGGCCTCTTCGCCCTGCTGCAGGCCCTCGTGCTGCCCGCAGGCGGTCGCTGGCTGATTCCCACCGTCGCCCGCGTCGGCTTGGTGCTGGCCATCGTCCTGACATGGTCGGAGCCGATCTCCGCGACCTACCGCAACGGAGAGGTTGTGCTGCCTTTCGCCGGCCTGATTGCCCAGGGAGAGGCCCTGCCCTACTGGCGGCTGCTCTTCCTCGGTTGCGCACTGCTCACCAGCCTGATTGCCAGCCGCTTCATCCGGCAGCACGCCGGCGATGACGCCGAGTACCACCATGTCCTGCTCCTCGTGACCGCCTCGCTCATGGTACTGGCGCAGTCGAGCCACGTCGTGACGTTCTTCGTCGCGCTCGAGACCGCCACCGTCGGACTCTACATCCTCGTCGGCTTCCTCCGGAAGTCCACCGCCTCGCTCGAGGCTGGGGTGAAGTACCTCGTGGCTGGCGGCCTGAGCTCCGCCCTGCTGCTGATGGGTTTCGTGCTGCTTTACGGCTTCGCCGGGATGTCGCGCCAAGCCGATCCCCTGTCCTTCGCTGGCATCGGTGCGGCCATCGCGCTCGACCCGGCCAACCCGCTGATGCTGACCGGCGCGGCCCTCGTGCTCTGCGGCGTGGCCTTCAAGCTCGGCTCCTTCCCCTTCCACGGCTGGATTCCCGACGTTTACCAAGGTGCGCCGACGCCCACGACCGCGCTCCTCGCCACCAGCTCCAAGGCGGCCGGCGTCGTCGCCCTAATCCTACTCATCGACGGCCCCTTCGCCGCCATCCAGCCCAAGGTCTCCAGCGTGCTCGCGGTGCTCGCCGCCGGCTCGCTCCTCGCGGGCAACCTGGGCGCACTCGGCTCGACCCAGACCAAGCGCGCGCTGGCGCTCTCGGGCGTCTCGCACGCGGGCTTCCTTCTCGCGGCGATCTCCACCGGCACCTACGCCCTCGGCATCTCCTTGGTCTACCTCGCCGCCTACGCCATCGCCACGTTCGCGACGCTGGGCGCGCTTGCCGCCATCCCGACCGAGTCCGACGACCGCCGACCCCTGCTCGGACTGCGCGGGCTGATCCGCCGCAGCGGCTCGCTGACCGCATCGCTCACGCTCGGCATCGGCTCGCTCGCCGGGATCCCGCCGTCAATCGGGTTCATGACCAAGTTACTTGTGCTCATCGCACTCGTGAATGCGAAGTCATGGGGATTGCTCGCCGTTTCAGTCGCCAGCGTGGCCGTCAGCATCCACTACTACTTCTCAATCATCCGCGAGGCGACCTCCCGCACCGAGGGCGGCGAAACCGCCTCGCTTGAGGTGCCTTGGACCCAGCGCCTGCTTGCGCTCGGGCTCGGTGCCCTGACGATCATCGGAGGCCTCGCGACCCTGCTCGGTCTGGGCTGATTCTGGCTCACCCGCGCCGTCCGCGCGGGTGGAAGCGACGGTGCGACTCGCTGAGCTTGCCCTTGTCGACCGAGGTGTAGATCTGCGTCGTGGCGATGTCAGCATGGCCGAGCATCTCCTGGATGGAGCGCAGGTCGGCACCCCCGCCCAGCAGGTGGGTGGCGAAGGCATGGCGCAGGAGGTGCGGCTTGACCGGCTTGTCGATGCCGGCGCGCCGGGCGGCGGCCTTGACCCCGACCCAGAAGGTCTTGCGCGAGAGCGCGCTGCCCCGAGCGGAGAGGAAGAGCGCGCTGCCCGTGCGCGGACCGGCGAGCCGGGGACGCCCTGCCTTGAGGTAGGCGCGGACGGCGACCAGCGCCGACTCGCCGACCGGCACGACGCGGTCCTTCGAGCCCTTGCCGCGCACCCGAACCATCGCCTCGTCGGCGTCGAGCGCCTGGAGCTCGAGATTGCAGAGCTCGGAGACGCGCAGGCCGGAGCCGTACATCAGCTCGAGCATCGCGCGATCGCGCAACCCCTGCGGCGTGGCGGTGTCGGGCGCGACCACGAGGCGCGCCGCCTCGTCGGGCGAGAGCATCCCGGGGAGCTTGCGACGAAGCCGGGGGCCCTTCGCCAGCTCGGAGAAGTCATCGCGGCGAAAACCGGAACGCACGAGGTGGCCGGCGAGCGCTCGCACGGCGGAGAGCTTCCGGGCGAGGGTTGCCGGGGTGGAGCCACGCTTGTCGAGCAGGTGGATGAAGCCGTCGACCTCGGCACGACCGACGCCACCCCAGGCCGACTTGCCTGTCCGGGCGCAGTGTGCGGCGAACTGCATGAGGTCGGTCTCGTAGGCCGCGGCGGTGTGCGGGGAGAGCCCGCGCTCGAGGGAGAGGTGGGCGAGGAAAGCGTCGATGGCCTCCCGGAGTCCCTCCGGGACGGCCGTCTTGGGGCGCCGGGCGCACATGCACAGGAGTGTTGCCCCCGGCGGCGCGGAGTCCATAAGGAACGACCACATGTCTAGCCCTCGGGAGCGCGCCATCAAGCCGACGGACCTTCGCGGCATCCTACGGTATGTCCCGATGTTCCGCGACCATGTCTTCGTCATCGCGGTCGATGGCGCCGTCGTCGGGCACGAGAACTTTGTCAACTTGGTCACCGACATCGCGGTGCTGCGCAGCCTCTCGATCAAGGTCGTGCTCGTGCACGGCATCGGCCACCAGCTCGGCGACCTCATCCGTCAGCACCATGTGAAGGCCCAGGACATCCACGGGGAGGGCCCCACCGATGCGCCCACCATGTCGCTCGCCCGCGAGGCCGCCGCGCTCGTCTCACAGACCATCCTCGAGAACCTCTCCCAGGCCGGACTCCGCTGCGCCATCACCAACGCCGTGCGCGCGACGCGCGTCGGGGTCATCCGCGGCAAGGACCACCTCTTCACGGGCAAGGTCGAGAAGGTCGACACCGCCCTGCTCACCTCGATGCTTGGCCAGGACATCCTGCCGCTGGTCACCCCGATCGTCTGCGATCGCGAGGGGCAGTCGCTGCGCGTCAACAGCGACCACCTCGCGGCCGAGCTCGCGGTGGCGCTCCGTGCGTCGAAGCTCATCTACCTCACGCCCTACCCGGGACTGACCGTGCGGGGCGAGGTCAAGGTCAACCTGCCCGAGGACGAGCTCGAGACGCTTCTCAAGGACAAGAAGCTCGGCCTGGAGCCGCGCCTCCGGAGCAAGGCCCTGCACGCGGCCTTCGCCCTCGACGAGGGCGTGCCCCGCGCCCACATCCTCGACGGTCGCGTCTTCGGCGGACTCCTCATTGAGATCTTCGACAAGGTCGGCCTGGGCACGATGGTGCACGCCAACGACTACGACC
>JBMSKH010000022.1:0-30586 GCA_049419705.1 Opitutales bacterium
CGCATCGGCCTGATCAACTCGGGCGGCCCCTCGGGCTCGAACGACTTCGCCGAGGCCGTGAAGACCGCCGTCATCAACAAGCGTGCCGGCGGCCAAGGCCTCATCTCTGGCCGCAAGGCCTTCCAGCGCCCGATTGAGGAAGGCGCGAAGCTACTCCACACCATTCAGGACGTCTACCTCTGCAAGGACGTCACGGTGGCCTAAGAGAGAGCCGCAAGGACGAAACCAAGCCCCGGCTAAAAACCGGGGCTTTTTCGTACCCGTGGAGAACCATATTGGGCTTAACCCAAATCCACCTTAAGGCACACTCACCGCATGTCCCTCCCTGAACGCGTGCGCGCCTGGCTGAACGAAGAGACCGCCATCTGGACCAAGGAGGGCCTGATCGGCGAGGCCCAGCGCGAGCGCATCCTCGCCCGCTACCCCGACGAGGCCGGCACCGGCCGCATGACCTTCGTCCTGCGCACGCTCGGCGTCATCGTTCTCTTCGCCTCGCTCCTCCTCGTCATCAGCCACAACTGGACCGAGCTCGGTCGTGGCGGTCGCATGGGCGCCGTCACCGGCGTCCTCGTCCTCCTCCAAGGCATCGCCCTCGCCTACTTCCTACGCGAACGCCCGACCGGCTCGCTCCTCGGACATCTCGCCTCCTGCGCCGGCTTCGGCGCTGCCATCATCACGACCGGGCAGGTCTTCCACCTCGACAACCACTCGCCCGACGCCGTCCTCGCCTGGGCCCTCGGCATCCTGCCCATCGTCCTGCTGCTCCGCAGCGCCCTGCTACACATCCTTTACCTCGTGCTCATCGGCACCTGGTATGGGATGAAGACAAGCATCACCGAGCAGGCCCCGGCACTCGCCTACCTCGCCCTGATCGCGCCGACCGCCTGGGCCGCCTATTTCCGCCGACCCAGCAACATCGGCGGCATCAACTTCCTGCAGGTTGCCGACGCCGCGCTCGTCGCGGCCGTCGCCTGGTCCTTTGCCTTCTTGCTCTTGATTCTCTGCGGAACCTACCAGGTCCTGCCCGCGGCGGTGATCAGCCTGCCGCTCGCGATTGCCGCGCTGCACCTGCCCGGTGACCCTCGCGCACGCGGCTGGCGCTTCGTCGGAATGCTCGCGCTCGCCGGACAGTTTCTCGCCTTGGGCGACTTCGACGATATCGTCCGCAACCTCTGGAGAAGCCAAGCCGGCGAGTTCATGCCCTGGAACACCCTGCCCTGGCTGAGCTACCCGACCTCCGCGCTCGTCCTGCTCGCACTTTGGATCCGCCGCAAAGGTACCGGACGCGCCGAGGCGATCTTAGCCGCGACAGGCATCGTGCTCGGGCTCCTACCTCGCATCGGTCTGCCCGAGGCACTCGGCCAGTCGCTGCTTGTCTCGTCAGCCAACATCGCGGCCTTGGGCATGGCAGCTTACCTGATGCACCTCGGCCTGAGCGAGGGTCGCCTGCGTCCCTACACCTACGGAGCGCTGCTCTTCTTCGTCTGGTTGGGCTGGCGCTACTCCGACTACCAAGAAGAGCTCGGCTATCTGGGCATGGCCGCCGTCTTCGCCGCCATCGGCATCGGTCTCTTCGTCCTCGCGCGGGTCTGGCGCAACCGGAAGTCGGAGCCGGTCGTCGAGCGCGTGCCGGAGATGGGTCTCGACCCGCTCGCGCCTTGGTTCGAGCGCGCCCTGCGGCGGGCGAAGCCCCTCGTCATCGCTACCCACGTCGCCCAGCTCGCCGTCATCGGCTGGATGGTCTGGCACCACTTCGAACCACTCCGCAACGGACAGCGCATCCTTCTGCGTGTCGAACCGGTCGACCCGCGCGACATGCTGCGCGGCGACTACGTCGTCCTGGGCTACGACTTCTCCGTGATGAGCGACAAGGATGCGAAGGAGGTCGCCGTGGAGATGACTGAGATGGGCGTGTCGACCGTCTCCCTGCGCCAGAACAGCCGGCTGCCGGGCGACACGGACATCTACCTGCCGCTTAAAGTCGGCGCCGATGGCGTGGCCGCGCCCGCGGGTCGCCCGAGTATCCATCCTCCACTGGAGGGCCCCTTCCTCGTCGGCAAGACCCGCTACAGCTCGCTGCGCTTCGGCATCGAGGCCTTCTACGTCACCGAGGGCGAGGGCAAGAAATGGGAGAAGCGGCTCGGCGACGGCGAGTTGCTCGCCGAGATCGCGCTGCTGCCCGACGGCCGCGCCGGCCTCGTCGAACTGCGACCCGACCCTTCGCCGATGCAGCCCGTTCCCATACGCGTGCTACGTGGATGGATTGACCGCGGCTCGTCCTACTGGAGGCCGGTTGAGGTTGATTCGCGTGAGACCTTCGACCGCATGTTTACACCGTACAAGCCCGAGAAAGGCACGGCTCTGCCTCAGGATCAACCTGACTTCGCCAAGGAGCGCATCATCTACATCCCCAATCGTAACTATCGCACGTTGAAAAAGGCTGTCGGCAACTCGCATCGTATCCGCCTGACAACAGACGATGAGGATCTCCACTCCGCACGCGCCGAGGGCGACAAATCGGATGGAGACGATTTGCTCATCGCCGTGCCGCGCGACGAACGCGTCATCCGGGTGGACAACCGTCGCCTGGAAGACCTGGACGAGGACCGCTGAGCGTCAGCGCCCGCCAGTGGCCATCAGCTCGAGGAGCTTGCGGGCGCAGGCCTCGGCAAAGGCCGGGTCGTTGATTGCCAGGTCGAGCGCCTGCACGGGCGCGCGGCAGTCGCGACGGATGGCATCGAAGAGCGCCGTGTCGGCCGCCGGGTCATGGAAGGGCTGGCCCGCGGCGCTGATCACGCTGATGGCACGCAGGGGCAGCAGGACGGCGGCGGGCGCGGTGTAGGCGTTGACCTTGCGGGCGAGGATGGCCCCGAGCTCGGCGCACTCGGCGGGCGTCGTGCGCATGAGCGTGACCTGGGGGTTGTGGACGTAGAAGTTGCGGCCGGCGAAGCGTCCGGGCACCGAGGCCCGCTCGCCGAAGTTGACCATGTCAAGGCACCCCGGGGCGACCACGACGGGCACCCGGGCCTTGGCCGCGGCGTCCATACGGGTCGGCCCCGCGGTGAGCGTGCCGCCCACGAGCTCGTCGGCCCACTCCGTGGTGGTGACATCGAGCACGCCGGCGACGACACCGCTCTCGATGATCGACTCCATGATGCGGCCGCCCATGCCGGTCGCGGCGAAGACCAGCACCTCGTAGCCCGCGGCCTCGAGAATCTCCTTCGCCTTGGTCACGCAGGCGGTGGTGTTGCCGAACTGGCTGGCGACGACGAGCGGGCGCGCGCCGGTGGTCACCGGCTCTGACTCGACCATGCCGCAGATGGCGCCGGCTGCGCGGGTGAAGATGACCCGGGAGAGGCGGTTCAGGCCGGCGACATCGGCCAGGCTGGGCATCATCACGATGTCCTTGGTGCCCACGTAGGGGGCGATGTTGCCCGCGGCGAGGGTCGAGACCATCAGCTTGGGGAAACCCACGGGCAGGGCGCGCATCGCGGCGCTGCCGATGGCGGTACCGCCGCCGCCGCCTAGGCAAATCACGCCCTGGATGCGCCCTTCCGCGGCGAGCTTGGCGAGCAGCGCGGGTGCGGCCGTGGACATCGCGGTGACGGCTGCGCCGCGGTCGCGCGGGGCGAGCACCGCGGCGAGGTCGATGCCGCCGGTGGCGGCCACCTGCTCGCGGGTGATCTCGGGAACGACGGTGGGCGGGGCGCCCGTGCCGACGTCGATCAGCAGCGCGCGGTGCCCGCGCGCTGCGATGAGGCCGGCGACGAAGGCATGCTCCTCACCCTTGGTGTCGAGGGTGCCGAGGACCGCAATCGTCGCCATGGGCGTCTCAGCGCTTGGCGCGGCCGACCGGGATCTGCTTGAAGCGGCGGGTCAGCTCGGGGAGCGACTGCTCGACCGCCATGCGCTCGAGGCTCGAGGCGCCGACGAAGCCCTGGCAATCGGTGTGCTGGTTGATGAAGGCGGCGTCGTCGGGCGTGTTAATCGGACCGCCGTGGCTGAGGAAGATGAGGTCATTGCGGACGGCCTTGCCCGCGTCGATCATGGCCTGCGTGGCCTTGGCAGCCTCGGGCAGGCTCATCGTGGCCTGGGTGACGCCAATGGAGCCGCCGACCGTGGTGCCGACGTGCGCGATGATGACATCCGCGCCCGCCTCGGCCATCGCCTTGGATTCCTCGGGCGAGCCGACGTAGACGATGGTGAAGAGGTCCATCTTCCGTGCGAGCGCAACGGTCTCGATCTCCTTCTTGGTGCTCATGCCGGTCTCCTCGAGAATCTGGCGGAACTTGCCATCGATGATGGTGTGAGTCGGGAAGTTGTTGATGCCGCTGAAGCCCATCTCCTTCACCCGGCCCAGCCAATGCCACATGCGGCGGCGGGGATCCGTCGCGTGCACGCCGCAGATAACCGGGATCTCCTCGACCACGGGTAGGACCTCATACTCGCCGATATCCATCGCGACCTGGTTGGCGTCTCCGTAGGCCATCATGCCGGCGGTCGAGCCGTGGCCGGCCATGCGGAAGCGGCCGGAGTTGTAGACGATGACCAGGTCGGCGCCGCCGCGCTCGATGAACTTGGCGCTGATGCCCGTGCCGGCGCCGGCAGCGATGATGGGCTGGCCCTTGGCCAGGGTCGCGCGCAGTCGCGCGAGCACCTCGAGGCGGGTGTAAGGGTTTCCTTTTCCGGTCCAGGGATTGGGCATGGTGGGGTGGTTTCTTGCCTATTCGCGGCCTCGGAACGAGCAACCTTGAAAGTCCCTCCGTGACAGCCGAGAATAATCGCGCCCCACCCGAACCCCATGGTCTATCACTACGGCGTCTTCAAGTTCCACCCCGGTACCACGCAGCAGACCATCGACACCTGCTTCAGGGAACTGCGCGGCATGGTCGGCAGAATCCCCGGATTGCTTTCGGTCGAGAGCGGACCCTACGAAAGCGACGAGGGCCTCAACGACGGCTTCACCCATGGCTTTGTCATGAAGTTTGACACACCGGCGAGCCGCGACGCCTACCTGCCCCACCCAGAGCACGAGCGCGTCAAGGCCATCGTTGTCCCGAACCTCGCGCAGGTGATCGTCTTCGACTTCACGGTCTGAGCTGGAGCTCAGCGCTTGCCCCAGAGTACCTGGAACTTCCCGCCAAAGTGCGCGGGATGAGTCAGGGCCTTGAGCACACCGACCGCCTCGGGCGTGCCGCTCGCCACGATGCGCTCGAGCGCGGAGGCGGCGTGTCGCACGAGGAAGGCCTCCTGCCGCTCGCTCTTGGCTGGTGCGAAACCCGCCTCGCGCATCACCATCTCGAGACGATCCCAGGCGACGTGGCAGGTGAGGTCCTGCTCGCCGAGGTTGGCGAGAAGGTCGTTGTGCTGCGTGTGTCGGTGATAGGCGCGGGCCGTGCCTTGCGGAGACGACTCGAGCATCTCGGGCACGGACTTTCCGTAATCGAGGAAGATGGCTGCGCCCGTCCAGGCACCCGTGAGAATCTCCCTTAAGAGGGATTCGGCGCGCAGGGCGACGTCGACGGTGAACCCCTCGTGCCACGGCGCGGGCAAGGCGGCGACGAAGGCGCGACCCTCAGCGTCGTCGGGCGGACCGACGACATCCTCCGCCAGCGAGCCGTCGGCGAGCACCCGCACGCCAAGGTCAACCCAGCGCCGGTCGGCGAAGCGGAAGCGACGGAAGGGCTGGGCGTCGAGCAGCTCGTTGGCGACGACAACGGCGCGCGGCGGGATGCGCAGCGGGTCGCCGACACGCAAGGTGGTCAGGGCGGCGAAGCGGTCGGCGACGCCCGAGAAGACCGAGGAGCCAGGCTCAGCGCCAATCTCCACGAGCACGTGGTCGCGGGTGTCGCCGACGATGCCCGCGGCGGCCGAGGCGACGAGCTCGCCAAAGAGCGGCCCCAGTGCCACGGCAGTGGTGAAGTCGGCACTGCGACGGCGCCCGACGCGATCGCGATGCGCGATATAGTAGCCGGCCTCGGGGTGGAACAGAGCGACGTCGACGAATCGGTCGAAGCGGACCACCCCGCCCGCCGACTGTTCACGGAGGGCCTTTAGGAGGATATCGCGCGGTGCGACCACGTCTTGTGACGGTGTCGAGGGGCCGTCCGGCGGCGAGCCGGAACCGCGCCGCCGCTCTTGCCCTCCCGCCCCGACCCTGCATCCCTCGGAGACGTGATCCTCGCCGTCGAGAGCTCCTGCGACGAGTCCGCGCTCGCCCTGCTCGCGCCCGGACGCGGCCTCGTGCGCGAGCTGATCAGCACCCAGACCGAGCTCCATCGCAAGTACGGCGGCGTCGTACCCGACCTCGCGAGCCGCGAGCACCTCACCGCCCTGCCCCTGCTCCTGCGCGAGCTGATGCCAGAGATCCGGCTTAATCCCGTCTCTACCGTCGCGGTCACGCGAGGTCCCGGCCTCCTGCCCTGTCTCTCGATGGGCCTAGCCTTCTCGCGCGCCCTCGCGCTCGCGCTCGAAGCCCGCTTGGTCGGCGTCAACCACCTGCGCGCACACGTCCACTCGCCCTTCCTCGCGCTGCATGCCGCCGACCCGGCCGGCTTCGCGGCGGCGCGCGCGGCGCTGCTTCCCCATCTCGGACTCGTCGTCTCCGGCGGCAACACCCTGCTCGTGGCGATGGGTGAGGACCTGACGCTGCGCGTCGTCGCCCGCACCGTCGACGACGCCGCGGGAGAGGCCTTCGACAAGGGCGCCAAGCTTCTCGGCCTACCTTACCCGGGCGGTGCGCTAATCGAGACAAGGGCCGAGCGCGGCGACCCCGCGAAGTTCAGCTTCCCGCGCGGCATCCCCGAGCGCGCCGACCTCCGCATGAGTTTCTCCGGGCTCAAGACCGCGCTCCGTTACCAACTCGAGAAGATGGACGATGCCGCGGTCGCGGCCTCGATGGCCGACCTCTGCGCCGGCTACCAGGAGGCGATTCTCGCCCAACTCGAGGCGAAGTTCCGCGCCGCGCTCGAGACAGGGGCCTACCGCTCAGCCGGGCTCTCGGGCGGCGTGGCCAATAACCGATCCCTCCGCGCACGCCTGCAGCGCATGTCGCAATCGCACGGAGTCCCCCTGCTCATCGCCGAGCCGAGACACTGCGGTGACAATGCCGGGATGGTTGCTTTCGCTGCGCTCGCCGACACAGGTCTTCCTGTCGGAGAAGCCGTCATGGCTGACCCTTCGCTGACCGTCGACCTGACTTAAGCCGACTTAACCAGGGCGGTGAAGGCCTTGAACTGCGGGTGCTCGGCACCGCCGACCATCGCATAGAAGACTGACTCGACCGGCAGGACGTGCGCACCCCCGTGCCGCAAGGCAGCGAGGACGACATCCTGGTCGCCTGGTCGACGCGCGCCGATGGCATCGGCAAGCAACGTGACACCCAGGCCCTCGCCAAGCGCCTCGGTGGCAGTCTGATAGACACAGATGGGGCCCTCGACGCCGACCAGCAAGAGATGGTCGACCCCGAGCGAGACCAGGCGCTCGCGCAAGCCATCGGCAGCCAGCGCGGAGAAGGCACCCTTGGCAAAGGTTGCTGCTGTGGCGCCGGCGGCGGCCAGCAGTTCGGGATCCGTGCCACCGAGCTTGGCGGGCACCTGCTCGGTGAAGAGCACCGGGAGACCGAGGAGGCGAGCCGAGGCGACGGCCAGGTGGCAGCGTCGGCGGACAGCCTCGCCCTCATGCACGGCAGCGAGGAAGGGTGGCTGGGCGTCGATGACGAGCAGGGCGGCAGGCATGATCGGACTTAAGGGGAACCAAGGGACCGGCACAACCACACAGGGCACACTTAAGTCCCTTGCCCTCGGGCCGAAGGACGGCTCAATGGCGGGCATGGAATGGCAGGTTAAGCCCATCGCGCGCATCTGCGCCTCCAGCGGCAAGGAACTGTCGCCCGGGGACACCGTTGTCTGCGTCGTGCACAAGCCGCTCGGCGGTCACATGGAGCGCGCCGACGTCCTCAAGGAGCACCTCGACGAGTACAAGCCCAGCGGACTCGTGCTCGGTCGCTGGACCCGGGAGGTCAAGGAGCGGGGCGAGGAGGAGCGTGCCCAGCGCGCCCAGCAGCTCGCCTCCCGCGAGGAGTTCTTCCTCTCGCTCTACGAGAACGAGGAGGACCCCACGGGCGAGAAGGCCATCCTGCGCCACATCCTCGCCATGCTGCTCGAGCGCAAGCGCATCATCCGCGCACAGGGTCCGGCCGAGAAGGGGCAGATCCCCTACCTGCACGTGCGCACCCAGCACCTGTACCACGTGCCTGCCATCGACCTGAAACCCGAGGACATCCAGCGCGTGCAGGGCACCCTCGACCTGCTCATCGGCTGAGACTTCCAATGACCGCCCTTCGTATCCTTTTCCTCGCCCCGCTGCTGCTGCTCACCGGCTGCGCCACGGAGATGCCCGAGGACCTCGTCTCGGTCTTCATGGAGGCCCCGCCCTCCGCGCCCGACTCCGCCATCGGCATCGTCGCCCTGCCCACCAGCGGCGTGCAGGTCGCCGTGCTGCGCATCCCCATCGTGCAGGCCGAGCACGTGCTCAACACCGAGGTCGTCGAGGCCGGCGAGCGCGACATCCGGAGCAGCTACCTGCTCCTCCAGGTGGATCGACGGGCGGCTCCCCTTCTCATGGCCGCCACGGGCAAGTCCGAGTCGGTCGGTCGCAAGCTCGTGCTGATGGTCAACGACCAGGCCATCGGCCTGATGCGCGTCGAGGGGCCAATCCTCGACGGCAACCTCTTCTTCGCCGTCGAGCGCGAGAACCTCGGCGCGGCCGAGGCCGCCGGCTACTGGCGCGACCGACTCAACCCCTCCATCCTCCTCGTTCGCAAGATCCGGGAGAAGGAAGGCAAATGAGACGGCTGGCAGCCCTCCTGCTCCTCACGGTCGGCGTCTCTGCGACCGAGTTGGCCTGGCCGACATCCTCGCCCCGGCCCAGCGGCGCGGCACTCGAAACATTCATCCAGCCGACCGTCTCCGGACGGATCGAATCAGGTCTCTTCGGGATGACGCGCAACGACGGCTCACGCTTCCACGAGGGCATCGATATCCAACCGGGCTGGGTCGACGCCCAGGGCGAGCCGGTCGACACCATCCGCGCGGCCATGGCCGGGCGTGTCGCCTATGTGGAACGCGCGGTGCGCGGTCCCTACGGACGCTACGTGGTGCTCGAGCATCCCGAGGCCGAACTTCCGGTCTACACGCTCTACGCGCACCTCGCCACCGTCGACGCCTCGCTCGCGGTCGGCAGGCCGGTCAGCGCGGGCCACCCCCTTGGTCGGATGGGCCACACCGCGGCGGGCGTCGACCCCATCACCGTCGACCGCTCGCACCTGCACTTCGAGATGGGCGTTCGGCTTTCGGACCGTTTCGACGCTTGGTATGGACGACAGGCTGAGTTCCGGAACGACCCCAACGCACACGGCAACTACAACGGCCTCAACCTCGCCGGCTTCGATCCGCTACCTGTGCTGCTGCGCCCACGCGCCGACCTGGCGACCGTGGTCAACAGCCTGCCCAACGCGCTCATCGTCACGGCACGCGCCAGTGGGACACCCGACTTTGTCCGACGCCACCCACAACTGGCCCGGGGCGAGCTGCGGGGAACCACGGGCTGGCGCATCGAGTTCACCTGGCACGGCCTACCCCGTCGCTGGACCGCCCTCAATGCGGGCGACCCGACCATCCCCGTGAGCGGCTGGCGCATCACGGAGGTGCGTTCGGGCATGCGCGAGCGTCTTGAGCAGCGCAAGATGCTCGAGGAGGGACGCAACGTGCCCGGGGAGACGCTCCGCCGGACGATGGGAATCCTGCTGGGCGGCGCCTGAGAGCCGCTCAGTTGAAACCAGGATTGTCGGGCGAGTCGGCGAGCAGGCGAAGGTCCGGACGGGCCCGCGTCATCCAGGCCTTCCAAAGCTCGACGCCGGCGGAATCCTCCACCAAGCGGTCGAAAGCGTGCGTCACCCAGGCGTTGAGCCGAAGCTCGTTCTCGAGCTGGCCGGCCGTCCAGCCCGAGTAGCCGACGTAGGCGCGCAGGTGGAAGTCAGGGTCGGCCGCGAGCTCCGTCGCCTCGGCCTCGTCGAGGCCGTAGCGGATACGAGCGGGGCCGCGCGCGGAGAAGCGCCAGCCGCCGAAGGCCATTTGGCCGACATTGACCGGCCCGCCGATGTGCAGTGCGACATCGGCAAGCGGTCCGTCACGGAAGCGACGCTCGACTTCGCCAAGGGTGCGACCAAGCGGGCGGTTAAGGATGACGCCGAGCGCGCCGTCTGCCTCGGCGTGACTGTGCAGGAGCACGGCGGTCTGGCAGAAGTTCGCCTCAGTCAGCGAGGGGTGCGCGAGCAGGACCTGTCCAGCGAGGCTGTTCTCCGCCATGGCACTCAGCCCAGCTTGCGAATCGTCACCCCGGCCTGGCCGAACATCTCGGCGACGAGCGGATCGTTACGGTAGTCGTGACGGTAGCAGATCTCGGAGATACCCGCCGAGGCGAGGATCTTGGCGCAATTGATGCAGGGGAAGTGCGTGATGTAGCAGACGGCGCCCTGGAGGGAGATCCCTCGCTTGGCCGCGTCGGCCACGGCGTTCTGCTCGGCGTGCACCGTGGCCTGCTCGTGTCCGTCGCGGACCTTGGAGTCGTGCGGCGCACCCGGCAGGAACCCGTTGTAGCCGGCGGCGACGATGCGGTTGGGATGCTTGCCCGACGACACCATCAGGCAGCCGACATGCAGGCGCTCGCAGCTCGAGCGCGTGCTCAGGAGCAGCGCCGTGGCCATGAAATAGTCATCCCACGACGGACGGGGCACGTCCGCCACCAGCTTGTCGAGCTCGTCGGGCAGGCTCATCGGGACCTCATCCAGCCGAGGCTCCGCCGAGGAGGCAAGCGGAGGTTACACACAGCACCCCCGCGAGCAGGAGAATCAGCGCGGCCTGTCCAAGGAATGGCACGAAGTCCGCGGCCTCGCGGGCCTGGCGGAAGCGCAGATGGCTCCAGATGCCGAGAGGAGCGAGGAGCAAGGGGAGCCAGCCGAAGACCCACGCAAGGCAACCGAGGCCGACCAGCAGGTTGCAGGCGTGGAGACCGCGGGCGAAGCCACAGCCGAAGCGCACGACCGTGGTGCGCTTGCCAGCCAACGCATCGGTCTCCCTATCGCGCGCGTTGTTCGCGAGCAGGATGTTG
The DNA here is from genome assembly GCA_049419705.1 of Opitutales bacterium. Classification (GTDB taxonomy): domain Bacteria; phylum Verrucomicrobiota; class Verrucomicrobiia; order Opitutales; family UBA953; genus UBA8828. The sequence goes on from JBMSKH010000022.1 coordinate 11,170, forward strand.
TCGGCGAGCAGGCCGATGCCGAGACCGGCGATGAGCAAGTCGCGCACCAGCGCGGGCCAGCGGCTCGCAGCGGCGACGTCGACCCACGGCTCGCAGCAGGAGCAAGGCGCCGGTGCCAACGCCGCCAGATGAAGCACGTAGCCGGTGAGGAAGGTCGCCTGCACGCCGAAGCAGGCCACGACGAAGATGTCACCCAGACCAAGGTAGGCGAGCGGCGCGGGGCCCAGCGTGTAGCCGAGGGCGAGGAGCAGCGCGAGGATGCCGGCGACGAGCAACCAAGGGTCGAACAGGGCGAGCGGCGCGCCGGCGAGGAACGCGAGCGTGACACAGACCGCCGTGGCCCAACCCATCGCCCGGGCGGAGATGCGTCCGTTGGCGACGGCGCGGGAGGGGCCGACGCGGCCAGCCTGGTCGGTGCCGCGGAGGCCGTCGCCAAGGTCGTTGGCGAGGTTGCTCGCGATCTGGGCGAAGAGGGCGAAGACGAGACAGAAGCCGAGGATGACGTGGGCATCCCCTGACAGCGAGCCATGCCGTCCGCAGACCGCGGCGGCGACCGCGACAGGTACCGCCGCCGCCACGAGGGTGCGGGGGCGCGCGGCTTGGATCCAGTCACCGAGGGTGGCCATACACCAAGCGTGTCCGCTTCTCCACAGGCGCAAGGCGTAAACCCATCTCGCCCGCGACCTCGCCAAATAAAACGGGCCCCGAAAACGGGGCCCGTGTTTTTCAACTCAGGACAGAATCAGGGATTCTGCTCGAGCGCCGCGTCGGTGAGAGCGGTCGACTTGATGGCCTTCTGCCAGCTGTCGGTGGTGCCACCCGCAGCAGCGGTGCGGTCGACGAACTGACCCTTGGTGTTGTCGTACCAGACGACGTGGCCGTCGCCGAATCCGACGTGGCCGCCCTCGGCCTTCCAAACGCCAGTGGTGGCGCTCCAGGTGCCATCGGTCTGCAGACCGCGGGACCAGAGGATCGGGGTCGTGCTGGAGATGTTACGGACGGTGGGGACGTAGGCAGCCCAGGAGATGTAGCCGACGTCAGCGCTAGGCGAGCTGACGGAGGAGTTGGAGCGGGAGCCGACGGCGCCGGTCAGGACCTGCTTGGGGAAGGTCGCGACGGACTCGTTGGCCTGGTCGGCGTCGACGTACCAGACCTCGGCGTCGTTGAGCTCGACAGCGTAGGCGAGCACCGCGGCGTAGCCAGCGATGGAATCAGCCGAGGTGGGGGCGGTGGCCTCGACCCAGGAGGCCTTGGCGATGATGCGGCTGCCTCCGGAACCGGAGTTGTTGAAGTTGACGAAGGCCTTGGTGATGTTCGACAGCTTCGAGGAAGCGGCCGAGCGCTTGGCGGACTTCATAACGGCCTGCACGCCGGGGAACAGAACGGCGGCCAGAATGCCGATAATGGCAATCACGGTCAGCAGTTCGATGAGCGTGAAGCCCTTTCGATTACGGATGGGGGTGTTCATTTGGGGGGTATAGGGAAAACCAAGTTAGGTGATTCTGGGTCGGTTAAAAGCAAAAAAAGAGGGCAGACCGCTCAGCCTGCGTAGGGCAACGGGAAGGCCTTGGTCAGTTCCTCGGCAATGGCACGGCCGGCGGCAATCTTGGCAGGATCCTGGGGGCCGGAGAGGACGATGGAGATGGCCTCGGCGATACGTCGCATCTCGGGTTCGCGCATGCCGCGCGAGGTGATGGCAGGGGTGCCAACGCGTATCCCACTGGCCTGGAAGGGGCTACGCGTCTCATCGGGCACCGTATTCTTGTTCGTGGTGATGTGGGCGGCGTCGAGGGCGTTCTGGGCATCCTTACCGGTCACATCCGGGTGGCTGGGGCGCAGGTCGATGAGGCACAGGTGGTTGTCGGTCCCGCCGCTGATCAGCCGGAAGCCTCGATCGACGAGCGCCTGGGCTAGGGCCTTCGAGTTGGCGACGACTTGGGCGGCATACGCCTTGAACTCGGGCTTGGCGCACTCGGCGAAGCAGACGGCCTTGGCGGCGATGACGTGCTCGAGGGGACCACCTTGGGCGCCAGGGAAGACACTCGAGTCGATGGCCTTGGCATGCTCGGCCTTGCAGAGGATGAGCCCGCCGCGGGGCCCGCGCAGGGTCTTGTGCGTCGTGGTGGTGACGAAGTCGGCGTGCGGGACAGGCGAGGGATGGACACCGGCGGCGACGAGTCCGGCGATGTGGGCGATGTCCGCGAGGAGCAGCGCGCCGTTCTCCTTGGCGATCTTGCCGAAGCGCTCGAAGTCGATTGTGCGCGCGTAGGCGGAGGCGCCGACCGTGATCATCTTGGGTTTCTCCCGACGGGCCATCTCGGCGACCTCATCGTAGTTGATGCGGCCGTCAGCACCCACGCCATAGTGGACGACCTTGTAGAGCTTGCCCGAGAAGTTGGCGGCGTTGCCGTGGGTCAGGTGCCCGCCATGCGACAGATTCATGGTCAGGATCTTGTCGCCGGGAACCAGTGTGGCGAAGTACACGGCCGCGTTGGCCTGGCTGCCGGAGTGCGGCTGGACGTTGGCATGGTCGGCGCCGAAGAGTTTCTTCGCTCGCTCGATGGCGAGCTGCTCGACGACGTCGACATGCTCGCAACCTCCGTACCAGCGCTTACCGGGGTAGCCCTCGGCATACTTGTTGGTCAGCACGCTGCCCTGGGCCTCCATCACCGCGGGAAGGGTGAAGTTCTCGGATGCGATGAGCTCGATGTGGGATTGCTGGCGGGCGAGCTCGGCGCGGATGGCGGCGGCGATCTCAGGGTCGAGCTGGGCGAGGGGGATGTTGCGGATGGCGGTCATGTCAGGTGTCGTGTGAAGGTGAGGTCAGGCGCCGGGCTCCAACTGGCCGACGCGGCGGGCATGCCGACCGCCCTCGAAGGCGGCGGCGAGAAAGGCGTCGACGCAGGCCGCGCCGAGCTCGGCCGAGACATAGCGACGTCCGAGGCAGAGCACATTGGCGTCGTTGTGCTGCCGGGCGAGTCCGGCCATCTCGGCGTTGTGCACCAGCGCGGCGCGGATACCGTGGACCTTGTTCGCGGCGATGGAGATGCCGACGCCAGTCGAGCAGACGAGGACGCCGAATCGGCTGCGGCCGGAGGTGACATCGGCGGCGACCGCCTGCGCATAGAGCGGGTAATCGCAGGACTCCTCGGTGAGCGTGCCGCGATCGGTCACGACGTGCCCCAGTCCCCGGAGATGCTCAACAAGGGCACGCTTCAGCGGCAGACCGGCGTGGTCGGAACCAAGGCTGATGGTGAGGGGCGCGCTCATGCAAATCGCTCCCTTAGGCATGCGACGACCGAGGGCAGGGCTTCAACCATGGAATCGCGGCAGGCCTCATATTCGGCAAGGTTGCCGCCGAAAGGGTCGGGAATGTCGCGTCCGGCCTCGGCGGGCAGCCGCTCGCGAAGCCGCTGCACCAGCGGCGGCAGGTTGGTGAATCGGGACCGGATGCCATCGATGTGCCCGGCGGCCATGCCGAAGACGGCGACGGCGCGGTCGATCGTCGCCTGGTCGATCGGACAACTGGCGTGCTGACCCAGGTCGAGACCGATGCGGGCGGCGGCCTTGACCGCATGCGGCGAGGCGGGATCGCCGGGATAGGCGCCGAGCCCACCCGAGATCACATGCAGTTGGGCGAGCTTGCCGCCGGCTTTGGCGAGCGCCGAGCGGAGCAGTGCCTCGGCCATCGGGCTGCGGCACGTGTTCCCCGAGCAAACGAGGACCACGGTGTCGCGCGCAACGGCCATGGGACCAAGGTGGAGGCTATCGGCCCGGGTTCAAGCGTTCAGGCGACTCCATCCCGGCGGAGCTGGCGCGCGCCGATGTCACGGCGGTAATGGCAGCCGGCGAAACGAATGGTCGGGGCGACCGCATAGGCCTTGCGGGCCGCCTCGGCCAACGAGGCCCCGTGGGCGACGACCCCGAGCACGCGACCTCCCGAGGTGACAAGGCTTCCGTCGGCCTGCCGCTTGGTGCCGCCATGGAGGATGTCGACCCCGGGCGGCAAGGCGGCTGGCAACTCGATGGCATCGCCGAGCCGCACCGAGGCGGGATAACCGTGGGCGGCGAGCACGACGATGATCGTGGCGCCGGGACGGAGCCGGACATCCGCCGAGCGGAATGTGCCGCGGGCGATGGACTCCATGATCTCCACCGGGTCGGTCTCGAGCGAGGGCATGAGCACCTGGCACTCGGGATCGCCGAAGCGCACGTTGAACTCGACCACGCGCGGTCCGCGCTCGGTCACCATGATCCCGATGTAAAGCGTGCCGCGGTAATCGATGCCATCGGCGACGAGGCCGCGGAGCGTCGGCTCGATGATTTCGCGACGCACGCGGGCCTCGACCTCGGGCGTGACCACGCCGGTCGGCGCATAGGCACCCATGCCGCCGGTGTTGGGCCCGGTGTCACCCTCCCCCACCCGCTTGTGGTCCTGGCTCGGAGGCAGCATCAGGTACTGCTCACGGCAGACCATGAGCATGATGGAGGCCTCCTCGCCCTGCATGAACTCCTCGATGAGCACCTCGTCGCCGCTCGCGCCGAAGACCCTGGCCTCGAGCATGTCGCGGAGCGCGGCCTCGGCCTCGGCCAGGTCCTGCGCGATGACCACGCCCTTGCCCGCGGCGAGGCCCGAGGCCTTGAGCACGGCGGGGAACGGGCGGGCACGCAGGTAGTCGAGCGCAGGCGCAACCGAGGTGAAGGTCGCGGCGTCAGCGGTCGGGATCCGGTGACGGACCAGGAAGTCCTTGGTGAAGACCTTGCTCGCCTCGAGTCTCGCGCCAGCGGCGCGCGGACCATAGGCGAGGATGCCGGCATCCTCGAGCACGTCGACGACGCCCGCGGCGAGCGGCACCTCGGGGCCGACCAGGACGAGCTCCGCGCCGGTGCGGCGGGCAAGCGCGAGCACGTCGGCGGGCTTGGTCAGGTCGCACGGGAGACACTCGGCCTCGAGAGCCATGCCGCCATTGCCCGGGGCGACCCGGACCGAACGGACACGGGGACTGCGGAGGCAGGCCTTGAGCAAGGCATGCTCGCGGCCACCCGAGCCAAGGATGAGGACGTTCAGCTTGCCAGGATTGGCCATGCCTCACCCTTGCACGAGCGGCTCCGGAAAGAAAACAGGAATGCGTCCACAGGCCGCAAAGAATCCGACCCGGACTGGGTCCGGGTCGAAAGTGGTGCTCAGGCAGGGACTTGAACCCTGACGCCTTTCGGCACATGCACCTCAAGCATGCGTGTCTGCCATTCCACCACCTGAGCGTGGGAAGAAGCGGCAAGGTGCCACGCCCGGGTTGCCGCGCAAGAAAAAACCACCCCACCCCACGCTTGCCAAGCCGCCGCGGGTCGGGAGAGTCAAATCGCGATGTCCCCCGAACCCGACCCCAAGCAGCCCGACTCCACGTCGATCGACCTCTCGTCGCTCGGCTTCGGCCCCGCCTGGACCTCGGGTCCCACCGAGAGCGTGCGCGCCGGCGGTGGTCGCGGGCCGCGCGAGGACCGCGGACCGCGCGGGCCCCGTCCAGGTGGCGACCGACGCGGACCCCGTCCCGAAGGCGGCGACCGCGGGCCGCGCCGCGAGGGCGGACGACGCGATGACCGACGTGACGACCGTCGCGACGGCGGCTGGCGCGAGCAGGCTGCCCCGCCCCAGCCGGTTGTCACCGCCGAGTTCTATCCCGATGACGCCAAGTTCGAGGCCCTCGGCAAGGGGATGCGCGAGAGCCAGGTCACCTACGAGCTCTTCGACGTCGCCCGCCTGATCCTCGACAAGGAGGATCGCCTCTCGATCGTGATCAAGCCGCTGACCGAGGGCGGCAAGCTTTGGCAGTCCATCCCCGACGGCATGCCCTTCCTCAGCGAGGTCGAGGCGGTCGCGCACCTGATGTCGCGCCACCTCGGGACATTCTTCGACACGACCGAGGTCGAGGTCGAGCCACCCAAGGGCAACTTCCAGATGGTCGGTCGCTGTCCCAGGACTAACGAGATCCTCGGTGCGCCGAACCACCAGGATTGGATTCGCCGCATCCGTGAGCACCACGCCCGTCACTTCGCCGCGATGTCCTTCGACCGCTTCAAGGGCTCGATCGAGATGGTGCGCGAGCCGGAGGTCGTCGCCGCCTGGGTGGCCTCGCTTTCCAAGCAGCTCCGCTACGTGCCGAAGGACCGCAAGGACGGCGAGCCCGAGCAGCTCGAGTCGCTCGATGCCGCCAAGGCCTTCCTGACCGCCCATCGCCGCGAGACCGCGTTGCGCGACTTGCCCTGGGTGCGCTTCCCCGGCCGACTGCTCGCCGAGATGTCACCGGGCATCCTGCGCGACTCGGTGCTCTGGCTGATTGAGGAGCAACGCCACTTCCCCCTCGCCACCGCCAACGGCATCCGTGGCCGCCTGCGCAAAGAAGGCTTCCACCTCTACAAACGAGGCTCCAAGGGTATCACCTATGTCTGCGGCGTGCGCCGGAAGTGCCGCGACGCGGACACCACCTTCTCCGATGGCATGACTCGCGTTCTCGCCGAGCTCGACAAGAAGCCCGGCTTGGTCGGCGGGCAACTCGCCGCCCGCATCCTCGGCGAATCGCCGACGGAAGAGGCCGCGAAGCAGGTCGCCACCGACATCGTCTTCCTCATCTCCCAGGGCTACGTGGCCAAGCTACCCAACGGCAACCTCCACGCCCAGCCGGTCATCCGCAATGCGGCCGAGGCCAAGCAGGCCGCCGACGAGGAGCAGTCAGCCGAGCAGGCTGGAGCGGAGTCCGACGAACCGAAGGCCTGAGCGGACTTAACGCGACGTATGGTCGCGCTGGAGCTCCTCGGCCGTCCAGAAACCGTTGCGTTTCTGGGTGCCGGCGCGCACGCGTGCGACAGTCTCGGGCGACATGGCCGGGCCGCGGTTGCCGAAGGCGTTGCGCACATAGGTGATCACGGCGGCGACCTCACGGTCCTTGAGCAAGCTACGATAGCCGGGCATCGGCGGGGAGCCCTTGTCGGGGCCATACTCCACACCGCGCACCGTGATCGGACCATTGAGCCCGTCCAAGACGATCTTGATCACGCGTCCGTCCGGTCGGCCGACCCACTCCGAGCCGGCAAGTGGCGGGAACGCGGGCTTGAGCCCGCGTCCGTCCTTCTGGTGACAGGTCACGCAGGAGCCCTCCCGGAGATACACCTCGCGACCCAGCCGCCAGAGTTCGTCCTCCTCGCCACGCAGGTTGGACGGAGGTTGATCCTCGGGGAGGAGCGGACGATCCGGGAGACCTGCGTCGGCGGCCTTGGCACTGGGGAAACGCAGCAACTGCGCGTGGGTCTGGGCGAGACAGTAGCCGATGTAGTAGTCCTTGTCCTCGCGGTTGAGCAAGGCGATGCGGAGAGCCCTAGCCGCGTCGCCATCGCGGAAGAAGCTGCAGACACGCACGACCTCGAGGCGCACCCGCGGATGCGGGTCAAGCGCGACGGACTCGAGCAGGTCGAGCGCGCCGGGCACGCGGTCACGCCAGTAGCCGAGGACGCGGACGGCCTGGGCGCGGGCGCGCGGCTCGGGCGAGCGCAGCAACTCGGTGAGAAACGGCGGGCTGACCGCGTCGAACCACTGGCGAACCCAGAGGGCCTCGAGCCGGTGGTGCTCGAAGTCGGGATGGGCGCGGTCAAGCGCGCGAACCCACCGATCCAGCGCGGCGAGGACCTGCTCGGCGGGTCGTGTCTCCAGCTCGAGCTTGGCGCGCAGCCGCGTGCCATCCTCAGGCTCCTTGAGCAGGTCGAGGAGGATCTCGATGGGTTGGCCGGCGATGGGCTTCGGCTTGAGCAACGGGCGCGACGGGTAGGTGATGCGATAGATGCGCCCATGCGCGTGGTCCCGGTTCGGGTCACGCAGGTGGTGCTGCAGGTGACCAATCAACTGCTGACTCCAGTCGATGACATAGATTGATCCGTCGGGTGCGACAGCGGCGCCGACCGGACGGAAGTTGGGAGCCTTGGCCAGGTCGGCTTGGACGAGCCCCTCCGGGCGCGTGACGGCGCGCACGCCGGAGCCCTGCTCGCTGACCTTGGCGCGGAAGATGCCCTGGTAACCGATGACGTTGCAGTTCAGGAAGTCGCCCTGCCAGTCATCGGGGAAATGCCGGCTACTCAGCAACGCCGTGCCGGGTGACGGGCGCGAGGGACGATCCCAGAACTCCTCCATACCGCCCGGGTGACGCCCCTCGTCGAGGTGTCCCGACATCGCCGGGCCGAAGTAATTCGCATTCATGGTCCCGTCGGTGATCAGGTCGTTGCCCCATCGGTCGAAGACCCGGCCGTGCGGATTGGCGAAAGGATAGGGAGCGTGCCGGGTGAACTTGCCAGTGTTCGGCTCGAAACGGTAGATGCAGCCGTCGGTGTTGCGCACCGGACCCCAACCGGTCTCGACCTGCGTGCGATGGAAGACGCCGTCGCTCAGATAGACCGCGCCGCCTGGCTCGCGGCAGAGCGAATTGGAGGTATGGTGCGTGTCCGCCGAATCCATGCCCTGGAGCACGCGCTCGATGGCGTCGCCACGTCCGTCGCCATTGGTGTCCCGGACGTGCCAGAGATACGGAGCCTGCATGAGGAGCACGCCGCCCTTGTAGAACTGGAAACCGGTCGGACAGCTCAGGCCGTCAAGGAATGTGGTCGCACGCCTCGGCTTGCCCGTCGCGGGATCGAGGTCGAGCACAAGCAGGCTATCGCCTTTCTTTTCGCCGGGACGGGGCGAAGGATAGGTCGGCCAGACCGCGACCCAAAGCCGACCAGCGGCATCGAAGCCGAGCTGGACCGGATTGACTAAGCCGGGGACGGTCGTCTCGTCGGCGACGAGCTCGATGCGGCAACCCTCGGGCACCTTGAGGAAGGGAATCGTATCCTCGCCCGAGAGATACGTGCGAGCGGGCACGTTGGCGGGCACGGAATCGACCTTCGGCAGGTTGGAGAGATCGGGTGACACGGGTCGGCCCTGAGCCACGGCCCACAGCGCGCGGTCACAGCGGGCGGTGATGACGTCGCGTTGCGCCATTTCCTGCCCCATGGTCTCGGCATTGGTCACCTTGTTGGCTGGATCCTTCGCATCGGCGTAGGCGATGCGGGATCGGTCACCATAGATGTTGAACTGGTCGAGTGTGCGGTAACGGGCGAACCACTGGCGGTTCTTCTCGAGCACGGCGTCGCGGGTCGCGGTGACCTGAGCAGGAGAAGCAGAGGGTGCAGCGTGCCCGAACAGCGACTGGAAGACCGAGGGAGCGAGGGCACGCTCAGCAGCCTCAGTGAGGTGAATGCCGTGCACGGTCGCCGTCGTCCCAAGCCGAGGTAGCAACTCGCGGGAGATCGCGAAGAGATCGACGCAGGGCAGGCCCCGCGCACGGGCGACGGACCGGACCTGCTCGGCGTAGAGCGCGAGGTTGGCGTTGAGGTCGGGCTGGCCGGCGACGGGTTGCGCGGCGTGGGGCGTCACCAACACGAGACGCGGGCGACCCTGACCATAATCAGCCGCGAGCTGGGCGACAACCCAGGCATCGAGCCGGCGACGGAAGGCATCGGCGCCGGCCGGACCAGCGAACGACTCATTGAAGCCCCACTGGGCGATGAGAACGCTGGCGTGAAAATCCGCACCCGCCAGGTAGGTGATGTCGTCGTCGCCCTGGCGCATCGTGACGGTGCCTGGCTTCAAGTTGAGGAAGTAACTGAGTGGCGGCACGCCTGCGCTGCGGCGATGGACGCCGACCTCGTCGCCGGCGAACGCCAGGTTTCTCACCACCAACTCGTGCCCGGGATGGGCCAGATGCACCAGCGTCTCGAGCCAGCCGGCATGCTGCTCGCGCTCGGCCGCACCTGATCCGAGGATGGCGACATGATCCCCCTTGCGCAGCTTGAGAATGGGGGCGGCGGGCTCAGGCGCGCCGATAGCCGCAAGCGCGACGGAGCATGCAAGCAGAAGCGGTCGCATCTCAGCGAGCAGCGGGGAGGAATTGCTCGGCCTTCTGCCCCTTGCGGAAGCCATTGAAGGCATAACGGCTCGGCTGGTAGGGCGTCAGCGGCTCGACATCGGCCTTCGCTGGCACCTCGAGCCCGAGCCCCCAGAAGACGCCGTTGACCACGAGCCGGCGCAGGCTGGCGTCGGCGAGGTCCGATGCGGATGCCATGGTCGTGCAGAAGACCCGCTGGATCGCGGCGCCCCGGGGCAGCTCGCGGACCCATGCGACGGGCATCGCCGGGCTGTTCACGGGCTGCTCGACACCGTCGGTTTGGCGCTTCTTCACCTTGGTCGACTCAGAATCGGTGGGTTTCATGCCGACGAGCACGTGACCGCGGAGCAGCACTGTGGCATCGGCCGGCGGATAAGCCTCATAGACATCGGTATCGGCAAAAATCGTGCCGACCCCCCGCAGGATCGGGTGTGCGGCATTGGCAGGCTCGACAACCGAGCGCGTGGCCTCGACGGCGTGGTGACCCCAGTGGGTCCGCCAGCCCTCCCCAAGCACCTGGGGCCCGAAGCTGTTGTACTTAAGATAAGGACCTTCCTTGAACTGGAAGGCGTGGGTGCTTGTGCGCAGGGCGACCACCGGCACACCGCGGGTCATCGCAGCATCGAAGCGGGCCATGGTGGCATCTGGCCAGCGCCGAAAGCGCAGTCCGAGTACAAGCAATTCCGCCTCGTCGATGGCTACCGGATTGCCCAGTGACTCGGCGCGGTTCGGGTTCAGCGTGCCATCGGGGTCATGCGAGAAGAGCACGGTGCAGCGGAAGCCGTGGCGCTCGGCGAGCAGGCGGGCGAGCATCGGCAGGGACTCCTCGGATCGATACTCCTCGTCGCCCGCGAGCAGGACGACCTTGCGACCCGAGGAGGGGCCGAAACTGACCCACCCGGGGCCGGCATCCGCCGCCCGAAGGCTGGCGAAAAGGAGACAGGCGAGCAGGAGCGAGCGCAGCGTCATGCGACTAGAACACAGCCCGCGCGGGTATGTTCCCTGCTCAGCGCCAGTGCTGCGCAATCCAAGGCGTGGGCAGCACGCGGCGGTACCACTTGCCGCTGCGTCCGACCAGCGCGTCGGGCGGGTTGGGCAGGCCGTGGAAGACGATGATGCGCGCGTCGGCGGGAATCTCGGGCTCGAGGAAGAGCGAGAGCGGGAACCACCTCACGCAATGGCGCTTGAAACTGCGGCACCAGGTCTCCGGCCAGAAGGCGACCTTCCCCTGGCGGGAAAGGTGGTCGACGAGGAATTCCTGCTCGTTGCGGTGGCGGGCGCGGACAGCGTCGAGGTTGGCGCGGAAGTGCTCGAGCACGTCGCCGTGGGCGCCCGCGGTCCAGCGGTAGACCGAGGAGTTGCCCTGGATGCGGAGTCGTTTCCGTTCGCGCATGATGAGGAACTCCCCGGGATGCCGGAAAAAGTCGTCCAGCGGGCCGACGATGACGATGTCGATGTCGAGAAAGAGCACGGGGCCCCGCAGCTCCGGGCCGCCGGGCGCGACCAACTCGGGAGAGAACGAAACCAGCTTGGTCCAGCCACGCTCGGGACTGCCCGGCGGCAGGCGCAGGCTCGGGATGGGAAAGGTCTCGATGCCGGGATTGAGCCCGGTGCGGTCATCGGTGAGACAGACGAAGCGGAAGGGACCGGACATGTGCCGGCTGACCATCGCATGCAGGCGGTTGACATACTCGGGGCCGTACTTGGTGCCCCACTTCATGCAGAGGAATGTCGCCATGCTTACGGGGAGCGAACCAAGGGTCGCGGCAGAGGCAAACGGATACGCCTCAGGACGTGCCGAAGAACCCGGGCGTCCAGCTCCAACGGGGATCGTGGAGGATGGCCAGCGTCTCGGCCGTCGTCATGCCCTGCTCATCGGCCTGCCTGCGATTGTGGGCGACATACTCGGCCCAGATTCGACGCTCCTGCTCATTCGCGCGGGACTGGCGGGCATGCGCGACGCCCATGCCGAGCAGGTGGGTGAAGTAACCATCGAGCAGGCTGAAGGCCTTGGACGGAGGAATGAGGTCAATCTCGGCCACGAAGGTCGGCCCGTTCTCGAGGAAATGGTTGACGATGCGCTCGGCACCATGGAGTGCGACATGCTCCCGGCAATGGCGCCAGAAGGGCGTGTCCAGCTTCCGGTTGAAGCGATAATGGACGGCTAGGAAATCCCGTATCTCGTCCCACTTGCGCGCGAGCAGACGGTTCGTGGACTCGACGAGGGTCGGCGAGGGTTCTCCATCAGAATCGGCAAGCGCGATCGAAAGGAACCGCGCGGCATGGCTGATGCACATTAGGGCGGTGGCCTCGAGCGGCTCGACGAACCCGGCCGAGTTGCCGACGGCGAAGACATTGCCGACCCACTGCCGCTGGCGGCGGCCGGTCCGGAAGGGTACGATGCGCGTCGGGCCCACCTTGGGGTTGGCGGCGCGAAACTCCGCCTCGGCCTCGGCATCTGAGACGAAGCGCGAACTGTAGACGTAGCCGCGGTTGATGCGACCGGGGTGCTCGATCTGCCAGCACCAGCCATGACGGTAGGTGTCGGCGCGGGTGTAGGCTTGGAGGACCTCGTCCGTGCGATCCCAGCCACCGACCACCGCCCGGTCGCAGAAGAGCGAGTCGGCGTAATCGACGAACGGCTCGCCGAGGGCCTCGCCGAGCAACTCCGAGCGGAACCCGGAGGCGTCGACGTAGAGGTCGGCGCGCATCTCGGACCCGTCCGCAAGCCGCAGGGAGGCCACGCGTCCGTCCGCCACGCGCGTCTGCACCACGTCCCCGTCCAGAATCTCCACACCCCAGGCCGTGGCGGTCGTCTCGAGCCACTCGACCAACTCCCGGTTCTCGATGTGGTAGGCAAGGTATCTGCGCACGTCGGGCCAGGGTCCTTCCGGGTGGCGGTGAAAGACCTTTCCAGCCTCCATCAGCGCGACCGCTGGATGATGCGCCCCGAGATCATGGCCACAGGCGAAGCCGCAGGGGAGCTGGCGCTCGCCGACCGATTGGCGCATGGCCTCGGCGAATGTGTAGATGTAAGGCTCGCCTGGGCTCCAGTCGAAGCGGATGCCAAGCTTGAGGCTCGGATTGACCGCGCGGAAAAACTCGGCGGGCGGCACACCGAGGAAGCCATGCAGGAACGAGGGCAGGTCGGCCGTGCTGCCTTCGCCGACCCCGATGATGCCAAGGGACGGGCTGCGCAGTAGACGGACGCGGATGGACGGGACCTTGCGCCGCAGGGCCAAGGCCATGAGGAAACCGGCCGAGCCTCCGCCGAGGATGAGGATGTCTTTGACCATGGGGTTCGGTCAGCCCCCATCCAACACCACGCCCCACCGCCGTCAACAGGTGTCGCTCTTTTCTTGGGACCCCGGTGCTTCGAACAAGTCCTCATCCCTGCCAGCCGAGTCTCTCGTCTCTTTCTAAAGTGGCGGAGAGGGAGGGATTCGAACCCCCGGAACCCTTGCGGGCTCGGCTGATTTCAAGTCAGCTGCAATCGACCACTCTGCCACCTCTCCGTGCGCGCATCTTGGGCGGCTGGCGGGCGGACTCCAAGCAGAATGCCCCACGGAGAAATGGGGGATGGGCGAACTTGGTGTCATGCCCTGACTGCCAAGGATAAACGCATGAGTCCCGCGCGCCCACCGACCGAACCCCACCTGCCCTTCCCTGCCGCCGAACGCGCCATTCAGCGTATCTGGGCGGACGGACGCCTAGCCCTGCCCGCGCGGACAGCCTCCGGGGCGACCCTTGAAGTCGTGCACCCGGGGACATGGAATCGACTCGGTGGGCCGGACTTCCTGGCAGCCGAACTCCGCCTCGATGGCGAACGCCGACGCGGCGACGTCGAGATCCACCTGCGCGGGCGCGACTGGCAACACCATGGACACGACCGCGACCCCGCCTTCCGCAACGTCATCCTCCACGCGGTGCTCTTCCCACCCGCGCCGTCCATCCTGACCGTCGACGGCATTGCGCCGGAATCTGTCGTGCTGCTGCCACTGCTGCCTGAGGACTTGGAAACGGTGGCCGAGACGGACGCGCTACTGGAGCTGCGCGGACGCGCGCCCAGCATCGAGCAACTGGTGCGTGCCAGCAATCCCGACCTCGCGCGCGACCTGCGGCGCCGGGCCCGCGAACGACTCGCGACCAAGGTCAGCTGGTTGACCCCGCGCCTCGCTCGCGAGGGCTGGCTTCACGCATGCCATAGCGCCGCATTGGAGGCACTCGGCCAAGGCGGCAACCGCGGGACGATGCTGGAGATTGCGCGCCGGCATAGCGCGGAGGCCCTCACGGTCGCCGACCCCTGCGAGCTTTACCTGGAATTGTCAGGTCGTTGGCGTCTGCGCGGCCTCCGTCCAGCCGGACATCCGCAGCGCCGCCTCGAGAACTACGCCGCCCTGTGCCGACGTCGACCTGACTGGCGAGAGCGCCTAGCCGCGTGGGCGAGGGAGACCTTGGCGGGGAACTCCACGCGACGCGCCCTGATAGACGGCGTGCTCGGAGGCGCGCTGCCCGAGGGACTCGCCGACATGCTGGCAACCGATGCTCTGCTCCCTCTTGCCGCGAGCTTAGGCGACATCAGCGAGACTTGGCTCGAATGGCCGGCAGGACTGCGACCGGACGAGATCGATGCGTGCCTCCGGCGGCTCGGGCAGGAAGGTCGTGCTCGCAATTGGCAGGTGCAGGGCATCCTCCACACGCTCGGCCGAGATGGAAAAGGTTGATTAGAGCGCGGGGCGAAGCCCAAACTCCCCTCATGTCTCGTCGCAGACGGAAAAGCGGCCTAGCCCTCGCCACCCTCATCCTCGTCACGCTCGTCATCGGCACGGCGCTGGCGCTGAGGTGGCAGGCACGCAAGGCGGCGGTCGGCTACGGGATGGAACTCCAATCGGCCCTCTTCGAGCATCAGGCCGCGCCGAGCGACGGCCAACCCAAACCACCGCGCGACATCTTCAACGAGCCCAAGATGCTCGCTTACGAGCGCACACTCCGCCAACCCTGGAACCTTGTGGCCTTCGACTACCTCGAGCGCACTGAGGACCTGAGGACAGGCATCGTCTACCTCCATGTGCAACTGGGAGAGCCGAGCAGCCTGCGCTTCGCCCGGCCTCCGAAGCTGCGCCACTTCAGCCTCGACACAGGCGACAAGAGCAACCCGGCGGTCCAGCGGGCCATCCGGACGCTGATGGAGGATTACCTGAGCTCAGTGGGGAGTCGCTGACTCAACGAGCCATCATCGTGCGGGCGCGGGCCAGCGACTCCGCGAGACGGATGACCTCGGACTCGGTGTTGTAGAAGGCGAAGGAGGCGCGCACCGTGCCCGCGAGACCCAGCGTCTTCATGAGCGGCATGCAGCAATGATGCCCGACGCGCACCGCGATGGCGTCGGCGTCGAGAAGCATGCCGACATCGTGGTGATGCGCGCCGTCCATGACAAAGGAGACCACGGCGACCTTCTCCGGGGCCTCGCCGACAAGGCGCAGGCCAGGGATGGCGCGGAGCCGCTCTGTGGCCAGCTCGAGCAGACGCTGCTCATGGCAATGCGCATGGGGCCGGAGGGCGGCCACATAGTCGAGTGCGACAGCCAGCGCGATTGCGCCGGAAATGTGGGGCGTGCCCGCCTCGAACCGCTCGGGCGCCGCACGGAAGGTGGTGCCAGCGAAGTCGACCTTCTGGATCATGTCGCCACCGGACTGGTAAGGTGGCATCGCATCCAGCAATTCGGGGCGACCCCAGAGCACGCCGATGCCGGTCGGACCGCAGACCTTATGGCCCGAGAAGCAGAGGAAGTCGCAGCCGAGCGCGGCGACGTCGACCTCGAAGTGGCTCGCGGACTGACAAGCATCGACCAGCACGGTCGCCCCGACGGCCTTGGCCTTTCGAATCATCTCGGAGACGGGATTGACCGTGCCGAGGGCGTTGGAGACGTGGACGAAGGCGGCCAAGCGCGTGCGCGGTGAGAGCAGGCGGGCGTAGGCGTCGAGATCGACTTCGCCGCGAGCCGTGACCGGGCAGACGACGATGCGGGCGCCGCTGCGCTCGGCCGCGATTTGCCAGGGGACGATGTTCGCATGGTGCTCCATCTCCGTCAGCAGGATCTCGTCTCCCGTCCGGAGGTTGGCGCGCCCCCAACTGTCCGCCACGAGGTTGATCGCCTCGGTCGCGCCACGCACAAAGACGATACCGCGCGGGTCGGGCGCATGCAGGAAGCGCGCAACCGACACGCGCGCGGCCTCATAGGCAGCGGTGGCTTCCTCGCTCAGGCGGTAGACGCCGCGGTGGATATTGGCATGCTGCTCGGCGTAGTAGCGACGAATGCTCTCGATCACACAGGCGGGCTTCTGGGAGCTCGCGGCGCTGTCGAGATAGGCGAGTTCGCGACCTCGCTCGCGACGGGCGAGCAAGGGGAAGTCCTGGCGGATGCGATTGACGTCGAACAGGGACATGGACGAAGCCATCTTGGGAGCTACCCGCGAGGTAGCAACCGGGGAAGTCAAGGGGCCTGCTGGATGCGTATGCCCTTGCGCAGGTAGGTCGGTACGTCGACATCCTCGCCGTTGAAAAGGGTGGGCTCGGTCGCGCCGAACAGCCCGCGACGGAGGTTCTCCTCGAGGGCGAAGCCGAAGACCTGCTGGGAGGCATCGCTGGCCTTGGTCCCTCGCCGACCCTTGCCCGGCTTGGTCGCCCCGGCGGGCGGAGGGGGCGAGGCACCCAGCACGGTGATGCGGGCCCGGCCCTCGTAGGCGGCATCGACCCGTGCACCGAGCAGGGTGACGCGGTCACCACCCAGGTCGGCCCGCAGGAGCGCGACCGCGGCCTGGCACTCCCCGGTGGTGAGAGAGGGTCCGCCGATGACCTGCACCAGCAGATGGTCGGCCCGTTGCGCCTCCGGACCGTGTGGCAGCAAGGGCGAGCTGAGCGCGGAGCGCGCGGCAGAGGTCACAGCACCCTCTCCCGAGGCCTCGCCGGTGGCGAACAACGAGAGGCAACCAAGGGAAGGGAAGAGCGCGCGGAGGGCGCCGGGATCGAGTGGCATGAGCGCGCCCGGCGCGAAGAAGCCGGCAAGAGACTCGATCGCCGACGCCATCCAGCGGCGAGTCTCGGAGAACATCTCTGTCACAGATGCATTCGCAGGCACGAGCTGGAGCAAATCGTCGTTTCGCAGCACAACCACACCGTGCGCCTTGAGACTCAGCGCCACCAATGCTTCGCGGGCTGACGCTTGGCGCTGCTCGCCCTCGTGCGTGAAAGGCAACGTCGCCAGGCCGAGCACAACCGCTCCGGACTCCGAGGCGAGGCTGGCGCACACCGGAGCCGCGCCGCCGCCGACACCACCGCCGAGGCTGGTCACCAACACCACCGCGGAGGGTCCGGCGAGGTAGCGACGCAACTCGGCAAGCTCGGCCTCAGCCGCTGCTGAACCGAGCTTGGCTTCACCGCCGGCACCAAGGCCGCGCAGGACGGCGCGGCCAATCTGCACCTGTTCGGCGACACCGCAGGCAGCCAAGCTGGATGCATCGGAGTCCACGGCAAGCACGCGCACGACCGGCGGTAGCAGGGGCGCGAGTTGACCGACTAGGGCGCAACCCGCGCCGCCCACGCCGACCAGCAAGATGGGTTGGTCGGACGACATGTCAGAGGCGGAAGAGATTCCTGACCTGCGCCCAGAAACCCCGCGCCGGGCGGCGGACGGGTGCCTCGTGGACGAGCGCGGCGGCCATCACCCCGAGGACACAGGCGTACTCAGGCTTGCGCAGGGCCTCGGCCTCAGTCGAGGGCACACCGAGTCGCGCGGGCAGGCCGAGCGCATCGGCGGCGGCCTCAGTCAGGCCGGCAAGCTGCGAGGCCCCGCCGGTCAGGACCACGCCGGAAGGTAGGAGCGCTGGCGTCATCTCGAGATCACGGCCAAAGATCCCGCGCATGCGCACCTGGATGTCCTGCCGCACCTGCTCCAGCAGCTCGCGGATGCGCACCGAGGTGACGAGGTTGATTGTGCCGCGGTTGAACTGCTGGTCGCCGCCGGCGGCGCCCTCCTTCAGGATGGTGAGGTTGGCGTCCTCCGGTCGGTGGAGGGCGCTGGCGTAGCGCAACTTGATGTCCTCGGCGAACTCCCGGCGAACCCTCAGCGCGGAGCAAAGGTCGTTGGTGACGTGCTCACCCCCGACGGGGATGCTGCCGGCGCAGAGGATGTGCTCGCGGTAGTAGAGAATCCAGCTGGTGGTGCCGGCGCCGAAGTCGATGACGAGGCAGCCGGTCCGCTTCTCGGCATCGGTGACCACGGAGCATCCGGCCGCATGGCTGCCGAGCAGGAAATCGCGGCAATGCAGGCTCATGCCGTTGAGCATGCCTACACGCTGGCGCAGCGTGCCCTCCTCGTGGGTGACGCGCCAGAAATTTACCTCGAGGCGCTCGCCCGTCATACCCACGGGATTGCCGACCTGCTTCCCGTCGAGCAACGTCGGCTGACGCATGTAAAGCAGGGTGTAACGACCAGGCGGCGGCTCGATGCGACGGGCGGACAGGTTCGCGGCCTCGACATCGGCGGCGGTGACGCGACGGTCGCGGCCGGGCACGGGCATCATGCCCTTGACCCGCTCGCCATCGACCATAGGCCCGTTGACCGAGGCATAGATCTCATGCAGTGCCACGCCAGCGCTACGCTCGGCATCAGCGACGACCTGGTGGACACAGTCGTTCAGTCGCTCGAGGTCCTGGACAACCCCCTTGACCACGCCGTCCGTGCGCCGTTCGCCGAAGCCGAGCAGGCGGACCTTCCGGTCGACGACCTGACCGATGAGCACGACGGTCTTGTGCGTGCCGATATCGAGCGCGGCAATGCGACCGGGAGGGGAAACTGTCTTGGTTTTCATCGGGAAGAAGCGGGGACGAGGCGAGGCTCGATGGTGACGGATCCCGGTTGGGAACGGTTCCGGATGTGCAGCTTGAGCACATAAGCCGGTGAGTTCATGCCAGGACGGCGAAGTAGTTCCTCGATGCCGAGACCCGCCAAGAGCGAGAGTTCCCGGGGCCACTCCGCGTTGGAGAAGATGACCTCGGTCAGGGCTGGCCTGTCGGCAGGTTGGGACGAGGGGCGCAGCCGCACACGCAACGAGGCGCCGGGGATGTCAGCGCGACCGTCGAAACAATCGCGGAGCGAGACCGACTCCCACTCACGGTGGAGCCGCGGGTAACCGGTGCGAGCGGCGGCGAGGAAGGAAGCGGCGAGCTCGAGTCCGGCGGACCTTGAGCCCTCGCGCATGACCTCGGCGGGGAGATCGACGACTGCCGGGAGGTTGCGCACGGCCTGCACGGGATAACCCACCCCGACGAACGGGACACCGTCCGAACCGAGCAGTCTCAACTGGGGCTTGCCGTCGGAAAGGATGACCTCGAGCCGGCCGACCGCGAGACGCTCGCGCAACTCGATGTCGATTGTGCCGTTGCCGAGC
>JBMSKH010000023.1:0-30233 GCA_049419705.1 Opitutales bacterium
CTTTTGTCCGCCACCCTCGCGCTTCTGACCACCGCCCTTGCGCTTGCGATCCGAACCGGACTTCTGTCCGTCGGACGTCTCCTCGCTCGACGTCCCACCATCGCCGCCCTGCTTGGCGGGTTCCTCCATCGGGGTGTCGGCCGGAGCCGTATCCTGGCCGCTGGCGGGCATCCTCTTGCCGAAAAGCGAGTCGGCCCCCGATGCCAGAATGCAGGCGGCCAGGAGGCAGACGACCGCAAGAAAGGGGTGTCGCATGCCAAGGAGTATGCACATCGCCCACCCGGTGAAAACCCTAGAGCGACAGACGGCTTGATGCCGCCCTCCGCACCCTCCACCGTGGGGCATGGCCGCAGCCCCCGCATACCCCGAGCTCGCCCCGCACATGGCGGCACTGCGGACCTTCCTGCAGGCTCAGGTCGCGGCCTTCGAACCCGAGCTGCACCCGATGGTCACCGAGGCCCTGGCCCACCCCGGCAAACTGCTGCGGCCCACCCTGCTCTTCTCCGCGGCCCACCGCGGTGGCGCGCCGTCCCCCGAGGTCGTGCGCGGCGCCGCCGTCGTCGAACTCGTCCACCTCGCCACGCTCGTGCACGACGATGTGCTCGACGGGGCGGACACCCGCCACGGGGCGACCACCGCCAATCGCACCCACGGCGCCCATGCCGCCATCCTGTTCGGCGACGCCCTCTTCGCCCACGCGCTCGTGCTGGCCGCCGAGCTGCCCACGCCCGACCTCTGCCGCATGGTCGCCCGCGCCGCCCGCGAGGTCTGCTCGGGCGAGGTCTGCCAGACCTTCTCACGCGGACAAGTCGGACTATCGATGGCCGACTACGAGCGCCACATACGCCTGAAGACCGCCGAGCTCTTCGCCGCGGCCTGCCGGTCGGGCGCCTTCCTCGCTGGACGGCCCACCGCCGAGATCGACGCCTGTGAGACCTTCGGCATGCGGCTCGGCGTGGCCTACCAGATCTACGACGACCTCGTCGACATCCTCCAGACCTCCGAGAAGGCCGGCAAGACGCTCGGTACCGACGTCGCCTCGGGCAAGCTTACCCTGCCGCTCATCCTCGAGCGCGAGCGCAGCGGCGAGGATGCCGTCCGCCGCGTCCTCGGCGGCGCCGACCCGCGCACCGCCATCGCGGCCGCGACCTGGACCGCCTGCTTTGACCGGCTCGACGCCGAGATCACGGCGTCCGACGCGGCGCTCAGCCCTCTCGGCAAGGACCCCGCCGTCGCGCTGCTCAGCCGTCTGTCAGCCTTCCTGCGCGCCGCAGCCACCGAGGCGCGCCAACGCGCGCCGCGATGAACCTGCTGCGCACCACGCGCGCCGAGCGCCTGGCGGCGAACCTCCTGCTCGCCTTGCTCGCCCTCTGCTGCGGAGCCTTGGTGCTCTGGCAGTCCCTCTGAGTCAGAGGCCGAGCTTCGTTGGATTGAAACCGCGGGCACGCAGTGCGTTGACCACGGAGTAGAGATCCAACTTGGCCCCCTCGCGCATGCCCTGCTGGCTGAACCAACCGGCACGCATCTCGAGCGCGAAGCGCACACGGTCGGAACCGGAATCGGTCACCTCCGTGTCGTAGGCGCGCATGGTCGCGACCTTGAGCAGGCGACCCTCACGGTCGAAGAACGCGATGTCGAGGTCGGCCGGGGTGTCCTTCATCCAGAAGCGGGCGTGGGTGTTGGTGGTGTAGACAAAGAGCATGCCCTCGTCGGAGGACGGCGAGACACCCATCAGGCCCTGGGTCTTCTCCATCTCAGTCACGGCGATGCGCGCGAGCAGCACCTTGCCATCAAGCTTGAGCTGGTACGCGCGGGTGAAGGGCTCGCCATCCGCCGCCGGCGCGGGAACCTTCTCACCGCCGCAGGCGGAGAGCAAAGCCAAGGCAAGAAAGGCCCAAAGGAATCTCATTTAGACATTTTTTGGACAGACTTGCATCGATGGCAAGTGCCACCTTCAGTCAAGACATGGACCCGCTGGGGCACTGGGAAGACCCTCGCACCGCGCTGCATTACGCCCGGGCCGCCGTGCAGGTCGGGCTGTGGAAATCCGAGCGGATGCTCGCCGAACGCCACCTAGGCAAGGACGCCCGCATTCTTGAGCTCGGCTGCGGGGCCGGGCGCATCGCCCTCGGCCTCGCGCAGCTCGGCTGGCACCGCATCACCCCGACCGACATCGCCGGCGCCATGGTCGAGCTCGCCAACGGCGTACTCGTGGAACGCGGCTCGCCACTCCGCGCCATCCAGGCGGACGCCCGCGCCCTGCCTTTCCCGGACGGCGCCTTCGACGCCGCCCTCTTCGGCTTCAACGGCCTGATGTGCATCCGGGGACGCGCCGAACGCGCCCGCGCCCTGCGCGAGATCCACCGCGTGCTCCGACCCGGCGGACTGCTCCTCCTCACCGCGCACGACCGGGAATGCGGCGGGTCGCGCGAGCACTGGCGCGACGCCACCGCGCCCGTCGATGGCGAACTGGGTGATCGCTGGCATGGCAGCGACTCGAGCCCGGTCTTCATCCACGCGGGCACGAAAGCGGAGACCTCGGCCGAGCTGGCCGAGGCCGGCTTCGCCGTGATCGAGACCGCGATGCGCTCCGAGCTCGCCGACGAGCCACCCGAGGTGCGTGCCTTCTCCGACGACACCCGCTGGTTCGTCGCCCGCCGTGCCTGAGCGGGAAGAATCTTCGGCCCCACCCCGCATATTCAGCGCGAAGCATCGAGCCATCGGGCCTTCGTCACGACGAAACGACGTCCCAGATGTGGCAAGGCGGCGGAAGCAGGCACACGCTGCACGGTGAGCTCCAGGATCAGGGTGCAGCCGCCGACCCTAGCCTCGCCCGTGACCGCGAAGGTGTCACCGCGCGAGACCAACAACGCGGCGTGAGCACCAAGCAGGTCGGCGGCGTCCAGGTGGAGCGGGCTTCCCTCAGGCATACCGTCGTTCAAACCGGAGTCTCGAATGGCTCGGTCGAGCACGCCCGACCGGAAAAAATCCGCCACTCCGGCGAAGGGGACATCCCGTTTGCCAATTTCGTCAGTTAGTTTGTGACAAAGGAGACTTAACTTTTCACGCAAGGGTGCGCGCACTGACTGACGTCCGAGCAAGCCTAGCCGTGCGACATCATCAAGTGCCTCGAACTGCACGTCTTCGAGGTCGCAAGGTGTCGCCGAGGCAAACTTGGCCATCGCTGCCCCAGTGGGTTGGGTGAAAAAGGCAGCATCGACATGTAGATTGCCCGGTGGAGCCGGACCACCCGCATCCGCACTCCACTCCAGAGGCACCGAGCAGAGGAAGGCCTCCCAAGCCACTGGATCCCGAGCGTGAACATTGAAGGCACCTTCCAGTGAAAAAACCTCCGCCGCACGAGGCCCAGCGAGTTGCTCTCTTAGCGCAAGGAGTGAGGCCTCGTCTCGCGCCGCATGCCAAGGGTGCAGTCGAGGATTCTCCGACATGACCAGCTCAGTCGCATCCGGACAGGCAAAGAACGTGCGGTCAAGTTGCCCAATCCATCTCTGGGAACTGAGACCATGGAGGAATCTGAGCGCGGCGACATCAAGCGGCGGGTCGATGGGTATATCCCTGACTCGCCAATCGGCAAAGGCGCCTTCGGTCATGGCCTCATGGCGATTCAACACCGCGTCCAAAAAGGCGGACGATTGCACGTTCGCCGTATCGAATGGCGATCTTTGCGCCTCGGCGATGGCATCGGACGTCACTATCCACGCCTTGCGACACAACGGATCGGCAAAATCGACCTCCGACCCCATGGCGACAGGGTCTGAGGCTAGGGCAAGGACATCCTGCGCCGTCGTGGCCGCCAAGCGGGCACGCCAGCTGAATCGCCGCTCCCCGATTACATAGCCGTTGCTGTCGACCCGCGAGTAGTCGGCACCTGTGAGCTCAAGCCGGGCATCCGGCCACGGGATGTGACGGATGGCCAGCAAGGTGGGACTTCCGTAATCAGCGGCCTCGGTGTTGGCATCGAGCGGGCCCACATACGGATGGAGACGCACCGTTGTGCCAGGAGTGACAAATCGCATCGCAATCACGATGCGGTCGGTCGGCAGGAATATCTCAGGGCTCGACCGCACCCAGCCGGGCGGATGCTCCTTGTCATCGTACCTCCACGTCGCGCCGCCAATGACTCGCGCTAGGCCATAGGGCTGCGCCGATGGGTCGGGCATCAGTGTAGCGTAAACCTCTCCTGGGAGAATGCCCGAACGCGCCATGCCATGCCGATTGGCGTCAAGGACCTCCAGCCACCACCAGAGCGATCGTTCGCGCACACCCTGGGTGTAGCTCCAAAAGACACCAGGTGGACAACGGTCCAGCCAAGTGCTGAAGGAGGCGCCTGAGTCCAGGTTGGTGACCGTGATCTCTGGGGCGCCCTCAATCTCGACCAGGAACAGACGCTTGTCGGACGACGTGATCAAGGGGAGCGCCGACGGATTCCAGAGCGTCATGGCGGCATGCAGTCGCACCCGATGCCGGCCGTCAGACCTGGCGTTGAACACGCCGAAGCTGAGCTCGAGGTCGACCACCAAGGGCATATGACGCAGCCGCGCCTCACCTCGACCGACTTCCATCGGAACCAAGCCCCGCGCTGGCTGCTCCCGCAGTCCTAGCGTGGGAGACAACAGTGCGACGGCGAGCGAGTCATCCAGCACGGTAGCGAGAGCAGCAGGCGTGGAGAGATTCTCCCGCCAACGTCCATCCAATGGATTGATCAGCAGCGTCCGGGTTCCGGCCGCGCAGGCCGATACGGGGAACTCCGTGGTACGCAGGTATCGCAGGGCATCGACATCGCCAACCCGTGCCGCGGCCAGCAACTGCGGCGAGGGCGCGAGCGTGGCCCCGGACGCGAGCCGCTGCCGCATCCTTGGCAACCGCGAGACCGCCGGAGCGCGCTCGGAGGCAAGCACCGGCGCCGACAGGTCGCAGGCGCAGGAGAGGTCGCGTACCGACCAAGAGAGCAGCGCTGGTCCCGAGGCACGTACCTGGCCGCCGAGTTCGCCACGCTCCCAACCCTCCTCACGCCGGCGTGCCCACCAGGCCCTACCCGTGCTTGCCATGCCGCTGAGGCGGGTATCAGGCCCAAGGGCCCGGGATAGCTCACCGACACCCATTCGCGCCGCCGCGAGAGCGGACAGCCGCGCACGCGTCGACTGCGCGGATGCGGAGGCTTGCGCGCCCGCCAGCACGCCCATCCAGCAGACAAGCACGGCGAGCGCCAGACAGAGCGAGGCGAGGATGAGTACAGGCAAGAGAGCGAAGGCGGCGCGCGGTCGCATGGGTAATTTACCCTATAATACTTGTATTGAAGCAAACGGAGCGAAGTCCGACTTTACCCACGGTAAACACCCCCAATGAAACCCCACGCAACCGCCCTACCCCACACCTCGCCGCAGAAGCGTCGCGCCACCCTGCTGCTCGTCGAGGATCACCAGTCCGTGCGCGACCTGCTCCAAGAGAACATCAGGGACAGGCTCGGACTCCGGGTCGTCGTCGCCGGTGATGTCGACGAGGCCCTAACATCGGCCGAGCGCCATCATCCGGACCTTGCCATCGTCGACATCGGGCTGCCTGGACCCAACGGCATCGAGCTCGTGCGACGGCTACGGAGAGTCGACCCATCCGTGCGCATCCTGATCTACTCCTCGATGCAGAACGTGCAGGTCGCGCGCGGCGTGATGCAGGCCGGCACACAGGGGTTCGTCGAGAAATCCGAGCCTCTCTCCGTCCTGCGCCAGGCCATCACCGCCGTGCTCGCCGGGAAGATTTGGTTCAGCCCGGGTTTCAACGCCCTGATGCGCGAGGCACTCGTCAACCCCGGACCCGACCCTCACCTCTCCCACCTCACCCCGCGAGAGCGCGAGGTACTCTTGCTTGTCGCACAGAGCCATAGTAGCAAGGAGGTCGCGACGAAGCTCGGTATCAGTGTGAAGACGGCCGAGAACCACCGGACCAACCTGATGCGCAAGCTCGGCATCCACGACACCGCCGCCCTCGTGCGCTTCACCTACCGGCACAACCTCCTCGACCCGCGACTGGGCTGAGGCGGCGACCATGCGTGACAATGAAAAGGGCCCCCGGTGGGGGCCCTTTTTTTGAGTGGAACGAGTCTTACTCGATCTCTTCTTCGTCTTCGATCTCGATTTCCTCGGCATCCTCAGGGTCGTCGTCGAGCCTGCAGTCTTCGTCGAGCTCGAACTCACGGTCCTCGTAGTCCTTCGTCATCCACTCCAAGTAGTCTTCCATTTTCTCAGCCTGCTCGCGGGCCTGGTAGGCAGCAATGGCTATGGCGAGCTCATCGGGGGTGAGATTGGCCCACTCCAGCTCCAGCTCCAGCTCCTCCTCTTCGAGGTCGTCGTTGTAAATCACGCGCTGGGCGAAGTTCATGTTGGCGTAGGCAGCCTTCTCGGCGGCCTCGCGGGCGGCTTCGGCGGCTTTCTCGATGGCCTCGGCAGCGGCGTGGGCGGCCTTGTAAGCGGCGCGCTCAGCGGAGGTCATCGCGGCAAGGGCAGCCTTCTCAGCGGCTTCTTCGGCTGCCTCGGCGGCCATGTAGGCGGCCATAGCGGCGGCACGCTCCTCAGGAGTCATGAGCAGCCAAGACGCATACTCGTCGGCATCATCAGCGTACTCCTCGGCTCGATCGACGAGAATCTCGTCGATGTCGGGGATATCGGAGGCGGAGCCGCCGAGGGCGACGTACTTGGAGACTAGGAGCGCAGCCTTGGTCTCGGCCTTGGCGGCCTTGGCGTTGGCTTGGTCGGCCTTCTTGGAAGTCTTAAGGGCTTCCTTGCGGGCCTTCTTCTCTGCCTTGAACGCAGCCTTCTGCTTGTCGGTCGCAGCTTCAACGGCGACAGTCGAGTAGCCGATGGCCACAGCGATGAGAGATACTGTGAGGAGCTTTCTCATGGGACGAACATTCTGCGTGAGATCCTGAACCTGTTCAAATGATTTTTACTCATTCGGAAAGTGCCGCGCAGACCTCAGACGCGCACCTTGCCCAGACCCTTGTCGACGGGACCGGCGGGACCATCTGGCGTCCCCATCGCGGCGGCGAACTCCGGCGGAACGGGTGCGGTGGCGCTGAACTTCACCGCCTTGCCAAGGTGGTTGACGGTCAGCTCGATGGACTCGGCGTGCAGGAAGAGTCGCCTGTGGCCGCGATCCGCACCGAAGGTCTTGTTGCCCTCGTAATGCCCGTAGGTGCGGTCGCCGAGGATGGGATGGCCGTGCGCGGCACACTGCACGCGCAGTTGGTGGGTGCGACCTGTGCGCGGCTCGAGGTGCAGGGTAACGAGGTCAAGCGGACCGACTCCCTTCTGGCCGACACGGAAAATAGTGAGTGCCTGACTGACTGGACCCTGCGGCCGCATCCCGGGACGCACCACCACGGAGCGCACACCCTCGGGTCCGCCGCCCTGCTTCGCCAAGCTGTCAGTCCAAGTGCCGCGGACCGTCGGGAAGACCCGTCCGAGGCATACCGCAACGTAGCGCTTGGCGACGGTGCCCTTGGCAAAGGCCTGCTTCGCCTCGAGCGCGACCTTCTCATCGGTCGCGACGAGGATGACCCCGCTGGTGGGTCCGTCCAGCCGGTTGATGAGCCAGACGCGGCGGATACCCCCGGCGCCGTCGCGCACGTGGTACGCCTCCTCATCGAGCGAGTAATTGGCGGTGATGAGCGCGCGCGCGTTGTCCTCGGAGCTATTGGGATGCGCCATCACGCCCTCGGGTTTGTCGAGCGCGACCAATCCGCAGTCGCAGGCCTTGAGCACCCTGACGCCGGCGTGGAGCGGGATGTTGGCGAAGCCCTGGCTCATCGGTAGTGGAAGGTGATGGTGACGGTCTCGTCCTCGCCGAGCATCGCCACCATGTCGGCGCGCCAGGTGTCGTAGGGCGCGGGGAGCAGGATGGCGTCCTTGCAGATCAGTGAGGCGAGCGACGGCACGGTCGACGCCACGACCTCGGCATCCGTGATGGTGCCGTCGCGGTGAATGCGGAAGCGCACGACGACATAACCCGAGGAGAATTCATCGAGGTGCGTGCGGTCGATCAGACCCCACCAGCTGCCTTGGATGGCCTCGAGCATGCGCTGCGAGTAATCACCGTAGCTTGAGAAACGCGCGTCGAGCGAGACGGCGCCGGCGCGGTTGACGCCCACTGGGTTGCGCAGAAGCAGGCCCGAGGTGCCGCTCGGCAGGGAAACCCTTGGCGTGGCCGGCTGGGCCGCGGGCGGACGCGGTTGGGGCGAGGGCGCGGCCGGGGTCGGATCGACCGCCACGCGCGGGGTGCCCGCCTCGGCCTTGGCCGGTGCGTCCATCACCTCCTCGACCTTGCGGGGAACCGCCTGGGCGAGTCGCAGGCTGTCCGCAGACTCACCCTGGGACCTCGGCAAGGCGGAGCGGGTCGGCACCTTCTCCGGCACGGGCTGCGCCGCGCTCTGGTTGCGCGCGGCGACGAGCGAGGTGTCGGCGGGTACCTCGCGGTTGCCCTGCGACGTCGTCTCGGCCACCCGCATCGACGCGGGCAGCTTGGCCGGATCAACCGGCAGCGCCGTCACGGAAACCCTCGGCACGACCACGGGCAAGCGGAGTGCGAAGCGATGCGGCTCGGAGAGCCAGACACCCAGCACGGCGTGGAGCACCACCGTCGCCACGAGGGCGAGCAGCATCGGACGCATCTCGTCCGAGGGTGAGCCGCTAACGCGCATGCCTCAGGATTAACGCCGCGGCGTGGGTCTTCAACTGATAATAAGCCGCGGCAAGATCCCCAACTGTCCCAATCTGTTCGCCAGAAACTCAACTGGCAGGCCCATGATGGTGGAGATCGGCGGCTCGAACGAGTCGATGATGATCTCGCGCCCCTCCTGGATGCCGTAGGCCCCAGCCTTGTCCAAGGTGTTCACCAGGCCGATGTAGCGCTCGATATCCGCGTCGGAGAGCTCACGGAAGCGCACCCGCGCCGTCACGCAGTGCGACTCCTCCAGACTCTCCTGTCGCAGAATGAGGCAAACGCCGGTGTGCACGGTGTGCTCGCGTCCGGAGAGGCGCCGCAACATCGCGCGCGCCTCGGCGAGGTCGGCGGGCTTGTTCAACGCCTGGTCACCAAGCGCGACGGTCGTGTCGGCACCGAGCACAAGGGCACCCGGATGGAGCGCGGCCACGGCTGCGGCTTTGAGCCGGGCGTTGTGCAGGACCATCTCACGCGGATTGGTCGAGGGATCCTCGTGCTCGGTGACGGCGGCCACGACCACGCGATGCGGGATGCCCGCGGCCGCGAGCAACTCCGTGCGGCGCGGCGAGGCCGAGGCGAGGATGAGTTCGAGCGGTCGCAAGCTTTCAGGCGTGCGCGGGCTGCCAACGCGCGACGCGGTCGGCGAGGTAGCGCACGTAGACGTCCTGGTCGTTCAGGCAGGGGATCTGCTGGAACGACTCGCCGCCCGCGTGCATGAAGTCCTCCTTACCTTCCTCGCTGATCTCCTCGATGGTCTCGAGGCAGTCGGCAGTGAAGGCGGGGCACATCACGAGCAGGCGCTTCACGCCCTCGCCAGGCAGGGCCTCGAGGCGCTTGTCCGTGTAGGGGTCGAGCCACTTCTCGGGACCGAAGCGGGACTGGAAGGCCAGCTCGACCTGATCCTTGCGCAGACCCGCGGCGATGCGGAAGAGCTCGGTCGTGCGCACACACTGGTGACGGTAGCAGTTGGCGTGGCTCGGATTGGCGACCTCGCAGCAGTTGGGAATCTTGGTGCAGTGCGCCTTGGAGGCGTCGCCCTTGCGCAGGTGACGCTCGGGCACGCCGTGGTAGGAGAACAGCACCTTGTCGAAGGGCTGGCTCAGCCAGGGCCTCGCCGACTCCACCAGCGCGCTGATGTAGGCCGGGTCGTTGAAGTACGGCTGGAGGACCTGCCAGCGCATGCCGGGGGCGCGCTTGAGCAGCTCCTCCTGGAACTTCACCACCACCGTCTCGTAGCTCGACATCGCGTAGTGCGGGTACTGCGGGAGCACGAAGACCTCCTCGACGCCCAGCGCCTTGAGCTGGTCGACCGCCTGGGCGCACGAAGGCTCGCCGTAGCGCATGCCCGTGATGACCGGCAGGCCGCAGGCCGCCTCGAGCTTCTTGCGCAGCTTCTCGGTGGTCACGAGCAGCGGCGCGCCCTCGGGCGTCCAGACCGTCCGGTAGGCGGCGGCCGACTTGCGCGGGCGGGTGCGGAGCACGATACCCTCGAGGAGGGCGAATCGGAAGACCGCGGGGTAGTCGATGACGCGCTCGTCGCCGAGGAACTCCCGGAGGTAGATGCGCACATCACCGACCGAGGTGCTCTTGGGGGAACCGAGATTTAGCAGGACAACGGCGCGCTTGGACATGTTGGTCTTAAGGGGAGGGATTGCGCCGGGTTGTCAATCGCCCGAGCGCACCACGGCGTCGACCACCGCGGCGAAGGTCTCGATGCGGGCCTCCGGTGTGATGCCGTGACCGAGGTTGAAGATGTGACCCGGGTCGCCGGCATTGTCGGCGATGACAGCGCGGGCGGCCTCGGCGGCGGCTTCCGGCTCGCGCGTCATCCACTCGGGATCGAGGTTGCCCTGCAGGCAGATGGGGCGACCCGCGAGCGCACGCACGCGCGAGAGCGGCAATTCCCAATCGACGCCGAGCACCGGCACACCCGTGGCGGCGAGGGCGCGGGCGTCCGACGACTTGCCTTTCGCGTAAAGGATCACCGACGCGCCTGCGGGCAGACGCTCAAGCACCGCGCGAATCCACCGGAGCGAGAGCCGCTCGTAGGCCTCGCCCTCGAGCAGACCCGCCCAGCTATCGAAGATCTGGATCGCGTCGGCCCCAGCATCGAGCTGGCGCCTGAGGTACTCGGCGACCGTCTCGGCGAGGATGGCGAGCAGGCGCTCGAGAACCGAGGGCTGGGCGCGGGCGAGCTCCAGCGTGCGCGGGAAACCCTCGGCGCTGCCACCGTCGACGAGGTAGCAGGCGAGGGTCCAGGGACTCCCGGCGAAACCGAGCAGGGCCTTGTCCATGCCGAGCTCGCCGCGGATCTGCCGCAGCGCGGCGTAGACATAATCCAAACGGTCGGCGGCGCCGAGCGGCGAGAGCGCGGCGAGGTCAGACTCGGACGACAACGCGCGGTCCATCTGGATGCCACCCTGCTCGCGGAAACGGTAGGGCACCCCGAGCGCCTCCGGGATGACGAGGATGTCGCTGAAGAGAATGGCCGCGTCGAGGGGGAACCGGCGCAGCGGCTGGAGCGTGACCTCCGTGGCGAGTTCGGGTGTGCGCACCATCGTCACGAAGTCGTGCCGCGCCTTGAGCGCGCGATACTCCGGCAGGTAGCGACCGGCCTGGCGCATGATCCAAACCGGAGCGCGCCCGTGGGGCTCGCGCCGCACGGCCTTGAGGAAGCGCTCGCGGGAGGTCATCGGCGCCAGCATCCCTGCGGACGGTCCGTTGGCAAGCGGGGAGGTTTCAGACCCACTCGCGAGGCTTGATGAAGTCGAGCAGGCGCGCCTCGGGCGAGCCCGCCTCGGGGCTGTGGCAATAGGCCCAGCGCGCCCGGGGAGGCATCGACATCAGGATGGACTCCGTGCGGCCGCCCGATTGCAGCCCGAAGAGCGTCCCGCGGTCCCAGACAAGGTTGAACTCCACGTAACGTCCGCGCCGGATCTCCTGCCACTCAACCTCGCGCGGACCATAGGACGTGTCCTTGCGCCGGCGCAGGATCTCGCAGAGCGCCGGGCCGTAGGCCGAGCCGACCCTGCGCATCAGGGCGAAAGCGGCGTCGAATCCGCCCTCACTGAAGTCGTCGAAGAAGACACCGCCGATGCCGCGCGCCTCGCTGCGGTGCTTTAGGAGGAAATACTCGTCGCACCACCTCTTGAAACGCGGGTAAAGAGGTCCGGTCGCCTCGCGTGCGGCGCGGTGCCAGGTGACGCCATCCTCCTCGTGCGCGTAGTAGGGCGTGAGGTCGAAGCCGCCGCCGAACCACCAGACAGGATCCGGACCCTCGGTGGAGAAGAAGCGCACATTCATGTGCGAGGTCGGGCAATGCGGGTTGAGCGGGTGCTGCACGACCGAGACGCCCATCGCGCGGAAGGGACGCCCCGCGAGCTCGGGACGGTGCTGGGTCGCCGAGGGGGGCAACTTCGTGCCGCGCACATCCGAGAAAGCCACCCCACCCTTCTCGATCACCGTGCCGCCTGCGATCACCCGGGTGCGGCCGCCGCCGCCCTCGGGACGGTCCCAGCTGTCGGTGACAAACTTCGCCTTGCCGTCGACCGCCTCAATCTGCGTGCAGAGCGTGTCCTGCAGACCGAGGAGATAAGCGCGCACGGCGTCGAAGTCCATGGGTCGCATTCTCCAGCGAACCCAGCCCGGGTCAACCCTGCCCCGTCGTCGCGATGGTGGGTGAAGCCGGGCTTAAGGCGCACCCCAGCGACGCTGTTTGCTCGCCCCGCGACAACCCGGACGCTTGTCTCGGAACATGCCTCCTCTCGAGCGACTCCAGCTCCTCATCATTCTCCTCGGCGGATTCGCCCTCGCCATGCCCTGGCTGGCCTGGGCGCGGCTGCGCGCGCTCGAGCGGCGCTCCGGGCGCGCCCTGCTCGTCCGCGGCGTCAACGGCGAGCAGGCCGCGCGCATCGTCCTGCTGCGCGGCGAGATCGACCGGGTGCCGGTCGACGAGACGCCCGACTTCCTCGGCGACGGCTACGCCGCGGGCGAGCCCGCGCTCAAGCTCGCGCAACGGACCTATTTCGGGCGCACGCTCTTCGCCGTGGTGCGCGCGGCCGGCATCGCCGGCCACGGCTTGCAGCACCGCGACCGTGATCGGCGCGTCGCGCGGCTCGGGCGCATCGACGGCATCCTCGTGCTCTGGGGCAACGTCTGGCCCATCCTGCTCCTCGGCGTGATGCTCTCGCCCGGCCGCATGGGCGGGCTCGCCGCCTTCGCCGTGCTCGCCATCGGCCTTGGCATCGCGCAGGCCCTGACGCACGCCACCGTGGCCGACGCCGTGCGACGCGGTCGGGCCGAGCTCGACGGGGCGCGCCTGCTCGACGGGCATCCCGCGGGCGAGATCGCCGACGCCCTCGAGGCTGCGCGCCTCGAGCACCTCGCCGCACCGGCCAAGCGCACGCTCTGGGGCGCGCTCAGGACGCGCGACTAGCGAGCCTCACTTCTTCGCCGGCGGCGCGGGCGGCGCCGGAGCGGGCTTGCCGGCGGTGAACTCGCGCTCGGCCACGGCGAGGGCGGCCTTGCCGTTCTTGCCCTGCTTGCGGAGCGTGCCCACGCGCAGCGCATGCACCTCGGCGTAGAGCGCCTCGGCCTTGGGCTCGCCCTTCTTATCGAGCGTCCAGCGGGATCCGGCGGCGCCGAGCTCCTTGACGAGCTTGGCCGCCCATTCGGAGACCGCCTTGGCCTCGCCCTCGCCGAGCGCGCGCAGGCGCGCGGTCACCTGGGCGACAGCGGCGTCGCGGGCCTTGGCCTTGAGCTTGTCCGCCGCCAGCACGGCGGCGCGCGCCGCCTCGAGCGAGGCGGGCAAACCCTCGACACGCAGGTCGTAGCGCGCGACCAAGCCATCGGCGACCGCGGGCGCATAGGCGATCTTCTGCGCGGCGCGACGGGCGACCTCACCCTTCAGCGCGGCGCGCGCCTCGCTCAATCCCTGGCCCGAGGCGAGGATACGCCCGAACATCTCCGCCGCGAGCACGTCGCCGGTGAGCTTGGCGACCTGCGTGCCACGGTCGGACTTCGCATCGACCTTGCCCCCGCCGAGCTTGGCGAAGTCGGTGTCAGCCGAGAGCTTGGCGGCCTCCTCGACCGAGGAGTTCGGCGTCACGAGGGCCTTGTCCATCTCGGCGAGCAGGCGCGAGGCGGCGGGTCCGTCGGTGACGCCCGCCGCGAGCACCTTCCAAAGGCTGAGCTCGTAGGGATTGAGCGCGAGGGACTGGCGGATGTAGCGCTCGCGCCGCCCGGCATCGGACTGGGCGAGGGCGAACCAGCCGAGGATGCGCCCGCGCTGGAAACGATCGAGTCCGAGGTTCATCGCCTGGGTCAGCGCCACGCAGTTGACCGCGCGGTTCGCCTCGAAGGGCGCTAACTGCGGGAGCTTGGGGCTGACCGACGAGACCTCGAGGCCCGCGATGCTCTGCCCGATGCCGAAGGTCCAGCGCCCGTTCTTCGCATCGAAGCCGTACTCGGCGAAGGCGCGGTGCCCGGGCTGGGGACAACCGCTGGTAGGCTGGCCGAGCGCGCGCCGGAACGTGTCGCCCATGGTCGAGAGCCGACCGCAGACACCGCCATCCTCCCAGATGCGCGGGATGGAGTGCGGGTGCCACTCGCTCGCCTTGAACTTCACCGCGGGCACGCGGTCGTAATCCCAGGAGTAACGTCCGTAGCCGATGATGCCGGAGCCGAGCCCGGGCACGCGACCCCAGTAACGCTCCCAGATCCACTCGCACTCCTTCGCCGGCACCGTGCCGCGGAACCAAGTGAGCAAGGGCCACGGGGCGCGGTCCGTCGGGAAGATCGGCCAAGCCAGCTTGCTGCCCGCCGGCGCGGGCGTCTCGAGCTTGCCGATGACCCAGCGGATGAATTCAGGGGCGCCCTGCCCGAGGCGCTCGGGGTAGGTGCCCGAGACATGGGCGACTTCGGACCAGAAACCCTTCTCCTTCGCCTCGGCGGCGGTGACACCGGCGGCGGCGAGGGCGGCCGTCGTGTCCTCCATCACCTTGAGGTAGGTCGTGCCGCTCGACTTCATCCAGGCCGCGACCTTGCGCGCGGCAGGCGACCATTCGGTGCGCGGCTGGTCGGAGGTCTCGCGCAGCTTCTCCCCGATGGAGACGCCGAGCAGGAGGTGCGCGTACTTGTCGGCGAGACGCGGCTCGACGCTGCGCCGGAGGAGATCGAGGTTCTCGGCGTGCACGGCCGGCATCGGATGCTGGGCGAAGAGCAGGCCGACATGCACATCGGGGTGGGACTCGACCCAGGCCCAGAACTCGGGGGTCAAAGGCGCCGTCTTGCGCGCCGCCGCGTCTGCCTCAGCCACGAAGGCGTTGACCGCCGGATCGGCGAAGACAGGCAGACGTGCCGGCTTCGCCTTGGCCACCGCAACCGGCTGCGCGAGCTTGGGCTCGGGCGTGGGTTTGCACGCCACAAGGCAAAGCAGGGCGAGAAGGGACAGGAGACGCATGGGGGGTAAACAGCGGGGGGAGCCGGGGGGTTCCGCGCCGGACGCGACCCGGCTAGTTCCCGGGGGAACCAAACCGAGGCCTCCGCTGGTCGGGCTGGGGGGATTTGAACCCACGACCCCTTGCACCCTAAGCAAGTGCGCTAGCCAGACTGCGCTACAGCCCGATAGCGGAGACCCATCACCATCCCGACCGCAGGGGGAGAGTCAAGGGGGAAGGATGAAAATGGGGCGGCGGGTTGCCTCCGGGACACCACCCCCTCCCCTGTCCCCATGCGCGGCGTCAAGAAAGCCAACCTGCCGACCAAGGTCTGCGCGACCTGCGGACGTCCCTTCACCTGGCGCAAGCGATGGGAACGTTGTTGGGAGGAGGTGCGACACTGCTCCGACCGGTGCCGCAGCAAACGGCGATGAGGACCCTCCGCCTCATCCTCGGGGATCAGCTCAATCCCAACCACGCATGGTTCACCAAGGTCGACCCCAAGGTCACCTACGTGCTCATGGAGGTCCGCTCGGAGACCGACTACGTCCTGCACCACGCCCAGAAAGTCCTCGCGATCTTCGCGGGCATGCGCCGCCTCGCCGACCAACTCCGCGCCGCCGGGCACACCGTGCGCTACCTGCGCATCGGTGACGCCGACAACACCCAGCGCATCACCGACAACCTCCGGCTCGTCCTGCGCGAGACGCGCGCCCAGCGCTTCGAGCACCAAGAACCCGACGAGTGGCGACTCGACCGCGAGCTCGCCGACTTTCGCGCGGACTGCGGCGTCGAGGCCGCCTGCGTCTCCGCCGGGCACTTCCTCGACACCCGCGACGGCGTCGCGCGGCACTTCGGAGCGCAGCGCGCGCGCTGGCTGATGGAGTCCTACTACCGCGCGGTGCGTAAACGCAGCGGACTCCTCATGGATGCCGATGGGGAACCCGCGGGCGGGCGCTGGAACTTCGACGCCGAGAACCGCAAGCCATGGAAGGGCGATCCGCCTCCACCCAAGCCCTGGGACAGCTCCGCCGACCTCTCGTCACTCTGGCGCGAGATCCAGGCCGCGGGCGTGCGCACCTTCGGCGAACCCATGGCCGAACGCTTCCCCTGGCCGCTCGACCGCGCCGAGGCGCTCGCCCACCTGCGCGCGTTCATCCAACGCGGACTACCCGACTTCGGCGGCTATGAGGATGCGATGCACACCGCGAGCGATCGCCTCTTCCACTCGCGCCTCTCGCACGCGCTGAACCTGAAATTGCTCTCACCGGCCGAGGTGGCCACCGCCGCCGCCGAGGCGCACCGCCGCAATCCGGACCGTATTCCGCTCGCCGCCGCCGAGGGCTTCGTCCGGCAGATCATCGGCTGGCGCGAGTACATCCGCGGCGTCTACTGGGCGCGCATGCCCGAGTACGCCGAGAGCAACGGCCTCGGCCACACCCTGCCCCTGCCGACCTGGTTCTGGGACGGCAAGGTGCGCATGAACTGCCTGCGGCACGCCGTCGGCCAGTCGCTGCAGACCGCCTACGCGCACCACATCCAGCGACTGATGGTCATCGGTTCATTCTGCCTGACCGCCGGCGTGCAGCCACGCGAGGTCGAGCAATGGTTCCTCGGCGTCTACATCGACGCCTTCGAGTGGGTCGAGCTCCCCAATGTCATCGGTATGAGCCAGCACGCCGACAACGGCTTCCTCGGCTCCAAGCCCTACTGCGGCGCCGCGGCGTACATCAACAAGATGTCCGACTACTGCAAGGGATGCCCCTACGATCCCAAGCAACGCCTCGGCCCCCTCGCCTGCCCGCTCAACGCGCTTTACTGGGATTTCTGGCTGCGCCACGCCGAGCGCTTCCGCAACAACCCGCGGATCGGCATGGCCGTGCGCCAGGCCCTGGCGATGCCCGCCGACGAGCAACGCGCCGTGCGCGCCAAGGCCGCCGAGCTGCGCGCGGGAATCAACGAGCTCTGAGCCGACTCAGCGACGACCCCGGCCGGCCGAGCGACGCGCGAGGAAACCGCCGCCGCCACCGGAGGCGCCGCCCTGGGGACGGCCGCCGTGCCACTGGCCGGGCTTGCGCGGCGGCTCCTGCTGCTTCTGCTGCTGCTCGAGCTCGCGGCGACCGTGGCCTGGACCGCGCATGTGACGTTGCTGGCGGGGAGCCGTGTCCTCGGACTTCTGGCTGAAGGCCTCGCGGGTGGCGGCCTCGTAGTCAAAGCCCTCGGGCCGGGTCAGCGGCGGCAACGCCTTGCCGACCATGCGCTCGAGGCGACGGAGCTCCTGCTTGTCCTCGGAGGTGATGAAGGTGACCGCCTTGCCCGTGGCCTTGGCGCGGCCGGTGCGGCCGATGCGGTGGACGTAATCCTCGAGCTGGTCGGGGAAGTCGAAGTTGACGACGTGCGTGATGCCATCGACGTCGATGCCGCGCGAGGCGATGTCGGTCGCGACGAGCACGCGGGCCTGGCCGGAGCGGAAGGACTCGAGCGCGCGCTGGCGCTGGCTCTGCGAGCGGTTGGCGTGGATGGCCATGGCCTCGACGCCGCTCTTGGCGAGCTTGCGGCAGATACGGTCGGCGCCGTGCTTGGTGCGGCTGAAGACGAGGACGCTGTCCCAGCCCGGTTGCGCGAGCAGGTGGGTGAGCATCGCCTGCTTGAGGTTGTGCGGGCACTCGTAGAGCGACTGCTCGACGGTCTCGGCGGGGTTGGAGCGCCGTCCGACCTCGACGAGCTTGGGTGACTTCTGGAACTCCGAGGTCAGCTGCTCGATCTCCTTGGAGAGCGTCGCGGAGAACATCAGGGTCTGGCGGTCGCGCGGCAGCGCGCGCACGATGCGGCGGATGGAGGGCAGGAAGCCCATGTCGAGCATGCGGTCGGCCTCGTCGAGCACGAGCACCTCGAGGTCGCGGAAGTCGCCGTGGCCCTGCGAGGCGAGGTCGAGCAGGCGGCCGGGCGTGGCCACGAGCAGGTCGCAACCGGCGCGGAGCGCGGCGATCTGCGAGCGCTCACCCACCCCGCCGTAGACGGTGGCGACGGAGAGCGGGAGGTGGCGGGAGTAGGCGGCGACGTTCTCGTGGATCTGCACGACAAGCTCGCGGGTCGGGGCGAGCACGAGCGCGCGCACGGCGCCGCGGGCGGCCTTGGACTTCGCCAGGCGGGTGAGCAACGGGAGGGTGAAGGCAGCGGTCTTGCCCGTGCCCGTCTGGGCGATGCCGATGACGTCGCCGCCCGCGAGCACGACAGGGATGGCCGCGCCCTGGATGGGGGTCGGCTCGGTGTACCCCTGCTCGGATACGGCCTTGAGGACAGCCTCGTGGAGGCCCAGCTGGTCAAACGTCATGCCGCACCGTGGGTGGCACGGGGCGGCGGGGCGAGAGCAATCGGCGTCAGCGCCCGGCGAGGTCCTTGCGCTCGACCGGCTCGACGTGCGCGAGGTGCTCAGGCTTGCGCGGTGTTGTGAGCACCTTCCAGAGACACCAGGAGAAGAGCGTGACGACGCAGCCGACCGACACCGTCATGAAGAGAAATCCAGGGAGGGTCATGGTTCAGCGGGAAAGGCGCGACCAGCGACGGCCGGCGAGGTGGATGAGCAGGGCGGAGAACGCGGCGAAGACCGCGAGCATCAGCACGACGAGGCGCGCGACGGCGCTGGGCGGGTGACCGGGACCACCGACGAGGTCGAGAATCGGGTCGGTCGGGGTGAAGACGGGATCCGCGAGGCTCAGGTTCCAACCCGCGACGTTGCGCAGGACGAACATCGCGAAGATCACGGTCAGGAAGACAGGCGAGACCCAGCGGAGGATGTGGCGGAAGATGCCCGGGATGCGGATGTCAGCCCCGTGGTGCGCGTGCTCCCAGCCTCGCTCGGTGCCGAACCCGAGGTTGAAGACATAGATGAGCAGCGTGCCCTGCAGGAAGATGCCGATGTCGCCGATCCAGAAGTCGACCGTGGAGAGCGCCTTCAGGTCGCGGCTGAACCAGACCACCATCAGGCAGCCGATGGCGGTGACGAGCCCGAGCAGGGCCACCGAGCGACGGCGGTCGAGCCCGAGCCCCTCCTCGAGGAAGGCGATGCCAGGCTGCAGCATCGAGAGCGACGAGGTGATCGCCGCGATGAAGAGGAGGGTGAAGAACAGCCCGCCGAAGAGATGGCCGCCGGGCATGCCCGCGAAGACCTGCGGCAGCACGTTGAACCCAAGCGCGAAGGTGCCGCCCGCGACCGCCGACGCGCCGAGGAAGGCATAGGCGGCGGGCACGGTGATCATCCCACCGAGAGCGACCTCGCAGAACTCGTTCGCCGAGGTCGCGGTCAGGCCGGAGAGCGCGATGTCGTCGCGCGGCTTCACGTAGCTGGCGTAGGTGATGATGACGCCGAAGCCGACCGAGAGGGTGAAGAAGACCTGCGACGCCGCCTTCAGCCAGACCTGCGGGTTGGTCAGCCCGGCGGTGATGTCGCGCGGGTCCCACATGTAACCGAGACCATTCCAGACGCTGAGCTCGGGACGCGAGGGATCGGGCGTGCCCAGAGTGAGCACGCGCGCGAGGAGGACGAGGGCGATGACGATGAGCAGGGGCATGCCCCAGTTGCAGATGAGCTCGATGCCCTTCGAGAGCCCGCGGTAGATGATGGCGTAGTTGAGGAGGAAGACCGCGATGAAGAAGGCGAGCGCCGGTCCGCTCGTGAGCACCGCGCCGTCGGCCGCCTGCCCGGTGAAGCCGGAGAAGAAATTGGCGAAAGCGGGCGCGCCGCTCAGGTCAAGATGACCTGCGAAGCTGTGCCAGGCGTAGCCAAGGCACCACGACTCGATGACCACGTAGTAGAAGTAGACGCCGACCGGGACGATGAAGCCGAGCAGGCCGAGATACTTGCCCCAGGGCTTGCGCAGGATGGCGTGGAAGATGCCGGGCGAGGAGTTGAAGCCCTGCGAGCCGCCGAAGCGCCCCAGCGTCCACTCCACCCAGCAGATGGGCAGACCAACGACGAGCAGCGAGATGAAGTAGGCGATGAGGAAGGCGCCGCCGCCCGTCTCCTTGTCGGCGACCAGCCCGGGGAACCGGAGGAAGTTGCCGAGACCGACCGCGCTGCCCGCGACCGCCATGATGACTCCCAGCTTTGATCCCCACGCTTCCTTGGGTTGGCTCATGGAAACGGAACCTAGGCTCCGCCTACGCCAAGCGCAACCCTCGATGCGAACGCCTCAGGCCTTGGGCTTGGGCTCGTCGGCGACCACGGCGATGCGGACATCGCGTAGCTGGCGCGCGCTGACCGGACCCGGGCAGTCGGCCATCAGGTCGCGGCCGTTCTGGTTCTTCGGGAAGGCGAGGATGTCGCGGATCGAGGAGCGGCCGGCGAGCATGGCGACCACGCGGTCGAAGCCGAGGGCGATGCCGCCGTGGGGCGGGGCGCCGTAGGAGAAGGCCTTGAGCATGTAACCGAAGCGGCTGTCCACGAGGTCCTGCGGGATCTTGAGGATGTCCTCGAAGACGCGCTTCTGGACCGCGGGGTTGTGGATGCGGATGGAGCCGCCGCCGAGCTCGACGCCGTTGAGGACGATGTCGTAGTGCTGGCCGCGGACCTTGCTCGGGTCGGTGGCGAGCAGGGGCTCGTCCTCGACCACGGGCGCGGTGAAGGGATGGTGGGCCGAAACGTAGCGCTGCTCATCGGCGTCCCAGAGCATGAGGGGAAACTCGATGACCCAGAGGAAGTCGTACCTGTCGGCGGGGATGGTGAGCTTGCCGCGCGCCTTGAGCAGCGCGGCGGACTCGAGACGGATGCGACCGAGGATGGTCGAGGCCTGCTCCCAGGGGGCCGCGGCGAAGAAGACGATGTCGCCGTCCTCGATGTTCAGGCGACGGCGCAGCTCGGCCTTCTCCTCCTCGGTGAAGAACTTGACGATGGGCGACTTCCACTCGCCCGCCTCGCACTTGATGAAGGCGAGACCCTTGGCACCGGCGGCCTTGGCGATGGTCTCGAGATTGGTCAGCTCGCCCTGGGTGATGTCGGCGAGGCCCTTGGCGTTGATCGCGCGGACGACGGAGCCCGGGGTGTTGGCGGCGACGTTGAAGACCTTGAAGGCCGAGCCCTTGAAGAGGCCGGTGAGGTCCTGGATCTCCATGCCGAAGCGGGTGTCCGGCTTGTCGATGCCGAAGCGGTCCATCGCTTCCTGGTAGGCCATGCGCGGGAAGGGCGTCGGGATATCGATGCCGAGGGTCTCCTTCCAGGTGCGCTTGAGGATGCCTTCGATCAGCTTGTACATGTCCTCGCGGTCGATGAAGGACATCTCGAGGTCGACCTGGGTGAACTCCGGCTGGCGGTCGGCGCGGAGGTCCTCGTCGCGGTAGCAGCGGGCCATCTGGTAGTAGCGTTCGACGCCGGCCACCATGAGCATCTGCTTGTACTGCTGCGGGGACTGGGTGAGCGCGTAGAACTCGCCGGGGTTGGTGCGGCTCGGCACGAGGAACTCGCGGGCGCCCTCGGGCGTGCTCTTGAAGAGGGTGGGGGTCTCGACCTCGATGAAGCCCTGGTCGTCGAGCTCGGCGCGGATCGCGCGGGCGGCCTTGTGGCGCAGCTTGAGCAGGCCGAGGTTGCGCGGGCGGCGCAGGTCGAGGAAGCGGTACTCGAGGCGCAGGTCCTCGTTCACCTTGTCGGCCTTGTCGTCGTCCATCGGGAACGGCAGGTCGGCGCAGACGTTGTGGACGGTGAGGGAGGCGGCGGCGACCTCGACGCTGCCGGTGGCGAGCTTCGGGTTGACGGTCTCGGCGGTGCGGGCGCGGACCACGCCGGCGACCTCGATGACCGACTCGGTCTTGAGACGCTGGGCGAGCTCCTGGATGCCGCCGACCCCGGGATTGAAGACGATCTGGGTCACGCCCTCGCGGTCGCGGAGGTCGACGAAGGTCACGCCGCCGAGGTCGCGCTTGGTGTCCACCCACCCGACGAGGGTGACGGTCTTGCCGGCGTCGGCGGGACGCAGGGCGTTGCAGGTGTGGGTGCGCTTCATGGGGGACGGGTCCGGGGAGGCGGGAACCCCGAGGTATAGCCCCGGGCCGCCCTTGGAAACAAGACGAAACCCTCGATGCCGCTTGCCCCACACGGCTGTTCTGCAAGGATTCTAAAAAACGGAAATGGCCGACATCCACATCGCAC
Source organism: Opitutales bacterium (assembly GCA_049419705.1). Classification (GTDB taxonomy): domain Bacteria; phylum Verrucomicrobiota; class Verrucomicrobiia; order Opitutales; family UBA953; genus UBA8828. The sequence continues at coordinate 22,315 of JBMSKH010000023.1, forward strand.
GGAAGGGCAAGATCATCAGCCGGCACGCCGAGCACGAAATCGCCGCCCTCGTCAGCCTAGGCCAGATCCTGCGCACCGACCACTGGTGGAAGGCCGGGATGAAGGACTGGCAACCCATCGGTTCCAGCTTCGACCCGCCGGCCACGCGACGTCCCCGTCCGGAACACCACCTGCGCTTCACCTGCGAGCGCTGCGGGACCCGCTTCGACGAGCCACGCGTGAAGAAGGACGGCAACACCCTGGCCGAAGTCTTCTATTGGATCATCAGCCCGATCGCCGGCGGCTTCTACACCGCCGGACGGGCCCTCTCCGCGACCAAGTGCTGCCCGAACTGCGACTCCGAACACCTGCGGGACGACCCCTGGTGAGGCAACCGGCCGCGATTTGACAGATTGCCCGACACGTGGGTGTCGCTAAGGTGGTGAAACACACCCATGCGCACCCCCACCCTCGCCCTGCTTGCCCTCGCCGGGCTGCTCCGCGCCGCCGACCTCACCCCCGAGGCCAAGGTCTCCGCCGTCACCGTCTACGCCGACCGCGCCGAGGTCACGCGTCATGCCAAGCTCCGCCTCGAGCCTGGCACGCATGTGCTCACCTTCGATAACCTTCCCGCCGCGACCGACCTCGGCAGCGTGCGCGCCAACGGCACCGGCGCCTTCACCCTCCTCGACATCCGCGGCGAGACGGTGCAGACCGCCGACATCCCCAACGACAAGGTGCGCGCCCTCGCCGACCGCATCCGCGGCCTCGAGCGCCAGCGCGACGAACTCAACCGCTCCGTCACGCGCCTCGCCGCCCGCAAGGAGGCGCTCGACAAGATCCTCGGTCGCCTGACCACCGCGGGCAAAGACTCGCCCAATCCCGATCTCGACCCCGCGAAGTGGGCCGGATTCGTCGACTACCACGCGACCAAGCTCGCCGCCCTCGACGAGGAGGCCCTCGCCCTCGCGGACAAGCAGCGCGACAACGCCCGCGACATCGACCAAGCCCACCGCGAGCTCTCCGAGCTCCGCGGCTCCGCCCAGCGCGCCCGCAACGTCGCCCGCGTGACCGTCGAGGCCAAGGCCGCGACCGACGCGACCGTCGACCTCTCCTATGTCGTCGGCGGCCCCTCCTGGGAACCCTCCTACGACATCCGCGCCGACGTGAAGGCCAAGACCCTCGAGGTCGCCTACAACGCCACCGTCCGCCAGTCCACCGGCGAGGACTGGAAGGGCGTCGCCCTCCGCCTCTCCACCGCCCAGCCCTCGGTCGACGGTCGCGAGCCCATGCTCAACCCCTGGTTCCTGCGCAAGCTCGAGCCCATGCCCCCGGTCGCCGCCGGCGCCATGCCCGAGCTCCGCAGGACCAAGGCGACCTCGCGCGCGCAAGGGGTGCCGGCCGCCGCCTTCCAGTCGAACGAGATCGCGGTCGAGGACATGGGCGTGATGCTCACCGGCGCGGTGCGCACGGCCGATGCGGCCAAGGCCTCGGTGACCACGGGCGGCGTCGCCGCGATCTTCACCGTCGAGCGCCCGAGCGACATCCTCGCCGACAACAAGGCGGCGCGCGTGCCGCTCTCGCGCGACACCTTCCCCGCCGCCTTCCGCCACACCTGCGTGCCCAAGCTCTCGCCGCACACCTACCTGAAGGCCAAGGCCGTCAACCAGACCGACCTCCCCTACCTGCCCGGCCCGAGCGCCATCTTCGTCGACGGCTCCTTCGTGGCCAACGCCGACATGGACCTCGTCCCGGCCGGCCAGGAATTCTGGAGCTACCTCGGCGCCGACGCCTCCGTGAAGGTCGAGCGCCGCATCCTCGCCGACCGCACCGAGGTCTCGGGCGTCTTCGGCAAGAAGACCGTCGGCACCCTGCGCGACGTCGTCTTCAAGGTGACCAACGGCAAGGCCGCGCCCGTCGAGCTCGTCATCTGGGACCAGATCCCCGCATCCAACCACGAGGACATCAAGGTCTCGCTCGACGAGCCCAAGCTCTCCAAGGACAACCCCGATCTCAAGATGGACGAGCAGAAGCGCCTGGAGTGGCGCCTCGACCTCAAGCCCGGCGAGAAGCGCGACGTGCCCTTCCGCTACACCATCGAGCGCCCCGAGGACATGGTGGTCGAGGGACTCAACGGGCCCTCCCTCATCGGCCTCTGAGCGACGCCGGCGGCGTGCGCATCCTCATCGCCTGCGACAAGTTCAAGGGCTCGCTCGCGGCCCCGGAGGTCGCGCGCGTCCTGCGCGAAACCCTCGCGCCCCTGCTGCCCGCGGCGACCTTCGACCTCTGCCCGATTGCGGATGGCGGCGAAGGCACGACGGAGGCGCTCGTCGGCGCGCTCGGCGGCGTCTGGCGCGAAACCCTCGCAACGGACGCACAAGGTCGCCCTGTCGCCGCCCGCCACGGATACGTGCCCGCCCGCCGACTCGCCATCCTGGAGATGAGTGCGGCGAGCGGGCTCTCGCTCGTGCGTGACCTACCGCTCGACCCGTCCAATGCATCGACGGCTGGCACGGGCGAACTCCTCCTCGCCGCAGCTCGCGAAGCCGATGAGATCGTCCTGGGCATCGGCGGAAGCGCGACCAACGACGGGGGTCTCGGACTTGCGGTGGCCCTTGGCTGGCGTGGACGTCGTGCCGATGGCTCGCTCTTCCGCCCGACGCTCGCCGACATCACCCAGGCGGACGCGCTCGTACCGGCGGAGACAGCCCTGCCCCACATCCGCATCGCCTGCGATGTCGACAACCCCCTCCTCGGACCCAACGGCGCCACCCGCGTCTACGGCCCGCAGAAGGGCGTCACTGATTTCGCCTGGTTCGAGCGGCGCCTCGCCCATCTCGCCGACCTCGCGCGCGACCTCACCGGCGACGACCGGCGCGACGTCCCCGGAGCCGGCGCCGCGGGCGGACTGGGCTTCGGCCTGATGACCTTCGCCGGGGCGGAACTCGTGCCCGGGTTCGACCTCGTCGCGCGCACGCTCGACCTCGAGGCGCGCGTGCACGCCGCCGACCTCGTCATCACCGGCGAGGGGCGCATCGACCGCCAGAGCCTCAGCGGCAAGGGTCCCGTGGGTCTCGCCCGGCTCGCCCGCCGACTCGGCAAGCCCGTCGTGGCGCTCGCGGGCAGCGTCGAGGACGACCCCGCCGTCGCCGCCGCCTTCGACCTCGTCGCCGCCATCAGCCCGTCCGACCTACCCGTCGCCGAGGCGATGCGCCGCGCCGCCGAGCTGCTCGCGGAGGCCGCCCGGAAGCGCGCCGCCACCATCGGCCGGCTCGCCGCGCGACCGGCGCGCTGAGCGGATCAGCCGAGGAACCGCGACGCCAGGTGGGCGTAGAGCGGGATGCCGACCAGGAGGTTGAGCGGGAAGGTCACGCCGAGCGACAGGCCGAAGTAGAGCGAGGGGTTGGCCTCCGGCACCGCGTGCCGCAGCACCGCGGGCACCGCGATGTACGACGCGCTCGCCGCCAGCACCATGAGCAGGGCGCCATCGCCGCGCGGCAACCCGAGCGCGATCGCCAGCGCGAGCGCGACACCGGCATGCACCAGCGGGGCCAGCAGGGCGTAGACGACGACCGCGGGGGACTTTCCGCGCACCCCGGGCAGGTTGCGCGCGGCCTGCAGGCCCATGTCGAGGAGGAAGAAGGCGAGCAGGCCCTTGAAGAGCTGACCCGTGAAGGGATCCATCGCGAGCTGACCCACCTGACCCGAGACCATCCCGACGAGCATCGCCCCGAGCAGCAGCAACTGGGTACCCTCGGTGAATGATTCGCGGAGGATGTGACCGAGACCCGTCGCGCAGGCGTCGCCACCCGACGAACAACGCAGGCGGTTCGTCAGCACGACCGCGAGGATGATGGCGGGCGACTCCATCAGGGCCATCGCCGCCGCCATGTGGCCGCCGAACGGCACGCCGGCGTTCTCGAGGTGCTGCGTCGCGGTGATGAAGGTCACCGCGCTGACCGATCCGTAGGTGGCCGCGAGCGCCGCGGCGTCGAAGCCGCCGACGAACCGCCGCAGGATGGCGTAACCCGCGAGCGGCACGACCACCGCGAGGAGGACCGCCGCGGCGAGTCCCGCGCCGACATCCGCGGTCAGGCCCGACTTCGCCAGGGCGAAGCCACCCTTCAGACCGAGCGCCATCAGGAGATAGAGGGAGAGGAACCGCGAGACCGGCTGGGGAATCTCAAGGTTCGAACGAACCAGTCCCGCGAACAAACCCACGCCGAAGAAGAGAATCGCGGGATCGAGGAACGGTGACATCGGCGCGAGAGCATAATGCCATACGGAGAAAGAGAAGTCTTTTCCTCGCGCGCGCCCGCCCCAACATCGGGGGCGTGCGTCGACAACCCCGCAACACGTCGCCATGGGCCTGAGCGCGACCCTGGGACGTCTCCGCCGGAGATGGCCTGCCCTGCTGGCCCCCTCCAAGGCGCCCGAGGGATGGTCGACCGACGGGCCACGCGTCATCATCACGCTCGCGGCCGATTACCCCAACCTCGGGGACGTCGCCCTGACCCGCGCCACGCTGGCATTCTGCCGCGAGCACCTGCCCGGACACCGTCCGCATGTCATCCCCGCGCACCAGACACTCCGCGTGCTCCGTGGGGCATCGAGGCACGCGGCCTCCGACGACGTCGTCGTGATCACCGGTGGCGGCAACCTCGGCGACCGGTACCGCCGACTCGAGGAGCTGCGCTGCGAGGTGGTGCGAGCCTTCCCGCGCCAGCGCATCGTCTCGTTCCCGCAGAGTTGTGAGTGGTCGGCCACCGCGCGGGGACGCGAGGCCCTGGCGTATTCCCGCCAAGTCTACGCCGCGCACCCCAGGCTCACGCTCCTCGCCCGCGACCGCGACTCGCTCGCGCGCATGCGCGCGGCCTTCCCGGACACGCGGGTCGGGCTCGCCCCCGACACGGCGCTCTGGCTCCGACCGGACGCGACCCAGGCCGACTCGCCACCCCTGGTCTGCCTCCGCCGCGACGACGAGTCCGCGCTCGACGGCGCGGAACAACGCCGGCTGGCGACGGAACTCGCGGCCGCCTGGCCCGGCGCGACTCAGGTCGACACCGCCGCCGAGGGCACGGTCGACCTCGATGGGCAACTCGACCGGCTCCTACCCCGCTTCGCGAAGGCGCAGCTGGTGGTCACCGACCGGCTCCATGGGCTGGTCTTCGCAAGGCTGCACGGACGCCCGTGCGTCGGCATCGAGGGCGCCAACGGCAAGCTCCGCGCGCTTGTCGAGACGTGGTTCCCGAACTGCGGTGATATCCAAGTGCTTCGTCGTCCGCGATTCGGCGATGTCCTGAAGGCGGCGAACCTGGCCCTCGCCGCCCCGCCCACGCCACCCCTGGGTCGGGAGGCTTTCGCCGCGCTCGCGGGGATCCTGCGGGGCGAGGCCTAGGTCAGTCCCGGCGCGGAGGCGATGCCCGGGTGAGAAGAAGTCCGAGCCGCAGGCGACCGACAAGCCGGCCGAGGCCTCCGCACACCGAGCGTCCAACCCTGAACCACTCCCTTCGCAGGCGAACCCATGGGGTCACCGGCGGCTTCAGCCGGACGCCGATCTCCGACCGCACGGCGTCGTGCCGCGCCAGCTCAGGCTCCAGGTGCAGGATATCCACGCCATGCCTGTAGGTGTGGTTCATGAAATCATCGACTGGGAAGCAGAACCGCTCCGAGGCGGTGAGCAACGCACCCGCCGCCTCCAGCGTAATCAGGTAGGCGGTGGTTAGGTTGCCGGGGCGCACGGGCAAACCAAGGCACGCGCCGCCGCCGAGTTCGCGCCAGATTCGTATCGCGGGGCGGGGTTCGCTCACCAAGCGCGCGACGAGCGGACGTCCGAGGATGGCCTTGGCGGCGGACACGACCTCGGCGAGCCGCGAGCCGGCGAGCACGGCATCGTCCTCCAGCACTAGGGCGACGGGGATGCGGCGCTCCACCATCGCCGACCAGACATTGCGGTGCGCGAGGAAGCAACCGACCTCGCCGCGCTGCATGGGGTAGCCGAAGAGTCGCCGCCGCCCGGCATCGTCGTAATGCGGCGACCAGGGCGGTTCGCCCGCGGGTTGGACACCCGGCGAGAGCTCGGGCTCCAGCCCGATTGACCGGGCGTGCGCGCGGAACGCGGCCTGGCGGGGGGAATCCGGCAGGCTGATCACGAACATGGCCGGGAGCGAGCCCATCGCGCGCCATCAAGGCACGCACCAGCGACCCTGCAAGTCCAAGTGGCGGGATCGGCGCCGAAACCTCGGAACCTCCGGCGTCCGAGTCGGTCAGCCCAGTGACAAGACACCAAGGCGTGCGCGCACCCAACCCGAGCCGACTGCTGGCCCGCCTCTCGCTGGCGTTCGTCGCCCTGTGCCAGGCGCACGCCGCCGATCGCCCCAACCTCGTCTTCTTCCTCATCGACGACATGGGCTGGCAGGAGACCTCCGTGCCCTTCCACACCGAGGTCACCGATCTCAACCGCCGCTACCGCACGCCCAACATGGAGTGCCTCGCCGCCGAGGGCGTGAAGTTCACCCAAGCCTACGCCTCCGCCGTCTGCTCCCCGTCGCGCGTCAGCGCGCTCACCGGGATGAACGCCGCGCGCCACGGCGTCACCAACTGGACGCTGCAGCGCGACAAAAGTCCCGACACGAAGCACGGCTCCCTCACCCTGCCCGCCTGGCCGCTCAACGGCTTCAGTCCGACCGCAGGCACGCCCCGCACCATCACTGGTACCACCCTACCCCAACTCCTTCGCGACGCCGGCTACCGCACCATCCATGTCGGCAAGGCGCACTTCGGGGCGATGGGCACGCCGGGCGAGAACCCGCTCAACCTCGGCTTCGACATCAACATCGCCGGACACGCCGCGGGCGGACCCGGCAGCTACTGGGGCGAGAAGAACTTTAGCGGAAAATGGCGCAACGCCGAGGCCCACTGGGACGTCCCCGGGCTCGCGGCCTACCACGGCAAGGACATCTACCTGACCGAGGCGCTCACCCTCGAGGCGATCAAGGCCGTCGAGCAGTCGGTCGCCGACCGAAAACCCTTCTACCTCTACCTCTCGCACTACGCCGTGCATGCGCCGTGGGAAAAGGACAACCGCTTCTACCAAAAGTACATCGACCAGGGCCTCAAGCCCGCCGAGGCCACCCTAGCCTCGATGATCGAGGGCATGGACAAGTCCCTCGGCGACCTGCGCGCCGCGCTCGCTCGGCTCGGCGTCGCCGACAACACCGTCATCGTCTTCCTCTCCGACAACGGCTCACCCTCCCAGTGTCCGCCCAACCTGCCACTGCGCGGACACAAGCTCAGCCCTTACGAGGGCGGCGCGCGCGTCCCGATGCTTGTCCGCTGGCCCGGCGTCGCCGCCGCTGGCTCGACCAACCGCAGCCCCGTCATCATCGACGACATCTTCCCGACCCTGCTCGACCTCGCCGGCGTCGACTGGCAAGGCAAGGTCCCGCAGACCGTCGACGGCGCCAGCCTCGTCCCCGAGCTGCGCCAGCCCGGCTCAATCATCCCAGGACGCCCGCTCGTCTGGCACTTCCCCAACAACTACAGCGGGCAGTCGCCCTTCAGCGCGCTCCGCAGCGGGCCGTGGAAGCTGGTCTACCACCACGCCTCGCGGAAGCTCGAGCTCTACGACCTCGACGCCGACATCGGCGAGAAGACCGACCTCGCCGCTAGGGAACCCGCCCGCACCGCCATGCTCGCCAAGCTGCTCGGCAAGCTCCTCCGCGAGCGCGGCGCCCTCATGCCGACCGTCACCCAGACCGGCCAGCGCGTGCCCTATCCCGGCGAGTGAGTTCAGTAGGTAGGGGCAGCACGGTGTGCTCGAAGAGTAAAAAGTAATGAGTAAAAAGTGAAAAGAAGAGACAGGCACAGAGTTAGGGTCTGCGCTCAGTACGGGAGCTGATACTGGCAGGGCCCGCGCACCGCGCGGGCCGCGGGGGGGG
>JBMSKH010000024.1:0-30169 GCA_049419705.1 Opitutales bacterium
TCGCGCCTTCGATGTCGGCGTCGAGCGGGCCGGAGTTGCCGATGCAGGTCGTGCAACCGTAGCCGACGAGGTTGAAGCCGAGCTGGTCGAGGTAGCCGGAGAGCTGGATCTCGTCGAGGTAGTCGGTGACCACGCGGGAGCCGGGGGCCAGCGAGCACTTCACGTTCGGGTTCACCTTGAGGCCCTTCTCGACGGCCTTCTTGGCGACGAGGCCGGCGGCCACCATCACGGAAGGATTCGAGGTGTTGGTGCAGGAGGTGATGGCGGCGATCACGACGGAGCCGTGCTGGAGCGAGCGGCCGGTGGCGCCCACGGGGGCGGAGGCGGCGCGGTCGGCCGCGGCCTTGCCGAAACCGTTCTTGTCCTTCGGCGCGGTGAAGAGCGTGTTGAAGGTCTCCTTGATCTTCGGGAGGTCGATGCGGTCCTGCGGGCGCTTCGGGCCGGACACGCACGGGACGACCGTGCCGATGTCGAGGTCGATGGTCTGGGTGTAGTCGATGCTGCCGGCCTTCGGGATGCCGAAGAGGCCCTGGGCCTTGTAGTACTCCTTCACCAGCTCGATGTGCGCCTCGTCGCGGCCGGTCTGGCGGAGGTAGTCGAGCGACTTGTCGTCGACGGGGAAGAAGCCCATCGTGGCGCCGTATTCCGGGGCCATGTTGGCGATCGTGGCGCGGTCGGCGAGCGAGAGGGCCTCGGTGCCTTCGCCGTAGAACTCGACGAACTTGCCGACGACCTTGGCCTTGCGGAGGATCTCGGTGAGGCGGAGGGTGAGGTCGGTGGCGGTGACGCCTTCGCGGAGGCGGCCGGTGAGGTTGACGCCGATGACCTCGGGCGTCTGGAAGTAGACGGGCTGGCCGAGCATGCCGGCCTCGGCCTCGATGCCGCCCACGCCCCAGCCGACGACGCCGATGCCGTTGATCATCGTGGTGTGGGAGTCGGTGCCGACCAGCGTGTCGGGGTAAAGCACGCCGTCCTTCTCGAAGACCAGCTTGGCGAGGTGCTCGAGGTTGACCTGGTGGACGATGCCGATGGCGGGCGGGACCACGCCGAAGGTCTCGAAGGCCTGCATGCCCCACTTGAGGAACTCGTAGCGCTCGCGGTTGCGCTCGAACTCGAGCGTGAGGTTGGACCGGAACGCATCAGCGGTGCCGGCGCGGTCGACCTGCACCGAGTGGTCGACGACGAGGTCGACGGGCACAAGGGGCTCGATCACCGCGCTGTCCTTGCCGAGGCGGGCGACCGCCTCGCGCATGGCGGCGAGGTCCACGAGCAGTGGCACGCCGGTGAAGTCCTGGAGCACGATGCGGGCGACGACGAAGGGGATCTCGGTGTCGACCGGCTTGGCGGCATGGTAGCCGGCGAGTGTGCGCACGTCCTGCTCGGTCACGGCGACGCCGTCGCAGTTGCGAAGGAGGGACTCGAGGACCAGGCGGATGGAGACGGGCAGGCGCCCGACTTTGCCGAGGCCGGCCTGCTCGAGGGCTGGCAGGGAGTAGTACTTGGCGGTCTTGCCTCCCGAGGTGAGGGTACGGACGGCGTTGAAGGGGTCGCGGGGCGTGGCCATGGTGTGAAGCTGGTTGGTGGTTTTTGACTCCTGCAGGTCAGATTCCGACAGGGTTGGACTTTACTGAAAAAACGAAGGAGGCGGCCGGGGCAAGCCCGACCGCCTCCGTTTCGTCTGAAATCTACTCAGGCGCCGATGGCGCGCTTGATCTTGGCGAAGTTGGGCAGCTGCGAGGGGTCGCGCTTGGCCTCGACGTGGACGATGTTGCCGGCCTTGTCGGCGACGAAGACGGCGCGCTTGGCGACCTTCAACTTGGCGACGCCGAACTTCTCCGCGATGACCTTGCTGTCGACGACCTTGAAGGCCTTGGTCACGGCGAGGGTCATGTCGGAGGCGACGGTGAGGCCGATGTTGTTGGCCTTGGCCCAGGCTTCCTGGGCGAAGGGATTGTCGACCGAGACGGCGATGACATCGGCACCGAGCGACTTGTAGGCGTCGAAGTCGTTGGTCACCTTGCACATCTCATCGGTGCAGACACCGGTGAAGGCGAGGGGGAAGAAGAGGATGACGGTCGGACCCTTGCCGACGTTGCGGCGGAGCTTCACGTCCACGAGACCGGCGTCGGTCTTGGACTTAAGGGTCAGATCAGGGAGGGGCTGGCCGGGCTTGAGGGGCATGGTGGGTGGGGTGTGGGTTCCCCGCCTTTCAATCGTTTTCCCAGCCAAGGGCAAGCCGGGAGGCGTGCCCCTGGTCAGCCTGCTTCGGGGGTCTTCCTGCCTAAGCCCAGCCGCCTGAACCACTTGCGCTGCTTGGTGACAAGATGCCAGGTGGCTCGGTCGATCGCCTCAGCCAACCCTTCCGTTGAGCCGCTCTCGCGGGCACGGACCCATGCGATGGCCTCTCGGTAGCCCACCGCCCGCATGGCTGGGAGGGTGTCGTCGAGGCCTTGGGCATCGAGCCACCGCGCCTCGTCGATCAGTCCGCCTCCAAGCATGGCCCGGGTGCGCCTGGCGATACGGGTGCGGAGCTCGACGTCGGGCCTGTCCAGCAGCTCAGTCTCGACCGTGAGGTCGGCGAAGGCGCCAGGCTGGGCAAGGAAGGTTTCGCGCAGCTGGTCAAGTGGCTGCCCCGATGCCAGTCGCCGCTCGAGCGCCTTTGCCAAGCGGATGGGATTGTCGGCGTCGAGCCAGTCAGGCAGGCGTCCACCCTCGAGCTGGAGCAGGCGGTTGCGCAGCGCCTCCAGTCCCTCGCCCTGGAGCCGGCGTGCCTCCTCGCTCGCGGCTTCCGGTATGTCGAGGTTGTCGGCGACCGGTCCGAAGAATGCCGCGAGGTAGAAGCCGCTGCCGCCTGTCACCAGCAAGGGCTTCCCCCGTCGCGCAGCGTCGTCGACCACCTTGCGCGCATGCGCGATGTAGGCGGTGACAGAGAAGCGCTCGGCGGGTTCGGCGAGATTGATGCCGTGGTGCGGTATCCGCGATCGCTCAGCGACGGTCGGCTTGGCTGAGCCCACGTCGAGACCGCGGTAGACGCAGACTGAATCGCAGGAGAGAATCTCGCCTCCGACCGACTCAGCCCAGCGGAGCGCCTGCTCGGTCTTCCCCGCGGCGGTCGGCCCGGTCAGGATGCGCAGCTTCGGTTTCTCGACGGACATCTCTCAGCCCACCTTCACATGCGTGAGCTTGCTGAGCAGCAGGTAGGCGACGGGAGCGACGAGCAGCAGTGAGTCGATCAGGTCGAGCGCGCCGCCGATGCCCGGTATGGTCCGGCCGGAGTCCTTTACACCCGCGCGCCGCTTGAGGTGCGACTCCACGAGGTCCGAGGGGATGCTCAGGATGGCGAGCGGGAGGGCGATGAGCGCACCCTTGGCGGGGGAGAATTCGATTCCAGCGAGTGCGCCGAGGGCCCACGCCCCGAGCGCACCGACCGCGCAGGACAGCGCGACGCCTCCGATGCAGCCCTCCCAACTCTTGGCGGGACTGACGTTCGGCGCGATTTTGTGCCGTCCGAAGGGCACGCCGATGAGCAAGCCGCCCACATCGGTGAATTTGGTCACAGCAATCACCCAGACGGCGAGCCAGAGGCCATGGTTGCCCGCAGGTGTCTTCCACGAGACGAATCCGGCGAGGAAGGTCAGGAGCGCCGGCACGTAGAGAAAACCGAACAGGGTCGGGAAGCGGACGACCCAGGCCTTTGTCTCGTTCGGGTTGCGCAACAGTGTGAGCAGCAGTGCCACCCAGACCAAGCCAGCCAGCGGCGCGGAGGGCGACAGATGGAGCAGGCCGAGGAATTGGGCGACCAACAGCGCCAGCCCGCAGGTCAGGCCGGTGGCGATGCGCGGGGTCGCGCCGGTGCGCTCGAGAATCCGGTAAAGCTCGTACTGCGCGCTGAGGGCGAGCCCGAGCAGGGTGAGGAAGCCGCCGACCTGGGCCAGATTGTAGCGACTGAAGACCCAGAGGATGATGCCGACGACCGTCCAGAGTCCGATGGTGCTGAGGATACGGTCCTTCATGGCGTCCCGGAGGGAGGCTTGACCTGCTCGCCTGTCATGCCGAAGCGGCGCTCGCGCTTGGCGTACTCCGAGAGCGCCGCGGCGAAGGCCTCGGCGCCGAAGTCGGGCCAATAGGTGGGCGTGATCACGATCTCGGCGTAGGCTGCCTGCAGCAGGAGGAAATTGCTGAGTCGTGACTCGCCCGAGGTGCGTATGATCAGGTCGGGGTCGGGCAGGCCGCTGGTCTCGAGCCGTGCGGCGAGGGCCTCCCAGTCGATGTCTTCCGCGCGTATCTTCCCGGCGACCGCATCCGCGGCGAGGGTGCGCGCGGCTCGAACCGTCTCTTGGCGGGAGCCATAGTTGAGGGCGATGACCAGCTCGAAGCCGTCGTTGTCGCGACTCGACGCCACCGCCTCCTCGAGGGGGATGCGGATGAACTCGGGCATCGCCGTCAGGTCGCCGATGGTGCGGAAACGTACCCGGCGCTTCGCGAGGCGGTGCAGGTGCAGCCGGAGCACCCACTCGCCGAGTTTGAAGAGACCGCCAACCTCCTCGGCGGGGCGCTTCCAGTTCTCGGCGGAGAAGGCGAAAAGTGTGAGGCAGCGCACGCCGTGGTCGATCGCGGCGTCGACCACCTCAATCAGGCGCTCGGCGCCGCGGCGGTGACCTTCGAGGCGCGGCAGACCGCGTTGGGAGGCCCAGCGTCCATTGCCATCCATGATGATGCCCACATGGGCAGGCAGTCGGTTGCGCTGGGCGGGTTCCGGGGGCATCGTCTTAGCGAGGGTCGGTGGCGAGGAGTATGCCAGGGAATCCGGCGGCTCTGGCGGCGCCGAAGACATCCGCCAGACCCTGCATGGTCTGTGACTTGTCGGCCTTCACCAGCACGGGGAGGTCGCGTCGCGCGGGGTTGGCGGCGATACGGCGGAACTCCGCGAGGAGCGCCTCGCGTCCCTGCACGATCCGCCCCTCGATGACATAGGTGCCCGTACCGCGCGCCGAGACAAGGGTCGCGACCGATCCAACCCGCGCGAGGTCGGGCGTGGGAGTCTTTGCGACTGAGAGGTCTTGTACGGAGAAGCGTCGTTCGTCGAAGCCAACGGTGATGCCCGGGCAGTAGGCGAGGGGGGACGCGAGCAGCGCGGTCAGGCTGAGGGCCGTTGCCGCCAGCGTTAGACCAAGGAGACTTAGTCCGCCCTCGGCGGGCTGGACCTTCTCGAGCACTCCGAGAGGGGTTCTCATGACGCCGTCCGCTTGCGCTCGGCAGCTTGCTCCTCCGGCAGCTCGTGGCGAACGAAGGTGATGAGTGACCAAGCTGCTGTCTCCATCTCGGTTACGATGGAGCGAACGCGTCCGACCAGGAAGTGGTGTCCCGCCGAGCAGAGTGCGGCGATGACGAGGCCCAGTCCCGCGGTCGACAGGGCTGACTGGAGTCCGGCGAGTAGCGCATCGGAGGAGCCGTAGAGGCTGCCGTCGCGGAGCGCGCTGATGATGTTGAAGCCGGAGAGCACCGATCCGGCCAGTGCGAGCATCGGGATGATTCGCCCCAGCGCCGCCAAGGTGCCTAGGCGACGCTCCAGCACCGGTAGTTCGAGCAAGGCCGCCTCGGTCGCGGCAGCGCGCATGGCCTCCTCGCCACCCGACATGCGGAGCAGCGCCGCCTTGACCACGCGGGGGACGGCGCCTGGCGACTCCTCGCAGGCTGCCAGGGCCTCGACAGGACGTCCGTTGCGAAGGTTGTTTCGGATGCCCTCGATGAAGTCGGACGAGCGGACGTGCCCGCGGTGCAGGAACAGCGTGCGCTCGAGGAAGAAGACACCGGCCAGCAGGGCCAGGGCGAGGATGAGCCAGGTGAAGGGGCCTCCGTCGACAAGCAGGGAGAAGGAGGGCGCGGGGGTCATTGCTTGGTCGGATTGGAGGGTGACCGCTCGAGTTCGGCAAGTTTGCTTTCCGCCACGGCCTTGCCCGGGAGACGGTTCTCCCCCTCGGGCAACCCGGCGTTCAGGTCGCGCAGGAGCCGGTAGGCCGCCGCCGCCTCCGCACGGTCGCCGTCCGCCTCGCAGCGCTCGCCGAGCAGGAGCAAGGAGCGCGCCACCCAGGCGCGTCCTTGCACCCCGAGCGATTCGCGCGATCCAGAGAGAAGGTCGGCCGCCTCCTTTGCCAGGATGAGTCTGGCCTCGCCGCGTGTCGCCACCGCATCGGTGGCGGGCTCGCCGCGCGCGCGGTCGATGAGTGCGAGCGCGAGCTTGTGCCGGGCCTCGGCGAGTGTGTCAGCGTCGCCGGACCAACTCTCGACAACCCGTTCGTAGGCGGCCACGGCACGGCTGATACGGCCGCGATCAGGGCCGCCACCCTGCGCCCGTCGCAGCGCCGCAAGACCCATCAGGCAGTCCCCTCTGGCCAGTTCCGCCTGCCCGCGGAGCGGGTGCTGCGGTTGCAGGCGTGCCAATTCCTCGACCAGACGAAGCGCGGAGTCGAAGTCCCCGAGGCTCCGGTAGATCTCCGCCTGCCTGAGGGTGGATCGGAAGACAAGGGGATGGCCGGGATAGCGGGAGGCGAAGGCGGCGAGCAACCGGGCGGCCTCGACCAGCTTGGCATCGCCCTCGGTGGGCGCGAGGATGGCCGCCTGCTCGGCCGCCTCGAGCAGACCGAGGGCGGCGAACTCGGCGAGGGTCGGCTCGGCGGCGTAGTCATTGGCCAGTTGCTCGAAGCGACGCTGCGCCTCGCTGTGTCTTCCTTCCGCGGCCAGCAGGCGTCCCTCGGCAAGGAATGAGGCCGCCGCGGCCGAGACCTTTCCGTAGCGGGCGCGGAGCTCGACGAGCTCCCGGATTTCCGCCCCGGGCTTGGCGGCGTTGGACGCGCGAGCGCGGAGCAGCGAGGCGTGGGCCCGCAACTCGGGTGCCGCGGACTGGAGCTCGGGGCTGGCGTCATCCGGCAGGTTCCCGAGGGTGAGTGCGATGGACTCCGCGCTGCGCAAGGCAGAGGTGCGGTCGCCGTTGGCCAGGGCGGAGAGCGCACGCAGCCACTCGAAGCGGAGGGCGAAGTCGACCGGGCAGGACTGTGTCAGCCCCGAGAAGCGCCCGAGAATCCGGGCGAAGTCATCGGGCTTGCCCACACGCCGGGCGTGGTCCGCGGTGTTCCATGCCGCCATCAGGAGTCGGTTTCGGCTCACCTTGCTCGCTGCCGCCGCCTCGTCGATGCGCTGTGCGGCGCGGTCCAATCCATTCTCACCCTCGAGCGCGCAGAGCACCGCCTGGTGGAAGGCGCGATCGCGCGTCGCGGCGTCACTGGTCTCGGCTTGGAGCGCCGCATAGGCGCGCTCCGCCACCGCGAAATCGCGGGCGAGCATGAGACAGTCGGCCGCGCTCGTTCGGATGGCGTCGCGGCGACTGGCCGACACGAGCGGGACAAGGCGCTCGAGTTGCGAGGCCGCCAGGCGATAGGCGTTCTCACCCCACGCGACGAGCGCGAGGATGCGGATGGCCTCGGGTGCGAGCGGGCTGCCGGGTGTCTCGCGCAGTAGGTCCTCGGCCGCCGCCCTCGCCAGCTCTCGGTTACCAGCGGTCAGCATGATCTGTGAGCGCGCGAGATGCACGGCGTCGGCTATCTCCGGAGTCCGTGGGCAGCCTGCGCGGCTGTCACTTAGGAAAGCGTAGGCGGCGTTGGCTTGTTGCACGACGCGATCGGCGGGTGAGTCGACCACCAGACGCGCGAGGGACAGGATGGCCTTGGTGCGTATAGACGGGAGTGCGGATGTGTTCCCGGCCGCCGCACGCAGGAAACCCGCGGCCTCGTCGGACTTCGGTCCAAGCAGGATGCCGCAGGCGAGATCCGCCTCGGCTTGGTTGGCCGGCAGGCGATTGCGCGCCGACTGCAGGGCGGCGAGCGCGCCTGCGGTGTCCCCTTGGCGCGCGAGGGCCGCCGCCCAGGAGCGCGCGAAGGCGAAGCCGGTGTCGCCACCTTGCGTCTCCCGAGCGCGCCGCTCGAGCAGGGCCACCCCGGCATCATCCACCCGCCCGGCCTGGATTGCCGCACGGGCCGCAAGCAACTCGATGCGCTGGCGCTGAGCCTCGGACATCGCGCTCTCGGAGGCTTGGCGGAGCGCCGCCGCCGCCCCGGCGTATTCGATATTCAGGGCGCTTCCCACCATGCCGATGGCTGCGTGACCCCATGGTTTCTCATCGTTGGGCAGGGCGCTGACCTGGATGCCGCGCACGGCTGCCTGTGCCGCCGTGAGGTCGTTGCGTAGCAGCGCGGCCAGGGCGAGTCGTAGGGATTTTCGCGGTGAGTCAGGCGTGGAGGCGAGGGCGAGCGTGGCCTCGTCGGCACGGTTGCGCTCAAGCAGCGCGAGGGCGAGGCCCAGACTCGCGCGCTCGCGTTCGGTTTCCGTCAGTCCCGGCAGGGTGAGGGCCCTGCGGTGCAGGTCGGCCGCTGTCCCGGCGAGGCCGGCGGAGAGCATCTCCTCGGCCAACTCGGTCAAGGTGCGCGCCGCGGGATTGTCGGAGGCCCCGGTGGGCGTGTTCTCGCCGATCACGGGTACGCGCAGTTCCTGCGCGCCGGCGACGGAGGCCAGCAGGGCGAGGAGCGCGAGGGCGACGCGACGCATGCCCGCCGAGCATGGGCGTAGGTCTCGCCGCGGGCAAGCGGCGAGTCGCCCGCTGGCTCAGGCCTTGGCGTGAAGACCGAAGGCCTTGTGCACCGCCCGGACGGCCTCGTCAGCCTTGGCCGGGTCAATGGCGACCGAGATCTTGATCTCGGAGGTCGTGATGAGCTCGCTGTTGACGCCGACCGAGGCCAGCGACTTGAAGAGCAGTCCGGCCACACCGGGATGCGAGATCATGCCAACGCCGACGATGGAGAGCTTGGCGACCTCGCCGGCCGAGCGCACGGTCCCGGAGCCGAGGCGGCGCAGGGTGTCACCGATGACCTTCTCGGCCCGGGCGTACTGGTCGGTGGTGATGGAGAAGGTCAGGTTGGCCTTACCATCCTTGCCGAGGTTCTTGATGATCATGTCGACGCTGAGCCCAGCCTCGCCGAGGTCGTCGAAGATGGCGGCGACCGCGTCGGGGCGGTCGGGAAGGTCGGAGACCGTCACGCGGGTCTGGGAGCGGTCAAGTGCGACGCCGGCGATGGCGGCGTCCTCCAGGGTCTTGTCGATGGCTTTCACGAGGGTTCCGGGTTTATCGTTAAAGGAGGAGCGCACCTCGAAGGGCACGCCGTACTTCTGGGCGAACTCCACCGAGCGCGACTGCATGACCTTGGATCCGCTGGAGGCTAGCTCGAGCATCTCCTCGTAGGAGAGCTCCGGCATCTTGCGTGCGTCGAGCACGATGCGGGGGTCGGCGGTGTAGACGCCGTCGACGTCGGTGAAGATCTGGCAAAGGTCGGCCTTGATCGACGCGGCCACCGCGATGGCAGTCAGGTCCGAGCCGCCACGCCCGAGGGTGGTGACCTCGCCGGTCTCGGTTACGCCTTGGAAGCCGGCCACGACCACGACCTTGCCCTCGTCGAGCCGCGCCAGGATGTCGCCGCCGCTGATGCGCGTGATGCGGGCGCGGGTGTGGTTGGCGTCGGTGAAGATGCCGGCCTGCGCGCCGGTGCGGGAGACGGCGGGCACGCCGATGGCGTGCAGGCCCATGACGGTGAGGGCGATGGTCTCCTGCTCGCCGACGGCGAGGAGGACGTCCATCTCGCGCTCCTCGGGGAGGTTGGACAGGCCCTTGGCACGGGAGATGAGCTCGTTGGTCACGCCGCTGCGGGCGGAGACGACCACGACAACGCGGTGCCCCTGCGACCACTGCTCCTTGACCTTAGCGGCGACATTCTTGATCCGGTCGACGTTGCCGACCGAGGTGCCGCCGTACTTCTGGACGATCAGGGCCATGGGCTCTCTCAGGGCGCGAAGATGCGGAGCAGGAGAGGCTCCTCAAGCACGGTCTTGGCCCGACGCAGCTCGGCGACGACGCGGGCCATGTCGCTCTCGCTCGCGGGATAGGTCGAGAGCGTCAGCGTGCCCGTGCCCGAGTCCGGATGCTCGTACTGCACGACGCGGGCGATCGAGACCTTGTGACGCGCGAAGATGCGGTAGATTCCGGCGAGCACGCCGTGGGTGTCGCGGAGCGTCATGCGCAGGTAGAAGGGGGAGACGATCTCGTCCTCGCGGGCCATGCGAAGCTCGCGACCGGCCTTGGTCAGCGCGTGCAGGTCGGCGTCGACTAGGCCTCCGCGGGTCAGCGCGAGGATGGCGTCGACGAGGTCGCCGAGCACAGCCGAGGCGGTGGCATCGCCCCCTGCGCCGCGTCCGGCCAGGGTGGTCGCGCCCACGACATCGCCGCGCAGCGTGATGCCGTTGTTCACGCCGGACACCTTCGCGAGGATGTCCTCGGAGGGCACGAGGGCGGGGTAGACCCCGACCGACATCCACCCGGCATCGAAGTCGCGTCGGATGACCGCGAGGTGCTTGAGGGTGTAGCCGAACTTGCGGGCGAAGCCGATGTCGGCGGCGCGCACCGAGCGGATGCCTTCCACCAGCGTCCGGGCGCGCGGGGCCCACCTGCCGTGGGCGAGGAAGGCGAGGATGGAGGCCTTGTGCCAGGCATCGATGCCGTCGACGTCGAGCGAGGGGTCCGCCTCGGCGTAGCCGCGGGCGCGCGCCTCGCGCAGCGCGTCCTCGAAGTCGAGTCCGTCCTCGCCCATGCGCGTGAGGATGTAGTTGGAGGTGCCGTTGACGATGCCGACAATGAGGTCGAATCGGTTGGCGACGAGACCCTCGCGCAGCGACTTGACGATGGGGATGCCGCCGCCGACCGAGCCCTCGAAGAGCAGCTTGCCGCCGCTCGCGCGGGCGGCGGAGAGGATCTCCGGTCCGTGGTCGCAGAGCAGCGCCTTGTTGGCGGTGATCACGGTCTTGCCGGCACGCAGGGCGCGGAGCACGAGCTTACGGGCGGCACTGGTGCCGCCGATGAGCTCGATCACAATGTGGACCTTGGGGTCGTCGACCAGCCCGGCCGCGTCCGTCGTGAGCTTGCCTTTGGGGATGCGCACACCCCGCGTGCGACGCGGGTTTCGCACGGCGACACCGCGCAGGTCGAGTCGGACGCCGAGGCGCGCCTCGATGTCACCGTGCTTCGATGCGAGGTGCTTCCAGACGCCCTGTCCGACGGTGCCAAGCCCGAGCAGGGCGATGCCGATGGTTGGTTGGCTCACGATTGGGGCTCCTTCCGGGCGAACCGGCTCTCCTCGCCGCGCAGCAGGCGGGCGATGTTGGAGCGATGGGTCCAGACGTTGAAGGCGGCGATGGCAGCCGAGAACCAGAAGGCGTCGGCGCCGTAACGCAGCGACGTCACCTGCGGCAGAACCCAGCAGCTCACCGGCAGTGAGAGACCGAGCACGAGCGAGGCGACCGAGACGTAGCGGGTGGTGTAGAAGGCGACCGCCCAGAGCGCGGCGCCGATGGCGATCGGCACGGGCAAGAGCACGAGCAGCCCGCCGATGGTCGAGGCGACGCCCTTGCCGCCCTTGAATCCGATGAAGCAGGAGAAGCAGTGGCCAAGCAGGGCGCCCGCGAATCCGGCGACGCTGGCGATGAAGAGGCTATCGCCGAAGAGGAACTGCGGGTGGGCTCGAAGCTCCATGAAGTAGTATAGCAGCAACTTCTGGCTGGAAGCATCGGGATTCTGCCAGATGAACAGGTAATGGAAGTAGCCGACGAGGAGCGGCAGGCAGGCGCCCGCCACGCCCTTGAGCGCGTCGAGCGCGAAGACCAAGTTGCCGGGTCCCTTGCCGATCACGCGCTTGACGTTGGTCGCTCCAGGGTTGCCGGAACCCGCCTTGAGGATGTCGATGCCATGACGTCGGGAGACGATCACGGCGAAGTTGACCGACCCGATGAGGTAGCCGAGTGCTGCGCTGATGGCGATGAGGCCGGTCACGGTCTCAGGCCTCGAGCAGCTTGGCGCTGACGATGGCGGGGTTGCGCAGGATTTCCGCGAGCGCGGCGGGTCCGGGGGCGGTGTCGAGCTGGTAGACGGCGAGGGCGTTGGCCCCTCCGGTGCGGCTCAGCGCCATGTTGGCGATGTTGACCTTCTCCTTGGCGAGCAGGGTGCCGAGTGCGCCGATGATGCCGGGCTGGTCTTGATTCTCGATGAGCAGGAGCTTGCCCTCGGGGACGAACTCGAGGGTGCGGCCGTTGACCGAGACGATGCGAGGCGAGAGGGCCTTGCCGAGGATGGTGCCTGCGACGGAGACGGACTTTCCGCCGCCGAGGGTGGCCTCGACGAGGAGCAGTTCCTTGTAGTCGGCCTCGGCAGAGGAGCGCACGGATTGGAACTCGATGCCGAGTGACTTGAGCTTGCCAGGGGCATTGACGTCGTTGACGCCCTCGGCCACGCCGCGGAGGTAGCCGCGCTGGACCGAACGCGCGAGCGCGTTGGCGCCAGCCTCGGAGCCAGTACCGAAGGTGGTCAGGCGGATGGCCTCGACGCGACCGCCCTCGGCGAGCTGACGGGCGAGCGAGCCGAGCTTCTCGCCCAGCTGCAGGAACGGGCGCATCGCGGCGAGCGTCTGGGCGTCGACCGGCGGCAGGTTGACGGCGTTGCCGGGGAAGCCGCCGGCGAGCACGGTGATGCAGGACTCGGCGACCTCGAGGCCGACGTTCTCCTGAGCCTCGGCGGTGGAGGCGCCGAGGTGGGGTGAGAGGTGGGCCTTGGGCAGCGTGCGCAGGCCGTGGTCCTTGATGAGGGGTTCCTCGACGAAGACGTCGAAGCCGCAGCCACCGCACTGGCCCGAGGCGAGGGCCTCGGCGAGCGCGGCTTCATCGACGATACCGCCGCGGGCGCAGTTCACAATCTTCACGCCCTTCTTCATCTTGGCGAAAGCTGCGGCATTGACCATGCCCTCGGTCTGCGGGGTGAGGGGCATGTGCACGGTGATGTAGTCCGAGAGCGCGAAGACCTCGTCGAGTGTCGCGATGTGGACGCCGAGGGCCTTGGCGCGCGCCTCGGTCAGGTAGGGATCGTAGGCCAGGACCTTCATGCCGAAGGCGAGGGCTCGCTTGGAGACCTCGGCGCCGATGCGGCCGAGACCGAGCACGCCGAGCGACTTGCCGAAGAGCTCGGTGCCGGAGAGGGTCTTGCGATCCCATTTGCCCTCGCGCATCGACTGCACGGCCTCGGGTAGCGGGCGGGCGAGGCAGAGCAGGTGGCTGAAGGTCAGCTCGGCGGTGGCGATGGTGTTGCCCGAGGGCGTGTTCATCACGATGACCCCTCGCTCGGTGGCGGCGTCGACGTCGATGTTGTCCACGCCGACACCGGCACGGCCCACGCAGACGAGCTTGTGTGCGGCGGCGAGCACCTCGCGAGTGATCTGCGACTCGGAGCGGACGAGGATGGCGTGGACATCGCCGACCAAGGAAAGGAGCTTCTCCGGGGTCGGGCCGTAGGCCTCGACCACCTCATAGCCCGGCTGGGCCTTGAGGAGGGCAACGCCCGAAGGGCTAATCTTGTCGGCCACGAGTACCTTTTTCATGGGAAAATCGGGTTTAGATAAGCCCCCGCACCCCCCGGAACGCAAGCGCCCAGTGGCGCCCCGCTGTCATAAAGGCCCTCAGAGCCGGCGCTGAGTATAGTCGATACGCTCGTAGACCGAGGGGTCCATCTGCTCGAGGAACTGGCAACGCTCGAGCGGCCTGAAGCCATCCCCGGCGGTGCTGAATCGAGGACAGACCAGGTGGAGCTGGTCCATGGCACGGGTGCAGGCCACGTAGAAGAGTCGCCGCTCCTCCTCGACATCACCTTCGTCAACGGCGCGTTGCAATGGGAGCAGGCCGTCGGCAACGCCGAGCAGGAAGACCACCGGGAACTCGAGACCCTTCGACTGGTGGATGGTTGTGAGACGGAGCATCTCCTCGTCGGGCTCGGGGGATTTGTCCGAGGTCTCGCCGTTGAGCAGTGTGACCTGGGCGACCATGTCGCCGATATCCTCGAAGCGAGAGGCGAACCCGATGAGTCCCTGAAGGTCTTCCTCGCGCTCGCGCCAATCGGGGAAAAGCGTGCGCATGTGGCCGCCGTACCAGCCCTCGATGGCGAGGCGCACGGACTCTGCCGGCGTGCGCGCCACGACCTGTCCTCCAGTCACTTTCTTTTCAGTAAAGAGATCAGGCGATGGTTGCTCTTGGTCGGCAGAGGGCGCTTGTCCGCGCGCGGCCTCGGTGCCATCGAGCAGATCCTCGAGTGTCACCGCAAGGTCGGTGTAATCATCCTTGGCCACCTCGCTGACCTTCTTGAGCACCGATGGCTCGCGCAGGCAGCGTACGATGTGACGCCCACTCTTGGCCGCGGCTTCCTCGGCGGCGGCGTGAATCTTCCCGGCGCCGACGGGTCCGACCTTCGGCAACAGGCAGAGCAGTCGCGACCAAGCCACGCGGTCGGAGGCATTGTGCACGACGCGCAGGTGGGCGAGCAGGTCCTTGACGTGGATCAGGTCGAAGAACTTGTGACCGCTGGTGATGACGAAGGGGATGCCGAGGGCGTTGAGCTCCATCTGGAGCTCCAGCGACTGGTAATGGGCCCGGTAGAGCACGTGGATGTCGCTCAGCGAGACACCGTCGCGGTGCAGCGCGCCGATGCGGCGGCCGATTAGGCGCGCCTGCTGCAGTGTGTCGGAGACGTCGTAGACGAAGGGGCGCGGCCCGGAGGGGCGCACGGCGCGGAGCTCGCGTTCGAAGCCCTCCTGCGTCGGCCGGTGTCGCAGGGCCTCGTTGGCGAAGTCGAGGATTTCCGGCGTGGAGCGGTAGTTGGTCTGGATGTGATGGATGACCGTGCCCGGGTGTCGCTGCGGGAAGGAGACGATGTTCTCCCAGTCGGCGCCGCGCCAGGTGTAGATGCACTGCGCGTCGTCGCCGACCGCCATGATCTGGTGGTCGCTCGCGAGCAGGTCGAGGATGCGCATCTGCAGCCGGTTGGTGTCCTGAAACTCGTCGACGAGGATGTGGGCGAAGCGCCGACGGTAGGCCTCCAGCGCCGCGGGGTCGGTCTCGAGCACGCGCAGCCAGAGCTCGAGGAGGTCGTCGAAGTCGCAGAGGTTCCGCTCGGCCTTGACCTTGGCGTAGTCCTCGGCGAACCCGAGGATCTTCTCCGTGCCGCCCTTCATCCAGCCCAGGCGATCCTCGGCGACCTCGGCCAGCGGGCGCAGGGTGTTGCGGGCGTGGGAGACGGCGTCGAGGATGACGGCGGCCTTCGGGTTGGACTTGTCCTTGATGAACGCGCCGTCGCGTGCGGTCACGACCTCGGTCATCAGTTGGTCGGCCTCCTTGGCGTCGAGGATGGTGAAGCTGGGCGTGCGGCCGGCCGCCTCGGCATTGCGCCGGATGATGCGCATGCCGATGCTGTGGAAGGTACCGCCCCAGAACTGGCCGCGGGGCACGCCCGTCAGGTCCTCGACGCGCTCGAGCATCTCCTTGGCCGACTTGTTCGTGAAGGTGAGCAGGAGGATGTCCCACGGGCGCGCACCTTGGGCGAGCAGCCAGGCCACACGGTAGGTCAGGGTGCGGGTCTTGCCCGATCCGGCACCGGCGAGCACAAGGGCGGGACCGCGCGGCGCGGTGACCGCGGCGAGCTGCTCGGTGTTCAGCTCTCCGGAGAAGTCAACCGGGGGTGAGCCCTCCACGGCTTCAGGCGCGGTCGCGGCGGGCGAGCAGGTCGAACTTCACCGCCTGCTCGTCGGCGCGGTAGGAGGATCGGACCATCGGGCCGGATTCGACGTGGCGGAGGCCGACCTCGAGGGCGCGCGCCTTCCAGCGGGCAAACTCGTCGGGGTGCACCCAGCGGTCGATCGGCGCATGGTCCTTCGAGGGCTGCAGGTACTGGCCGATGGTGAGGATGTCGACGTCGGCCGCGGCGATGTCGCGCAGGAGCTGGTCGATCTCCTCCTCGCGCTCGCCGATGCCAAGCATGATGCCGGTCTTGGTGACGAAACCGCGGGACTTCGCGTGGCGCAGCACCCAGAAGGAGCGGTCGTAGCGCGCGGTCTTGCGGATGGGGCGCTGCAGGCGCTCCACGGTCTCCATGTTGTGGTTGAGGATGTCGGGCCGCGCGTCGAGCAGCGTGTCGAGGTGCTCCTGCTCGCCGCGGAAGTCGGCGGGCAGGACCTCGATCGTCGTGGTGGGGTTGCGGTGCCGGGTGGCGCGGATGGTCGCGGCCCAGACCGAGGCGCCGCCATCGCGCAGGTCGTCGCGCGCCACCGAGGTGATGACCACGTGGCGGAGCTTCATCTGTGCGATGGACTCGGCCACGCGGGCCGGCTCGCCGAGGTCGAGCTCGGTGGGGCGTCCGGACTGTACCGCGCAGAAGGTGCAGGAGCGCGTGCAGATGTTGCCGAGGATCATCACCGTCGCGGTGCCTCGCGACCAGCATTCGCCCAGGTTGGGGCACTGGGCCGACTGGCAGACGGTGTGGAGCTTGTGGGCGTCGACGTTACGGCGCGTCTCCATGTAGTCCGGACCGCTCGGGAGTCGGGCACGGAGCCAGTCGGGTTTGCGGGCGGACTCAATCATGGGCTTGCAGACGCTTGCGGTTGCCCGGCTTTTTTCAACCGGGGATTTGCCTCAGCGGCCGAGCAGGCGGGCCGTGTACTTGGCCAGCAGGTCCGACTCGAGGTTGACCCGGTCGCCCTGACGGCGTTTCGCGAGGTTGGTCACGGAGAGGGTATGCGGGATGATCCAGACGTCGAGATGTCCGGGGCCCACCTCGGCGACGGTCAGCGACATGCCGTCAATGGCCAGGCAGCCCTTGGGCACGACCAGACGCAGGAAGTCGGCGGGGGCCTCGATCCGGAGCAGGACGTCGGCGCCCCTGGGCTCGAGGACCTTCACCTTTCCGGTGGTGTCGACATGACCGGTGACGAAATGGCCGCCCATGCGCGTCGTCGGCAGGAGGCTCCGCTCAAGGTTGACGCTGTCGCCGGGACGAAGTTCGCCCAGGTTGGTCAGGCGCAGGGTCTCGGCGAGCAGGTCGAACGTCGCGCGGTCGCCCGTGACGGAGGCCACGGTCAGGCAGCAACCGTTGTGCGCGATGCTGTCGCCTGGCTGGCAACCAGCGTAAAGGGCCGAGCGGCACGCGAGGGTGTGGCCACCCGAGGGGGTGGGAGAAAGGGATTCAACCGTGCCCGTGGACTCGACCAGGCCGGTGAACATCCGGGGTCGCCCTGATCAGTTGGACTTGCCGTCGCCCTGTCGGCGCTGGCGTTCCTCTTCCTCGATGCGGGCGCGAACCTTGGCGCGCTCCTCTTCCTCGACCTGGCGGAGGCGCTCCTTGCGGCGCTCGTCCTCGTCGACGGCGGTGCGAACCTCATCCTCGACTTCCTCTGAAGCCTTGCGGAACTCACGCTTGGCCTTGCCGAGACCGCGAGCAAGCTCGGGGAGCTTGGAGCCCCCGAAGAGGAGCACGGCGAGAATCAGGATAAGCCAGACAATGGGACCGTCGATGACTGCAAGTTGCGGGAGCATGTGGATTGCGGTTGAAGGCCAAAAAGGCTTCGTTGAATGTCTTCAAGTCGACCCAGATGTCAACCCATGTCTCCCACCGTGATGTTTGGTACACTGGCCGTGTCCAAGGGGTCGGTTTCCGAGCCCAGACCCTGGCCGTCGCCCGCGGATTCGAGGTGACCGGCTTCGTTCAGAACCAACCGGACGGCCGGGTGTACCTGCATGCCGAGGGCACGGATGCTGAGATTGACGCCTTTCTCGGCGCGATCGCGGAGCGGATGGATGGCCACATCCGCAACACTGAGCAGCGTGCCTTCGCCGGGCTCCGCACCTGCGACGCCTTTACCCTGAAGCCCTGAGGCTATGACCGACTTGCCCGCTATTTCTGTCACCGACCTGACCAAGGATTTCCGTGTCGGCATCCGTGGCGTGAAGCTTCGCGCCGTCGACAATGTGACATTTTCCATCCCCCGTGGCCAGGTCTTCGGCCTCCTCGGGCCCAATGGCTGCGGCAAGAGCACCACGCTCAAGATCGTCCTCGGTCTCGTGCCCGCGACCTCCGGCAGCTTCACGTTGCTCGGCTCGGCCGCCGCCACGCCCGAGGCCCGTGCCCGCACCGGCTTCCTGCCCGAGGCGCCTTACTTCCATCGCTTCCTCACCGGCCGTGAGCTCGTACGCTACTGTGCGCGCCTGAGCGGTGTGCCCGCGGAACGTGTCGAGTCGGCCACCGACGACGCGCTCGCTCTCGCCGACATGACCGAGGCCGGCGCCCGCCGCGTCGGCACCTACTCCAAGGGCATGCTCCAGCGCATCGGCCTCGCCCAGGCCGTCGTGCACGACCCCGAGCTCGTCGTGCTCGACGAGCCCACCGCCGGTGTCGACCCCGTCGGCTCCGCCGCCATCGGCCGGATGATCGGCGCAATGCGCGCCCGCGGGAAGACCATCGTGCTCTGTTCCCACCTGCTCGGCCAAGTCGAGCAGGTCTGCGACCGTGTCGCGATCATGGACCGCGGACGGCTCGTGCTCGAGGGGCGCATCGATGATGTCCTTGCTCGCCGCGACGCGCACCAGATCTCGGTCGAGGGGCTGACACCCGCCGCACGTGCCGCCGCCGAGGAGGCGCTCGCCCGCCACGGCGCGCGGGTGACCTCAGTCGAGCATCCGCGCCAGACGCTCGAGGACCTTTTCCGCCGCCTCGTCACCGGCAGCCGCGACTGAACCGCCATGCTCACCCGCATCTTCTGGATCGCCCGCATCACCTTCCTCGAGGCGTTGCGTCAGCGCTTCCTCGCCTTCCTCCTGGTCCTGGCCGCGGGCTTCACCCTCGGCTCGCTCCCGCTCCGCTCCATCGATTTCGGCCATGGCGAGCTCAAGTTCCTCGCCGACCTCGGTTTCGGGGCGCTGCTGCTCTTCGGCTCCGTGCTCGCGGTGGTGTTGCCGGCCCAGCTGCTTTACGCCGAGATCGACAACCGCACCGCGCTCACCCTCCTCGCCAAACCGGTCGGGCGTGGCGAGTTCCTGCTCGGCAAGTTCCTCGGCACCTGGGCGGTGCTCGGCGTGTTCACCGGTGTGCTCACGTTGCTGGTCGGGCTCATCCTTGTCGGCCGTGAGCCAATGGTCGCGGCCCGCGCGCTCTCGCTGCAGCTGACGCCGCCCGAGGTCGATCTGTGGGGTTTATGCCAGCACGCGCTGCTGCAGTGGTTGCGCCTGGGCATCGTGGCCGCGCTCGCCCTGCTGGTCGGGGCCCTGGCCCAGACATTTCTCTACACCGTGGTGGTCGGTTCGATGGCGGTGCTCGCCGGCCAGCTCGTCTGGATCGCGCAGGATGCGCTCGCCCGTCCGGATGGCTCGCCGCTGGGCCGCGCCGGGCTCTGGGTGACCACCCGCCTGTTCCCCAACCTGCAGGGTTACAATATCGGCGAGCCGCTCGTGCTCGATCCGTCCTCGGTACCCGAGGGCACCGTGCTCTCGCTCGTCGTGGCCGCCATCGCCTACCTCGCGGTCATCCTTCTGCTTGCGTGCGCGGCCTTCCGCCGCCGGGAGATCTGAGATGCGCCGGACGGCCTGGGTTCTCGTCGCGCTGCTCGGCGTCCTCGGCGCCGGCGAGCTCTCGTCGCGGGCATGGTCCCGCGCGCGCGCGGTCGTGCCCGAGTTGCGTCGGGCCGACCTCGAGCTGACCGCCGGCCAGGGCGTGGCGCTCGGGCTGCTCGGCGGCTTCCGGCCGCTGCTGGCCGACCTCGCTTGGATCCGCGGCTATGTGCTCTGGGAGCGACAGGACCGGACCTGCGAGGCGCATCTGCGCACGGCCTGCCTGCTCGACCCGCACTCGAACTATTTCTGGGAGAACCGCGCCAATATCATCGGCCTCGACATGGCCCACTGGGAGATCCGCGTCCGCGGAGGCTACTTCGCCGTTACCGAGGCGACCCAGCAGGCGATCTTCGAGCGCTATGCCCGCAAGGCGCTCGCGGCTCTCGAGGACGGGTTGCCCGTCGCGCGGAATCCGGCAGCCTTGCTCGCGCTGGGCGGCTACCTCGCCGAGACCAAGATCAAGGATCCCTTGCTGGGTGCCGAGTATTACCTGCGCTGCCACCGGACGCCGGGCTCACCCTGGTACTCGGCTTACTTCCACGCACGCTTGCTCCGAGACGGCGGTAAGGAGCGTCAGGCCTACGAGTGGTTGCGGCCGGTCTGGCAGGACAAGCTCTCCAAGCGCGAGGATGGCTCGCCGACGGAGCTCGCCTTCCTGCGTGACTGCGAGCGCAGCCTGAACATTCCGCTCTCCGCGCGCATCCCTCCCCATCCTTGCGAGAGCGAGCCGGCGCGCTGAGCGAGCTCCACCTCAGAAGGGCGCGTTGTCGTCGGCGGGCTTCTCGGCGGCGGGCTTGCCTTTGCCACCCTTCGCGCCCTTCGGAGCACGTGGCGGGAAGGCGAACCACCAGCCCTTGTCCTTGTCGGCCACGAGGAAGGCGCTGAACGGGCGCTTGGTGCGGTTGGAGACGAAGCGCTTCTCGGCGGTGCGTCCCTGGTTGAGCAGGGCGCTGACGTCCTCCGGCGAGATGGCGCACTGGAGCATCTGCGAGTTCAGGCTGAAGGTCTTCTTGGCGCCGGCTTCCTTGGCCTTGGCGGGGCAGACGCGGTAGCCGGCGGCGGGGGTCTGCTGCACGGGCAGTCCCGAGACAGGGCAGTTGCCGAGCACGGGCCAGGACGGGTCGAAGGGCGCGCCGTCGGGGTCTCCATCGCGGGGTGGCAGGTCGAGCGCGGAGCGCAGCTGACCGTCTTTGTCCTCGAGCTTGATGTAGCCCGGGTAGTTGCGACCCGACTTGAGCGAGCGGAAATCCTGGAACGGTCCGATGCGGCGCTTCTCGATCAGCTCGCGGAGCTCCTCGGGGGTCACGGGGCGGCCGCCCAGCTCGCGGTAGACGAGCACGGCGGGCACGGTCTTCTTGCCCTGGGTGATGGTCTCGGCCGAGATATACTTGCGGTCATCGGCGAGCATCGGCGTGCCGGCGGGGGAGAGGACCTCGGGAGTGACCACCTCGGCGGCGATCGGGTTGTCGATCAGCTTCTTCACGTTGCCCACCATGTGAGCGACTTGCTCGTGGATGAGCTTCATGAAGGCGGCATCGGTCAGCTTGCCCCGCTCCATCTCGCGGAGCTTGTGTTCCCACTCGCCCGTGAGCTGCGGGTCGGCGAGCAGCAGGAGCTCGTTGACGTTGAGGAATTTCTCCAGCTTGAAGGCCTTGGCGGTCGGCACGAGCTCGCGCCCGGATCGCTCGATGTACTTCTGGCGCAGCAGGCCCTCGATGGTGGCGGCGCGGGTAGCGGGGGTGCCCAGTCCGCGTTCCTTCATCGCCTCGGCGAGGGCCTCGTCGTCGACGAGCTTGCCGGCGTTCTCCATCGCGCCGAGGAGCGAGGCCTCGTTGAGCCGCGCGGGCGGCTTGGTCTGGTCGGCGCGGACGTCGATGGCGAGGACCTTGGCCTTGGGCGGCTCGCCGTCGGCGGGGGCGAGGGCGGGCAGGGTGGCGGCGCCTTCCTTGTCCTTGTCTTCCTCGGCCTCGGCTTCCTGGCCCCAGACCGCGCGCCAGCCGGCGACGACGAGGACCTTGCCGGTGGTGCGGAAGGCGTGCGGGCCGACGGTGGTCGTGCGCACGGTTTCCTCGAACTCAGCCATCGGGAAGAAGACGGCGACGAAGCGGCGGACGACCAGGTCGTAGACCTTGCGCTCGAGCTCGTCGAGCCCGGGCGGGATCGTGCCGGTGGGGACGATGGCGAAGTGGTCGCTCACCTTACCGTTGTCGAAGACGCGCTTGCCCGCCTTGTCGACCCAACCCTTCGCGAGGGCCTCGCCGGCGAAGCCACCCGCGGCGTGCCCGTCGGCGAGCGACTGCAGCACGGCTTTGGCGGTTGGCACGTAATCCTCCGGCAGGTGCGAGGAGTCGGTGCGGGGATAGGTGAGGGCCTTGTGGCGCTCGTAGAGGGCCTGGGCAACGCCGAGCGTGGTCTTGGCGGAGAGGCCGAAGCGGCGGTTGGCCTCGCGCTGCAGCGTCGTGAGGTCGAAGAGGCGCGGGGCGCTGTCCTTCTTGGGCTTGCGCTCGTCCACGACCGTGCCGGTGCCGAGCTTGGAGGCCTCGGCGGCGACGGCGCGGGCCTGGGCCTCGTCGTAGAAGCGGTCGGCCTCCTTGCGCTCGGTCACACCGGGCACCTGGGCGGCGCCGCGGTAGTCGCCGGCGGTGACGCCGAAGTCGGCCTCGACCTTCCAGAAGGACTTGGGGACGAAGTTGCGGATCTCGAACTCGCGGCGGACGACAAGCATCAGCGTCGGCGTCTGCACGCGGCCGACGGGGTGCACGCTCTCCTTGGAGATCTTGCTCCCGCCGAGCATCTTGGTTGCGCAGCGGGTGAGGTTGAGGCCGACCAGCCAGTCGGATTGCGAGCGGCAGATGGACGAGGCGCGCAGTCCGGCTTTCTCCTCCGGCCCGAGCAGGTGCTCGAACGAGCTGCGGATGGCGTCGGCGGTCATGCTCGTCAGCCAGAGGCGGCGCTCGGGCAGCTTGGAGCCGGCCAGCGTGCAGATCATGTGGAAGATGAGCTCGCCCTCGCGACCGGCGTCGCAGGCATTGACCACGTCGGAGATGTCCTTGCGGTTGAGCTGCTTCTTCAGGAGCTGGTAACGCTCGCTCGAGCCGCGCTCCTCGCGGACCCGGAGGATGTCCTTGGAAAGCGTGCCGGAGAGCTCGCGCGGCAGGATGGGCAGGGACTTGAGGGTCCATCCCTTCCAGTCGGGATTGATCTCATGGGGTTCGCGCAACTCGACCAGGTGGCCGACGGCGGAGGTGATGACCCAGCGGTCGTTCTCGAAGACCTCGCCCGACTTCGGGACCTTGAGGACCTTGGCGAGGTCATTCGCGACGGACGGCTTCTCGGCGATGACCAGTGTCTTGGAACCCTCGGCCGAGGCCGGGGTGGATTTCGTCTTGGTGGTTTTTTTGCTCACGCGTGCGAGAATAACAGATTGTCAAGCGGGGTCACAGTCCCTGCTCGGCCAAGCCGTCATTCAGTGCGGCGATGAGCGTGGCGATGGTGGCGTCGGTCTCGTCGCCCATGTTGGAGATGCGGAAGGTCTTGCCCTTCAGTTTGCCGTAGCCGCCATCGATGATGAGCGAGTGGCGCGACTTGAGCGTGGCGTTGAGTCGCTCGAGGTCGACCTCGCGGGTGTTGCGGAAGCAGTTGAGGCCACGGGTGCCGAACTCGCGCTTGGGCAGGAGCTCGAAGCCCTTGCCGAAGCCCCAGGTGCGCACGGTTTCGTTGAGGCGGAGGTGGCGGGCATAGCGGTTCTCGGCGCCCTCGGCCTCGATCTCATTCAGCTTCTGGCGGAGGCCGTAGAGCAGCGAGATGCAGGGCGTCGACGGTGTCATGCCCTTGAGGTGGTTCTCGTGGAACTCGAGGAGGTCGAAGTAGTAACCGCGGTCGGCCATCTGGGCGGCCCGGGCCCGGGCGCGTTCGCTGACGGCCTGGAGGGCGAGGCCGGGGGGCAGGGCGAGGGCCTTCTGTGAGCCGGTCAGGAGGATATCGATGCCGAGCTTATCCTTGTCGATGGGCAGGGTCGTGAAGGAGCTGACCGAGTCGACGATCGAGATGACGTCGGGGAACTCGCGCACCACGGCCATGATGTCGGCCAGCGGCGAGAGCGTGCCGGTCGAGGTCTCAGAGTGGATGAGCGTGATGACGTCGAACTTGCCCGTGGCGAGCGCGGCGCGTACGGCGGCGGGATCGACCGCCTCGCCCCACTCGAAGCGCAGGGCCTCGGCCGATTTGCCACAGCGCTTGGCCACGTCGAACCACTTGTCCGAGAACGCCCCGTTCATGCAGTTGAGCACGCCCTTGCGGCAGGTGTTGCGCAGGGCGCCCTCCATCACCCCCCAGGCCGAGCTGGTGGAGAGGTAGACGGGGTCCTGGGTGCGGAAGAGCGCCTGCAGCTTGGGCTGCATCTCGTTGTACAGGGCGACGAAGCCCTTGGAGCGATGCCCCATCATGGGTTGGCCCATGGCCTTGAGGACGGAGTCGGACACGGTCACGGGTCCGGGGATGTAAAGACGGAGGCTCATCGGAGGAAGGTCTTGAGGAGGTCGGCGGGGGCGTCGGGGCTGTCGATGCGCACGATGCGACGGTTGCGCTCGGCAAGGGTGACGGTGCGGGGGCGCCAGGCGCGGGCCTCCTCGGTGGTCATCTGGGCGAAGCTCATGATGGTCAGCAGGTCGCCCGGCTTGCCGAGGTGGGCGGTGCCGCCGTTGAGGCAGACCTCGCGGGTGCCGGCCGGGGCGGGGATGGCGTAGGTCTCGAAACGCTGCCCGTTGGTGATGTTGCCGATCAGGATTTTCTCGTAAGGCAGCATGCCGACCAAGGCGAGCAGCTCGGAGTCGATGGCGAGGCTACCCTCGTAGTCGAGTCGGGCGCCGGTGACCTCGGCGCGCAGCAGCTTGGTCCTGAGGATGTCGACCCGCATGGGGGCTTGCTTCTCATCGCCGGGCTTGCCCGCGTCAAACAACTTTGGCACAAGGGGTGGGATGTCAGGCAAGCACAGGGGTCCCATTTCCGCGGCGGCGCAGTCCGTAGCAGGGTTCGCCGTGGATGTCGCCTATGACAGACGTCACGGGCCCCTTGCCGCCCTGCTGGCCGCATTCCTGCTCGTTTTGTCGTGGGTCTTCTCGCTTCTCGTCCGCCTTCGGATGTGGCTCTACCGCGAGCGGCTTTTCCATGACACCCCACTTGGCTGTAAGGTCGTCGTCGTGGGTAATCTCACCGTGGGGGGTACGGGTAAGACCCCAGTCGTGATGAAGATGGCCAGGGTTCTCTCGGAGCGTGGGCGCCGGGTCGCCATCCTTTCCCGCGGCTACAAGGGCCGGAGCGACTCGCCTGTCCGCCGCTTCTGGCGTTGGCTGACCCAGGGTCGTCGTCCGGATCCCCTTGTGGTCTCGGATGGCAAGACCGTCCTGGTCGGACCCGAGGAGGCCGGGGATGAGCCTTACATGATGGCGCGCAACCTTGCCGACGCCGGCGTCGTCGTCATCGTCGACCGTGACCGTGTCGAGGGTGGACGTTTCGCCCTGCGCCGCTTCGGGGTCGACACCATCCTGCTCGACGACGGCCTGCAGTACCTGCCGCTCCACGGCCAGATCAACCTCCTCCTCGTCGACCGCCACAACCCCTTCGGGAACCGCCGGCTGCTCCCGCGGGGCATCCTGCGCGAGCCGGTGGCCAACCTGTCGCGCGGCACCTACATCATCGTCACAAAGTGCGACGGACCGGTTCCGCCCGAGCTTGAGGCCGAGATCCGCCGGCACAACCGCAAGGCCGAGATCATCGCCTGCGCGCACCGTCCCAGGGAGTTCGTCGAGGTCGACGGCCCCGCCCGCTTCCCCCTCGAGCACGTGCGTGGTCGCCGCGTGATGGCCTTCTCGGGCATCGCCACTCCCGAGCGCTTCGAGGCGACCCTGCGCGAGCTCGGCGCCGACCTGGTGGCGAACCGCCGATTCCTCGACCACCATGCGTTCGCCGAGGAGGATCTCGACGAGATCCTCGAGCGTGCCCAGCGCGCCAAGGCCGAGTTCATCGTCACGACGGAGAAGGACGCCGTGCGTCTCCAGTCGGGCTTCCGCCCCTCGATCCCGCTGCTCTACGTGCGCCTCGACGTCGATGTCCTGGGCGGTGGCGACGGCTTTAACGGAGTGGTCGAGCGCATCTGCCGCTGAGCCGCGGCCCGCGGCGACTCACTCGGTCCGCCAGCGGTCGAAAATCCGGGTGCGTGGCTCTCCGCGAACCTTGCCCGCGCGGTAGTCGGCCAGGTCGCGCTCGCGCGCCGACTGGTCGATCCAGAACAACCCGTAGGTGAAGGGCTCGTCGCTCGAGCGCACGTCGAAGTCGGCGGGGAAGCGCATCCAGGGCCAATGTCCGATGCGGTAGCCTGGCACGCGGAAGGCGGGGATGAAGCTGGCCTCCTCGTGGATGGTGCGCTGGATGCGGTGGGTGAGGGTCAGCATCTCGGCCTCCTCGGTCGAGGCGCGGAAGGCGTCGATCATCCGGTCAAGCTCGGGGTCACGGGTTCCGGTGATGTTGTTGGTCTGCCGCTTGGGGATGAGTTCGCTCCCCGCGCGCTCCACCGCGTTGTCGCTGTGGTGGGATTGCCAGAGCTCGGGGTACTTGCCGGAGGCGCTCCACGCGGAGAAGCAGATCTGGTGACGCTTCTCCATGATCTTGCGGTACATCGTGGTGTGCTCAAGCGACTCGGTGCGCAGCTCGACGCCGCAGCGCAGGGCGCTCTCCACCAAGGTGGCGAGGAACTTCCGCCGATCGGAATCGTCCATCGTCAACATCAGCGAGAGACGCTGCCCGGCGGCATTCCGCAGCACGCCGTCTCCGCCCATGCGGTCGTAGCCGGCGCGCGCGAAGGCCTCCCGGGCGAGCCGCGGCGAGTAGGGACGAGCGCGGATCGACCGGTCGGTGTACTCGCCATAACCCTCGCTGAACTGGTTGAGACGCTCGTAGTCGCCCCGGTAGAAGGTGTCGATGACGCGCTGGAAGTCGATGGCGTGGTGGAGGCCGATGCGCACGTCGCGGTTGTCGAGCGGTGACTGGAAGGTGTTGAGGAAGAGCCCGTAGGGAGGGCGGGGGATGTCGTTGAAGAACTGCACCTTGGTCAGGTAGCCGAGCTTGTGGGCCGGGGTGTCGTTGGTGCCGTACCAGTAGCGCGGCGTGCCGATGGGCATCATGTCGATCTCGCCCTGCAGGAATATCTGGTAGGCCTTGTCCATCTCGCGGACGACGCGGAACTCGATGGCCGAGGGATTGTAGCGGTGGCGATAGAATCGCCTCTGGTCACCCCACCACTGGCTCACGCGTGTCATCACCACGCGCTGGTCGCGCTCGAAGTTCTCGGGGCGGATCTCGTAGGCGCCGGTGGTCGGCTGGAACCGGTGGGCGTACGCCGTGACGTAATCGGGGCCAAAGTCCTTGAAAAACTGGCGCGGCGTCGGCTGGAGCGCGCCGAGCCAGCCGATCTGGTCGGGACGCTTGCGCGGCGCGTGCACCGCGATGGTGTGGTCGTCGTAGCGCGTGATGCCGCCCCACTCGCGCGTGTAGAAGTCGGCGTACCAGTCGGCGTCGACCCAGGGCGAGCGGTAGAAGTAGAAGGTGTAGAGGTAGTCGTCGGCGGTGACGGGCTGGCCGTCCGTGAAGCGCGCGTTGGGGTCCAGGCGGAAATAGGCGGTCATGCCGTCTTTCGACATCGCCCAGTGGGTCGCCAGCGCGGGGATGGTCCGCAGCGTGTTCGGGTGCGCGCCGAGCAGGTTGAAGTCGTTGGCGTCGTAGGCGTAACCGCGGAAGCTGTTGTTGGCGTTGGGGCCGACCCGTCGCAGCACGGGCGGTGTCGAGCGCTCCATCATGCGGAAGGTGCCACCGACTGTCGCGGCGGGATCGGCGAACTCCTGCTCCTCGGCGCCGTCCTTCCATTCAAGGTCCTTGGGCAAGTCGGCCGGCGTGGCGAAGCGGAAGAACTCGGGATGCTCGCGGTAGTAGGCCGCGGCTCGCGGGTCTTGGAAGACGTCTGCGGCTCGCATGGCTCCGGCACCAGACTGGGTGCCGAGTAGCAGGAGAGAGAGTGTGGCGAGGAGGCGGCTCATGCGTCGGTCTTGCGGGCGTCGAAGGCCTCGCGCACGGCCTCGCCGACGAAGTTCACGAGCACGAGGGTTCCGACCATGCAGGTGACGGTCGGCATGGCGATCCACCAGGCAGTCCAGTTCTCCTTGCCCTGGCGTAGCAGGTCGCCCCATGACGGCTCGGTGGGCGGGAGGCCAAAGCCGAGGTAGTCGAGGGCGGAGAGCGAGGCGATGAGACCCGCGATGCTGAAGGGGAGCATCGTCACCGCCACGGTGATGGTGTTGGGTAGGATGTGGCGCACGATGATGCGGAAGTGCCCGGCTCCGAGCGTGCGCGAGGCGGCGACGTAGTCCTTGGAGGCCGCGGAGTAGGCCGCGGCGCGCATCTGGTGGGCGAGTCCGATCCAGGAGAAGGCGACGAGGATGACCATGAGCATCGCGAGCGACGGCTCGAGCAGCGTCGACAGCAGGATGACGGCGTAGAGGAAGGGGATGTTGGACCACACCTCGATGGCGCGCTGGGCGACCAGGTCGAACCAGCCCCCGAAGTAACCCATGGCGGCACCGAGCAGCAGGCCGATGGCATACATCACCGGGATGTAGACGCAGGACGCGAGCAGGAGCGTGCGGAAGCCTCCGAGTAGCCGGGCGAGGATGTCGTGGCCGGATTCATCCGTGCCGAGCAGGTGGCCGTCGAGCCCCGGGGGTGCCGGTGCGGGCACATAGGTGTAAAGCGTGCCCGAGGGAGTCCAGTCCACCTTGGAATCAGTCGAGGTGACGAGCTTGCCATCCTCGAACTTCGCGCGCGCGACCTGGGCGCCGTCGCGCATGCGTCGGGCATCGCCCGACAGCTTGCCATCGACCACCGTCCAACTGGTCTCGCGCGAGCCGTCAGGATTGAGGCGGAAGATGCGCCCCTCGGCGATGCGGCCTTGGGCAGACACCCAGCGCCCATCGGCATCCGTCCCGGTGGGCAGGTTGACCTCGCAGACCTCGGTCGCGGAGAAGGGCACCAACGGCAGAATCATCCAGCTCTCGGATCCGGATGCCTTCCATTCCGCACGGAGCACGCGCCAGTTGGGTTCGACATCGCCGGGCAGCCCGAGTTCCGAGGCGGCGATACGTTCGGCGAAAACAGGAAAACGCCATTCGTTGGCATGGCGGACGACGAGGGGGCGATTGCCGACAAGAAGGGGGCCGAGCAACGCCAGCACGCAGAGTGTCGCCAGGGCGAGGAACGACCACCAGCCGCGCCGCATCGAGCGGAAGCGCGCCAGGCGGCGTCGGGTGATGGCATCGAGCTGGGGCATCAGGCGGACTTGTCGAAGCGGATGCGCGGGTCGGCCAAGGCCACGCAGAGGTCGGAGAGGACGTTGCCCACGAGCATGAGCAGGCTGCTCACGGTGAGTATGCCGAGGAAGACGGGGAAGTTGCGGTGCACGAGGGCGTCGTAACTGAGCAGGCCCATGCCATCGATGTCGAAGGTCACCTCGATGAGGAAGGAGCCGGTGAGGAAGAACCCGATGATGTGCCCGAAGTTGGCCGCGAGGGGGATGAGCGAGTTGCGCAGCGCGTGCACGACGACGATGCGCGCGCGGCCGAGACCCTTGGCCCGCGCGGTCCTCACGTGGTCAGCTGACAGGTTGTCGAGCAGGCTGTTCTTCACGAAGAGCGTGAGCAGGGTGAAGGAACCGATGGTCATGCATGACAGCGGTAGCACCGTGTGACGGAAGTCGGCGGAGAAGCCGGAGTGGGGCAGCCACCCGAGGCGGAAGCAGAGCCACTGTTGCAGGGCGACGGCGAGCACGAAGCCGGGGATGGCGTAGAGCACGAAGAGCACGCCCGAGCTAAGCGAGTCCACGGGTCTGCCGTGGCGTAGTGCCTTGACCACCCCGAGGGGGAGCGAGACGAGGTAGGCCAGCAGGAGCGACCAGCCCCCAAACCACGCGGAGACCGGAATCTTGTCGGTGATCAGTTGCCATACGGGACGCCCATCAATCGCCGAGTCGCCGAGGTTGAGTTGGAGCACGCCTGAGAAGGCGGGGCGGTAGACGACGACACGGGTCGCTGGATTCGGGTCCTTGTCGAGCGGAGCCAGCTCGACCCGCCAGCCTAGGGTGGGTTCGGAGAAGGCCAGGACCTTGTCCTGGGTGACGGTCAGCTTGCGCGTGGCGCCTTTGGTCGGGGCGTCGATGTCGAGCACTTCGACGGTCGCGGTGCCGGTCTTGTCGAGGCGTGCGATGGACCACGCCGCGGGGCCGGGCCAGACGCCAAGCCAGATGGCATAGGCCTCAAGGAGCGGTCGGTCGAAGCCGTAGCGGCGCTTCAGGCTGTCCAATTCCTCGGGCGAGGCAGGGCCGGCGGTGCTGGGGGCTGCGCCAGCCATGCCCAGTCGTTTCTGCGCTGCCTGCTGGCGCTCGGCCATCGCGCGCTCGATGGGACCGCCCGGGACGAAGCGTGTGAATAGGAACGCGACGAAGGTGATCCCGACAAAGGTTAGGGGGATCAGAGCGAGGCGTCTGAGCAGGTAGCGGAGCACGCGG
>JBMSKH010000025.1:0-26796 GCA_049419705.1 Opitutales bacterium
GAGCGCATCACCTTCCGCATCGACACCGAGGATGCCAAGCTCGGCCTCGTCGCCCGCATCGGCTGCCACCGCGACAACCTCATCGGGACCAAGCGCGAGGAGTGGCACCGCTTCCCCGTCATCACCAACACCAAGGCGCTCGACAAGCGCTCGGTGGAGATGGCCAACCCCTTCGGCGGCCCGATCTACATCGAGATGCCCGACCGCGCCGAGTGGGCCAAGTCGCGCGACCGCATCCGAGTCGAGATTGTCGGCGCAGTCGAGGCCCCCATCTTCGAGCTCGGCAAGACCACACGCGCCGAATGGGACAACCGCCGACTCGCGCCGGCACCGTGGGGCGAGCTCGTCGGCCAGAAGATGGTGCTGTCCGTCCCCTCCAGCCTCCTTCGTACCCTGCCCTACCCCGAGGAGCTCATGAAGACCTGGGACAAGGTCGTCGAGACCACCGACTGGCTCGCCGCCTGGGGTCGTCGCCGCTCACCCGAGCGCATCGTGGCCGACGCCGAGATCTCCATCGGCTGGATGCACTCCGGCTACCCCATCATGTGCTACCTGGCGAGCGCGCCGGACATGGTGAACCACAAGAAGCTCACCACCGAGGGTGACTGGGGCTTCTTCCACGAGCTCGGACACAATCACCAATCGGGCCTCTGGACCTACGCCGGCTACACCGAGGTGACCTGCAATCTCTTCTCGCTCATCTGCATGGAGCGCATCGCCGGCCAGAAGGTCGGCGCGGGGCACGGCGATCTCGCGCCGCTCGCGGCCGAGATGGCGCTCGACCCCGAGGCCAACAAGGGCTCCGCCTTCCACCTGCTCGCGCAGTACTACCATCCCATCGCGGCCTTCGGCTGGGAGCCGCTGCAAGCGACCTTCGACGAGCTCGACGAGCGGAAGGACATGGCGCGTGCCGACTCCATGAAGGCGAAGACCAGCGGCCGCGAGTACCGCGAGGCCGAGAAGAAGGTCGAGGCGCTCGACAAGGAGAAGGCGCAGCTTGAGAAGAAGATCCGCGCGCTCGACATCGGCACGCTCAAGGTCGCCGACAAGGATGCCGAGAAGGCCGCCGCCCAGGCCCGCATCGTGGAGATCGCCGACGAGGCCAAGAAGGCTGGCGAGGCCGTCGGTGCCGTGAGCCGCGAGTCCTCCGACGAGAAGAAGAAGGAGATCTTCGTGAAGATCTGGTCGAAGCACTGCGGCCACGACCTCGGACCCTACTTCGCCTGTTTCGGCTGGCCGTACACCGACCACATGAAGGCGTTCAACAAGGGACTTAAGTCCTGGATGCCGAAGGATTTCCCGCCGAAGGGCGCGCCCAGCGGCCCCAAGGCCAAGCGCAACCCCTTCGGCTCGCGCAACGAGGCCCTGGCCGGCGCCGACGAGATGCACGGCGTGGACAACGCCGAGAACGAGCGATGAGCCGGCACGAGCATCGCCTCGCCATCGAGATGCCGGACCGCCCCGGACTGCTCGCCGAGGTCGCCGCATGGATTCGGCAACAGGGAGGTGATATCGCGTCCGCGCAGCATCACGTCGAGGGCGGACGTCTCTACCTGCGCTTCCGCTTCGCGACTCAACGCGGCGAGGCGGGACTGCGTCCCGAACTGGACAAACTCACAACTTCGTTGGGTGCCAAGGCACGGCTGCGCGACCCCGAGGATCCCTCCCGCATCGTCGTGCTCGTCTCCAAGGAGGGGCACTGCCTCTACGACCTGCTCGCCCGCCAGGCCGACCGCGACTTTCCCTTCGTCATTCCCTGCGTGATCTCGAACCACGACACCCACCGTCGGTTGGTCGAGGCCCACGGGATACCGTTCCACCATGTGCCGGTCACGCCCGCGACCAAGCCGGCGGCGATGGCGGAGATGCGTCGCCTCTTCGCCGCCGCGCGCGGGGACTGGATGGTGCTCGCGCGCTACATGCAGGTGCTCGATGCGGAGACCTGCGACGCGCTCGCCGGGCGCGTCCTGAACATCCACCACGCCTTCCTGCCGTCCTTCCCCGGAGCCAAACCCTACCACCAGGCCCATGCCCGTGGCGTGAAGCTGGTCGGAGCCACCTGCCACTTCGTCACCGCCGACCTCGATGCCGGACCGATCATCGAGCAGGATGTCACCCGGGTTGACCACGCCGACAGCCCCGAGGCGATGGCCCGCCGCGGCCGGGACATCGAGGTCGCGGTCCTAGCCCGCGGCCTGCGCAGCGTCGTCGAGGACCGTGTTTTCCTCGCCGGGCAGCGCACCGTCGTCTTCCGCTGACGGAACCATAGGTCCGCCGCCGCTGTCTCGGTGCAATGGCCACCGACCGTCGCGACTTCCTGCGCCTGCTCGCCTTCGCCACCTTCCTGGGAGGTGCGCGCCCCTTGCTCGCCGCCGCGGCACCGACGAACGCGCCGGATCTTGAGAAAGACGCCCTTCCCGACGTCCTTGCACCCTATCTGCAGCTAACACAATCCACGGTTTCCACCTGGGTCTGCGTCCCCGCTCGCTCAGCCCGAGAGGTGGTCGTTGAGTGTTATGATGCGTCGGGCGGCAGCGTCACCAGCACCAAGACGGCCGCCAGCAGACCCATCCGCGGGACACCCTGGAGCATCTGGCACGCACCGGTTGCGGCCGGCGCACCCTACCGCATCGTCGTCGACGACAAGCCCCTCGGCGGCCTGCGCAGGATGCGAAAGCCCGTCGATGATGCCACGACCAAGGTCGCCTTCCTCAACGACCTGCATGACCGCACCGGCACGCTCGCCCTCGCCGCCTCGCGC
Source organism: Opitutales bacterium (assembly GCA_049419705.1). Taxonomy (GTDB): domain Bacteria; phylum Verrucomicrobiota; class Verrucomicrobiia; order Opitutales; family UBA953; genus UBA8828. Next base: position 2,762 of record JBMSKH010000025.1, read on the forward strand.
CTGACTCGAGAGAACCACGACCTCACCGTGCTTCTCGGTGACATCTTCAACGACCCCACGGGCAAGGACGGAGCTGAGCGCACCTTCCGCACGCTCCACGCGCTCGCCACCCTGCTCCGGGCCGATGAGGTGCCCATGCTCTACCTGCCCGGCAACCACGACTACCGCGGTGCCTTCGCCGACCGGGTCGACGACCTCTTCCTCGCGCCGCGGCTGGCGCCCTCAGACCACAACGCCAAGGGTAGCATCGGAGCCCATGACCAAGGCTACGATATCCGCATCGGGCCGGTCGCCCTCGTCGCCGCCGACACCGGCGAGGACTTCGAGAAGCGCCCCGAGCTCTTCAACGCCCTGCGCGAGCGCCAAGTGCCGATCCTGCAAGCTGCGCTCGCGCGGCACGCCGATGCGCCGTGGCGCGTCTTCCTCAGCCACATCCCGCTCTTCTCCGACGACATCTGGAACTCCGAGCACGCCCGGCGCACTTGGACTGACACGCTCGCCAAGGGCAAGGTCGACGTCGCCCTCTCCGGCCACGTCCACCTCTGGAAAACCATCCCCGCCGGCAAGGAGCAGATCATCCGCTTCAAGGCGAGCCCACGCGATAGCCAGCCTATCGATCGCGAGGTGCGCTACACCCCGCCCTTCACGACCGTGATCGGCGGCGGCCCCGACCCCAAGGCGGCGACCGTGATGCTCCTGCGCGCGACCGCCAAGTCCCTGACCGTGCGCACCCTCGCCGCCGACGACGGTCGCGAGCTGAGCCAACTCCAACTCTCCCGCTAAACCATGCGTCACCTCTCCCTGCTCCTCATCGCCAGCCTCGCGTTCGCCACCGCGCCGGAATCCATCACCCCGACGTACCGAAAGCCCTTCGTGCCGCCGGCCGCCGAGGGCCGCAACGAGCTACAGGCCGCCTTGCGCGGTTACATGGAGCTGCCCGCCGACAGGGTGACGGCGCACCCCTCCGCCGCGGAGTTTCCCGGGGCGGTGACGTCCGCGGAGCGCGTCAGCCGCGCGGTGAGGTATGACTCAAACCTGCTCACGCGCTGGGACACCTCGGCGGGCAACGCGCCGAATCTCGCGACCGGACCCGAGGTCTGGCAGGACACCGGACTCTACGCCGCACCTGGCGAGACCGTCGTCGTCCGCGCCCCCTCGCTCCCCGAGGGTCGCAAGGTCCGGGTCATCATCGGCTGCCATCGCGACAGCCTGCTCCACCTCGCCAAGTGGCAGCGCTTCCCCGTCATCACGCGCACCTGGACCCTGAAGCCGGGCGAGAACCGCATCGCCAATGCCTTCGGGGGCGGGTTGTTCATCCGGGTCGACGCCGCGTCCACCGTCGAGCGCCACGCCAAGGCGAGCGCAGCCGCGGAACTCACCTTCGAGAACGCCGTCGTCGCGCCCACCTACGTGCTCGGACGCGACAGCGCCGAGTCATGGGTCGCCCAGCGCAACGCGCCCGCGCCTTGGGGCGTGCTCGTTGGCAAGCGTGCCATCCTCCACGTGCCCGCCGCCTACCTGCGCGACCTCGCCGAGCCGAAGGCCCTACTCGAGTGGTGGGACAAGCTCCTGGAGCTGCAAGACGACCTCATCGCGCTCGACCGACTCGCCCCCGAGCGCGTCGTGCCCGACGTGCAAATCTCGGCTGGCTTCATGCACTCCGGCTACCCGTTCATGTGCCAGCTCAAGGCATCGGGACGTCACATGATTGACCTCGATCGCCTGAGCAAGGAGGGCGACTGGGGGTTCTTCCACGAGCTCGGACACAACCACCAGCGACGCGACTGGACCTTCCCGGGCCAGACCGAGGTGACGGTCAACCTATTCTCCCTGCTCTGTATGGAGAAGCTCGTGGGCAAGCCCATGGGCGAGGGCCATGGCGCGCTGCGGGATCTGGACTCGCTCATGACCATGCGCCTCGGCACGCCGCCGAACATGGGGCCCTTCGAGCAACTCGCCCCGTTCGTCGTGCTCATCAGGGCGCATGGGTGGGAACCCATCCGCGCGACCCTGCGCTCCTACAAGGACGCACCCGCGCGCAAGGCCGGCGACACCGCCGTGCCCACCCTCCAGAACGAGTTTGTCCGCCGCTACGGGCACAACGCCAAGGCGGACGTCTCCGGCTTCTTCGAGAATCTCGGATACCCTGTGACGGATGAGACGCGCGCGGCGCTCAAGGCCTACCCGCCCTTCGCCTACCAGCCTGGCTCCCAGGGCAAGTGACAATCGCGTAGCAGCCCGTTCTGCCTCGCACTCCCGACCAGGCCTAGCCTAGGATGACGTCAGGTCCGGGCGCCAACCCCCCGGGCCGAAACGCCATACCATGTCCCTCATTTCCCGGCTCTCCGTCCGCCTGCAGAACCACCCCAAGCGCGTCGTCTTCCCCGAGGGAAGCGACCCGCGCATCATCCAGGCCGCACGCCAGTTCGCCACCCGCAAGCTCGGCGTGCCCATCCTGCTCGGCGACCGCCAGCGCATCAAGATCGTTGCCGCCCGCCTCAACGTCTCGCTCGAGGGCATCCGCGTGCTCGAGCCCGAGCGCGCCGACGAGCTCCAGGCCTACGCCGACAAGCTCGCCTCCATCCAGCGCTACGGCAGCAGCAACCTCTCGGGCGACCCGCTCGAGCTCGCCAAGGACCCCAACTACTTCGGCTGCATGATGGTCGCGACCGCGGCGGCCGATGCCATCGTCACCGGCGCGACCTCGACCTCCGCCTCCGGCCTCCGCGCCATCCTGCAGACCCTGCCGCGCCAGTCCGGCGTCAAGACGGTCTCCTCGATGCTCATCCTCGAGTCCGAGGAGAACACCAAGCTCGGTGCGCAGGGCGCCCTCTTCCTCTCCGACTGCGCGGTCGTGCCCGAGCCCACGCCCGACCAGCTCGCCGACATCGCCACGACCACCGCAGGACTCGCCGCCCACCTCACGGGCGAGCTCCCGCGCGTCGCCATGCTCGGCTACTCGACGCACTCGCCCAACTCGCGCGTGCTCTCGATCCAGCGCGTCAAGTCCGCCACCGAGCTCGCGCGCCGCAAGGCGGCCGAGCTGGGCGTCAAGGCCGAGATCGACGGCGAGCTGCAGGTCGACGCCGCCCTCGACGCCTTCGTGGCCGAGACCAAGGAGGTCGGCGGCGCAGTCGCTGGCAAAGCCAACGTGCTCATCTTCCCCGACCTCAACGCGGGCAACATCGCCTCAAAGATGGTCCAAATCGTGGCGCAGATCCCCGCCTACGGGCAGATCCTGACTGGCCTCGAGCGTCCCGCCGCCGAGATCTCACGCGGCGCCTCGGCGCACGACATCCTCGGCACCGCGGTCATCGTCGCGGCCCAGGCTGTCGACCGCCGCTACCTTTACCCGACCGAGGGGAAGGCCTGACCCATGCCCATCGCTGGCGCCAGTCAGTTCGGCCAGGAGACACCGGGGCTCCTCTCGCGACCGCTCAACCTGACGACCCGCCGCATCTTCGTCGCAGCGACGCGGATGAACGACGGGAAGACCACGACCTGCCTCGGCCTCACCGCCGCGCTCGGCGCGATGGGCCTCAAGGTCGGCTACATCAAGCCCATCGCGCAGCGCATCGTGCAGTCGGGCGAGGATCAGGTCGACGAGGACACGCTCCTGCTCGACGCCCTCTTCGACCTCGACATACCGATGGCGGCGATGTCGCCGGTCGCCATCAGCCCGGACTTCACCCGCCAGTTCCTCGAGAACCCGGACGCGGTTAGCCCCGTGCTCAAGGACCGCATCTGCCGCGCCTTCGACCGCGCCGCCTTCGGCAAGGACATCATCGTCGTCGAGGGCTCTGGCCACGCCGGCGTCGGCTCGGTCTTCGGCGCCTCCAACGCTGACAACGCCCGCATGCTCGGCGCCAAGGTCATCCTCGTCGCCGCGGGCGGCATCGGGAAGCCCGTCGACGAGGTCGCGATGAACCAAGCGCTCTTCCGGCAGGCCGGCGTCGAGGTCGTCGGCGTCATCCTCAACAAGGTGATGCCGGACAAAATCGACTTCATCCGCGAGTACGCCGGGCGCGGCCTCGCCCGGCTCGGACTCCCCCTGCTCGGCGTGCTCCCCCTGCGCGAGACCCTCGTCTGCCCGAACCTCGACCAGGTGGCCGAGGAGACCCACGCGCGCTGGATTCACCGCCCCTCGGGCTCCCGGCGCGTGCGCCGCGTGATCATGGGGGCGATGTCCGCCCGTCGCTCCTCCGAGTACCTCAACAAGCCGGGCACGCTCCTCATCGTCTCTGGTGACCGCGAGAAGCTCCTCGCGGCCCTCGCCACCCCCGAGGCAGCCAAGTCTCTCGCCGGCATCCTGCTGTCCAACGGTCTGCTCCCTCCCGACAACATCACCCAGGCCCTGACCGACGTGGGCATCCCCTTGCTGGCCGTCGAGACCGAGGCCTTCGCCGTGACCGCCCGCATCAACAACATGACGGTCAAGACCATGGCGGCCGACGACGACAAGTTCCCCATCATCCGGGAACTCGTCGCCAACCACGTCGACCTTCCGGCCCTGCTCAAGGCCATCGGTTAGACGAAATCCCCTAGAATCAGCTGACGGCTGAATCCTAGGGCGGACACCTCGCTTGGGCTTAGTTGCGGCAAGCGACAGACACGGCTCGCTGGGTTCATGCTTTCCGTCATCCGCTCCGGCGCGCTGGTCGGGGTCGAGGCCCTGCCTGTCGACATCGAGATCAACACCGGCGAGGAGGGCGAGTATGGCCTCTGGATGGTCGGCTTGCCCGACACCGCGGTGAAGGAGTCCGAGGATCGCGTCCTGTCAGCCCTCATGAACACGGGCCTCCGCCGCCCCGAGATGCACACGACGATCAACCTGGCCCCGGGTGATTTGCGCAAGGAGGGCCCGCTCTACGACTTGCCCATCGCCATTGGTCTCGCCGTGGCGCTCCGACAGGTCGATCCGGTGCGTTGCGCAGGTCTACTCATGGCGGGCGAGCTCAGCCTCTCCGGCGCCCTTCGCCCCGTGCGCGGCGGCATCGCCCTAGCCCTGCTCGCACGCAAGCTCGGCCTGCGAGGTGTGCTGCTGCCGACGGCATCCGCGGAGGAGGCGGCGCTGGTCGAAGGTATCAATGCCTACGGAGTCGGCTCGCTCGACGAGGCCGTGCGTTTTCTCGCCGGCCAGTTGCCACTCCAACCCATCCCCGCCGAACAAAGTCCCTTTCGGCGGGAGGCAACGGCCTACGAGGTCGATTTCTCCGAGGTGAAGGGACAGGCCGTCGTGCGGCGCGCCACCGAGGTGGCCACGGCAGGTGGACACAACCTCCTCATCCTCGGGCCGCCGGGATCAGGCAAGTCACTCATCGCGAAGCGCATCCCCACCCTGCTGCCGGAGCCCAGCGCCGATGAGTTCCTGCAGATCCTCGCCATCCAATCCGCCGCCGGGCTCACCCGCGACGGCGCCGCGCGCGCCTGGCAGCGTCCCTTCCGCGCCCCGCACCACACCATCAGCGATGTCGGCCTGGTCGGAGGTGGCAGCATCCCGGGGCCGGGCGAGGTCTCGCTCGCACACCACGGCGTGCTCTTCCTTGACGAGCTGCCCGAGTTCCGCCGCTCCGCGCTCGAGGTCCTGCGCCAGCCGCTCGAGGACGGATGTGTCACCGTCTCGCGCGCCACCGCCAAGGTGACACTGCCCGCGCAGGTCATGCTTGTCGCCGCGATGAATCCTTGTCCGTGCGGACACCTCGGCGACCGCCTGCGCGAATGCCGTTGCTCGCCCGCAGCCATCCAACGCTACCGCAACCGCATCTCCGGTCCGCTGCTCGACCGCATCGACATCCAAGTCGAGGCGCCCGCCCTCGGCATCGACGAGCTCCGGTCCGCCCAGGCCGGAGAGTGCTCGGCTACCGTGCGCGCGAGAGTCGAGGTTGCCCGCGCCATCCAACGCCATCGCTTCGGCGAGCGCAGTGGCGGATGCAACGCGACGATGCGTCCGGCCGAGCTGCGCGAGCATGCGGCCCTGGAGCGGGCCCAGGGCGACCTGCTTCAACAGGCGATGGAACGGCTCGGACTCTCCGCGCGGGCCTACGACCGTGTGCTCAAGGTCGCGCGCACCGTGGCCGACCTCGCCGGCAGCGAGCGCATTGCCACCACCCACCTGCTCGAGGCCATCCACTACCGTAGCCTGGATCGGAGGGGTTAGGACGGCACATTCATGCTATACAGGTGAACCAGTGCCTCCCTAAGGTGTCAGAGAACCATGCGGCACATCTTTCTCGCGCTCCTCACACCCCTGATGGCCCTCGCCATCGAGTCGCGCCCGGCACTCATCCCGATGCCCTGCGAGGTCACCTGGAGGACCGAGGGCGACATCGCCCTCGCCGGACTCAGGGAAAGCGTGACCGTCAAGGCCGGCTCGGTGAAGGCGCCGACCGTGGCCGACGAGGCCTACGAGCTGGATGTCGGTTCCTCCGGAATCGCCATCCGCGCCAACACGCCGACCGGCGTCCTGCGCGCACGCGCGACGCTCGCCCAGCTGACCCGCGACGGCAAGGTGACCTCCATCACGGTCCGCGACTGGCCGGCCTTCCCGATTCGCGGGCTGCTCCATGACGTCGGGCGCAACTTCCAGGGCATCCCCGCGCTCAAGCGCCAGCTTGACCTGATGGCGGCCTACAAGCTGAACACCTTCCACTGGCACCTCACCGACTACCACGGCTGGCGAGTCGAGACCCGCCGCAATCCCGGTCTCAACGATCCCAAATCGCGCGACCGCAAACCGCAGGGACAGTACAGCATCGCTGAGGTCAAGGACCTGGTCGCCTTCGCCGCCGCCCGCGGCATCGAGGTCATCCCCGAGATGGACATGCCAGGGCACTCGACCTACTTCAAGAAGGGCCTCGGGTTCGACATGCAGACCCCTCAGGGCGTGGCGGTGCTGAAGGGTGAGATGGAGGACTGGGCCAAGCTCTTCCCGAGCCGCTACTTCCACCTGGGCTCGGACGAGGTCGCGATCAAGATGAAGGACTTCCTGCCCCAGGTCGTCGGGCATGCACGCAGCCTCGGCAAGGTGCCGGTGCTCTGGCGCCCGGGAGGCGGCATCGCCGGCAACGACGTCGTCTTCCAGCTCTGGGCCAAGGCTGCGCCGCCCAAGGGCAATCCCTACATCGACTCGCGCTATGTCTACACGAACCACATGGACCCGTCGGAAGCGCCGAACCAGATGTTCGTGCAGCTGACCGGACGTCCGGCCACCGACGGCAAGGCCCTCGGCGCCGTGCTCTGTCACTGGCCCGACCATGTCATCAACGACGAGAACCTAACGAACCGCATCTCGCCGCTCTGGCCCGTGACCGTCGCCTTCGCCGAGTCCGCCTGGCGCGGCGTGGCCAAGGACAACAAGGCGCTTTACGCCAAGGCACCGGCGCCCGAGGCGCCCGAGCGGGCCGCTTATGTGGACCTCGAGGGTCGGATTGCCGCCCACAGACCGCGGGTGATCGCCGGGGGCGAGCCCTTCCCCTTCCTGCGCGGCGCCCACATCCCCTGGAAGATTGTCACCACCGAACCCGACGCCACCCAGCCGGGCGATTGGTCCAAGGCATCCGAGGCGTGGGGTGGCACACTCTACCTCAATCACCATTGGCATGAGCTCCCCTCCTGCCTGCCGCTCGCCAAGCAACCGACGCTGGCCTGGGCTCGGACCTACGTCCACAGCGACCGCTCGCGCGAGGTCGGCCTAGCCATCGGGTTCAACGCACCGTCATCGAGCGACACGCCTCGGCCCGAGCACCGCTTCGTCAACGGAGAATGGAACCCGCCAGGTTCCGAGGTGCGCCTCAACGGCGTGATTGTGCCGGCCCCCGCCAAGTGGGACATGGGCGGGCTCACCACCCAGCAGCAGGCCTCCGTGCCCTGGACCGACGCCTCGTGGTTCAACCGTCCGCCGCAGAAGGTCCAACTCAAGGCCGGCTGGAACGAGATTCTCGTCCGCACACCCTCCCACCTCAACGGCAAGCAGCTGCGCAAGTGGATGTTCACCGCTGTGCCTTGCGCATGGGACAGCCGCACGGGCACACTGATCGAGGTCGACGGCTTGCGCTTCGCCACCAAGCCGGAGTAAGGAAGGTGCATGCGCCCCACCCTGCTCGCCCTGCTGCTCACCGCGGCAGTCCAGTCCGCCACGCCCTTCCATCGCATCTACGGACAGAAGCAACCTCGTGACGCCGCACTCGTGACCGTCGCCTTCGTCTCCGCGGACGGCAAGGAGGGCCTCGAGGTGGACAGCGATGAGTTTCTCATCCGCATGGCGGACGGTCGCACCTACACCGCGCACGACTTCGTCGGAAGTTCCGACGAAAAACTGCCGGATGCGATCATCTACCGGCGCAAGGCCGGCGTAAAGTACGCCGAGGATGCGCCGATTGCCATCTACCTCGACAGACAGAGCCATGGACTGACCGCCTACTTCAGCCAGGAACCGAAACTCGAGGCCATCGAGACCGAGCGCTTTAGGCTAAAATCGTCCGCCACGCGCGGGGGTCGCGGCGAACCGGTGGTCATCGACGGCCGCTGGATCCTTCTGCCCTATAGTCCGACCACGCTCACGCGCCACACCGACGGCAACACACCCGCCGCCTACAGCCACCGCTTCGAGAAGGTGGGCAACCACAGCTTCGTCGACTTCGAGGGCGCCGATGTCGGCAAGCCCGAGGCCGGGCTGGTACGTGCCATCAACTTCACCCTGCCCATCTCGCTGAGCCGCGACTGCTTCCCGATCGAACGCGAGGCCAAGTGGAGGGCGAGCGCGCCCGGCTGCAAGCTCCTGCTCGCCGACACCGGCGAGACCGCCGAGATGGCGGTGCTCGACCAGGCCCCGCGCGGCGTCCGTAGCTTCACGCATTACAACAATTGGTTCGACGGCGCCGCAAAGAACATCAGCGGTGACACCCTTCCGCGTATCGCCCGCGAGTTCAAGGAAGCCCTCGCTGGCACTGGCATCACGGTGCAGGCGCTCGTTCCGGACAATGGCTGGCAGGACCGCAAGTCCGTCTGGAAGCCGTCCAAGGGTCTCTTCCCGAACGGCATGACCGACCTGGCCAAGGTCAGCCAAGCTCTGCGCGACGAGGGCTGCTCGCTCGGCCTCTGGCTCGCGCCCGACAACACATCCAACGACATCGACTGGGCCGCGACCGCAGAGCTCGGACCGAAGTTCACCAAGGCCCAACCCAACAAGTACTTCTCGCGCTACTTCCCCCACCTCTCGCTCGCGGCCAAGGGCTATCGCGACGAACTCGAGGCCCAGCTGCGCGCCCTGAGCAGCGAGACCAAGGTCAGCTACTTCAAGTTCGACTTCAACCACCTCTCACACGCCGTGCCCACGGATCGTCATGGACATGCCGCGGAGTTCGACGGCTGGGCGGAGACCATGGCGAATGCCTTGTCGAAGGACACCTTCATCAACGCGACGAACTGGACCTGGCACAGCCCAGCTTGGCGCAACCACGCCGACATCCTCTGGCTGCTCGCAGGCGATGACGGTTTCAACGGCAACTGGCCTGAACTCGCTGGGCGGGCCCAAGCCACGACCGACCGCGATGTCTACTTCTGGCGCATGTGGGGCGACCCAGCCGACCGCCCGTGGTTCCCCATCTCGGCCATCATGACCCATGGCATCATCCGCAATCCCAGAGGACAGATGTCCTTCAAGACCGACACCCTCGAGGACTGGTGCGACCACGTGTTGATGCACTATGGCCGCGGCACACTGCTACTTGAGTGGTACTTCCTGCCCAAGAGTCTGACCAAGGAGGAATGGGCCTCCATCATCGCCGTCCACCGTTGGACCGAGAGCCGCCGGACGGACCTCAACCACGCCTGTTACGTTGGCGGACGCCCCGATGAGGGTCAGGTCTACGGATACATCGGTTGGTCCAAGGACGGCACCAGCGGCACGCTTGTCGCCCGCAATCCCTCCGCCTCCCCGCAGACGCTCCACGTGCCTATCGATGCCGCGACGCTCTTCCGCGGCAAGGCAGGCGAGCCTTGGCGCGGCCGGCAGGTCTACCCAAGCCGCATCGAGCTGCCCATCACCTGGCAATCCGGACAAAGCGCCGACATCACCGTCGCCGGCTATAGCACCGTGGCGATTGAGCTGAGCCCGGGGCAGGCGCTCGGTCCGATGGTCAAGCGCATGCCCGCCGCCACCACAAAGGCCGGAGACGGTCCAGGGCAGTTCTCCATAAAGCCGGCCGAATTCGTGGATGGTCGCTGCGAGCTCCTCGTCATCGGACGACCCACCTTGCCGACAGTCCTGCTCAACGGCAACGTGGTCAAACCGATCCGCAGCAGCCGGGGTAAAATCAACGCCTTCGCCGGCTATGCCCGTGACGGCATGGCCAGCAAAACCGCACGTCGGTGGGAGATGGCCAGCTACGACCTCTCCTCACTTAAGGGGAAGGAAACCAAGGTGCTTCTCCAGGGCAATGGCATGCAGGCCGAGGCGTGGGTGCTTGCGGAAACACCCGAGGGCGCCGCTGCTCCCAAGGACATGCTCACGCCCCTCACTCTGCCCGGCCATCGTCGCGAGACGCACCTCGCCTACGCCGAGGGTCCGGTCGAGACGCCGCCCGCACCCAAGCCGCCGACCGCGGAGGAAACCCTCGGCGCCACCCGTGCCCGGATCGAGCTCGAGGTCTTCGGCAACAACGGCGGCGTGCACGGCGCCAAGGAGCTCGTTCTTTCGGGAGTGAGTCTCGGACCCCTCCCCGCGCAGGGCGACGACTGGCAGACGGCGCGACTGGAGATTCCCGCCGACAAGCTCGAGCTCATCCGCCGCAACCAAGCCGCCTCAGCGACCGCCAACCGTGTGATTATCCGCTCGGCGGGCGACAAGGGTGACAAGTTCAAGGTGCGCGCCATCCGGCTCGTGCTCACGCTCGCCGACGGACGCGAGGTCGCGACCGAGCCGACCGGCGCCTACACCAGCCACGCCGACTGGACGCACCGCGAGGGCGCCCTCTTCAGCCGGCCGGAGTACTCCGGCGCGATCAAACTCCAACCCTGAGGCTCAGCGCAGCTCGGCAGGCTGGTTCGCCTTGAGGACCACCTGGCGCACCTCGCCATTGACGCGGACAGCCACGGTCTGGTCGATGCCCGAGACAAGCACGGCGCGGGAGAGGCGACCCTCCTTCCAGGAGAGTTCGCTGACCGTGATGGCACCGCGGGCGCGCAGGCCATTGGCATGGCCCTCGGGCCAGGACTTCGGCAGGGCCGGCAGGAGTACGATCTCGCCGGCGTGAGACTGCACCAGTGCCTCGGAGATGCCGGCGACGATGCCGTAGTTGCCGTCGAGCTGGAACGGCGGATGGAGGGCGAAGAGATTCGGCAGCATGTTGTGCGTCATCAGACCGCGGATCATCTCGGCGACGCGGTCGCCGCGACCAAAGCGTGCCCACATCGCGGAGCGCCAGGCCCAGGTCCACGAGCGGCGGCTGTCGCCGACCGAGCCGCGGGCCTCGAGCGACTTCATCGCGGCGGTGGCGAGCTCGGGCGTGCGTTGCACGGAGATCTGGCGGCCGGGGAAGACGGCGACCAAGTGCGAGGTGTGGCGATGGTTGTCGTTGGGGTTGTCGCGATCAACCATCCACTCCATCAGCTGTCCCCACCGACCGATCTGGGGTCCGACCAACTTGGCCTGCTTGGCCTTGAGTTCCTCGCGGAAGGCCGTGTCGATGCCGAGGGCCTCGGACGCCTCGATGGTGTTCTGGAAGAGGTCCCAGACCAGCTGCTGGTCGTGCGCGACACCATCCTCGCGCGGGCCGTGCTCAGGCGACCAACCCATCGGCACGACGAGCCGTCCGTCGGGGAGCGCCTTCAGGTGATCGATCCAGAACTCGCAGACCTCCTTGAGCAGCGGGTAGGCGCGATCGCGGAGGAACTGCTTGTCGAGCGTGTAGGCGTAATGTTCCCAGGCATGCTGCACCAGCCAGGCATTGCCCGGCAGGTTCCATTCCCAACCGTTGCCACCCCAGATGTTCTGCGAGGTGCGCACGGTCCAACCGCGGACATTGGCCCCGAAACGCTTGTCGGCGCGGGTGGCGTCGCGGCAGCCGGGCACGGAGGCGATGATCCAGTCGGTCAGCGGCACATGGCACTCCGAGAGGTTCGCGACCTCCGCGAGCCAGTAGCACATCTGCACGTTGATGTTGTTGTGATAGTCCGAGGCCCAGGCGGGCTGGTTCGACTCATTCCAGATGCCCTGAAGGTTGGCGGGTAGGCATCCGGGACGGCTGGAGCCGACCAGGAGGTAGCGACCATACTGGTAAAGCGTCGACTCCAGCTCCGGGTCCGCGCCGCCCTTGGCATAAGCCTGCAGACGCTCGTCGGTCGGCAGCGCAGCCACGGCCGGATCGGTCCTGCCCCAGGCGACATCGACGCGGGTCATCCAGCCGCGGTGCTCCGCGACGTGCTCGGCGCGCAACGCGGCGAACCCCTTGGCCGCCGCGGCGGCGACCTCGGCCTCGAGGCGCGGCAACGGCGCGGCGCCCTTGAACGCCTTGGCCGGGTCCATCACATAATTGGTGCGGGCACCGAGAATCAGCACAAGCTCGTCACACTGTTCGAAGCGCAGGGTGTCACCGGCGACAGTCACCTGACCGGCCTTGGGCAGCACCGCCTGCAGCTTGGAGGCGAACTCGAGCCCGTTGGTGAAACGACCTTGGGAGAGCAAGGCCGCACCGGCTGCGCGTGTGGCGTTGCCATGGGCGTCCTTGAGGGCAATCACACCGGAGGTCGGGCGCTCGAAGACGTAGCGGGCGACAACCACCTGGGCAGGAGCGCTCGCGAAGGCCTCGCGGGCGGACTGTCCGGACACCGACGTGAGATGGATGCCGTCGATCAAGGCTAGACGGCGCTCATAACCGGATGGCGCAGGACCCCCGCGCAGGGAGATGCCGACGAGCTCAACCTCGCCGAGTTGGAAATGCGTCTTGTCGCGCGGGGTGAAGACCAAGCGGAAGAGCCGGTGTGAGCCAGGCTTGGCAACCGCGAAGACCTGGCGCTGATGGCGCTCGCCAAAGGGCTTGAGACCGGCGCGCCGGTCGAGCTCGGTCCATGTCTTGCCATCCGACGAACCCTCGAGAACCCAGTCCGACGGGTCGCGGTTCGGCACGTCGTTCGCCGAGGTCAGGGCATAGGACTTAAGGGAGGAAGATGTACCGAGATCGACCTGCCAGACCACCTTCGACCCACTATGCTCAAGGCACCACTTGGTCCGCGCATCACCGTCGATGCTGTGCGCGACGGACTCGTCGCCGGAGTGTGGCAGCGACTCGCCGCTGGGTCGGATGGCGCGCACGGTCGGTGAGGCGCCGCCGTCGATTGACACCGTCACCTCGCCGAAGTTCTGGTATGCCCCGAAGCTGTTGGGCTTGTCCTTCTTGTAGTCGTAGCCGCCCGAGGGATTCGCATCGCCGGTCCAGAGCGACTCCTCGTTGAACTGGATGCGGTCGACGCCGACGCCTCCGTCGAGCATCGCGCCAAGTCGGCCGTTGCCGAGCGGCAGGCGCTCGCGCTCCCAACTCTTGGCGGGGCGGTCGTAGCGCAGGGAGGGCTCGGCAGCCCCGGCGAGGGCGGCAAGCAGGCAGGCGGCAAGGACGCGGGTCATGACCTTTTGACCCTGCCCGCACCGCGGGGTTCCGCCACCCGGAAAATCAGAGGTTGATGGTGCGCCCCTCGCGGAAGGACAGGTCAGCCGCGGCGACGATGCGCATCGAGTTCACGGCGTCGTCCATGTGCGCGGTCAGGTCGATATCCTCGCGAATCGCCTTCTCGAAATAGGCCTGCTCGCGCTGGCAGAGGCCGTCATGACCCGGGTCGGCCTCGGTGGGCACGAGCTCGTCCTTGCGGCTGAACTTGCCGTCGGCGCCGAGCGCCGCGTGGTGGACCTTGAGCGCCTGGGCGCCGGTGTGGTCATCGACATTGTCGGAATTGCCCGCCTCGGCGCCCTTGCCCGCGACGATGGTGACGGAGCCCTTCGGGCCGACGACGTCCTTCACGAAGAAGGCCTCCTCCGACATCATCGGACCCCAACCCGCCTCGTACCAACCGACGGATCCGTCGGCGAACGTGACCTGGAGCTGGCCGTAGTTGACCATGCCCTCGGGCAGCTCGTCGGAGAGGCGCGCGCCGATGCCGGAGACGCGCACGGGGCGGCTGCCGGTCATCAGGCACATGATGTCCACATAGTGCACGCCGCAATCCACGATCGGGCTGCAGGTCTGCATCAGCGCCTTGTGCGTCTTCCAGTTCTCACCCGAGCTCTGCTGGTTGAGGTTCATGCGCATGACGAGGGGCTTGCCCAGGGTCTGCGCGACACGGATGAACTGCGACCAGGCGGGGTGGTGGCGCAGGATGTAGCCGATGACCACCTTGCGCTTGGCCGCCTTGGCCTTGGCGACAATGCGCTCGGCCTCGGCGACGGAGACCGCGAGCGGCTTCTCGACGAAGACATGGCAGCCGGCATCGAGCGCCGCGACGGCGTACTCGGCATGGGTGTCGGGATAGCTGGAGATCGAGACGGCGTCGGGCTTGGTGGCCCTCAGCGCCTCGTGGAAGTCCCCGAACTCGGCGTAGCTCGCGCCCAATTCCTGATTGAGCTTGCGACGTGACTCGGCGGAGCGCGTCACGAGTCCGACAATCTCGAAGCCAGGTAGGCGGTGGTAGGCCAGCGCATGGGAACGCCCCATATTGCCGGCGCCGACGCAGAGGACTCGGATGGGCTTGGACATCTCAGTTGGACTCGGAAGTCAGGCGGGAGTTATCGCGGAAGACGACGGAGAAGATGGCGAGGAGCACGGCGGCGAAGGCGGCGGGGATGAGCCAGAACATCGGGTCGAAGGCGACCTTGCCGTCGACCTCGGTGATGTAGCGCGCGTGCAGCAACGGGGCGACCATGTTGCCGATCCACATGCCGAGGCCGAGCGTCGCCCAGGAGACGACTGCCTGCGCCGTATTGCGCATGCCCGCCGGGGCGAGCTTATCGGCATAGAGTTGCCCGGTCACAAAGAAGAAGTCGTAGCACAGGCCGTGCAACGCTACGCCGCCCAGCAGCATCGCGGTCATGCCGTCGGCGTAACCGAAGAGCGCGTAGCGCAGGGACCAGCAGGCCATGCCGACGAGCAGCACGGTCTTTGCGCTGAATCGCGCGAGCATCACGGGCAGCAAGGCGAGGAAGACCACCTCGGAGACCTGCCCGAGCGTCATCCACGACTCGGAATCAGCCAGGCCTGAGGTCGAGAGGAAGAGGTTGGCGTAGGCGTAGTAGAGGGCGAGCGGGATGCAGAACAGGCAGGAGCAGACGAGGAAGACGAGGAACTTGGCGTCGCCGAGCAGCGCGAGCGTGCCGGAATCCGCGGCGGGCTTCGCATCGCGCGCGTCGACCGGATCGGCCAGCAAGGGCGCGATCGCCGCGACCACCAGCAAGGCCATGCCGGCGAGGCGGAAGGTCCACGGTCCGGTGGCGATGTCCGGGTCGAAACGGGAGAGGAGCGATCCGATGAGCAGGCCCGAGGCGATCCAACCGATGGTGCCCCAGAGCCGGATGGCGCCGAAGGACTTCGCGGGATCGTGCAGGGAGGCCATCACCACCGAGTTGAGCAAGGGAAGCGCCGCGAAGAAGCAGAGCGAGTGCCCGAGGAGGAGCGCTTGGAACTGTCCGGTGGAGTGGACATAAGGCACAGCGGCGATGAGCAGCGCGCCCGCCAGGCTGAGCACGGCGAGCAGCTTGCGCGGCGCGAGGGCGCGGTCGGCGACCCATCCCGCGATGAGCGGGGAAATCATCGCGGCGAGGGGACCGACGCCGTAGGCGAGCCCGATGATCGAGGGGTCGCCCGGGAAGGCCTTGGCGAGGTACTTGCCCATCGGCACCAGGTAGACGCCCCAGGCGAAGAAGTTGAGGAACATGACCAGGCCGGCGCGAGTTCGGGGAGACATGGGGATGCGGGGTTGCCGCATCGTGCCAAGCCCGGGGCCTCGCGCAAGAGCAGGTGCAAAGAAAAAGCCCCGGAGTCCGGGGCTTGGTCGATCGGCACGGGTTTGACTCAGGCGCCGGCAGGCTTCTCGCCCTTGGACTTCTGTCCCTCGGGCTTCTCGCCGCGGGGACGCCCTTCCCCACCACGTCCACCCTCGCGCTTGTCACCGAAGCCGAAGCCAGGGTGCTCTTCGCGGAAGACCTCGCGGAGGTCGCCGAGCTTCTCGATCAAGGGGGCGAGCGAGGGATCGGACTTGAGCATGGCGGCCTTGACCGCGGCGCGCAGGGCCTCGCCGGCAGCCTTGGACTCCTCGAAGGCGGCCTTGACCGCGGGATCATTGCGGGCGCCTTCCATCACCTTACGGATTTCGGCCATCTTCTCAGGGGAAATCTCCTGCTTGCGCTGCTCGAGTTCCTGGAGCTTGCGGGCGCGGCGCTCAGCCATCTGCTCGGGGGTGAGCTCAGGCTTCTCCTTCGGCGCCTCGGCCGACGCCTGCTTGCGGGCGCGACGCTCGGCCATCTGCTCGGGAGTGAGCTCGGGCTTTTCCTTCTGCGCGTCGGGCGAACCCTTGCGGAACTCGGGGGGCTGGATGCCCTTCGACTCGGCGTAGGCGCGGAGAGCGAGGCGAAGTTTCTCATGGGCGGCCTCGGCCGTCTTGCGGGCGGTCTTGACGCTCTCGTCGCCCCGGGCGGTCTCGAGCGCCTCCTTGATACGCTGCATGTCCTCGCGGGTGATCCCGGCATCCTTGAGCTGCGCGAGCTTCTCACGGGCAACCTGCCCACCGAAGCCGCGGGGCGGCCCCTTGCGCTCACCGGCCTCGCCCTCGAGGGGTGCGAGCGGCGCGGGCGCACCATCCTTGTCGGAGGGGAAGAGGTGCTGGGTCGGCGCCTCCTGGGCCAGGAGGGCGGAGGCGAGCAGGAAACTGGAGGCAAGCAGGGTGCGGTGCTTCATGGCGTGTGTTCTCTGGTGGATAAACCCCTGGGACGAGGTGAAGTTTCGCTCAGCGAGGCAATGGCTGATCGAAACCCCGGGCCTTGAGTGCCTCGAGTTGCTCCTCGAGCCGCGCGGCGACCTCTGGATGAGCCGCGATGACGTTGTTAGTCTGTCCGGGGTCGCGGCTGAGATCGTAGAGCTGGTCACGTGCCGCCGCCTCGTCCTCTGTCGAGCGGCGACCCTGGGCGGCCTTGCGGACCTGCCCGGGCACGAGGGACCACTTCCCCGAGCGGATGGAGAGGGCTAAGCCCATCCCGTGGGAGACCACATAGTCGCGGGCGGAGGTCTCAGCCCCCAGGAACGCAGGGGAAATATCGATGCTATCGAGCGCGGAGAACGGCGCGGAGTTGGCGCCTCCGAGACGGGTCAGCGAGGCGGGGAAGTCGACCTGCGAGACCAGCGCGTCGCTGACCTTGCCCGCGGGCACGCGCGCAGGCCAGCGGACGAGCAGCGGCACGCGCGTGCCACCTTGGTAGACACTGTACTTGCCGCCGCGGAAAGGCCCGGCGGGGGCATGACCCGCGGCCTGGTTGAGCTCGACCGCGCGATCCTTGTAGCCGTCGTCGAGCACCGGGCCGTTGTCCGAGGTCAGGATCACCAGCGTCTTGCCGGTCAGGCCCTGGCGATCGAGCTCGGCGAGGATGCGACCGACCTGGTCATCGAAGGACACCACCGCGTCGCCGCGCGGACCGAGCGGCGTCTTGCCGGCGAAGCGCGGATGCACGACGCGGGGCACGTGGTTCTCGTGCGAGGCGTAGTAGAGGAAGAAGGGTTTGTCCTTGTTGCGCGCGATGAACTCGCAGGCCTTGCTCGCGAAGGTGTCGCCCATCGTGGTGTCGTCCCAGACCGCCGCGGCGCCGCCGCGCATCCAACCGATGCGCCCGACCTTGTTGACCAAACCCATGTTGTGGCCGTGCGACCAATCCATCGCGAGCGAGGCGCGGACCTCGCCGGACTTCAGGTCGGGATCGCCGGGGAAGGCGCGCTTGTAGCTGACCTCGATGGGATCCTTGGGATCCGCGCCGACGACGGATCCGTCCTGGACGAAGACACAGGGCACGCGGTCTCCCGTCGCCGCCATGATGAAGCTATAGTCGAAGCCGACCTCGCGTGGGCTCGGCTTGATCGGGCGATTCCAGTCCACCGCATCCGCGCCGAGTCCCAGATGCCACTTGCCGATGACCCCGGTGGCGTAACCAGCGTCACGCAGCGCCGTGGCGACGGTGGGACGCGACTGGGGAATGATGAGGGCGGCGTCACCCGGCAGGACACCGGTGCCCTTGCGCCGCCAGGGATACTCGCCCGTCAGCATGCCGTAACGCGAGGGCGTGCAGCTGGCCGAGGTGCAATAGCCGGAGGTGAAGCGCGTGCCCTCGCGCGCGAGACGATCGGCGTGGGGCGTCGGGATGACCTTCGCGCCATAGCAGGCAAGGTCACCCCAACCGATATCGTCGGCGTAGATCAGGATGATGTTCGGACGCTCGGGCTCGGCGGCGAGCAGGCCGAGCGGCAGGAGGAGGAGGGCGAGGCGAAGCATGGGCTTAATGAGTGATACAGCCTTAAGGGTGATAAGTTCGAGGTCGAGCGCGCTTGCCACGGGCCGGACAGAGCCCACTTTCAACGGGGATGCGTTTCGACAAGTACCATGCCCTAGGCAACGACTACCTCGTGCTCGAGCCGTCGGCCTGCCCCAAGCTGCTCGACCCGCTCGCCATCCGCAAGGTCTGCCATCGTCACTACGGACTTGGCTCCGACGGCATCCTCTACGGCCCCATCCCGCGCGACGACGGCGCCTTCGGCCTGCGCATCTTGAATCCCGATGGCTCCGAGGCAGAGAAGTCCGGCAACGGCATCCGTATCTTCTGCCGGCACCTCGTCGAGACCGGCCGCGTGCCCGAGGGCAAGCCCTTCAACGTCCACACCCCCGGCGGCATGGTCCGTTGCGAGGTCCGTCAGGGCGGCGACCGCATCCGCGTCGAGATGGGCAAGGTCTCGTTCACCTCGACCGAGATTCCCATGACGGGTCCCAAGCGCGAGGTGATCGACGAGCGCATCGAGGTGCTCGGACGCAACTTCGGCTTCTGCGCCGCGACCGTCGGCAACCCCCACTGCGTCATCCCCGTCAGCGAGGCCACCCCCGAGCTGGCCAAGACCTACGGCCCCCACCTCGAGACCCACCCCTCCTTCCCCAACCGGACCAACGTCCAATTCCTCCAGATTATCGACCGCTCGACCATCCGCATCGAGATTTGGGAGCGCGGGGCCGGCTACACCCTGGCCTCCGGGTCCAGCTCGTCAGCCTCGGCCGCCGTCGCCCGCCGCCTGGGGCTGGTCGACCGGGATGTCACCGTGGTCATGCCCGGCGGAAAGATTGAGATTGGCATCGGGGATGACTATAGCATCGTGATGACTGGTCCTACCACCCCCGTGGGCACCTTCACGATGCTCCCCGGGGTACTGGCACAGGACGTCGCCCTCTGAGGCGTCAGTCTTCCCCCATTCCCATTGCCTAATTTCGCGTGGCACCTCCGAGGTGTCCGCCCCTGCCACATAATGGCGACCAGCCGTCCCTTGCCCACGTTGACCGAGGAGGAGCTCATCGAGCTCGCCGGAGGGGTCACCGTGCGCACCGCCAAGGAGCTGGTCCAGAAAGGCAAGGTCACGCGCGCCTCCTGGAAATACCCGGTCGCCCTCGCGACGGTCGACGACGGCAACGGCACCCGTGACACCGAGCTCGACCTCCAGTCCACCACCTTCCTCAAGAACGGCTGCGGCTGCGATGTCGCCCGCCGGCGCAAGCTCTGCGTCCACGCGGTCGCCACCTACATCCAGAACGCCGTGCAGGCCGGGCTGATGAAGCCGCCGACCGCGCCCAAGCCCGCCACCGCCGCCAAAACGAGCAACAAGGAGGAGGACACTAAGCCCGCCGCCCAAGCGCTCGCCGACGGCAACCAGCCCCGGCTCAAGTCCCTTACCCTCTCACAGGCGCGCGGCACCCCGATTGAGGTGCGTTTCCTCGTCCCGCCCAACCTCGCCGCCGCCGCCCCGCGCGACCAGATCATCGCCCGCCTTGAGCTACGCGTCGACGATAAGCCCGTCGCGCCCGAGAACCTCGACCGCGGCAAGGCCTGGAACATCGACGCCGAGACCACCATCTTCCTCGCCATCCTCGAGAACCTCTGCGGCGGAAAACTCCAAGGCATCCTCCCCCTCACCCGCCGCCACCTCCGCCAACTTCTCGTCATCGGCAAGGGCCTGGGCATCTTCCGCATGGCGAACACGCCCGAGACCTCGCTGCGCTGGACAGGCGACCGTCTCGAGGGCGTCTCCGAGCACCTCGAGGACTCCGCGGTGGCCGCGGCCGAGGCCGCGATGGACGACGAGGACGACGAAGACTTCGGCGGCGGGCGACGCTCCGAGGACCACGGCGACGACCGCCGCCCGTGGCTCGACGGCTCGGTCAAGTGGCTCTGCGTCCGCCTGCCCCAGCAGGCCAGCGGACCGACCGCCGAGCTGCGTGACGTCCTGCAGCGCAACGGCTTCATGCTGGACACCGTCTCGCGCGAATGGCGCCTGCGCGGCACGCTCAACGTGCTCAATTTCTTCTCGCGTCACTGGGGCATGCTTCGCGACCAGCACGACGCCTACTTCACGCACAACCTCGCCCACTCCCTGCGCAACGTCGACTTCGCCCGCGCCAAGTGCGACGCGACCGAGGAGACCGACGGCTTCCGCTTCGCCATCGGCATCGACCCCGAGGGCGCCTCGCCCAAGACCGTGCAGGAGGCCCTCGCCGGCGGCCGCATGTTCTTCTACACCCCGCGCGGCCCCCGCCTGATCTCCCCCGAGCTGCTCGACTCGATCAAGCGCGCCCAGGGACGCATCCTCGGTGACGCCCGCCACGCCAGCCGCGAGAAGGTCGACCTCGACCTGAACCTCAAGGTCGGCTACGCCGAGCTCGCCAGCGCCGACGCCATCGCCGAGGAGATCCAGGCTGCCTTCGCCCCGCCCGAGACCTGGACCAAGCGCTCCTCCGCCATCCGCAACCTCTCGCGGCTCCAGCCCGCGCCGCTCCGGCCCGAACTCGCCAAGCAGCTCCGCCTTTACCAGCAGGTCGGCGTGGCCTGGCTCTGGCACCTCTACCACAACGCGCTCGGCGGCCTGCTCGCCGACGAGATGGGCCTCGGCAAGACCGTCCAGGCGCTCGCCTTCCTCGAGGCCATGCGCCGCGAGAAACCCGAGGACGGCCCCTGCCTCGTCGTCTGCCCTGCCTCGCTCGTGGAGAACTGGCGCCGCGAGGCGCGGCGCTTCACGCCCTCGCTCCGCGTCCTTGCCCACCACGGACAGGCGCGCGAGACCGATGTCGAGGTCATCAAGGGGCACGACCTCATCATCACCTCCTACGGCACGCTCGCCCGCGACATCGGCGCGTTCGGGACCATCCACTGGGGCGTGGTGACGTGCGACGAGGGCCAGAACATCAAGAACCCCCGCGCCCAGGCCGCCAAGGCGGTCAAGCAGCTCCACGCCAAGGGCCGCTTCATCCTCACGGGCACGCCGGTCGAGAACTCCCTCGAGGACCTGCGCTCGCTCTTCGGCTTCCTCATGCCCGGCTACCTGCCCAAGCCGCAGGACCGCGGCGTCGAGGAGAGCAAGTGGCACGACGAGCGCCTCCTCGCCATGGCCGCGCCCTACATCCTGCGGCGCTCCAAGGTCGCGGTCGCGCCCGAGCTGCCCCCGAAGATCGAGCAGGTCCTCTACTGCGACCTCGAGGGCAAGCAGGCCGACCTCTACCGGCAGGTCCAGGAATCGACCCGCAAGGCCATCTTCGAGATGGAGATGGGCGGCGCCAGCGAGGCCAGCATCCGCATGGCCGCCTTCAACCAGCTGCTGCGCCTCCGCCAGGTCTGCGCCGACCCGCGCATCCTCGAGCCCAAGCTCGACGAGGCCGACTCGGCCAAGCTCCAGGCCTTCCTCGAGCTGCTCGAGGAGTCGCGCGACGCCGGGCACCGCATGCTGGTCTTCTCCACCTTCGTCTCGGCCCTGCAGATCATCCGCGACACGCTCGACGAGCGCGACATCCCCTGCTGCTACCTCGACGGTTCGACCCGCGACCGCCAGAAGGTCTGCGACACCTTCAACTCCACGCCCTCCATCCCCGTCATGCTCATGTCGCTCAAGGCGGGCGGCACGGGCCTCAACCTCACGGGCGCCGACACCGTCGTGCACTACGACCCTTGGTGGAACCCCGCGGCCGAGGCCCAGGCGACCGACCGCGCCCACCGCATCGGCCAGACCCGCACCGTCACGAGCATCAAGCTCATCGCCTCCGGCACCATCGAGGAGCGCGTGATGGAGCTGCAGCGCTCGAAGTCCGAGATGCTGCGCAAGCTCCTGACCGAGTCCGACTCAGCCTCCTCCGGCATCTCGCTTGCCGACATCAAGGCCCTGCTCAACGACTGACCCATGCTCTCGAACCTAATCCGCAGGAATCGTCCGAGGTCCGAGATGACCTTCCTCGAGCACATCGACGACTTGCGCGTCTCACTGCTGCGTGTCTCTGCGGTCTTTATCCTCGGCGTCGGCTGCGCCCTTATCTTTTACAAGGAGATCCCCGTCTTCCTGCGTCTGCCCCTCGAGTGGGCCAAAGCCGCGAGCCCCGCGATGGCCGACTTCGGCCAGCTGCGCGAGTTTACCTTCATGGGCGTCTGGTCGGTGCTGATGTACTCCGCCTTCGCCGCCGGCGTCGCCCTCGCCTCGCCCGTGCTGCTCTACGAGGTCGCCCGCTTCGTCGGGCCGGCCCTGACCGACAAGGAGAAGCGCGGCCTCATCCCCTTCTGCGTCGCCGCCCTCGGGCTCTTCCTCGCCGGCGCGGTGCTCGCGTTCACGTTCCTCACCCCGATGTCGATCGTCGTCTGGCACGACTTCGCCATGAACATGGGCCTGACGACCGACTGGCAGGCCTCGGACTACTACGGCTTCGTGGTCATGATGTCGCTCCTCACCGGGGTCGCCCTCCAGTTCCCCCTCGCGCTCATCATCCTGATGTGGCTCGAGCTCGTCCGCCCGAGCACGCTGCTGCGCTCCTGGCGCGGCATGCTCTTCGGCATCGTGGTGCTCGCGGCCGTGGTCACGCCCATCGGGGATCCCGTGACACTCGGCCTCCTCGCCGGCCTCCTCTTCGTGCTCTACCTCATCGCGGTCGGCATCGGCAAGGTGCTCGTGCGCCGCAAGCGCGTCGCCCGCGGCGACAAGCCGAATCCCGAGGATGACGACCTGCCCGACGAGGACGACGAGCCCGTCGACGTGACGCCGTCACCCGACGAGCCCCACCGCGACTAAGGAGCCGTTAGGGCTTGAAGGTCACGACCACGGGCACGCGCTGGCGCCCCCGCTCGCATCCCTCCGGACAGGGATCGCGGGCGTCCTGAATCTTGCCCGGGACGGGACGGCGTAGGTAGCCGACGCCGCCGCATCCCTTGCAATCACGCACCTGCACCACCAAGGCCTCGGGCGGGTTCCGACCCTCCGCGACCACCTGTTGGAAGCGCGCACGTGTCGCATCATCGTCCGGCAACGCCGCCATGCCAAGGAAGGCGTGGCGCCGCAACGTGATGCGGCGACCCTGCGCCGGGGGGACCTCGCAATCGAAGCGCACCTCGATCAGTCCGACATGCACCGCGTTGACCTCGAGGGCGTCGCCGACCTTGGCCGCGCCGGGCTCGAGCACGAGGACCGCCTTGTCGGCGTTGGCCCCGGCCGGACACCAGTCACCGAGACCGGGATTCGTCCACTCGGCATCGACCAACCAGCGACCCTCGCCGAGGTCCTGCAGGCAGCGCGCCTTGACCGTCACCACCGGTCGCGTGACGCGGCTGAATCCGTTGTCACCGACCTGGTTCTGCGTGCGGAACGCCGCCCAGGCCTCGCGGAAGGCCGCGCCCGTCTCTTTCGCGAGCGGCTTGTCGATACGTGAAATTTGAAAATCGGTTCGGTCCTTGGACTGAATCCCCTCGTTGAGCTTGATCGGGCGAATGCGGACGCCGCCTTCGTCGGGAG
>JBMSKH010000026.1:0-25954 GCA_049419705.1 Opitutales bacterium
GTTGAAGTCTGAAGAGGTCTTCGCCTCCCCAATTGCCAAGCGCCCGCCACTCTCCGGGTAAACGACCGTCCTGCCCCAACCCAAGGCAGCCGGAGGCTGGTGCGACCGGTCACCCGTCACCGGTCACCGGAGTCTCTCCACGGGCTTTAGGCTGGAGCAGGCGGGAGAAGTCTGTCATAAGAATCTCATGTCCTCGCAGACGCAGCGCCAACCCGACCTCGGGGTCGTCCGGCAGTACTCCGTCTTCGTCGAGAACAAGGTCGGCCGCCTGAGCGAGCTAGTCGAGTCGCTGGGCAAGGCCGACGTGCACATCCTCGCGCTGTGCATGGTCGACTCGACCGACTCGGTGATTATCCGCATCGTGGTCGACCATCCCGAGCAGGCCGAGGCCGTGCTCGAGGAGCACAAGTTCGCCAACGACGTGGTGGGCGTGGTGGCGCTCGAGCTGCCGTCGGAGGCCCACCTCAAGAACGTGGCCGACATCCTGCTGCGCGCCGAGATCAACATCCACTACCTCTACCCCTTCCTGTTCCGTCCCTCCGGCAAGTGCGGGCTCGTCCTGCGCGCCGAGGACCAAGACCTCGCGGCCGCGGTGCTCGCCCGCCACGGCGTGACGGTGCTCGGGCAGAGCGATTTGGCGCGCTGAACGAGGCTCCGGTGACCGGTGACGGGTGACCGGTGGTAGTGGGCCCGAGGCCCGCCTCGACATAGCCTCTACGGGTCAAAGGGCGGGGACGAGCGAAGCGAGTTCTGCCAGCGGTCACCGGTGACCGGTCACCAGAGCCTCGACCGCCTTTAGGCTTTAGGCTTTCGGCTTTGGGCTTTTTATCGGTGCCCCACCCTCTCCCATGGCCACCACCAAGAAGAAGACCAAGGCAACCGCCAAGGCGCCCGCCCACCACGATTACCCCGTCTTCCTGCGCGAACTGCTCGAGGCGAAGTCGCCGACCGGCCACGAGTATGCGGCGCAGGCGGTGATCGACCGTCACGTGGCCCCGTCTGCGACCACTTACCGCAAGGACACCATCGGCAACCGCATCGCGGAGACTGCGGGTAAGGGTGGACCGACGGTCCTCTTCGCCGGGCACATCGACGAGATTGGCCTGATCATCTCACACGTCGATGACCGCGGGTACCTGTACTTCGACTTCCTCGGCGGACACGACCAGGTGATTCCCTCGGGACGCCGCATCCACATCCTGACCAAGCGCGGACCGGTGCTCGGCATCACGGGCAAGCGCGCGGTGCACCTGATGTCACCCGAGGATCGCAAGCGCGTCCCCGAGCGCCACGACATGTGGATCGATATCGGCGTGAACAACCGCACCGAGGCCCTCGGCGTGGTGCGCATCGGCGACCCCGCGGTGTATGTCGACGGACCCGAGATGCTGCGAGGGAGCCTCGGCGTGGCCCGCGCCTTCGACGACAAGGCCGGCGCCTACGCGGTGATGGAGGCCTTCCGTCGCCTCGCCAAGGAGAAGGGTCTCGCCGCCCGCGTCGTCTCCGTGGCCACGACCCAGGAGGAAATCGGCACGCGCGGCGCGCAGGTCGCCGCCCAGGGCGTCAATCCCGACGTCGCCATCGCCGTCGACGTCACCCATGCCACCGACCACCCCGACGCCGACAACCGCAAGTTCGGGCGCTTCTCGCTCTCGGGCGGCCCGGTGATCGGGCGCGGACCGAACATCAACCCCGTGGTCTTCGACCGACTCGTCGCGGCAGCCGAGAAACTCGGCATCCATTACCAGATCCAGGCCGAGGCCCGTCCCACAGGCACCGATGCCCGCGCCATCCAGATGGCCAACGGCGGCGTGGCCTGCGGCCTGATCTCGATTCCCCTGCGCTACATGCACACGCCCGGCGAAATCGTCGACCTCAAGGTCGTCGAGCAACTCGTCCAGCTCCTCGTGCAGTTCACGAAGGATTTGAAGAAGGGCGACACGTTCGAGTGGTGAGCGCTGCGGCGGAGGCCGCATGGAGCAGGAAGGGGCAAGCGGGAAGCGGGAAGGAAATACTCCGGTGACCGGTCGCCGGTGACCGCTGGCAGAACTCGCTGCACTCGTTATAGCTGGTTAGCGGGTTAGCTGGTTAGCGGTGTTAGCGGCGGTGAACTCGCTCTGCTCGTTACCTCAGGCTTCTCGCTTCTCGCCTCCCGTGTCCCGTATCCAGCCTCTCCTCCCGCTTGTCCCTTCCCGCTTCCTGCTCTGCGGCTACGCCGCAGCCCTCCCTTTTCCTTTGTGTAAGAGGGCGTGTTAGACATCCTCAAGGCATGGAAAGCTCTACCGGTGCCGTGGACCCGACCCTAAGCAAGTTGGCTGGCACAGGCGGAGCGCTGAAAGTGTGCTACCGCACGGCCGTCGCCGGCCTCTGCTTCTGGATGCTCTTTCTGGTGGCCCTCGCCGCCAAGGCCATCGAGCGGAACGAGCAGGGGGTCTTCACGCCGCTGATCGGGATGCTGGTCTGGCTCCTCCTCGCGGTGCCGATCCTCCTGCACATCTGGCCGATCCTCGCGCTGCGGGTTGCCGGACGGAGGATGCAGGCTTTCGCCGAGGCGCCGTCGGATGACAGCGCCATCGACGCGCTCCGCGCCCAGACACGCTACTGGAGGGCCGCCGCCCTCTGTCACCTCACCCTGATCATCTGGGTGATCGCCGACCTGGTGATCATCGAGCTGCTCGTGCGCGCCCAGCAGTCCTGAAATCCCAAACCCATGTCCACCCAAGCCGCCATCGCAGAACTTCGCTCCAGCCGACGCTGGGTGACGACCATGGCCATTCTCGCCATCATGCTGCTCAGTCTGTGGGTTATCGCCTTCACGGCGACGTGGTTCCGACCCGACACGCTGCAGATGTACGACGGCTGGATGCAGGCGTTCTTCCTTGGCTTCATAGCCCAGCTGACGCTCTACGCCTACGCGGCGGTCATCCCCTTCCTCAACCTCTGCCGCTACGCTCGGAGCTTGTTCGCGCTACGCGAGGGTGATCCGGCAGGACTGGAGCGCGCAATCGAGCTGAACATCCGCTTCTGGCGGCAATGCTCGTACCTGATGTGGGGCATGGCCTGGCTGCTGACCTATCTGGTCGGCGGGTCCATTATCGGGACGCTCCTCGGCGGGAAGTAAGCGGGCTTAGATAAGCAGGAAGGGGCAAGCGGGAAGCGGGAGAGAAATACCCCGGTGACCGGTCACGGGTGACCGGTCGCAGAGGGCCTGCAGCCCGCCTCAAAATAGCCCCTACAGGGCGAGGGGGGTAACGAGCGAAGCGAGTTCTCGCACCGGTCACCGGTGACCGGTCACCGGAGCCTCTGCCGCCATTAGGCCATAGGCTTTAGGCTTTGCACGCCTCCCGCTTGCCCCTTCCCGCTTCCCGCTCTACTTCACACCCCATGCCCTCCCCCACCCTCGTCTGGCTGCGCACCGACCTGCGGGTCGCGGACAACCCGGCCCTGGCGGCGGCGGTCGCGGCGGGCGGCGCGGTCATCCCGGTCTACATCCATGATCCGGAGTCGGAGGGCCCTTGGAGGGCGCGGGGTGCCTCCGAGGCCTGGCTACACCACGCGCTCGCAGACCTGGCGGAGCAGTTCGAAAAGCTTGGCTCCCCGCTCGTCATACGGCGCGGTGAGAGCCTGAAGGAGCTACGCGCGTTGGTGAAGGAAACGGGCGCCGCGGGCGTGACCTGGAACCGACGCTATGAGCCGGTGGTGCGCGAGCGCGACAGCACGATCAAGGCGGCGTTGCGGACCGACGGACTCAAGGCGGAATCCTTCAACGGCGCGTTGCTGCACGATCCGACGAAGATAAAGAACCTCTCCGGGAATCCCTTCCAAGTCTTCACGCCCTTCTGGAAGAACTGCCTCGCGAACCTACCCTTCGAGGCGCCGCTCGCGGCCCCGAGGAAGCTCGCGGCACCGGAGAAGGCCCCGAAATCCCTCAAGGTCGACGCGTTGGGGCTCAAGCCGGATATCGGCTGGGATGCGGGCTTCTGGAAGGCGTGGGATCCGACGCGGCGCGGCGCGCAGAAGCGCCTGCGTGAATTCGTCGACGGCCCGATGCGCGACTACCCGACGGCGCGTGATGTGCCGGAGACCGATGGGACGTCGCGGCTCTCGCCTTACCTGCACTTCGGCCAGATCTCACCGCGCGAGATCGTCGCCGCGGTCAAAGAGGCGGGCAAGTGGTCGACGAAGGGCGGCGAGAAATTCGTCGCCGAGGTCGGCTGGCGCGAGTTCGGCCACCACCTGCTGCACCACTTCCCTGGGACGACCGACGAACCCCTGCGGGCCGAGTTCAAGTCGTTCCCCTGGGCACGCGAGAAGCGCCTGCTACGCGGCTGGCAGCGTGGTCGCACCGGCTACCCGATCGTCGACGCCGGCATGCGCCAGCTCTGGGAGACGGGCTGGATGCACAACCGCGTGCGCATGATCGCCGCGTCCGTGCTGGTGAAGCACTTCCTCCAGCCATGGCAGGATGGCGCGGCGTGGTTCTGGGACACACTCGTCGACGCCGACCTCGCCTCGAACACCCTCGGCTGGCAGTGGGCGGGCGGCTGCGGCGCCGACGCCGCGCCGTATTTCCGCGTCTTCAACCCGGTGCTGCAGGGGTTGAAGTTCGACCCCACCGGCGCCTACGTGCGCAAGTATGTGCCCGAGTTGGCGAAGGTGCCGGCGGAGTGGATCCACAAGCCCTGGGAGGCGCCGGAGGATGTGCTGCGCGCGGCGGGCGTGACGCTCGACAAGACCTACCCCCGCCCGCTGGTGGGGCTGACCGAGGGCCGCGACCGCGCGCGCGCGGCCTTTGAGCGGCTCAAGGCAGGGCTATGAGCAAGGGGCGGAAACGGTGCCCTTGGTGCGGGGACGACCCGCTTTACGTCCGATACCATGACAAGGAATGGGGACGTCCGGTGCGCGACGACCGGGTGCTCTTCGAGTTCCTGATCCTGGAGGGCGCGCAGGCCGGCCTCTCCTGGCTGACGGTGCTGCGGCGGCGCGAGGGGTATCGCAAGGCCTTCGCGAGTTTCGATCCGGCCAAGGTGGCGCGTTTCGATGCCGCCAAGGCACGCAGCCTGCTGGCCGACCCCGGCATCATCCGACACCGCGGCAAGGTGGAGTCGGCGATCGGCAACGCGCGCGTCTTTCTGGAGATGCAGCGGGAGTTTGGCTCGTTCGCCGCGTGGCTGTGGGGCCGGGCGAAGGACCACCCTTCGAGGCGAGGGCGACGTCCGAGGACGATGTCCGACATCCCCGCCACGTCCGCCCTGGCGACGGAGCTCTCGCGCGAGCTGCGCAAGCGGGGCATGCGCTTCGTCGGGCCGACCATCCTGCACGCCTACCTGCAGGCGGTGGGCGTGGTCGACGAACATGTCGTCGGTTGCTGGCGCGCCAAGGACGGGCTTTAGCCTTCCTTCCTGACGCAAACGGAATGTCATCTGCTCCAATGAACACCCAGCACCCGCATGCGAGGTTCCGGTACTACGAGCTCATCATGGCGGCCTTCGTGGCGGTGCTGCTCTGCTCCAACCTCATCGGCCCGGCCAAGGTGGTGCAGCTCGACCTGCCCCTGCTGGGCAAGGTCGACTTCGGCGCGGGCAACCTCTTCTTCCCGCTGTCCTACATCTTCGGTGACATCCTGACCGAGGTCTACGGCTACGCGCTCGCGCGCCGTGTGATCTGGGCGGGCTTCGGCGCGATGACCTTCGCCACGGTGATGACCTGGGTTGTGCTCGCGCTGCCGGCGAGCCCCAACGAGCCCTTCAGCGCGCAGCTGCAGCCCGCGCTCGAGACATGCTTCGGCGGCGGCTGGCGCATCGCGGTGGGCTCGATCATCGCCTTCTTCATCGGCGACTTCCTGAACTCCTACGTGCTGGCGAAGCTGAAGGTGCGCACGCAGGGAAGGCATCTCTGGCTGCGCACCATCGGATCGACCTTCGTCGGGCAGGGCGTGGACAGCCTGGTCTTCTACCCGATTGCCTTCGCGGGCATCTGGACCGGGAGCACGCTGGCGGCGGTGATGCTCGCGAATTGGCTGTTCAAGGTGACGGTCGAGGCGGTGATGACGCCGGTGACCTACTGGGCCTGCGCCTCGCTGAAGCGCGCCGAGGGCGTCGACGCCTACGACAACAAGACCGACTTCACGCCCTTCAGCCTAAAGGCGTGATAACCAGCCTAAAGCTTAAGGCCTAAAGGCGGTAAAGGCAGGAGAGGCTCCGGTGACCGGCGACAGGTGACCGCTGAGAGAACTCGCATCGCTCGTTGCCGCTTTGGTAGGGTTGCCGCTCCGCGGCGACCGTGACCGGCGCGGAGCGCCAGTCCTACCCAAGGCAGCCAAAGGCTTGTGCCAGCGGTCACCGGTGACCGGTCACCGGGATGTCTTCAGCTGGTTAGCCGGTTAGCTCGCCAGCTGGTTAGCTTATCTCGGGTTGGCCGCGACCCAGGCCTTGACCCAGGCGATGGCGCCAGGCTCGTCGGTGAAGGCGCCGTCGAGCTGCGCCTCGTAGGCGGCTTCGAGCGCCTCGGAGAACCAGGGCTGGGGCTTGTGCCCGAGGGCGATGAGGTGGCGTCCGAGCGCGAGGCGCTTCGGCGCCGATGCCGCGACGTCGAGCGCCATGGCCTTGCCCCCGAGCCACTCGCCCTGGGGTGAGGGGACGCTGGGGTCGAAGTAGGTGCCGCGTCCGCGGCGATCGGCGTCGTCGACGCGCACGAGGCGGTCGATGCGCACGACCTTGGCGGCGAGGCGGCGGACGCCGGCGTCGCCAGCCTGGGCCTTCCAGAGCTCGTAGGGAGCGGCGTGCCAGCGCACGAGGGGCAGGACGGAGTCGATGATCTCGCGGTGCTGGGTGAGGCGCTCGAGGAAGGCGCGGGCCATCGGCTCGCCCGCGGCCTCGTGACCGTAGGCGTGGATGCGCCCGTCGGCCTCGACCTTGCTCGTGGTCGCCTTGCCGAGGTCGTGGAGGAGGACGGCCCAGCCGACGATGAGGTCCTCCTTGTCGTCGTGCGTGCGCGCGGCGGCGAAGGCATCGAGGCAGAGCGCGGTGTGGGTCCAGACATCGCCCTCGGGGTGCCACTCCGGATCCTGGGCGATGCCGATAGTGGCGTGGAGCTCGGGGAAGAAGCGCGACCAGCCGCAGGCCTTGAGGAATTCGAGGCCGACGGAGGGCTTGGCACCACGCAGGAGGAGCTTGCACCACTCGTCGTAGACGCGCTCGGGACTGAGGGCCGTGGGTGTGAGCGTGGCGCAGAGGGCGATGGTCTCGGGCGCGACGGCGAAGTCGAAGCGCGCGGCGAACTGCATGGCGCGGAGGACACGGAGCGGATCCTCGGCGAACTTGTCGGAGACGTGGCGGAGGCGGCGCGCCTTGAGGTCGTCGATGCCGCCCCAGGGGTCGAGCACCTCGCCGGTGCGCGGGTCCCAGAGGAGGGCGTTGACGGTGAAGTCGCGGCGAGTGGCAGCGTCCTTGGGCGACATGGTCGGATCGCCCTCGATGGCGAAGTCGCGGTGACCGGCGCCGATCTGGTTCTCGCGCCGGGGCAGGGAGACATCGATGGGATGTCCCTTGATCTTAAGCACGCCGAAGGCGGCGCCGACGCTGACCACGGAGAACTCGCGGCGCAGGGCAGCCTCGATGGCGCGCGGCTCGAGCCCGTAGACCTCGAGGTCGATATCCTTGGCCGGGATGCCGAGCAGGGCGTCGCGCACGCTACCGCCGACGATCAGCGGCCGGCCGCCCGCCTCGGTGAGCAGGCGCACGACATCGCCCACGGCGGCGAGCTCGCCGACGAAGGGAATGAGGTTGGGACGAAGGTCGGGCACGCCTCAGGGATGTCGGAGGCACCCCACCGTGGCAAGGCAGGCGTTTGCCGCTTTCCCCGCGCGATGTTCTCCGCTTAAGTCGACGCCATGGGTGACAATCCCTTCGAACGCCTCGATGGCCAAGGCCTGCCGCCTGGGCCGCCGCCGAAGCCCGTGGCGCCCGCGCCGAAGCGCAAGCTTGGCAAGGTCGTGCTCCGCTACGAGCGCGCCGGTCGCGGCGGCAAGGAGGTGACCTTGCTCGAGGGTCAGTGGATCGAGTCGCAGGAGGGCAGGGTGCGCGACCTGTTGCTCGGCGACCTCAAGAAGGCGCTCGGCACGGGCGGCGCGCTCGAGGGTCGCGCCATTGTCCTGCAGGGAGACCGCCGGGACTCGGCGAAGGCCTGGCTGGAGAAGCACGGCTTCACGACGAATCTCTGAGCCAGCGGGGAAAAACAATCCGGTGACCGGTGACGGGTGACCGCTGATAGAAGCCTTCGGCTGCCGCCAGGGAGCCCTTTCGGGGCTGGTGAGGCAACGAGCGTAGCGAGTTCTCGCACCGGTCACCGGTGACCGGTCACCGGAACGGCGTCCGCCTTTAGCCTTAGTCTTCAGTCTCCTCCTGGCCCTTCCCGCTTCCTGCTTGCCCCTGCCCGCGTCCCTTGGCTAGGAAAGCGCACCCACGGATGGGTAGCTCAGCTGGTCAGAGCGGCTCGTTTACATCGAGTTGGTCGTGGGTTCGAATCCCTCCCCGTCCACCACCTCTCCCCCACCCTTTATGAAGAAGAAGCACACCCTCTCCGCCCTGGTCGAAAACAAGTTCGGCGTCCTCGCCCGCGTGGCCGGCATGCTCTCGGGTCGCGGCTTCAACATCGAGACCCTGAACGTCGGGCCGACGCACGACCCCGCCTACTCGCGCATCACCGCGACGGTGGTGGCCGACGAGGCCGCGCTCGACCGCTGCGTGAAGGCCCTGGACAAGCTCGTCAACGTCATCACCGTCCATGACTTCTCCCGCGAGCAGGTCGATCACGTCGCCCGCGAACTCGTGCTGGTGAAGGTCAAGGCAACCAAGGCCAGCCGCACCGAGATCATCGAGATTGCCAGCCTCTTCCGCGCCAAGATCGTCGACGTCGCCCTGGACGCCGTGGTCATCGAGTTCACCGGCAACGAGAGCAAGATCTCGGCCTTCCTCTCGCTCATCGAGCCCTTCGGCATCCTTGAGACCGCGCGCACCGGCACGGTGGCGCTGCCCCGCGGCAAGAAGAAGGCCTGAGGGGCGGGAGAGCGTAGCCTAAAGCCTAAAGGCTAAAGGTGGAGAGGCTCCGGTGACCGGTGACGGTTGACCGGTCGCACCAGCCTACGGCTGATAAAAAGACCAATGACTAAAGACTAAGGACTAAAGAAAGCCGGAGGGAAGCGGCGGGCTTTTAGTCCTTCGTCTGACCGCGAAGCGGCTTAGTCTTTAGTCTCCACTCCGCGGTCACCGGACACCGGTCACCGGAATCTCGCTCAGGCGGAGAGTCCGCGCGAGCGGCGGAGCCAACGCTCGGCGGGTCCGAAGAGAGCAAGGTCGGCGAGTAGACCGACGAGCATGACCATGCCCATCACGCCGACGACCTGCTCCATGCGAAGCAGCTCACGGCCATCGTGGAGCATCGAGCCGAGGCCGTAGCCGCTGAGGATGACGACGAAGATCTCGGCGGCCATGAGCGAGCGCCAGGCGAAGGCCCAGCCCTGCTTCATGCCGCTGAGCACGCCGGGCAGGGCGGCGGGGAGCACGACGTGGGACCAGAGATGGAAGCCGCGCGAGCCCATGGTCTGGGCGGCGCGCAAGTAGAGGGGGGGCACGGCGAGCACCGATTCCTGAACAGCGAGCACCACGGACCAGATGGTACCCATGACGGTGACAAAGAGGATGGCCGACTCCTCCTGGCCGAACCAGAGGATGGCGAGTGGCACCCAGCAGACCGAGGGGAGTGTCTGCAGACCGAGCGCAAGCATGCCCAGGGTGTCGCGCACAACGCGGACCCGCGCGCAGAGCGCGCCGAGCGGGATACCGATGACCGCGCCGAGGAGGAAGCCCACGCCGAGGCGCTTGAGGGTGACGAAGGTGGCGGAGACCAGGGAGCCGTCGAGGAGCGCCTCCCAGAACCAGCGCCCGATGGCCGACGGCGTGGGCAGGAAGGGCGAGCCCGGTGCGAAGTGCCGGACGAGGAATTCCCAACTCGCGAGGAAGACCGCGAGGGCGAGGACTGGGACGAGGGCGCGGCGCGGGCTCATGCGGCGGACTCGCCCGAGGCGAGATGGGCGGCGAGGGCGGCGGTGACCTCCGCGGCGAGATTGGCCAAGGCGGGGTCGTTGATGCGGCGGGGACGCGGCAGGTTGATGTCGAAGACCTGGCGCACGCGGCCGGGATTGGGCGAGAGGAGGACGACGCGGTCGCCGAGGCAGACAGCCTCGCGGATGTTGTGCGTGACGAGCACGATGGTCTTCCGGCGCTGCGTGAAGATCCGCTGGATGTCGCCGTAGAGCTGGTCGCGGGTGAGGGCGTCGAGGGCGGAGAAAGGCTCGTCCATCAGCAGCACGCGGGGGTTCGGCGCGAGGCAGCGCGCGAGCGCGACGCGCTGGCGCATGCCGCCGGAGAGCTCGTGGGGCCGGGCGCGCTCGCGGTCGGCAAGCCCGACGAGGTCGAGGTAGTAGCGGGCCACCTCGAGGCACTCCGCCTCGGTCAGGTTGGACTTGAGGCGCAACCCGAAGAGCACGTTGTCGAGAACGTTGAGCCAGGGGAAGAGGGCGTCCTGCTGGAACATCACCATGCGGTCGCGGCCCGGCGTGCGCACGGGCTCGCCGTCGAGGAGCATGCTGCCGGCATCCGCCTGCTCGAGGCCGGCGATGAGCGAGAGGAGCGTGGACTTGCCGCAACCGGAGGGTCCGACCAGGCAGACGAACTCGCCCTGACGAACATCGAGGTCGATGCCGTCGACGGCCGTGACTTGCCCGGCGCCCCCGTTGAAGCGCTTGGTCACGCCGCGGAGGGCGAGCTGGGCGGCGGTCTCAGCGGGCTGGGTCATCGACGAGGTTCTCGAGCAGGGGATCGACCGGAAGGGTGGCAGGCAGGATGCCGGACTCCACGCTGTCGCGCAAGGATTGGCCGAGGGCCTCGGCGAGCCCCCGGCGTCGCACGGCGGCATCGGCGGCAGGCGCGACCAGCCGGATGCGACCGAGGGCGGAGCGGATGAGAGCCTCGGCGGGCGGAGCCGACTTGGTCTCGGCCGCGAGGCCGGCGCGCACGAGGCGGAGCTGCAGCTCGGGCTCGGCGACGAGACGGTCGCGCAGCGCCAGCGTCGCGCGGGTGAAGGCGACCAGCGCATCGCGGCGGGCCGACTGAGCGAGGGATTTCGACGAGGCCGCGAGCACGGTGACAAACGCATCGGGTCGCTCGACAAGGACCTCGCCGCCGAATTCGGAGGTCAAGCGGCTGACCCAAGGCTCAACCGTCCACGCGGCGTCGACGTCTCCCTTGGAGAAGAGCATGACCAGCTCCGGATTCGCCATCGGGAGCACAGAGACATCGCCACCGGGGCCGGTCTTGACGCGCAGGCCACCCGACCTGAGCCAGACACGCGCATCGACATCCTGCGTGTTGCCCAGTTGCGGGGTAGCGATGCGACGTCCACGGAAATCCGCCGCAGTCTTCAGCCCGAGGCCCTTGCGAACCACCAACGCATTGCCGCCTTGCGCAATCGGTGCGAGCAGACGCAGACCTTCGCCGCGCGTCCGGACATAGCCGGTCAGCAGGGGCGACGGACCGATGAAGGTGGCGTCGATCGACCCAGCAAAGAGCGCCTCGACCGCCGAGGGACCGGCGTTGTACGCACGCCATTCAACCTGAACGCCGGCAGGCAGGCGCGAGGCATACCATGCCTGCCCTTCCCTCTCCAATTGGCGAGCAGCCAAGGCCGGGGCATGCGTCAGGTTCGGGAAAAACCCAATTCGCAGCGTGACTGGCTCAGCTGCGCCAACCGCAGCTGCCAGGAATAAAATGAGTGCGTGCCACCGAGCCATGGACCCACCTAAGTCAGAGGAGACACGACATGCGAGCCTTTTATCATCTAATCATTACCAAAGAATATAGATATAACCTAAACTATTGGTAACCAATAAAGTAAGATACTATAAGCCAGGTATTGGCCGCAACAATGACTGTCGTGGCTGTCCAGCCAAGGGAGGCTATCCAGCGAGGTGCGACGAACTCGCCCATAAGGGTTGCATCGGAAGTCGCGCGGACGAGCGGCCAGCAGGCAAAGCCGAGTTGGAAGGAGAGGATGAGCTGGCTCCACAGGAGGAGATCGCCGACCGCGCCCTCACCGGCGAGCGCGATGACCACAATGGCGGGGACGAGCGCGAGGAGCCGGGTGGCGAGGCGCACGTGCCAGGAATTGGCGCGGAAGCCGAGGAAACCCTCGGTCACGATTTGTCCGGCGAGGGTGCCGGTGATGGTTGAGTTCTGTCCAGAGGCGAGCAAAGCGACGGCGAAGAGCGTGCTGGCGAGGGCGGTACCCAGGGCGCCCTCGAGAAGTTGGCAGGCCTCGCGGATGTCGCCGACGGGCGGCTGACCCGGTGCGTGGAAGAGCGTCGCGCTCAGAACAAGCAACCCGGCGTTGACGAAGAAGGCGAAGCCGAGGGCGGCGGTGCAGTCGAGGGTGCCGAAGCGGATGGACTCGTGGCGCACAGCGCTGTCGCCCTGTGCCCGCGAACGGAGCAGCGCGGAATGGAGGTACAGGTTGTGCGGCATCACGGTCGCGCCGAGCAGGCCGAGCGCGACAAAGAGCATGCCTGGATCACGCAGGAGCTGGGTCGATGGCACGAAGCCGCCCGCGACCGCGGCCAGGTTGGGCTTGGCGAGGAGCAGCTCGTAGGCGAGGCAACCGGCGATGGTCAGGATAAGCGTCAGCACCAGTGCCTCGAGCCAGCGCATGCCGAGGCGCTCGAGCGCCAGGAGCAGAAGGACATCGAGGGCGGTGATGACCGCTCCCCAGAGGAGCGGGATGCCGAAGAGTAGTTGCAAGGCGATGGCCGAGCCGAGGAGCTCGGCGAGATCCATCGCGATGATGGCGAGCTGGGCGGACACCCACAGGAAACGCCGGACGACAGGCGGGTAGCGGTCGCGGCAGGTCTCGGCGAGATCCTTGCCCGTGGCGACAGCGAGGCGCACGCAGAGGTGCTGAAAGAGGATGGCGACGATGTTGGCCAGCAGGATGACCCAGAGCAGGGCGTAGCCGTAGCCGGAGCCCGCCGCGAGGTCGGTCGCCCAGTTGCCCGGGTCCATGTAACCGACGGCGATGAGGAAGCCCGGACCGATGAAGGCGAGCGCGCGACGGAGCTTCGCAAGAGCGCCGATGGCGGGACGAAGGGCATCGGGGGCGGCGGACATGCGGGGAGTAAAAAGCGGAAAGTAGAAAGTAGAAAGGGAATATCTCACGACCGTCCGGAGCTCCGACCAGGGCCCAAAGCGATAAACAGCCTAAAGCACTGAAGCCTAAAGGAGCTAACTCGCTAACCAGCTAGCCAACTTAAGCTCGGTGACCGGTGACGGATGACCGCTCACAGAGGGCTTCGCCCGCCTCCCTCAAAAGCGGCAACGAGCGAAGCGAGTCCTACCAGCGGTCACCGGTGACCGGTCACCGGTGTATCCACCTGGTCGAGGGAGCATCGGCCTTCAGCGCGCCTGCCGGAAAATCACGACCGAGAGTGCGGGGAGGTGGGCGCGGATGCTCCAGGGGCGGCGATCCCACTCGCCGGGCTCGGCGTCGACGCCGCCGAGGTTGCCCTCGCCGGCTCCGGCGTAATGGGTCGAGTCGGTGTTGAGCGCCTCCTGCCAGCGGCCGCCGGCGGGCACGCCGATGCAGACGTCGCGGGGGACGGGGACGAGGTTGCAGGCGACGACCCAGGTGACATCGGCGCCGCGGCGCTCGAAGGTCAGGATGCTGTCGTCCGCATCGTCGGCGCGAATCCATGCGAAGGCGGCGGGGTCGAAGTCGCCCGCGGCGATGGAGGCGTCGTCGCGCATGAGTCGGTTGAGGTCGCGCACGAGGCGCTGCAGTCCGGCGTGCTCGGGCGTGCCGAGGAGATGCCAGTCGAGGGAGCGTTCGTGGCTCCACTCGGCGGGCTGGCCGAACTCGCAGCCCATGAAAAGGGTCTTCTTGCCTGGCCAGGCCCATTGGAAGGCGAGGAGCGCGCGGAGGTTGCGTGCCTTGCCGGGGACGTCCCATTGGGGGCACTTGCCGAGGAGCGAGCCCTTGCCGTGCACGACCTCGTCATGGGAGAGCGCCTGCACGAAGCGCTCGCTCCAGTGATAGAGCATGCCGAAGGTCAGCTTGCCATGGTGCCAGCGGCGGTGGAGGGGGTCCTGGCGGAAGTAGTCGAGCGTGTCGTGCATCCATCCCATGTTCCACTTCAGATCGAAGCCCAGCCCGCCCTGGTCGACGGGACGGGTGACGCCGGGGAAGGCGGTCGACTCCTCGGCGATGGTGAGGGCGCCGGGCGCCACGTGGTGCACGAGCGCGTTGAACTGGCGGAGGAAGGCGATGGCCTCGAGATTCTCGCGCCCGCCGTGGGCGTTGGGAATCCACTCGCCCGGCTGGCGCGAGTAATCGAGGTAAAGCATCGAGGCGACGGCGTCGACGCGGAAGCCGTCGATGTGGAAGCGCTCGAGCCAGGCGAGCGCGGCGCCGACGAGGAAGTTGCGCACCTCGTGGCGTCCGAAGTTGAAGATGAGCGTGCCCCAATCCTGATGGGCGCCTTGGCGCGGGTCGGCATGCTCGTAGAGATGGGTGCCGTCGAAGCCCGCGAGCGCGAAGGTGTCGCGCGGGAAGTGCGCGGGGACGAAGTCGACGAGCACGCCGATGCCGGCGGCGTGGAGCGCGTCGACCATCGCCATGAAGTCGGTCGGCGTCCCGAAGCGGCTGGTCGGCGCGTAGTAACCGGTAACCTGGTAGCCCCAGGAGCCGTCGAAGGGATGCTCGGCGGGCGGTAGGAGCTCGACGTGGGTGAAGCCCTGCTCGCGGCAATAGGCGGCGAGCGCGGGGCCGAGCTCGCGGTAGGTCAGGGGCCGGTTGCCCTCCTCGGGCACACGTCGCCAGGAACCGAGGTGCACCTCGTAGACGCTGAGCGGCGCGCGGAGCGGATCGCGTCGGGCGCGGGCGGCCATCCACTCGCCATCGGACCAGCGGTGAGCGGAGAGATCGCAGACGATGGCGGCGTGATTCGGCGCGAGCTCGAAGTGCGTGGCGCAGGGGTCGGTGCGCAGGAAGGGCGAGGGATCGGACGGGCCGACCAGCTCGTACTTGTAGCGGGTGCCGGCGGCGAGCCCAGGGACGAACAGCTCCCAGATGCCAGAGGCGCCGAGGCGGCGCAGGGGATGGTAGCGGCCGTCCCAGCCGTTGAAGTCGCCGACGAGCGAGACGCGCCGTGCGTGCGGAGCCCAGACGGCGAAGCGGGTGCCGTCGACGCCGTCGGCGCGGTGCAGGTGCGAGCCGAGCTTGTGGTGGAAGCGGTGGTCGTCGCCGATGGCGAGGAAGTGGAGATCCTGCTCCCCGAGCGTGGGCAGGAAGCGGTAGGGATCCTCGACCTCGCGCCGAGTGCCAGCGTGACCGTGCACACGGAAGCGGTGTCGGAACGGGGTCTGCCCAGGCAGGGCGAGCTCAAAGAAACCCGCCGGGTCGAGGCGCTCCATCGGCAGGGCCTGGCCCGAGTCGATATCGACCACCTCGCAGGCGGCGGCATCGCGCACGAAGGCCCGGACCACGCAACCGCCCCCGGCGGGATGCATCCCGAGCAGGTCATGCGGCGCCGGATGGCGAGCCTCCACGAGGGCGGCAACCTCCTCCGGGCGGATGCGCATGCCCCAGCCTCTCGGCACGGCACCCCGTCCGCAAGCGGAATGCCCGAAAAACCTTGTCCGAAGCCCCCTGCTCCCAAGCATCGGACGTGATGCCCGGACGCCGCCTTTGGTTGCTTGCCGCCGCCCTGGTTCTTCCCGGGGCTGGAAAGGCCGAGCCTGCGCGCACGGTGATGCCCAGCGCACCCGCCCTCGAGGGCGAGAGCTTCGGCTCGGAGGACGAGGGCAAGGTCATCGTCGCGCGCAAGGCGCGCTTCGCGACCAAGGACGCGCAACTGAGCGCGGACGAGATCCGGATGAACACCGCCGATGGCAGCATCGAGGCCCGGGGCAACGTCATCTACACCTCCGACAACCTCCGCATCTTCGGGGAGCGCGCGCTCATCGACTCGCGCAGCGGGCGGATCGTGGCGGAGAAGGTGCGCTTCGGGCGCGCGCCGACCTACTTCGCCGCCGACCGTTTCACGATGGAGAAGGGTGACCAGCGGATGGAAGGCGTGACCGTTTGGCACCGCGAGCCAGCGGGCAGCGGTATGGGTATGAAGGCCAATGAAGCCACCTACAGTAAGTCAATCGACCGGCTCGTCCTGACACACATTCACCCGACCCTCGGCGGCCTACCCTTCTTCTACATCCCCCGCTACGCCCAGCGCGGCTATCGCAGCATCCCGGCCGACGTCTACTTCCGCCTGCGCACCTCGTCGCGCCAAGGCGCCTTCGTGCGCACCACGACGACCATCCGCCAATCGCCGACGACATGGACGGGCCTCCTGCTCGACGTCTACGCCAAGGCGGGCGTGCTCATCGGTCCGTCGGTGCGCTATGATAACTGGAACCTGCCTGATGCAGGATCGC
Source organism: Opitutales bacterium (assembly GCA_049419705.1). Lineage (GTDB taxonomy): Bacteria > Verrucomicrobiota > Verrucomicrobiia > Opitutales > UBA953 > UBA8828. The sequence goes on from JBMSKH010000026.1 coordinate 16,539, forward strand.
GCTGGAAAGCCTCGGTGCAGGGTGGCTGGATCCGTGACCAGGGCGACCTCGGCCTTTATCCCGACATCTACGGTCGCACCATCGATAGCGAGCGCTTCTTCGTCAACGGCTCGGCCAACGGACGCTCCGCCGATGGCTGGGAGACGGCCGCATCGGTGCAGGTAATGAGCGACCCCGAGGTTGCACGCGACTTCCGCCCGCAGTTCAGCCGTCCGATGCAGCAGCCGCAGACCTTCGTCGAGCTGAGTGCACCGGTCGCCGGCGGGCACCTCTCGGCCTTGGCCTCGGCCAAGACCGACGACTTCCAAGACGTCGTGCAGCGACTACCCGAGGTCCGGCTCGACCTCGCGGACCAACCCCTCTGGGGATCGCAGTGGCAGGGCCGTCTCAGCCTGGCCGCCGCACGCCTCAGCGAGCGTCCCTCGGAGCAGCTCAACGGCCTGGAGTTTCTCGATGTCACCGGCCAGGCGGATCGGCTGGAATTGACCCGCCTCGACGCCTATGCCGGCGCCAGTCGTCCGACCAGCATCGGCGACTGGCTTGTGATCAAGCCGGTTGCGGGCGTGCGCACGACCTGGTGGAGCGAGGCCAACAATGGCACGGGCGCGCTCGCCCGAACCATTGGGCAGTTCGGGTTCGACGCCGAGATGCTCGCCGTCGGCACCTGGGATACCCGCTCGACGGCCTGGGGCATCGACGGCGTGCGCCACACGGTGAGGCCCTTCGTACAGTGGCGCGCAACGCCCGCGAGCGGCGACGACCTCGGGCTTGTGCCCAGGGTGGACCGTCTCTCGCTCGCCACGGTGAACGTCCCGACGGTCGACCTCGCCGACCGAGCGGACGTTGACACGCTCGCTGAGCGCCAAGTCGGGCAGATCGGCATCCGCAACACTTTCGAGACCCGCGACGCCGAGATGGGTACCCGCGAGTTCCTCCGAGCCGACCTCTTTGTCGACTGGCGGGAAGACACCCACGCCAATGCCGTCGGCGACAGTGGCGTCTACGGACACCTGGCTTGGAACCCCAAGACTTGGATGAGCGTGGAGAGCTTGTTGAAGTTCGACGGAAGCTTGGGCAACCACCTCGGGTCAGCCACCTGGATGCGCATCCGCTCGGGCGACCTCTGGACAGGCACGCTCGGCTTGAGCGACCTGAGCGAGGGCGAGCCCGCCCGCCAAGTCTTCGGGAGCTACGCCATTCGTCTCAACTCCGCCTACCGATTCAAGATCGGCGGGACCTACGATCTGCGAACCGGAACCTTCATCGAGCGCACGATGCTCCTCAGTCAGAAGGTCGGTAACTCCTGGGACCTCGAGTACGGCCTAACCGAGCGCGCCTCGACCCGCGGCGACGGCTCATTGGGCTTTTCCATCCGCGCCCGTCTGTTCAAATTCTGAGACTGCGTGGAAACCACCCCTCCCGAGCCCACCCTGCCGACCGACGGCCTGCTGCCGCCGCCCGACCATCCAATCCGTCTGGACGTTTTCGAGGGGCCGCTCGACCTGCTGCTCTTCCTGATCCGGAAGAACGAGGTCGATATCTACGATATCCCGATTGAGACCGTCACCCGGCAGTACCTCGATATCCTGCGCAATCAGGAGAAGGGTAATCTCGAGCTGGCGGGTGACTTCTTCGTGATGGCGGCGACCTTGATGTACATCAAGAGCCGCATGCTCCTGCCCGCCTCCGAGCGCAAGGAGGAGGAGCCCTCGACCGCCGACGAGGGTCAGGATCCCCGCTGGGCGCTCGTCCAGCAGCTCATTCAGTACAAGCGTGTCAAGGAGACCGCCGGCATCCTCCGCGGGCTTATCGACGAGCGTCAGGGACTGCTGCCCCGTCTGGTCAGCGCGCCCAACCCCGAGGACCTGCCAGAGCGCCCGGTCTCGCCCAGCGACCGCATCGAGCTCTGGAACACCTTTAACCTGATCCTGCGCCGACTCGCGGAGCGCATCCTGCCCGGCGACATCCGGGCGGAGACGGTCACGGTCTCGGATCGGATGGAGGTCATCCTCGCGCGCCTCAATTCCGAGGAACGCTTCACCTTCACCTCGCTCCTGCCCGAGCGCCCGACGATTCCCTTACTCGTCGCGAGCTTCCTTGCCTGCCTGGAGCTCGCCCGGCTCGGCCAGCTCAACCTCGAGCAGGACGATCAGTTCGGAGAGATCTACTGCCGCAAGGCCGTCGCCATCCCCAACCTTCCCCCAGAGGAGACAAGCTCGGAATTCGACACGCCGCGCGGGGGCGAGGAATCGGGCGAATGACTTGAAGGCAGCTGGGAACCGTCCATCTTGGAGCCTGTGGCCAAGAAGAAGGCAAAATCCGCCGCAAACCGCCGTCACCTTCTGGGCCTGGGCCTCGACGGAAAGGACGGTCACAAGCGCCTGACCCGCGGTGAGGGCTTCACCTTGGCTGGGGGCTCGGAGGAGACCCATGAGCGCATGACCGAGGCGGTCATCCGCACCTCCGAGGATTTGGCGCGCAAGGGCCGAAACCTGGGAGACGCCGACCCCCGGGAGGTGGCCGACCTGCTCCGCAAACACGGGGACGACCGGCAAGGGGCACTGCCGGATTGACTCCGCCCCGACCCCATCCACCGTGGAAGTCCCCCAATGAGCAACGAGGTTCCTCCCCCTCCGCCGCCCCCGCCTGGCCCTGGTGCCAGCGGTGCGCAAAACGACGCCGCTGCCTCCCAGCCGCCCAAGCTCAAGCTCCAGCCTCGCGCGGCATCCGGAGCACCCTTGCCTCCGCCGCCCGCCGCGGGCACTCCCCTGCCCCCGCCCCCCGCGGCGACGACGCCCAAGCCCGCCGCCGCTCCGGTCACGCGCCCTTCCTCACTCTCCCCGACGACCGGGGTCGCCGTCGATGCGCCTGTCACTGGCATCGTGGTCGCCCTCGACGTCCTGACCGCAGTGGCCTCAATCGGCTGCGCCGTCTTCTTCGCCTTGGAGCTCTTCTCCAAGACCAAGGTCTGAGCCCCTTTCCATGGCATCCGAAAAGATCATCGAACTGGAGGCGTCGACCTACGACGCCGCCGTCAAGGCCACCGGCAAGCTCGTCCTCGTGGACTTCTGGGCGACCTGGTGCGGCCCCTGCCGCCAGCTCTCACCCGTCCTCGACCAAATCGCCGACGAGCAGGCCGATGTCGTGCAGATCTGCAAGGTGAGCCTGGACTCCGACAAGAACCTGCCGCTCGCCCAGCAGCTGGGTGTCAGCTCCATCCCCGCCCTCTTCCTGTACAAGAACGGAACGGTGGTCGACAAGATGGTCGGCGCGCCTCCCAATGCGAAGAAGCAGATCGGGGACCTAATCAAGAAGCACGCCTGAGGGAGAGGTCAGAAGTAAGAGGTAAGAGGTTAGAGGTTAGAGGTTAGAGGTTAGAGGACAAAACAAGAAGGCCCGCCAATCAGCGGGCCCTTTCTTTTCCTAGAGCGAAGTGGAACGCCTTAACGAGCGTAAGACTATCTCCACCCTCCCTCCTCTATCCTCTAAACTCTATCCTCTTAACGACTCACTTCCCGAGCGGGTGCTCGGCGAGGATTTCCTTGCCGCTGTACTGTCCGCGGGCGCCGATGGCCTTGCGGATCTCGGCGACACGGGCGTCGGTGACAGGCGCGGAGGTGTTGCCCCAGGCTTGGCGGACGTAGGTGACGATGTGGGCGACCTGGGCGTCCTTGAGGGCGGCGCCGATGTTGGGCATGTTGTTGTTGTAGGTGTTGCCCTTGACCTGGACCTCGCCGGCGAGTCCGGCCAGGACGATCTTGATGATGCGCGCGTCGTCGCCCGAAACCCAGTCGGACCCGGCGAGCGGGGGATAGACACCGGGCTGACCGAGACCGTTGGGCTGGTGGCAGGACGCGCACTGGAGGGCGTAGAGCTTCTCGCCCTTGGCAGGGTCGGGTTCGAAGGCCTTGGGACCCGCGTCGGCCGCGACCTGGACGGCGTCGAGGTCGAAGGTGGCGGCGGAGAAGCCGGCGGCGTTGCGCGTCAGGTAGACACCCGCCCAGAAGCCGAGGGCGCAGAAGATGAAGACGATGAGGATGGGGAGGCCCGAGAAGCCCTCGGTGGGCTCCTCCTTCTCCTGCGCGAGGCGGCTGTGCACCTCGGCGAGCTTGCCGTCCGAGAAGTCCTCAGGGAAGCCGCGGCCGGAGGATTCCGGACGGCGGGAGTGGCGGGGATCGTTGCGGCGGTCGTTCATGGCGTCATTCCTTCAGCTTCGCCTCGGGCGAATTGTAATCCAGGCGGAGCGAGCGGAGATAGGCGACGAGGTTGCGTCCGCGCTCGGTCGGGACCCACTCCTGCCCGGCGGGCGCGGCGTGGGGATGGGTGGCGGGGATGCGCACGACGTCTTTGGCAGGCGTGGCGCTGGCGCGGCGCAGCTCGAAGAGGTGCCGGAAGGCGGGCATGTTCGACCCGGGGGAGGTCAGGGTCGGGTCGAAGAGGTGCAGGTAATGCCAATCATCGGAGGACTGGCGCCCACCGATATCCGCGAGGTCCGGACCCGTGCGCAGCGAGCCGAGGAGCAGGCGGTCCTGCAGGATGTAGTCGCGGGCGACGGTCGGGCGCTGACCCCAGCCGCGGGCGATGTCGCCGCCGAGGCCGGCCGGGCGCACCTGCTGGGTGTGACAGGCCACGCAGCCCTGCGAGATGTAGACATCCTTGCCCTGGATGGCGGCGCCCGAGGGACGGCGCGGGTAGAGGGCGCTGCCCTCCTCGGATGCGGCGGGGACGAGCCCGGCCTGCTGGACCTGGCTGCTCAGCACCAGCCCGCCCCAGGAGAAGACGAGGGTGAAGAAGACGCCGGCGTAGATGAGATGGAGGTTTTTCATCGGGCGTGCTGGGTCGAATCATCGCGGCGCTCGCCACGGGGGGCGAGCAGCCAGAGGACGTGGCCGCAGAAGACGAGGTGTCCGAGGGTCATGAGGAGCGAACCGGCGGTCACGGCCACGTTCCAAGGCTGGGACGCGGCGGCAATCTGCGCCGGCGTCAGGACGGCGGCGTTCCACTGCGCGCCCTGGATCCAGCCGTGGACGGACAGCGTGGCGACGACACCAACCGTGCCGGGGGCGCAGAGCCAGAAGTGAGTGCGGATGAGCGCCGCTGAGGGCCACTCGCGGCGCGCGAGGCGCGGCAGGGCGTAATAGAGCACGGCGAAGAGGGCCATTGCGATGAAGCCGTGCGCAACGTGCTGCGCGTGGCCGACGGTGAAGTCGGTGAAGCGCGTCGCGACGCTGACGGAGCGTGTCGACATGAAGGCGCCCACGAGCCCGGACAGCGTCAGGCAGAGCGCGCCGAATCCGGCAAAGCTGAGGACAGGGTCGCGCCAGACGCGAGACCAACCACCGGCGAGGGTGCCATGCAGGTTGATCGCGGTGATGAAGATAGGGATAATGGTCATGACCGCGGCTACGACGCTGGTCGACTGGAGCCAGACGGGGATGGGGCCGCCGACCAGCGACTGGACACCGGCCCAGCCGCCGAAGAGCACGAAGGTCCAGAAGCCGACCACCGCGAGGTAGTAGGCGCGCAGGGGACGCGCCAGCACCTTGGGCACCACGTAATAGAGGGCCGCAATCGCGATCGGGGCGAGGAAGAGGGCGACCACGCCGTGGGTGTACCAACCCGACGCAATAGCCTGCACGGCGCCGCGGGCGGGGAACCAGAGGAGCATCACCTGCGCCCCGAGGAAGAGGACGGGCAGGCAGAACATCGCCGCCAGGATGTACCACTGCGAGGCGTAGACGTGGGAGGTCTGGCGGCGCGAGAACGCGACGACCGACCAAAGACCGACAAGGAGGAAGCTCACGCCGAGCACGGGACCGACCTCGCGGGGCATCTCGAGCCAGTCGACACCGGTCTGCTGTCCCAGGGCGATGGCGAACAGGCCATAGGCAAGAGCGGCGTTCCAGCCGAGCGCGCCGAGGACGGCGACCCAGCCCTGACGCAGCTCGACCCGGCCCAGACGGTGCATCATCCAGAGCGCGACGGCGAGGGCGGCGTTGAAGGACCAGCCGTAGCCCAGCGCCACCTGCTGGAGGGCGCGGACGCGCCCGTAGGTGAGCGTCTCGGTGTTCAGGAACTCAGGCAGGTGGAGCTTGATCGAGGCGATGAGCGCCAGCGCCGACCCGAGCACGAGCCAGAGGGCCGCGAGGACAGTGAGCAGGACGACAGGCGAGCGGAGGGAGCGATCGATCTGCGCGACACGGGCGAGATTGTTCTCGGCGAGGGAGGCCGCGTGCCCCTCGGCCTGCGGTGCGGACGGGAAAGACATGGTTTACTTGGCGGGCTGGGCCTGGGAGGCCGCGCGGAAACGGGCGAAGCGGGCGTTGTCGGCCGCGAGGAGAGCCATGGCCTGGTCGATGGGCACGCGGTAGGTGCCGTCGGCGTTGCGTCCGGGCTGGGTGAGCGCCTCCTGCGCCTTGGCCTCGAGGTCGCGGCGGAGCTGGATCTGCTGCTCGCGATAGGCGGCATCGGCGGGCGCCGAGGGACGGGTCAGGAGGTAGGCGACGGCGACGCAGCCGAAGGCCACGAGCACGAAGGCGGCGACCCCGAGCCAGGAGAGGGTATGGGCGCCGACCAGCGGCGGCGCGCCGCGGGAGTGGTCATTCATGGTAGTCGATGGATTCGCGGATGCGGGGGTCGTGGATGGGGATGCACTCGGCGGTGCCGGCTGAGCGCAGGAAGACCGCGGTCACGAGGGCCCCGAAGCCAAGCACGGCGAGCAGATCGAGCCCGAGCTGGGGGACGAGGAAGGCGGGGACATGGTAGCCGAGCGCGCTCGCGTCGTGGATCTTGCGAGGGATGGCGTTGAACCAGAGGTCGGCGAGTCCGCCGACCAGGATGAGCGAGGCCACGGCAACGAGGCGCGAGGCGACGATCTTCGTGCGGTAGAAGAGGAGCGTGATGAACGGCAGCAGGAAGAAGCCGAAGACCATGAACATCGAGACCCACCACCACTGGTTCTTGGCACCCGTCGCGGCATCGACCTCGCGGATGTTGTACCAGAAGGTCTCCTCGGGGATGTTGGCGTTGTAGATGATGAAGTACTGCGAGAAGCTGATATAGGCCCAGAAAACGGTGAAGGCCAGCATCAGGCAGCCGAGCACGTGGCGGTGCGCCTGGTTGAGCAGGCCGCCCAGCCAGCCGCGGGTCGCGAGCACGTGGGTGAGGATGACGGTCACCGCGAGCGCGAGTCGGATGGAGAGCGAGAAGAACCAGACGCCGTACATGGTGGAGAACCAGTGGTACGAGAGGGCCATCAGGCAGTCGAAGGCGAGGAAGGTCAGCGTCAGCGCGGCGACAGGCACGCCCGCGGCGGAGACCGCGTGCAGGGTGTCGGTGTGCCCGGCGGTGCGGTCCGCGTCCTGGCGGAAGGACGAGCGGCGCAGGGCCCAGGTCAGCGCGGCGAAGGCGACGAGGTAGAAGGCGATGCGACCGAGGAAGAACGGCTCGTTGAGGAACCAGGACTTCGCGTGCGCGGCGTGGTCGGCGGCGGTCGTCCATTCCCAGACCGCGTGGCGAAGCGAGGGCGTGAAGGCGAGCGGGGCGATGCCGAGCAGGATGAGCAGGGGCAGCGCGGGCAGGAGGAACTCCCAGGAGCGGCGGATGATCGGGGCCCAGCCGGCGTCGAAGAGCCGGGTGAGCATGGTGAGCATCAGGATGCCGACCAGGACCGAGATCCAAAACATCGCGCCATAGAGCAGCGACAGCTGGTTGCGGGCGCCCGCCTCAATCGGCGTGCCGAGCGCGAAGTAGTAGACGACCGCGAGGCACGCGGCGCCGAGGCCAGCGAAGAGCGGCCAGCGGGCGGACCAGGCGGAGGGGGAACGGGGATCGCTCATGGCGGAAGGGGTCACTTGGTCACGGCCTTCACCGAGGCCGGGGCGAGCTCAGGGGGGCAGGCCTGCGAGAGCTGCAGGGCGCGCAGGTAAGCGACGACGGCCCAGCGCTCCTCGGGCGAGAGATAGGCGCCGTAGGGCTGCATGGTGTTCTTGCCGTTGGCGATGACGTCGTAGAGCTGGCCGTTGGGATAGGCGCGGTACATCGCGGTCTGGAGGTTGGCAATGGTGGGGATGGCCTCGGCGCCCTCGATGGCGGAGCGCGCCTTGAGGATGCCGTTGCCGTCGGCGGCCGCGCCATGGCAGACAGCGCAATAGATGGCATACTTCTTCTGACCGAGCGCGAGCACGGCGGAATCAATGACGTAGGGCTTGGGCTTGCCGTCGGCGCCCAGGGTGAGCGAGGCGGCGGGGAAGTCCGCGAGGAAGGCGCCGGAGGCGTCCTTGCCAGTGACGAAGGAGGGATTGAGCGACTCCGCGCGACGGTACTCGGCGGAGAGCACCTGGGCGGAGTCGAGACCGGTGCCGCGGGGCACGGTGCCGGCGACGGCGGGACGCGAGGCGCTGCCGTCGGCGAAGAAGCCGCTGACACCCTGCGGGTCGTACTTGGGCTGGTAGTCCATGTCATCGAAGACATAGACGGGCGTGTCCTTCGAGGTCTTCCCCTGGAAACCGAGGAAGGCGACCGTGGCGACGGTCAGGAAGCCGAGGATGGCAAGGGCGATGCGCATGGGTTCAGTCGCGGACGAGGGTGATGTCCTGCCCACCGAGCGAGGCGAGGAGGTCGTAGGCGCCATCCGGGTTGAAGCGCGGGTCGGTGGCCTCGAGGACGATCATGAAGCTGTCGTCGGAGACCCGGGCGAACTGCGGTAGCTCGAAGAGCGGGTGATGGTGGCGGGGCAGGCGGTTGAAGATGAACTGCCCGAAGAAGGTGCCGAAGGCGGCGAAGAGGATGGTGCACTCGTAGAGCACGGGGAACGGGTAGATCACGCTCCAGTAGGGCTTGCCGCCGACAATCAGCGGGTAGTCGAAGCTGTTGGTGTACCAGGTGAGCAGGCAGCCGGCGACGAAGCCGGTGAGTCCGCCGAGCAAGGTGAGCCGGGGCACGGGCGAGCGGGGCAGGCCCATGGCGGCGTCCATGCCGTGGATGGGGAATGGCGTGTGCACATCCCACTTGGTCCAGCCGGCATCGCGGACGCGCTCGGCGGCCTTGAAGACGGAGGGGACGTCGCGGAAGGTGGCGGCCACGCCGTGGATGCGGTCCTCGCGGCGGGGGGGGTTGTCCTGGGAAGTCGGGGCGTTCATCGGGGTGCGGGCTCCGGGATCAGTGGGCGTGGGGGTCGGCCTGGGGGACGACCATCTTCACCTCGGCGATCGGGAGGAGCGGGAGGAAGCGGACGAAGAGTAGGAAGAGGACGGAGAAGAAGCCGAAGGTCCCGAAGAAGGTGAAGATGTCCACGATGGTCGGGCTGTAGTAACCCCAGCTCGAGGGCAGGTAGTCGTTGGCGAGCGAGGTCACGGTGATGACGAAGCGCTCGAACCACATGCCGACGTTGACGAAGAGGCAGATGATCCAGACGA
>JBMSKH010000027.1:0-25205 GCA_049419705.1 Opitutales bacterium
CCCCCCCCCCTCGGCCGCGTAGCCCATCGTGGCGAGGCGGTTGGCCAGTGCGCGGAGGTCGACGGTGTCACCGGCGGTCACGCGCAGCTCACGGGCGGCGAGCTCGGTGGGCGCGGGTGCGGCGCGGAGCAGCGCGCTCGGTGCGCAGGCGATGAGCAGCGGGCGGGCGCTGTCGTGCGCGCCGTGCCGCAACTCGGCGAGCACGCCGAGCAGGTCGCACTCGGCCTCGAAATCGTCGACCGCCGCGTCGGCCTCGCTGACCGCCCGCGCCGTCGGCTCCGCTGCCCCGAGGATGCGCAGCAGGTGTCCCGTCTCCTCAGCCAAGGTTTCGGCAGCACCGAGGTTGGTGGCGAGGCAGACGATGACGTGCCGGCCCGCGCCATGCGCACATGCCGCCACTGGCGCCGCGTGGGTGGCGGCGCCGGTTAGGCAGAGACGCAGTGGCTGGTTCGTGGCCAAGGGGAAGGGACTTAAGGGGATTTCCCCTCAAGACAAACCTTCCGCCCTCACTTATCCCAGTTAAGGGGGAAGAGCGCGTTGCCTGCGTCCTGCTCGCGCAAAATCCGGCGGGCTCGCTCGATTGCGTCAGGATGGGACGAGGCGATGTCCGTCGTCTCCTTCGGGTCCTTGGCGATGTCGTAGACTTCCCAGGCATCCGGCTTCTTCCTCAGCAGCCCCTTGCGCATCACCTTGAGGTCGCCGAGGCGCACTGCGACCTGTCCGGTGTATTCCGGATAGATCCACACCATCGGCCGACGCTCCGCCAGTCGGCCCGCCCCGGTGAGCACGGGCCAGAGATTCTCGCCGTCGAGCCCCGCGGGGGCCTTGACGCCAGTGGCGGCGCAGAGGGTGGGGTACCAGTCGGCGAAATAGCTCGGGGTCGCGTCGACCGCGCCCGCCTTCACGCCGCGCGGCCAGCGGGCGAGTGTTGGCACGCGCAGGCCGCCCTCGTGGACGCTGCCCTTGAGTCCGCGCAGGCCGGCGACCGAGTTGAAGAACGCGGCGTCAACCCCGCCGACGCCGAAGGCGGGATCCTTTGCGCCGTGCGTCGTGCCGTTGTCAGAGGTGAAGATGATCAGCGTGTCATCGAGGATGCCGGCTTTCTCCAGCGCGGCGCGCACCGCGCCGACGTGTCGGTCAAGTTCCGAGACCATCGCCGCGTAGGCGGCGCGGGGTCGCGGGTGCGGCGTGTAGCCGTTTTGTCCCCGGTAAGGCACAGTGTCCCACTCCTTCGGGTATTGATCCACCGCCGCGATGGGCGGCTGCAGGGCGGCGTGCGGCTCGGTGAAGGGCAGGTAGAGGAAGAACGGCCGCCCCTTGTTGCGCTCGATGAAGCCCACGGCCTCGGCGAGAATCGGCGTCGAGGCATGCACCTTGCCGGTCCAGTCCTCCATGCGCACCTCGCCCTCGGCTTGCTGGGCGTTGCCGGGGATGGGGCGCTCATTGAGTGGCACGCGCTCCGCGTTGCGCCAGAGGTGCGCGGGATAGAAGGAGTGTGCCAGGGCTTGGCAGTTGTAGCCGAAGAACAGGTCGAAGCCGCGCGCGTTGGGATCGCCGCTCGAGCCGACGGGGCCGAGGCCCCACTTGCCCATCGCCCCGGTGGCGAAGCCCGCCGTGCGCAGGGTCTCGGCGAGCGTGCGGTTGGTCGCCGTGATGGGGTGCTGTCCCTCTCCCTTATACTCCGGGAAGCTCAGACCGGCCTGGCGGTTGCCGCGGATCTCGGCATGTCCGAGATGCTTGCCGGTGAGAAGGACGCAGCGCGCGGGAGCGCAGACGGGTGCGCCGGAGTAATGTTGGGTGAAGCGCGTGCCCTCGGCGGCGAGGCGATCGAGGTTGGGCGTGCGGATCTTCTGCTGTCCGTAGCAGCCGAGCTCGCCGTACCCGAGGTCATCGGCGAGGATGAAGACGATGTTGCGAGGGCGGGGCGCGCTCGGCTCCGCCGCTGGCAGGATGGTGGTCGCGAGGATGAGTAGCGAAAACAAGCGGCGCATCATGCGATTCCAACGCGTGGCAAGGCCGAAGGCAACTCTCATCGAGGGGCGTCGAGGCCGAGACGCAATGCGGCGAGCAAGCTGTCCGGGCCCGAGGCGTCCTGTGTCAGTTCCCAGACCATCGCGCCTCCGAGCGCGCGCTCGAGCACGAGCCCGGCCTTGCGCTTCACCGTGACCGGGCCGTTGAAGGCGAGGCCGTCCGCCTCATCCTGGCCCGGCTCGAGTCTGTGACGCAGTCGAATCTCGCGATAGGGGAGGGTGCGGCTGCGGTCGGACACGCCGCGTCCGTAGAAAGGCACACCGAGGATGACCTTGTGCGCGGGCACGCCGGCCGCGAGCAAGCCGTCGATGCGCGTGCTCGCGGCTTCCAGGGTGGCGTGAGGCCCTGGCATGTCGTAGGCCATGAGCTGAATGCGGTCGGCGTAGCGGACGGCGTTGGATGGCAGTTGGTTGGCTGAGGCAAGTGTCACGGAGACAAGCCCTTTGCGTTCTGCGAGCGCCGCATGGAGAGCCGCGACCAGTTGGCCGTAAGCGGCGAGCTGGCTCTTGCCCTTGGGGTGTTCCCAGTCGAGGTCGACGCCGGCGAGATCGTGCTTGGCGCAGAGGCGGACGACCTCCGACACCAGTCTCGCGCGCAGGGTGTCGTCGGCGGTGACCGCAGCGAAGTGTTCCGAGTGCCCCCATCCGCCAAGGCAGATGTGCACGCGACCCCCAGCGGACTGGAAAGCCCTCAGTCTGTCCCATGGCACGGCGGCCAGCCGTGAGAGGTCGAGCGATCCGTCCGCCCGCGGTTCCGCCGAGAAGAGGATGAGATCGGTCAGGCCAGGGTACCGCGCCATATCGAGGTCCGCCACCGACCGATATGGAAGGTAGCCGATGAGCAGGGTTTGCTCGGCCGACGACTTCGGGACGACCAAGAGGGTCGCGAGGAGAAGTAGGAGTCGGCGCATGCGATGGTAATGCCCCGGTGCCGGAGGTGGGACTCGAACCCACACGCTTTAAGGGCGGCTGATTTTGAGTCAGCTGCGGCTGCCATTTCGCCACTCCGGCCGGAGGGGAAGGCTTAATCTGCCGAAGGGCAGGGCGGGAAAGAAGTCTAAATCCACCGAAGGTCGGGTTTGGGCATCTCGGTTCAATTTCCCCTTGCCAAGGGGGTGGGGGAGCCTCACGTTCGACCCTCCTTTCCCCCGGGAGAGGCACGGCCGGAGTCACTCCGGGCCCGCGACTCACCGGGAACCACATCCTCTTTCCACTCACTATGAAGCAGCTCCAGCTCACCGTCAAAACCCGCGAGGGCAATGGCCGCGGCCCGTCCCGTCGCCTGCGCGTCGCCGGCGCCATCCCCGCCGTCATCTACGGCAAGTCCGGCAACCGCATGGTCGCCGTCGACCAGGTCGCCTTCCGCCTCCTCATGCGCGCCAAGGGTGCCGGTGCCGCCCTCATCGAGCTCTCCGTCGAGGGCGCGGGCAAGATGCTGACCCTGATCAAGGAGTACCAGCGCCACCCCATCACCCAGAAGTTCCTCCACATCGACCTCCTCGAGATCGACCCGAACTCCCCGATGACCGCCGCCGTGCCCGTCCGCACTGTCGGCGAGCCTGTCGGCGTGAAGCTCGACGGCGGCACCCTCGCCCTCGTCTCGCAGACCGTCAACGTGCGCTGTCTCCCCAAGGATCTCCCTGAGTTCATCGAGGTCGACGTCTCGCACCTCAAGGTCAACGAGTCGATTCACGTCGGCGAGGTCAAGCCTCCCGCCGGCATCACCTTCCCGGGCGACCAGAAGCGCGTCATTGCGATCGTTTCCGAGATGGCCGCCGAGGAAGTCGCCGCGACTCCCGCCGCTGGCGCCCCTGCCGCCGACGGTACGGCCGCCCCTGCTGCCGATGGCGCTGCCGCGCCCGCCGCCGGTGCCGCGCCCGCCGCCGCCCCTGCCGGCGACGCCGCCAAGGCGCCCGCCGCTCCGGCCAAGAAGTAAGTGTCCCGCCGGGCAACGCCCGGTTCCTTTCCCGTTCTTTGAAGTCCAATGCCTCCCGCGGTCCTCGCCGCTCTCGGCAACCCCGGCGCCGAATACGCCGCCACCCGCCACAACGCGGGCTGGATGGTGCTCGATGCCTTCGCCGAGAAGTTGGGTGCAGCCTGGAAGGCCGAGTCGAAGTTCCCCGCCCTCGTGGCCAAGGCGAACCTCCCCTCGGGCCCCGTGCACCTCATCAAGCCGCTCGTCTTCATGAACGAGACTGGACAGCCGCTCGCCGCCTTCCTCCGGTTTCACCGAATCGAGCCCGCCGCCTGCGTCATCCTGCACGATGACATCGCCTTCGAGCCCGGCGTGATGCGCCTCGCCGACCAAGGTTCCGCCGCCGGACACAACGGTGTCGCGAGTTGCCTCGCCCACCTCGGCCCGACCTTCATCCGCGCCCGCGTCGGCATCGGCGCCAAGCGCCATCCCGCCCAGGACCTCGCCGACCACGTACTCGGCCGCATGCCGGAGGCCGACCGAGCCGCCCTCGAGCGCGCCACCCCGGACTTCATCCACGGACTTCAAACCCTCTTTTCCCGCGGCCTCGCCGCCGCCCAAAACCTCACCAACACCCGCAGACCATCATGACCAAGACACAGATCCGCCGCAACTACCGCGCCACCCTGGTGCTGGACCTCCGCGGCGTCACCGAATCCCCCGACACCGTGATCGAGAAGCTCAAGGAGACCTTCAAGGCCGTCGACGCCGCCGTCACCGAGGTCAAGAACCTCGGCCAGCGCGAGTTCGCCCGCACCACCGACCGCCGCCTCCCCTCCGGACTCTACGTGCAGTTCACCTTCAAGGGTCCCGTCAGCGCGCCCGTCGCCTTCCGCGAGAAGCTGCGCCTCGACCGCTCGGTCAACCGCATCCTCATCCAGTCGATCTAAGGATCGACCGTTTCCGCCCATGGCCTCCTCCTTCAATCGCGTCATCCTCGCCGGCAATATGACCCGCGACCCCGAGTCGCGCGCCCTGCCCAGCGGCCAGCCCCTGACGAAGTTCTCCCTCGCCATCAATCGGTCCTACACGACCAAGGAAGGCGAGAAGCGCGAGGAGGTCACCTACGTCGACATCGAGTCCTACGGCAAGCAGGCCGAGATCATCGCCAAGTACTGCACCAAGGGCTCGGGCATCCTCGTTGAGGGACGCCTCAAGCTCGACCAGTGGGACGACAAGAAGACGGGCGAGAAGCGCTCCCGCCTCGGCGTCGTGCTCGAGAACTTCACCTTCATCGGCGGCCGCGCCCCCGGCGCCTCCGCCGACGGCGACAGCCCCGCCCCGCGCTCCGGCGGCGCCCGCGGCGGATCCGCCCCCGCGTCCGACCCGGCTCCCGACGACGACGTCCCCTTCTGATTCCCCTTAACCCAAAACCTTAAACCCACAGACAACCATGGCTCTCACTGAAGTTCTTCTCATCAAGCCCGTCGACGGCCTCGGCGCCGAGGGCGAGCAGGTGCGCGTTCGCGCCGGCTACGCCCGCAATTACCTGCTCCCGCAGGGCATCGCCCTCCCTGTCAACCAGGCCAACCGCAAGTACGTCGAGGCGCTCCAGAAGGCCCGCACCGTCCGCGAGGCCCGCGACCTCGAGGTCGCCAACGGACTCGCCGCCAAGCTCCAGGCCGTCTCACTCACCTTCGCCGTCAAGACCGGCGAGGGCGGCAAGATGTTCGGCGCCATCAGCACCGCTGAGATCGCGACCAAGCTCGCCGAGTCCGGCATCGAGATCGAGCGCAAGCGCATCCACCTCGGCCAGGGCCCGATCAAGCTCCTCGGCAAGCACTCCGCCAACGTCCGCCTCCACTCCACCGTCACCATCGAGCTGCCCTTCGAGGTCGTCTCGGAGAACCCGATTGTCGAGGAGGCTGCGCCCGCCGAGGAGGCCGAGGCCCCCGACTACAAGTCGGAGAAGCCCCGTCGCCCCAAGAAGGAGAAGTCGGACCGCAAGAAGGCCGAGTAAGCCGCGCCTGAGCACCTTTCGGATGCCCGCCACAGGCGGGCATCCTTGTTTTTGGGCCTGGCCGTGCGGGCTGTCGATAAGTGCGGGAATAAGTGGTGGATGGTTCCGCGCTGTCTTGCTCCCGCCTATCCGCTTCACATTGTCCGTACCCCGCCCCCCCCATGGCCGAGCGCTCCTTCCAGAAACGCCGACTACCGGACCCCAACGTCCAGACGGGCGACCGCGTGCCTCCGCACAACCTCGATGCCGAGCGCGGCTTGATCGCGAGCGTCATCATCGATGGCGGCGACACCCTCCAGCAGTGCCTCCAGGAGCGGTTGATGCCCGAGCACTTCTTCAGCCCCGCGCACCAGGATATCTTCCGCGCCGCCATCGATCTCTCGCAGCGCAACGTCGGCATCGACGAGATCACCCTGGTCGAGCAGCTGCGCCGCGACGGCCGCCTGGAGAACGTCGGTGGCCCCGCCTACGTCAACGAGCTCTCCAGCCTCGTCGCCTCCAGCGCCAACTCACGCCACTGGCTGACCATTGTCCGCGAGAAGTTTTTCATCCGACAGCTCATCGCGACCTCCGTCGCCACAGTGGAGAAGGCGCACGCGCACGCCGAGGGCATCGACCAGCTGCTCGACAGCGTCGAGCAGGCCTTCTTCCGCATCAGCGAGTCGCGCATCGCCGAGAGCGTGCAGCTCATCGACAAGCCCATCGGCGATGCCATGGACCTCGTCGAGCGCATCATCCGCGACCGCTCGTCCGCCCAAGGGCTCCCCACTGGCTTCGAGGACCTCGACTCGCTCACCTTCGGCTTCCACTCCGGTCAGATGGTCGTGGTCGCGGCCCGCCCCGGCATGGGCAAGACCTCCATCGCCCTCAACTTCATCGAGGCCGCCCTGTTCCCCAAGCGCGCCGGCGCCAAGCCCGCCCGCACGCTGCTCTTCTCGCTCGAGATGCCCTCGCGTGAGCTCGCCCTGCGCCTGCTCTGCTCGCGCGCCCGCGTCAACCTCGGCAAGCTCCGCAGCGCCTATCCGGATCCCCAGGCCCAGCGCGACCTGGTCGACGCCGCCGCCGAGTACAAGGGCAAGCCGCTGCTCATCGATGATACCGGCGGGCAGACCATCCTTGAGATCCGCGCGAAGTGCCGTCGGGCCCACTCCCGCGAGCCGCTCGACCTCATCGTCATCGACTACATTCAACTGATCAACGGCCTCGACGCCTCGCTTCCCCGCGAGCAGCAAATCGCCGAGGTCTCTCGCAGCATCAAGGCGATGGCCAAGGAGTTCGGCGTGCCAGTCATCGCCCTCGCGCAGCTCAACCGAAAGTCGGAGGACGAGGCGCGCCAGCCGCGCATGTCCGACCTGCGCGAGTCCGGCTCCATCGAGCAGGACGCCGACATCGTGCTGCTCATCGCCAAGGCCAGCGCCGCGGACCGCAAGGCAATCGAGGCCGAGGCGGAAGTCCCCAACGCCAACGGTATGTTCCTCCGTGAGCTGATTGTTGCCAAGAATCGCAATGGCCCTACGGGTGACATCAATCTCTACTTCAACGCCGCCCTGACCCGCTTTGAGACTCCCGCCCGGGAAAACCCGCATTCATGACCTCCTCTCCCCGTCGCCTCGCCCGCCTCCTGCTGGCTGCCGCGCTCCTTCCTGCCTGCGCCCTCGCAGCCGAGCCGAACGTCCGCAAGGTCACGGTCGAGGTCTCTGGCGCCGGCGCCGTCTCCGAGGCCTATGTCCTCGCCCACGTCTCTCTGCGCGCGGGCACTCCCTTCTCCCGCGAGGCCGCCGCCGACACGGTGCGCACCCTCTACGCCACCGGGCGCTTCGCCCAGGCGGAGGTCATTCCCGTGGTCGACGCGGCCAGTGGGCAGGTCGATGTCCGCGTGGTCGTGGAGCCCCGTCCGCTTGTCGCCTCCCTTCGAATCGAGGGCCTGGGCGGTCGTGAGGACGAGGCCGACCTGATTGAGGATCTCGGCATCAAGGCCGGCGACTCGCTCGACCTTGCCGCCCTCGCGCGCGGTCGCAACAAGGCCATCGAGCGCCTCCGCAAGAACCGTCCGTTCTCGACCATCGACATCCGCCGCAAAGCCGCCGCCGACGGCCGCGTCGAGCTAGTGGCCGTGGCCAAGCTCAGTCCGTCCCTCCGCGTCAGCACTGTTGAGATCCAGGGAGCCGAGAAAATTTCCGAGTCCGAGTTGCTCGAGGGCGCCGAGCTCAAGGTCGGCAGCTGGCGCTGGTGGAAGCTCTCCGGTCTGACTGGAGGCGGCCGCCTGAGCGTCGACGACTACCGGCAGGACTGCGAGGGCATCCTCGCCTTTTACCGCGCGCGCGGGTTCCTTGACGTCGAGATCGCCTCGACCGATGCCGCCACGCAATGCGCGGTCCGCGATATCTCGGGCGACGAGGGTTGGGTCGATGTCGTCTTCCGCATCAAGGAGGGCAAGCGCTACGCCTTCGGCCAGGTGCAAGTCACCGGCAATGAGCTCGGCAAGGACGCAGCCTCGCCCTTTAGCACTGAGAAGCTGCTGGCGGTGGTCGGCAATCGCGCCGAGGACTCCGGGCTGATTGCCTCCGAGACCGACCAGCTCGCTCCGGGCGTCTGGTACAGCGCGGCCGCCGTCGAGGTCGCGGTGGACAAGCTCCGCGCCGCCTATGGCAGCCGTGGTTACCTCGACGTCCAGATCGGCGTCGTGCGCACGCCCAACCTACAGACCGGGGCCATCGACGTCCGCTTCGAGATTCGCGAGGGCACGCCGAGCACCGTCCGTCAGGTCCTCATCGAGGGCAACACCAAGACCCGGTCGACCGTCGTGGCCCGCGAGCTCGCGCTCGCTCCCGGTGACACCTTCGACCTCACCGCCGCCCGCCGCACCGAGAACCGCCTGCGCAACACCCGTTTCTTCGAGAGCGTGCGCGTGACCCCCGCGCCCACCGCGGTGCCCGAACAGCGCGACCTGCTCATCGCACTCAAGGAGGGCCCGACTGGCATGGTCTCGTTCGGGGCCGGATTCAGCTCGGTCGAGCAGCTCGTCGGTTTCGTCGAGTACTCGGAGGGCAACTTCGACGCCTTTAATCCCGAGGGCTGGTTCCGGGGTGGCGGCCAGAAGTTCCGCCTGCGCGTCTCCGCCGGCAACCTCTCCAACTCCATCGAGCACAGCTTCGAGGAGCCTGCACTCTGGGAGCGCGACCTCGCGGTCGGCTACAACCTCTACCAGCGCTTCTCCGGCTACCAGTCGAGCTACTACGACGTGCAGACGCGCGGCTTCGATGTCTATGCCCGACGCAACATCCTCGGGGTGCAGGCCCGCCTTTCCGCCGGAGCGCGCTCCGTCGAGCTGAGCAATGTCAACGCGGCCGTGGTCCCGCCCGACGTCCTCGCCGAGTCCGGCGTGAGCAAGAGTATCCCCGAGCTGACCTTGTCGCTGGTCAGGGACACGCGCGACGAATTCACCTTCCCGACCCGCGGCTACCGCGTTGCCCTGACCAACACGTACGCCGGTGGTGGTCTGGGTGGTGATGTCGATTACCTCAAAACCGACCTGCGCGTGGGCAAGTGGTTCCTGATCTCCCGCGAGGCGACGCAAACACTCTCCCTTTACGCCCGCGCTGGCACTTACCAGCCCAATGCCCCGGTCCCCTTCTACGAGCGTCAGCAGCTCGGCGGTGCCTATGATCTCCGGGGTTACAAGTACAACTACGTCGGCTCGCCCGATGTCTTCCAGACGGCGCCTCTGCCCGCGGCCCAGCTCTACCAGCCAGTCGGCGGACTCAGCTACGGATTGCTCACGGCCGAGTACACCATCAAGGCCTCCGACACGCTCCGCTGGGCGGTGTTCACCGACTGGGGCTTCGTGAACTCGGAGTCGAATGACTTCTCCCCGGGCCAGCTCAACGGAGATTACGGCATCGGTCTGCGCATCCTCCTGGGCGGCGCGGTCCTACGGCTGGATTTCGGCTTCCCGCTCTCACCCACGACTGTCCAGACCGGCACGGGTCCCGTGAAGGTCAACGACGACGGGATGCAGCTCAACTTCAGCTTCGGCACATCCTTCTGAGGTCCCGCGGCTCGGTTAGGGTTGCCAACCTCCCTTGTCCCCCTTCTGCTTATTCACCACTCCCATGAAGACCCTCACCGCGTTCCTGACCCTCGTCGCCGCCGTCGCCGCCGCGGGCAATCCCCCCAAGGTCGGCATCGTCGACATCAACGAGATCACCAAGAAGTACAACAAGGCCACCGAGCAGCAGGCCAGCATCCAGAAGAGCGTCGATGCCGCCAAGGTCTCCGTCCAGGAGAAGGTCGATGAGGTCCAGAAGCTCCAGGACGACCTCAAGGATACCCAGAAGCGCGCCCAGTCGCCCCTTCTCAGCGACTCCGGCAAGCAGCAGATCGCGGCCGAGTTCAAGGTGAAGGAGGAGACTTTCCGTCAGAAGTATACCCAGCTCCAGCAGCTCGACCAGGAGGCCCGCAACACCATCCAGGGTCGCGTTCAGGAGATGGGCCGCGCGCTCGACGCCGACATCCGTCCCGCGGTCGAGAAGATCGCCAAGTCGAAGGGTCTCGACCTCGTCCTGCCCAAGGGCGGCGTCCTCTACGGCGACGCCAGCCTCGACATCACCGACGCGGTGATCGCCGAGCTGAACGCCAACTACAAGTCGGACGCGCCGAAGCCCGCCGCCAAGTAAGCGCCCCTCGCGCCCCTGCTCCGGCAGGGGCGCCTTGTTTTTGAACCCGATGACGCTCGCCCTCACCATCGACCAGCTCGCCTCGATCACCGAGGCGAAGTCGGTCGAGGGTGACGGCGCGGCACGCACCCGCACGCTCGAGGGCATCGCCGCGCTCGGCGACGCGGGTCCGTCCGACCTTAGCTTCCTCGCCAATCCCCGTTACGAGGCCGAGGTGGCGTCCACCCGCGCCGGCGCGGTGCTCGTGCCCATCGCGCACGCCGGCAAGCCCGCCGTCGGGCAGGTCTTCCTGCGTGTCGACCGCCCCTCCTACGCGCTCGCGCTGGTCTGTGCGGCGATCGAGGCCCGTCTCTGGCCGCGTCCTGCTCCTGGTATTCATCGCTCGGCTACGATCGATCCCGCCGCCTCGGTCGACCCCTCCGCCCACATTGGTCCGGGTTGCACCGTGCTTGCCGGCGCCGCGGTCGGCCCCCGTGTCACGCTTGAGGCGCAATGTCACCTTGGCGTCGGCGCGCGAGTCGGCGCGGAGAGCTGGCTTAAGCCCCGCGTGACTCTCGCTGACTACTGCGTGGTCGGTGCGCGCTGCCGAATCCAGAGCGGCGCAGTCATCGGCTCCGACGGCTTCGGCTACGAGCCGGTCGAGGGCCGCATCGAGCGCATCCCGCAGATCGGCATGGTCGAGCTCGAGGACGATGTCGAGGTCGGCGCCAACACCACCCTCGACCGCGCCCGCTTCAGCCGCACCGTGGTCGGGCGCGGCACCAAGATCGACAACCTCGTGCAGGTCGCGCACAACGTGCGTATCGGCCGCCAGTGCCTCATCGCCGCCCAGGCCGGCATCGCCGGGTCGACCGTGCTCGGCGACGGTTGCGTGCTGGGCGGGCAGGCCGGGGTCTCCGGGCATCTGCGGCTCGGTGACCGCGTCAAGCTCGGCGCCCAGGCGGGGCTCTTCGAGGATGTGCCCGCCGATGGGTTTATGAACGGCACGCCCGCCATGCCCTTCGGCCTTGAGCGCCGGGTCGCGGTCCTTGCCCGCCGGCTGCCCGATCTCTTCAAAAAGGTTGATTCGCTCGCCGCCGCCTTGGACGCTGTGCGCAAGCCCGCGCCATGAGCACCCCTCCCCTCAAGATCTTCACTGGCAACGCCAACCCGGCCCTTGCCAAGGAGATCTGCGACGGGCTCGGCGTCCCCCTCGGCGCCGCCACCGTCAAGCGCTTCGCCGACGGCGAGACCTTCGTCCAGATCAACGAGAACGTCCGCGGGTGCGACGTCTTCATCGTCCAGCCCACGTGCATGCCGGCCAACGAGTGCATCATGGAGCTGCTCATCATGGTCGATGCGATGCGCCGCGCCTCGGCCAACCGCATCACCGCGGTGGTGCCGTTCTTCGGCTACGCGCGACAGGACCGCAAGGACAAGCCCCGCGTGCCCATCACCGCGAAGCTCGTCGCCAACCTGCTCACCGCCGCCGGCGTCAACCGCGTGCTCGCGGTCGACCTGCACGCCCAGCAGATCCAGGGTTTCTTCGACATACCCGTCGACCACCTCTTCGCCTCGCCCATCTTCTACGCGCACATCCGCGGCAAGCCCTGGGTCCGCGAGGCGACCGTCTTCTCGCCGGACGTGGGCGGCCTCAAGTACGCCGCGGCCGTGGCCGACATGCTCGGGCTGCCCTACGGCTTCGTGGCCAAGCGCCGCACGAGCGACACCACCGTGCAGGCCACGAGCCTCGTCGGCGAGGTCGAGGGCCGTGACATCCTGCTCGTGGACGACATGACCGAGACCGCCGGAACCCTCGTGGCCGCGGCCGAGCTCCTCAAGAAGAACGGAGCCCGCTCCGTGCGCGCGCTCGTCTCGCACTGCATGCTGCAGGATGTCGCCTACGACCGCCTGCGCGCGGGACCCATCGACGAGGTCATCACGACCAACACCGTGCCTGTCGTCCCCAAGGGCCTGCCCATCACCGTGCTCTCGGTCGCGCCACTGCTCGCCGATGCCATCAAGCGCATCCACGGCAACAGCAGCGTCACCGATCTCTTCAAGATCAAGGGTTTCTGAGCGCGGTCCGCCGCGCCGGCGTCACTTGCCCTCGGTCTCGAGGAACTTGAGCACGACCGTTGCCTGGTCGGCAGTCGACGACTTGGGGTCGACCCAGACGCACTTGCCGTCGCGGAAGAGAAAAGCCGTGCGCGAGGCGTAGCCGAGCGTCGTGCTCACGCCGAAGGCTTGGCAGACCTTCTTGTCCTTGTCGGCGAGCAGGGAGAAGGGCAGGCGGTACTTTTCCTTGAAGGCCTTTTGGTCGGCTTCGTCGTCCGTGCTCACGCCGAGGACCTTGACCCCGCGCTTGCCGAGCTCGCCCCAGCCGTCCCGGAGCGAGCATCCCTGCTTGGTGCAGCCCGGTGTGTCGGCCTTGGGGTAGAAGTAGACGAGCAGGAGGCCGCTGGCGCCTTCCTTGGCGACATCGATCGCCTTGCCGTCCTGGTCGTTGCAGGTGACGGCGGGGACCGGGTCGCCGACCTTGGTGGGTCTGGGGGCGGAGGCCCCGAAGCTGGAGAGGAATGAGAGTGCCATAAAGAGGGTGACCGCGCGCATGCCGGCAGGGTGAGGGGAAACCAGGCCCAAGGCAAATGTCCCCGTGGTTTGGCAGGACCGGGTTGCCATGTCCGGGCGGACCGCCTACCCCTATGCACGCATGTTCGCCCCCCAGTCCGTCATCCCGCACCGTCCACCCTTCCTCTTCGTCGACGAGGTGCTGGAACTCGACGCCGAGCATGCCCTTTGCGCCCGCACCTTCCGCGCCGACGAGGGTTTCTACGCCGGACATTATCCCGGGAACCCCATCACGCCCGGCGTCCTGCTCTGCGAGTCCGTCTTCCAGGCCGGCGCCATCTTCCTGACCAAGCGCCTCGAGGCGCAGGGGCAGTCCGCCGCCGGCAAGACCCCGGTGCTCTGCCGAATCGAGGAGGCGAAATTCAAGGGCATGGTCTTCCCCGGTGATCGCGTGACCATCGAGGTTCGCCCCACCGAGACCCTGCAGCAGTTCCACTTCATGACCGGCACGGTGCGCCGGGACGGCAAGGCCGTCCTGACAATCCGCTACGCGCTCGCGCTCGTCGACAAATCCTCCTGAATCCCACCATGTCCTTCCTCGGCATCGCCGGACGCACCTACCTCGTCATCGGGGTCGCCAACCGCAAGTCGGTCGCCTGGCACGTCGCCCAGACCCTCGAGCAGGAAGGCGCCAAGGTCGTCTACTCCGTGCGCTCCGAGGCCCGCAAGGCCTCCCTCGAGAAGCAGCTCGCGGGCAAGCCGACCTATGTCTGCGACCTCGAGCGCGAGGCCGACATCCGCGCGCTGGCCGAGGCGGTGGGCCGCGACCATGGGCCGATCGACGGCGTCCTGCACAGCGTGGCCTTCGCCAACTACTCCAAGGGGCTCGTGCCCTTCCACGAGACCGCCCGCGCCGACTTCCTCCAGGCCACGGCCATCTCCTGCTTCTCGCTCGTCGAGCTCGCCTCCGCGCTGAAGCCCCACCTGCGCAAGGACGCCTCCGTCGTCGCCATCGGCATCTCCTCCCAGGTCACCGCGGCGAGCTACGGCTACATGTCGCCGATCAAGGCCGCGCTCGAGTCGGCCACGCGGTTCCTCGCCAAGTCCTTCAGCCGAGACAGCGAGGTGCGCTTCAACACCGTCAATGCCGGCCCGCTCAAGACCAGCGCCTCGGCGGGCATCCCGGGTTACCTCGAGAACTACCTGTTCGCCGAGAAGCTCACCTTCCGTCGCCGCGCCGTCACCACGCAGGAGGTGGCCGATGCCGCTGTCTGGCTGCTCTCGCCGCGCTCGAGCGGCGTCAACGCCCAGGGCGTGGTCGTCAACGCGGGCATGGACGCCAACTACTTCGACGAGGACGTGGTCAAGGCCGCCACTCGCCTGGCCTGATGCGCTTCGCCCGCACCGTCCTCTCCGGCCTCGTCGCCGAGCTCCCGCCCGAGGTCTGGACGTCCGATGAGGTCGAGCGCCGCCTCGCGCCGCTCTACGCCCGCCTACGCCTGCCCGAGGGCCGCCTCGAACTCATGACGGGAATCAAGGAGCGCCGCTTCTGGCCCGCCGCCATCCGGCCCTCGGAGGCCTCGGCCCTCGCCGGTCGGCGCGCGCTAGCCGCCGCCTCGGTCGGGCCTTCCGACATCGACCTGCTCATCCACTGCTCGGTCTGCCGTGACCGGCTCGAGCCGTCGACCGCCGCCTACATCCACGGCCTGCTCGGTCTCGGCCCGCAGGCGCAGATCCTCGACGTCTCCAACGCCTGCCTCGGCTTCGCCAACGCGCTGACGCTCGCCGCCGGGCTCGTCGAGTCCGGCCAGATCCGCCGCGCGCTCCTCTGCGCGGGCGAGGACGGCCGTCCGCTCGTCGAGCGCACGCTGCGCACGCTCAACGAGGACCTCTCGCTCGACCGCGACGGCATCAAGGCGTACTTCGCCAACCTGACCATCGGCGCCGGCGCCGCCGCCGCCGTCGTCTCCCGCGACGATCTCGCCGCGCCCGGCGGGTACCGGATCCTCGGGGGCGCCGCCGCGACCGACTCCTCGGCCAACCAGCTCTGCGAGGGCGACAGCGCCGCCGACGAGCTCGACATGCGCACGGATTCAGAGGCCCTCCTCCACGCGGGCATCAACCTCGCCGGCGCCTGCTGGGATCGCTTCCGCGCCACGACCGGCTGGGATGCCGCCACGCCCGACCGCATCATCACGCACCAGGTCGGCCGCCGTCACAGCCAGATGCTCTTCGAGCGCCTTGGGCTCGATCCAGCCAAGGACTGCCCGAGCTTCGAGCGCCTGGGCAACGTCGGCTCCGTCTCGCTGCCCGCCACGCTCGCCCTAGCCCGCGAGCAGGGCAGGGTGGTGGCGGGTCACCGCGTCGCCCTGCTTGGCATCGGCAGCGGCCTGAGCTCGCTGATGCTCGCGGCCAAGGCGCTCTGACCATGGAACGCATCCCTGATTCGCTGCGCGACCTCTGGCCCCACGAGCCGCGCTGGCATGCGACGGATGCCGGCCGCATGCATTACGTCGATCTCGGCCCGCGCAACGCCGCGCCCGTGCTGCTCGTCCATGGCAACCCTTCCTGGGGCTTCCTCTGGCGTGATCTCGCCGCGTCGCTCGTGCAGCGCGGGCGCCGCGTCATTATTCCGGATCACGTCGGCATGGGGCTTTCCGACCGCCCCGCGCGCTTCCTACGCCTTGGGGATCGCATCCGTCACCTGCGCTCGCTCTGTGATGCCCTGGGTCTCGAGGCGGTCGATCTCGGCGTCCATGACTGGGGTGGCGCCATCGGGCTTGGACTGGCTGGCGAGCAGCCCGCGCGCTTCCGCCGTCTGCTCGTGACCAACACGGCGGCCTTCCCCTCGTCGCGGATCCCCGCGCGCATCTCGCTCTGCCGCGCGCCGCTTGTCGGACGATTCCTCGTCGAGCGGCTCGACGGCTTTGCCTGGCCGTCGACATGGATGGCCAGCGAGCGTGGGCTCTCTCCCGCCGTCCGCGCCGGCTTCCTCGCGCCCTACGGCTCCGCCGTGCGCCGCCGTGCCGTCGCCGACTTCGTCGCCGATATTCCGCTCGAGCCCGCTCACCCGACACGCGCGACGCTGCAAGGCGTCGCCGATCGGCTGCCGTCGCTCGCGACGCATCCGATCCTGTTGCTCTGGGGTGCGCGTGACTTCTGCTTCACGCCACATTTCCACGATAGCTTCCTTCGTCTGTGGCCCGCGGCGCAGTCGCGAATGCTGTCGGATGCCGGTCATTACGTGCTCGAGGATGGCGGGCGGGAGGCGGTCGAAACCGCGTCGGATTTTCTGGCCTAAAGCCAGGCGCGTGTGTCATTTTGCTCACCTTTGAAAAGCGGGGTTTATCCGCTTTTAGACGGGGTGTGCATAACCTGTGAACGAAGGTGGGAGGCGTTGGGGTATGAGTGATTTAAACAACTGTCATACAACGCTTTGTGAACGTCAAAAAACATTCACCAAGGGGTCTTTTCCCCTTGCCACCCCCTTGCCAGAAATCAGCATCAAAAAACCCCTTAAAACACCCCTAAAAACCACCCCTCTCCATGAGCGAAAACGATTCCACCAAGGGCACTGGCAAGCATGCCGGCAAAGCCTCCTACGAAGCTTCCGACATCAAGCGCCTCAAGGGCTTGAAGGCCGTGCGCGAGCGCCCGGGCATGTACATCGGCGACACCAACGAGACCGGTCTCCATCACTGCGTCTACGAGATCGTCGACAACTCGATCGACGAGGCGCTCGCCGGTTTCTGTCGCAGCGTGAAGGTCGAGATTCACCGCGATGGCTCGCTCTCCGTCGAGGACGACGGTCGCGGCATCCCCGTGGCGATGCACCCCGAGGAGAAGGTGCCCACGCTCGAGCTCGTGCTCACCAACCTCCATGCCGGCGGCAAGTTCGACAAGGGCGCCTACCAGGTCTCGGGCGGCCTGAACGGCGTCGGCGCCAAGTGCGTCAACGCGCTCTCCTCCCGCTTCGTCGCCGAGGTCAGCCGCGAGGGCGAGGTGCACCAGATGAAGTTCAGCCAGGGCGAGGTCACCCAGAAGATCAAGGTCATCGGCAAGACGAAGCGCACGGGCACCAAGATCTCCTTCCTGCCCGACCCCGAGATCTTCACCGTCACCGAGTTCAAGTACGACATCCTCGTCCGCCGCCTGCGCGAGCTGGCCTTCCTCGTCCCCGGCATCACCATCGAGGTCTCCGACGAGCGCGACGGCCGCAAGGACACCTTCCAGTTCAAGGACGGCATCGCCGAGTACGTCGCCTTCCTCAACGCCAACGAGGAGACCTTGCACGACAAGCCCATCCTGATCTCGGCCGAGGTCGATTTCACCGATGTCGCCAATCCCCGCGTGATGTCGGCCGACGAGAAGCCCAAGGCCGGCCAGCGCCGCATGATGCTCGACGTCGCCCTGCAGTACAACGACCGCTACGACGAGACTGTCTTCACCTACACCAACCTCATCAGCAATCCCGAGGGCGGAACGCACCTCTCCGGCTTCCGCTCGGCCCTCACCCGCGTCATCAACAGCTACGCCAAGGCCAACAACCTGGTGAAGGACAAGGACGCCAAGCTCAACGGCGACGACATGCGCGAGGGCCTCGTGGCCGTCGTCTCGGTCAAGCACCCCGACCCCAAGTTCCAGTCCCAGAACAAGACCCGCCTGACCAATCCCGAGGTCGAGGGTATCGTCACCTCCGTCGTCGGCGAGCAGCTCAAGTACTACCTCGAGCGCGACGCCAAGACCGGCAAGCGCATCGTCGACAAGTGCCTCAACGCCGCGCGCGCCCGCGAGGCCGCGCGCAAGGCCCGCGAGACCGTGCGCAAGTCCGCCATGTCCTCGGGTGGCCTCCCGGGGAAGCTGGCCGACTGCTCCGAGTCCGACCCCTCGGTCTGCGAGATCTACATCGTGGAGGGCGACTCCGCCGGAGGCTCCGCCAAGCAGGGTCGCGACCGCCGCTACCAGGCCATCCTGCCCATCAAGGGCAAGATCCTCAACGTGGAGAAGGCCCGCATGGACAAGATTCTCTCCAACGACGAGATCCGCACCATCATCACGGCCTGCGGCACTGGCATCGGCCGCCACGAGGGCGACGGCGCCTTCGACGTCACGAAGTGCCGCTACCACAAGATCATCATCATGACGGACGCGGACGTCGACGGCTCGCACATCCGCACCCTGCTCCTGACCTTCCTCTACCGCCAGATGCCCGGCCTGATCGACGCCGGCTACGTCTACATCGCGCAGCCCCCGCTCTACAAGATCAAGCGCAAGAAGCGCGAGCAGTACGTCGACAACGACGCCGACCTGAACCGCATCCTGCTCGAGCTCGGCTCGGAGGACGTCAACCTCGTCCGCCTGCGCGACAAGCACGCCTTCCCGGGCCAGAAGCTCGACCGCATCGTCGAGTGCCTCGCCCGCCTCGAGTCGCTCGGCGCCGGCGTCGGCCGGACCGGTTGCCCGCTCTCGCTCTACCTCGACCAGCAGAACCACAAGACGCATGACCTGCCCCGCTTCGTCGCGCGCATCCGCACCGGCAACGAGGAGGCCTTCGAGTTCCTCGCCGACGAGGACGCCCGCCAGTCCTTCCTCAAGGAGCAGCAGTTCGAGGACTTCCTCGCCACCCAGGTCAACCGCGAGATCAAGGTCAAGGGCGTGACCGTCCAGCAGCGCATCAACCTCTACGAGATCTTTGAGAACGAGGGACTGACCAAGCTTCTCCGCGAGCTCGACACCCAGGGCATGGACATCAAGCAGTTCACCCCGGGCGACGATGCCCGTTACCACCTCGTCGAGGGCGCCGCCGCCGAGGAGGAGCCCGCCGAGGAGGAGGCCGAGCCCGAGACCGGCAAGAAGGCCAAGGGCAAGGAGAAGGACGCCAAGCCCGCCGCCGCCAAGAAGGCCCGCAAGGAGGCTGAGCCCGTCCCGCTGCGCAGCATCCTCGAGCTCATCGGCCAGATCCGCGCCTTCGGTCGCAAGGGCTTGTCCATCCAGCGATACAAGGGTCTCGGCGAGATGAACCCGAAGCAGCTCTTCGAGACGACGATGGATCCCGCCAAGCGCCGCCTGCTCAAGGTCGACATCCGCGACGCGGCCGAGGCCAACCGTGTCTTCGCCATGCTGATGGGCGAGGACGTCCCCGCCCGACGCGCCTTCATCGAGGACAACGCGCTCAACACCTCGAACCTCGACGTCTGAGCCCCGCGCGCGACCAACCCTAACCCCGAGAACTTAAGACCCAAATGTACACCGAGAACGAGAAGCTCACCCCGGCGAGCATCACCGACATCATGCAGACGGCCTACATCGACTACTCGATGTCGGTCATCGTCTCCCGCGCGCTCCCCGACGCCCGCGACGGCCTCAAGCCCGTCCAGCGCCGCATCCTCTACGCCATGCTCCGCGAGGGCCTGGTGCACAACCGCGCCTTCGACAAGTGCGCGGGCGTGGTCGGCGAGGTGCTGAAGAACTACCACCCCCACGGCGACAGCTCCGTCTACGACACGCTCGTCCGTCTCGCCCAGAACTGGGTGATGCGCTACCCGCTCATCCAGCCCCAGGGCAACTTCGGCTCGGTCGACGGCGACCCGCCCGCCGCCTACCGTTACACCGAGTGCCGCCTCTCCGAGCTCGCCGAGGACCTCCTGACGGACATCGACGAGGAGACCGTCGACTTCATCCCCAACTACAAGGAGTCGACCACCGAGCCGACCGTCCTGCCCAGCGGCCTGCCCCACCTCCTGATGAACGGCTCGACCGGCATCGCGGTGGGCATGACCACCAACATCCCCCCGCACAACCTCGGCGAGCTCGTCGAGGCGACCTGCCGCGTGATCGACAAGCCCTCCACCACCGCCGAGGACCTGGCCAAGGTCGTCCTCGGGCCCGACTTCCCCACCGGCGGCGTGATCAACGGCCGCGAGGGCATCCGCCAGTACCTGACCACCGGCCGCGGCATCGTCCGCACGCGCGGCGTCGCCCACACCGAGGAGCTCAAGAACGGCAAGGAGCAGGTCGTGCTCACGGAGATCCCCTACAACGTCAACCGCGCCAGCCTCGTGGTCGACATCGCCCGCCTCGTGGGCGAGAAGGTCCTCGACGAGGTCTCCGACCTGCGCGACGAGTCCGACGAGCAGACCCGCATCGTCATCGAGCTGAAGCGCAACGAGAACCCCAAGGTCGTCGTCAACAAGCTCTACAAGCACACCGCCTTCGAGAGCTCCTTCGGCGTCATCCTGCTCGCCCTCGACAAGCGCCGGCCGAAGCAGATGAACATCCGCGAGCTCCTCGAGTGCTTCGTCGAGCACCGCCGCGACGTCGTCACCCGCCGCACCCGCTTCCGCCTGCGCAAGGCCGAGGACCGCGCCCACATCCTCGAGGGCTTCAAGATCGCCCTGCGCAACCTGGACGACTTCGTGAAGATCATCCGCGCCGCGTCCAACCGCGACGAGGCCCGCGTCAAGTTGATGGCCAAGTACGGCCTCAGCGAACGCCAGGCCGTGGCCATCCTCGACCTGCGCCTCTACCAGCTCACCGGCCTGGAGCGCGACAAGATCGAGGAGGAGTACCGCCAGCTGATGGCCCTCGTCGAGGAGCTCCGCGGCATCCTCTCCAGCGAGGCCAAGCTGCTGTCGCTGATCAAGAAGGAGCTCCGCGACGCCGCCAAGAAGCACGTCGGCCCCCGCAAGACCAAGGTCACCGCCCAGGAGGGCGAACTCTCCATGGAGGACATCGTGGCCAACGAGGGCTGCGTCGTGACCGTCTCCCACGCCGGCTTCATCAAGCGCACCCCGGTCGCCCAGTACCGCCTCCAGAAGCGCGGCGGCAAGGGCACCAAGGGCGCCGAGCTCTCCAAGGCCGCGTCCGACGAGGACAGCGACTTCATCGAGCACCTCTTCACGGCCAACACCCACGACCACATCCTGTTCTTCATGAACAACGGCCGGGTCTACGTGGAGAAGGTCTACGAGATCGAGGAGGCCGCCCGCGCCTCGCGCGGCAAGTCGATCGCCCGCCTGCTCGACCTCAAGGACGACGAGAAGCTGGCCGCGATGGTCTGCGTCTCCAACTTCGACGAGGGCCGCTTCCTCATGATGTGCACCGCCAACGGCACCATCAAGAAGACCGAGATCTCCAAGTACGCCAACTACCGCAAGGGCGGCATCATCGGCGTCAACATCGAGCACGGCGACGCGCTCATCTCGGTCAAGCTGACCGGCGGCGACAACGAGGTCGTGATGATCTCGCAGTCCGGCATGAGCATCCGCTTCCACGAGTCGGACGTCCGCTCGATGGGTCGCGACACCACCGGTGTCATCGGCATGAACCTCGACAAGGGTGACAGCGTGAAGGCGATGGAGATCGTCGACCCCACCTGCACCCTGCTCGTGGTCGGCATCGACGGCATCGGCAAGCGCACGCCCTACGACGATCCCGAGACCAAGGAGGCCATCTACCGCAAGCAGTCGCGCGGCGGCAAGGGCGTCATCGCCATCAACACCGATGTCGGCGTGGCCGGCGCGCTCAGCGTGAAGGAGGACGACGAGGTCATGCTCCTGACCAAGGGCGGCCAGTCCATCCGCACCAAGGTGTCCGACATCCGCTGCACCGCGGGTCGCAACACCAAGGGCGTGCGGGTCATGCGCCTGAAGGACGGCGAATCCCTGCTCGGCATCTCCAAGGTCGAGAAGGCCGAGGACGAGGAGGACGGCTCGCTGCCTCCCGCCAAGGCCTGAGCGACACCGTCACCGGCTGAGAACAAGGGCCCCGCGAGGGGCCCTTTCCTTTGGCCCTCCCTCAGGCGCGCTCGAGGTCGACGATGGACTCGATGTGGCGGGTCTGAGGGAAGAGGTCGAAGGGTCGCGCGCTGCGGACCTTCCAGCCCTTGGCCGCCAGCCAGCGCAAGTCGCGTGCCTGGGTGTCGGGAGCGCAGCTGACGTAGACGATGCGGCGCGGCGCGAAGGCGTCGAGCTGGGCGAGGAAGGCCTCGTCGCAGCCCTTGCGCGGAGGATCGATGATCACGGCGGTGTCGGCGCCGGGGACCTTCAGGTCCGCGAAGATGCGCTCGGCCGAGCCCGCGATGAACTCGCAGTTGTGCAGTCCGTTGGCCTTGGCGTTCTCAGCCGCGTTGTTCACGGCGTCCACGCTCACCTCGATGCCATGCACGGTCTCGAAATGGCGCGCGGCGCTGAGGGCGAAGAGGCCCGAGCCGCAGTACGTGTCGACCAGGTGCCTCGCGCCCGAGGCCTTGGCGAGCTCGATGGCGTGTCCGACGAAGGTCGGCAGGATGAAGGGGTTGTTTTGGAAGAAGTCTCCGGCGAGGAAGCGCAACCTGAGGTCGCCCACCTGTTCCGTGACCTCGGCGTTGTGGTCGGAGGTCACGCCCTCGAGCGTCTCGCGCAGGAGCAGCGTGGCCCCGCGCTTGAACTCGTTGGCGCGGGCACGCACCTCGCGGCGCACTTCCTTGAGCGCTAGGTTGACCGCATCCGTGGCGATGGGGCAGGCGGGGACGTCGATGACGCGCCGCGAGTTGTGCGCCTGGAGGAAGCCGATGGGGAACTCGGTCTGCCCCGCGGGCGCCTGGAAATGCGGCGTCAGCTTGGTGCGGTAGCCCCACTCGCGCGGGGAGGGTACGCAGGGATCCACCTTCACCTCAAGTCCGCCAATCCGGCTAAAGGCCTCGCTGACCTGCGACTGCTTCCAGCGCAGCTGCTCGGCGTAGGTGAGATTCTGGTACTGGCAGCCGCCACAGGTCCCGAAGAGCGGGCAGCGGGGTTCGACGCGGTGCGGGGAGGGGCGGACGATGCGGACGAGGTCGCCGCGGGAGAAGTTCGCCGCGTTGTGCCAGATGCGCGCAACGATGCGTTCGCCGGCGAGGGCGCCGGGCACGAAGACCACCCAGCCGTCGACGCGGCCAAGGCCGTCGCCGAGGTTGGTCAGGGTCTCGACCTCCATCTCGACCTCCTGGTGGTAGGCGAAGGGGACGGCCTTGAACTTGGCGGGTGTCTTGCGAGGGCGTTCTTCCACGGGATGACCTTCCCGAGCGCGGGGCGGGAGGTCGAGAGGAAAGGGCGCGCCGGCCATCTCTCTCGGCTCGCCCTCGGTCGGCCAAGGTCCCATAAAGCCCGCGTGTCCGACGAGGTCATCCACAGCCGACAGAACCCGCGCGTGCAGGCCCTCGCGCGCCTGCGCGACCGCGCCGAGCGCGATGCCCGCGGTCGCTTCCTCGTCGAGGGCCTGCGCGAGCTGACTCGCGCCCTCGAGCGCAAGGTCGCGATCGAAGAGATTTACTTTTGTCCTGCTCTCTTCCGCGCGCCCGGCGCGGTCGACCTGATTGCCCGAGCCCGCGAGGCCGGCATTCCCTGCTGCGAGCTCGGCGACTCGGCCTTCGAGAAGGTCAGCGGTCGCGAGGGTCCCGACGGCCTGATCGGCGTGGCTGAGACCTGGGACTGCGGTCTCGCCCGCCTCGCCATCGGACCCAGTCCGCTCTTGCTCGTGGTCGAGGCGGTGGAGAAGCCCGGCAACCTCGGCGCGCTTCTGCGCACGGCGGATTCGGCCGGCTGCGATGCCTTGCTCGTCTGCGATCCAGTCACCGACCTCTTCAACCCGAACGTCATCCGCGCCTCCCAGGGCGCCGCCTTCTCCATGCCTGTCGCCGTGGCCTCATCCGCCGACACCATCGGCTGGCTTAAGGAGAAAAAGGTTCGGACGCTCGCAACCACGCCCGATGGCGCACAGCCGCTCTGGGATGTCGATGCCAAGGGCCCCGTGGCCATCGTCATGGGTTCGGAGAAGGACGGGCTCGGCCCGCTTTGGCTCAAGTCGGCCGACGCCCGCGTCTTCATCCCGCAGGCCGGTCTCTCGGATTCCCTCAACGTCGCCACCGCCGCCGCCATCTGCCTCTTCGAGGCCGTGCGCCAGCGGCGATGATCGCCATATCCCTTAAGCCATGACCACCCCACGTCCCCGTCCCAGCCCGATGCTCATCACCGGCGCGCTGCTGCTCGCGCTCGCAGCGACGTTTGTGGTGATGTATTGGCGTATCGGGTCATACGTCGAGGCCGACGGCACCCTGCGGGAGCCCTTCGCGCTCATCCCGCTCGCCTGGCTCTCGGGGCTCGCCGGGGCGACGCTCGTCGCCATCGCGGTCAAGCGCGGCCGCTGAGGCCGCTCACTTGCCCTCGCGGAGGGTCTCGATGACCTTGAGGGCCGCGACGTGGTCGGGCTGGTCCTTGCTGTCGCTGAGGAGCGTGCAGACCGCCACGGATTCGCCGACGCGGACAAAGACGCTGGTCAGCAGCTTGTAATGCTCGGGTCCCTTGGGCACCGGCTTGCCGACCTCGGACTTGTCCGTGTAGGTGGCGGCGAAGGCGATGCCGTTCGTCATCTTGAACGGGTGGGTGATGACCTTGCCCTCGACCGAGTCAGGGGCGAAATTCTCCCCGGACTCGCGCAGCCGCGCCTCCAGATCCTCGGCAGTGCGGGGCGGGTTGCCGCCCGGGGGCAGCAGCGAGATCTGCAGGCAGACGCGCTGGTCGGCCGAGTAGGCCTTGATGCCCTGGGCCACTCCCTTGGACAGGGTCCAGTTGAAACTGGCGGGCAGCTCGAGTACGAGGTGGCTGCTCCGGCCCCTGAGGGTCGAGGTCAGCGTGACTTCCTGCGGCTTTGCGCCCTCGGCGGCGAAGCCGGCGACGGAGAGGAGGACGAGGGCGAGGCGGAGCATGGGGTTGAGAGGGTAGAGGTTAGAGGAGAGAGGTTAGAGGCTAAGAGGGGGGGATCTGGCCAAGGCATCTTTTCCTCCGTCCTCTCTTCCTCCTGTGCTCAGCCGATGGCCTTGGCGACGAGGTCGTCGAGCTTCTTGCCGTCGACGGCGAAGGCGCGGATGCCCTCGGCGGTCTTCTCCGTGGCCATCGCGTCCTCGTTGTGGTGCCAGCGGAAATCTTTCTCTCCCCAGGCCTTAGCGGCTTCGCCTTCGGACTTGGCGGCGGCTTCGTCGAGCACCTTGGGCACCGCGG
>JBMSKH010000028.1:0-21279 GCA_049419705.1 Opitutales bacterium
GCTCCCAGGCGAAGTCGATGGCCTCGCGCTTGAAGTAGTCGCCGAAGGACCAGTTGCCCAGCATCTCGAAGAAGGTGTGGTGGTAGGTGTCCAGGCCGACGTCCTCGAGGTCGTTGTGCTTCCCGCCCGCGCGGATGCACTTCTGGGTGTCGGCGGCGCGGCCGGGGGTGTAGGGGCACTTGGTCTGCC
This sequence comes from Opitutales bacterium, assembly GCA_049419705.1. Taxonomy (GTDB): domain Bacteria; phylum Verrucomicrobiota; class Verrucomicrobiia; order Opitutales; family UBA953; genus UBA8828. The sequence continues at coordinate 190 of JBMSKH010000028.1, forward strand.
CGAGGAAGATGGGCACGAACTGGTTCATGCCCGCGTTGGTGAAGAGCAGGTTGGGCGAGTCGGGCATCAGGCTCGACGACGCCACGATGCTGTGCTGCTTCGAGCGGAAGAAATCCAGGAACGACTGGCGAATCTGAGCGGAGGTCATTGAGGGGAGAAAGGGACTAAAGAGGCGGAAGCAGAGCTCCGTTAAGGGTTTAGAAATAGGGGGCTGGGCAGGGGTAGGGAAAGGCGAAAAGGGGGTTTGCCGTCCGCGAGGGCATCGGGGAGATTAGCCAGGCGTGTCCCCGGGTTTCGCCATCCTGTGCCTCCTAGCGGTTAGCGTGGCTTTCTCGCTGCTCAGCGGGCTGTTCGCGTTGGCGGTGTGTCTGCCGATTATGCTCCTCTGGCGTCTCTGGAGCCGGCCGGCCGGCATGGGCATCTTCTTCTGCATCGTGCAGACGACCTGCCTGGTCTGGCTGCGGATGCTCTACCGCTTCCGCGTCCGCGGGGTGGAGAACATCCCCGCGACCGGCGGCGTGCTCATCGTCTGCAACCACGTCTCGTACCTCGACCCCGTGCTCATCGGTAGCTTCGCCGGACGTCCCGTGCGCTTCCTCTCCTGGGAAGGCTTCGAGCGCATGTGGGTTATGCGACACATCATGCGCATGATGGGCACCATCCCCGTCGCCGAGGACCGGGCCAAGGACGCCATCGCGCTCGCCGCGGAGGCCCTCCGCCGCGGCGAGGTCGTCTGCATCTTCCCCGAGGGCCACGTCACGCGCAACGGACACCTCATGCCCCTACGCCGCGGCTTCGAGTTGATCGCCCGTCGTGCGGGTTGCCCGATCGTGCCGGCGTGGATCGATGGCAAGTGGGGCTCGCTCTTCAGCTTCAGCGACGGACGGTTCTTCTGGAAGTTCCCCCGCGGTGTCCGTCGCTCGGTGCAGCTCGCCTTCGGACCCGCCTACACGCCTGACCGCGCCGACGAGACCCGCCTGCGCCTGCTCGAGCAGTCCGCCGAGGCCTTCGCGCAACGTCCCGCGCTCGAAGGCCACCTTGCACCCGAAGTGGCGCGAGGCTTGGCACGCAAAGGTGGTAAAGAGGCCATCATCGACCGCACCGAGGGACGCCGCGCGCTCTCCGGCGCGGTGCTGCTCGCATTAAGTTGGTTGCTGGCCCGGCGGCTCCGTCGCGAGGTCGCGTCGCGTCGCGTCGCCATCGTGCTCCCGCCCGGCATCGGCGCGGCTGCGGCCAACGTCGCCTGCATGCTCGCCGATAAGGTCCCGGTGAACCTCAACTTCACCGTCGGGCGCGCCCAAGCGGAGTCCTGCCTCGCGCGGTCGGAGGCCGGCGTTCTCGTCACCGCCGCGGCCTTCCGAGAAAAGCTCTCCGCTCGCTTCCCTGACTTCCCCTGGGGTGAGCGACAGTTCGACGTCGCCGAGGCGCTGCGCGCCATCCCGCGCTGGCAGATTGCCCTCGTCGCCGGCCTGATCCGCATCACCCCGGTGCGCCTCGTACCGACTCTACTCGGCTTACCGAAGGTCGGTGGAACGCGCGAGGCGGGTCTGCTCTTCACCAGCGGGAGCGCGGGCGTGCCCAAGGGCGTCGTGCTGACGCACGCCAACCTGCTCGCGAACCTGCTGCAGATCGACGAGGCGGGCATCGTGCCGCGGCGCGCACGCCTGCTCTCGAGCTTGCCCGTCTTCCACTCTTTCGGTTTCACCGTGGGCGTCTGGTACGCGCTCTCCCGTGACGTCACGCTCATCACGTTGCCGTCACCGGTCGACACCGCGGGCAACATCGCCGCGGTGCGCGAGGAGCGCGCGACGCTCACCGTCGGCACGCCGACATTCCTTCGTCCCTGGCTCAAGCGCGCGACCCGCGAGGACCTCGCCACGCTGCAGTGGGCAGTGGCTGGTGCGGAGAAGGTGCCGGCCGATCTCGCCGAGGCCTTCGCGCGCGACCTGGGCACATCGATTATCGAGGGCTACGGTGCGACCGAGGCTAGCCCAGTGATCGCGGTCAACGTGCCCGACCTGCGCGACGACGAGGCCCCGGGCGGCTTCTGGCAGGGCAGCGCGGCCGGTTCGGTGGGACGTCCCGTTGTTGGCATCGCCATCCGCCTGCTCGATCCCGAGACGGGCGCGCCCGTCGCGGCCGGTCAGGTCGGCTTGCTCGAGGTGCGCGGCGCGAATCTCTTCGGACATTACCTCGGCGATCCGGAGCGCACCGCGGAGGCCTTCCACGACGGATGGTATCGCACGGGTGACCTCGCGCGCATGGACGACGCGGGCTTCCTGCACTTGAGCGGACGTCTCTCTCGGTTCTCAAAAATTGGCGGCGAGATGGTGCCGCACGGCACGGTCGAGGAGGCGGTGCTCCGCGCCCTCGGCGTGGCCGCAGGCTCCGAGCTTTGCATCGCGGTGGGTGCGTGCGCCGACCCGACCAAGGGCGAACAACTCGTCGTGCTGCACACGGTCGACATCGATGTCGATAAAGTGCGCGCGGCGCTCGCCGACGCGGGTCTACCGAATCTTTGGATTCCGAAGACCTTCCGACGTGTCGAGCGCATCCCCGTGCTTGGCACGGGGAAGATGGATCTTAAGGCCGTCGCCGAACTCGCGAAGGCCTGAGCGGGTTTACCAACCCTTGCGGTAGTCGCGGCGGAGGAAGGCGTTGGCGGCGTCGGAGTTGGTCACGCGCGAGCTGGCGGCGTCCCACTCCAGGCGCTGGTTGACGCGTTGGGCGACGCAGCCGAGCTGCACGAACTCGGTCAGCGGTCCGGCGATGTCGAAGTCGGAGTAGGTTGCGGCGCCGGTGGAGACGGCTTCGAGCCACTCGCGGTAATGGTTGTTGGTGCGGGGCAGGGTGATGGGCACGGCCTTGACCGCGGGGTGGCGCACGACGAGCTGGGCTGTCGGCTCGTCCTTCAGCTGCAGGTAGGAGCTCGTGCCGTAGTCGTCGACCTGGTAAAGCATGCCCTTGCTGCCGCGGATGAGCACGCCGTTGTCGGGCAGCCTGCCCTTCTCCTTCTGGAGATCGAGCACCTCGGAGACGCGCTCCTTGTCGGGCTTCCAGCCTCCTTCGTACCAGTGGAGCGTGAGGGCAGGGAGCTTGCCGCGGGCGGGGAACTCGAAGCGCACCTTGGAGCGGCGCGCGTAGGTGTCGGTCGGGTTGCCTTCGAGCTCGGGATGCATCGAGGTCGGCGAGCCGAGCTGGAGGGCGCGGAAGGGCATGTTGAGCAGGTGGCAGGCCATGTCGCCGAGAGCACCCGTGCCGAAATCCTTGTACCCGCGCCAGTTGAAGGCGTGGTAGGCGCCCTTCGCATAGGGACGCTCTGGGGCGACGCCGAGCCAGAGGTTCCAGTCGAGCTCGGCGGGCACGGCGTCGACCTGCTTGGGGCGCTCGCCGCCCTGGGGCCAGATCGGACGGTTGGTCCAGGCGTGGACCTCGGTGACGTCGCCGAGGAGCCCGGCTTGGATGGCCTCGACGGTGCGGCGGAGGACGTCGTTGCCGCTGCCTTGGTTGCCCATCTGGGTGGTCACGCCCATCTTGGCCGCCATGCGCTTCATCTCGCGTGACTCGGTGACGCACCAGCTGAGGGGCTTCTGACAGTAAACGCTCAGACCGCGCTCCATTGCCGCGATGGAAATCGGCGCGTGCATGTGGTCAGGCGTCGAGACGGTGACCGCGTGTAGGTCGCGCTCGCGGTCGAGTAGTTTGCGATAGTCTTGGTAGACGCGGACGTTGGGGAACTTGCCCTTTATCTGACGGAGAATTTTGTCGGATTCGCGGGTGTCGACGTCGCAGACGGCGATGATCTCAGCGCCGGCGTTAAACATCTCCATGATGTCGCTCTCACCCTTGCCGCCGCAGGCGATGCCTGCGAAGCGAACCGGCTCCTTGCCCGAGGGGCGCTTGGCGCGCGAGCGACTCGTATCGAGGTCGGGCGTGGCACCGGTGAGTCCTGCAGCGCCAGCGAGGAGTGCGGTGCTGAAGATAAAGTCGCGACGGGAGAGCGGGGGCATGGTAGGGTAGGTTGGGGGTGGCGTGGGGGGCGCGCCTGGGGTGATGCTGTCGACAGCCTGCGCGGGAAGGGGTTCCGCCACCAGGTCGGATGTGCCGCATTCTGCCCAGCGTTGTCGGGCCTTGGGCACGCGCCTGACGCATCCTTGGCACGCGTATTCAACTGGTTTTGGCTGGCGGGTGGAGGGGTGAAAACGACAGGATGTCAGCGTACTTTCATGTCCAAGCTTTCCCGCAAGACCACCTCCGCCAAGAAGCCCGCCGCGCGCAAGCCGGAGAAGGCTTCTAAGACCAAGCCCACCCGCGATTGCGCGGTGGCTCCGAAACACGGCGACGCCGTCGCCGCCTTCCGCGCCGACATCCTCCGGCACCTCACCTTCACGCTGGCCCGTGACACCACCACGGCGATCCGCATGGACTGGTGGCTGGCGACCTGCTTCGCGCTGCGCGACCGGGTGCTCGAGCGCTTCCTCTACACCCAAGGTGCGCACGCCAGCGCCAACGCCCGCCGCGTCTACTACCTCTCGCTCGAGTACCTGATGGGCCGGCTGCTGCGCAACAACCTCTGCAACCTCGGGCAGCTCGAGGTCGCGCGAGAGGCGCTCTCCGGGTTGGGCAAGGACCTCGACGACGTGATGGACGAGGAGAACGACATGGGTCTCGGCAACGGCGGCCTCGGCCGCCTCGCCGCCTGCTTCCTCGACTCGCTCGCCACGATGGACCTGCCCGCCATCGGCTACGGCATCCACTACGAGTTCGGGCTCTTTAGGCAGACCTTCGTCAACGGCCGCCAGGTCGAGGAGGCCGACAACTGGCTGGCGCGCGGCACGCCCTGGAAGATCCGCCGTCCCGAGTACCAGGTGCGCGTCCCGCTCTACGGGCGCGTCGAGATGGGCATCGATGATCGCGGCAACTTCGCCCCGCACCTCGTCGGCACGCAGGACCTCATCGGCATCCCCTGGGACATCCCCATCGTCGGCCTCGGCGGCTCGACCGTGAACTTCCTCCGCCTCTGGGAGTCGAAGGCCACCACCGAGTTCGACTTCCGCGCCTTCGACCAGGGCGACTACGTCGACGCCGTCCGCTCGCGCATCGCGGGCGAGACCGTCTCGAAGGTGCTTTACCCGAACGACAGCAAGGCCGAGGGCAAGGAGCTCCGCCTCGTGCAGCAGATCTTCTTCGTCTCCTGCTCGCTGCAGGACATCCTCCGCCGCCACCGCCGTCGCAACGACGGCTGGGCGAACCTCGCGGACAAGGTCGCCGTCCAGCTCAATGACACGCACCCGGCCATCGCCGTGGCCGAGCTCATGCGCCTGCTCATCGATGTCGAGCGCCTGCCCTGGGACGACGCTTGGGCGCTGACCACGGGCATCTTCAACTACACCAACCACACGCTCCTGCCCGAGGCTCTCGAGACCTGGAGCGTCGAGCTGATGGGTCGCGTGCTGCCCCGCCACCTGCAGATCATCTACGAGATCAACCGCCGCTTCCTCGAGGAGGTCGAGCAGCGCTGGCCGGGCGACGGCGCCCGCAAGGCCGAGCTCTCCCTCATCGGCGAGGGCCCGGTGCGCACCGTGCGCATGGCCCACCTCGCCATCGTCGGCTCGGCCAAGGTCAACGGCGTGGCCGAGCTCCACACCCGCCTCCTGCGCGCCCACCTGCTGCGCGGGTTCGACGAGCTCACCCCGGGCAAGATCGTCAACATGACCAACGGCATCACGCCCCGCCGCTGGCTCCGCGCCTGCAACCCCGGGCTCTCGGCGCTCTGCGACGAGGTGGCCGGACCGGGCTGGGACGGCGACCTCGACCGCCTGCGCGCGCTCGAGAAGGTCGCCGACGACCGCTCCTTCCAGGCCCGCTTCCTCGGCGTCAAGCGCGACAACAAGGTGCGCCTGGCCGAGGTCATCCTGCGCACCTGCCAGGTCGACGTGAACCCGGACTCGCTCTTCGACGTCCAGATCAAGCGCCTGCACGAGTACAAGCGCCAGCACCTCAACCTGCTGCACATCCTGACGCTTTACCGTCGTCTGCTCAACGACCCGAAGGCCGACATCACCCCGCGCACCTTCATCTTCGGCGCCAAGGCCGCCCCGGGCTACGCCATGGCCAAGCACATCATCCACGCCATCAACCGCGTGGCCGCGGCGGTCAACGCCGACGCCCGCGTGCGCGGTCGGATCAAGGTCGTCTTCCTGCCCGACTACCGTGTCTCGCTCGCCGAGCAGATCATCCCTGCGGCCGACCTCTCGGAGCAGATCTCGACCGCAGGCAAGGAGGCCTCGGGCACGGGCAACATGAAGCTGGCGCTCAACGGCGCCCTGACCATCGGCACGCTCGACGGCGCCAACGTCGAGATCCTCGAGGAGGTCGGCAAGGACAACATCTTCATCTTCGGGCTCGATGTCGACGGCGTCGCCGACCTGCGCGCGCGTGGTTACGACCCGCGGGCGGTCGTCGCGGCCGACGCCGAGCTCAAGGCCGTGCTCGACTGGCTGGTCTCGGATTACTTCACGCCCGAGCAGCCCGGCGCGCTCGCGCCCGTCGTGCAGGGCCTGATCGAGGGCGGCGACCCGTTCCTCGCGCTCGCCGACTACCGCGCCTACATCACCGCCCAGGACGAGGTGGCCGAGGCCTTCCGCGACCGCCGTCGCTGGGCCAGGATGGCCATCCTCAACACCGCCCGCATGGGCAAGTTCTCCTCCGACCGCACCATCGGCGAGTACGCCAAGGTGATCTGGAAGGTGAAGGCAATCCGGGGCTAAGCCTCGGATTGAGTAAAAAGTAGAAAGTAAAAAGTAAAAAGGGCGGTAAAGGAGGCAGGGGTTTCATTTCCGGTGACCGGTGACAGGTGACCGCTGCGAGAACTCGCCGAAGCTCGTTGCCACTAAAGGTAGGGATGCCACTCCGCGGCCGGCGCGGAGCGCCAGCCCTATCCATGGCGGGCCGTTGGCCCACTGCGACCGGTCACCCGTCACCGGTCACCGGAGTGTTCTGGCATCGGGTAAGGCGTGCGATCCCTGCGCCATCCTGCGTCCACGCCTCTCCTTATTACCTTTTACTCATTACTTTTTACTCCGATGCGCCCATGGCGCGTCGGCTCAGTCCTCAATCTTGATATCCTTGTTGCGCGTGCGGGGGCCGCCGGCGCGCAGCCAGGCATTCACGAACTGATCGAGGTCGCCGTCCATGACGGCCTGGATGTTGCCGGTCTGGACGCCGGTGCGCAGGTCCTTGATCATCTGGTAGGGCTGGAAGACGTAGGAGCGGATCTGGTTGCCCCAGCCGATGTCGCCCTTCTCGCCGTAGAAGCGCTCCATCTCGGCGCGCTTGTCGTCGAGGGTCTTCTCGTAGATGCGGGCGCGGAGGATCTTCATGGCGACCTCGCGGTTCTTGTGCTGCGAGCGCTCGCGCTGGCAGGCCACGACGATGCCGGTCGGAAGGTGGGTGAGTCGGACGGCGGATTCGGTCTTGTTGACGTGCTGGCCGCCCTTGCCGGAGGAGCGGTAGACGTCGACGCGCAGGTCGGCTTCCTTGACCTCGACGTCCACGTCGTCGTCGATCTCCGCCACCACGTCGATGGAGGCGAAGGAGGTGTGGCGGCGGTCGTTGGCGTCGAAGGGCGAGATGCGGACGAGGCGGTGCACGCCGCGCTCGGCCTTGGCGTAGCCGTAGGCGTTGGGACCCTCGATGCGGATGGTCGCGGACGAGATGCCGGCGCCCTCGCCCTCGGAGACTTCCTCGATCTCGACCTTGTAGCCGCGGCGCTCGGCCCAGCGGATGTACATGCGGAAGAGCATGTCGGCCCAGTCGTTGGACTCGGTGCCGCCCGCGCCGGCCTTGACCGTGAGGAGGGCGTTGGACTTGTCGTGGGGTCCGGAGAGGAAGGAGGCGATCTCGAGGTCGGCGACCTCGGTGAGGAGGGTGGCGGCGAGCTCGGTCAGCTCCTGGAGCTCGGCCTCGGCGCCCTCGGGGGTCTCGGTGATGAGCTCGGCGAGGGTCTTGGCGTCGTCCAGCTTGCGGGCGAAGGCCACCTGGGGGTTGACCACGTTCTTGTGCTGGTTCGACTCCTGGATGACCTTCTGGGCGGCCTGCTGGCTGTCCCAGAAACCCTGCTCGCTCATCTTGACCTCGAGCTCGGCGATGCGCTTCTGCTTGGCGGGGACATCGAGGAACTTCCAGAGATGGCCGGCGCGGCGCTCGACCTCGTCGAGCATGGCACGGGTTTCGGGAGGGATGTACATTGCTGAAAGGGGAGAGGAGTTAAGCGGGAAGCAGGAAGCAGGAAGCGGGAAGGAGCAAGCGGGAAGCGGGAGGACGGATTGTCCCGCGCCGGTCCCGCTCAGGCCCCGGTCCGACGCGCGCGCAGGGACCGCCACGGCTCCAGGTGGCTGACATCCACCAGGCCGGGTCCCTGGCACGAGCCCGGGGAGAGGATCGCGAGGATGCGCGCGGGCGTGTCGCCGGCGTTGAACGTCGCGTGCGCCATGCCCTTGGGGATGTGCGCGAGGTCGCCGGCCGTGAGCACGCTTGAGGAGTCGCCGACCCATTGCTCGATACGGCCGGAGAGCACGTAGATCGCCTCCTCGAATTCCGGGTGGGTGTGGAAGTCGTGACCCTCGCCGGGCGCGAACTCCGCCTCGATCACCGCGAGGTCGCGCGCGTCGGTCTGGCCGGGACGGCAGAGCCAGCGGTTGATTCGGCCGTCGAGGGGCTCGGGGATGGCCTCGGAGGCCTTGACGAAGCGCTTGGTCATGGCGGGACCCTAGCCATGGGGAAATCCCTGTAAAGCCCGGGCAAGCCGATAGTCCTGCCACATTTGCCTATCACCTGCTTTTGCGCACACTGTCAGCATGGAGCCGTACCAAGCACCAGCTGGACTGTCCGTCGGACACATCCATCTGAAGGTCTCGGATCTGGCACGCTCCGAGGCGTTCTATCGGGATGTGCTCGGGCTTGTCGTCACACATCGGTACGGCATGCAGGCGGTCTTCCTCTCGGCCGGGGGTTATCACCACCATGTCGGCCTGAACACCTGGATGAGTCGCGGCGGACAGTCGCCCGCCGCCGGCACAACCGGACTCTACCATGCCGCATTCCTGTACCCCACCCGCGCCGACCTGGCGCGCGCGGTGAAGCAGGTGCTTGCCTGCGGTGTCGTGCTCGAGGGTGCGGCCGACCACGGCGTCAGCCATGCCGTCTACTTCCGCGATCTCGACGACAACGGCATCGAGCTTTACTGGGATTTGCCGCGCGAGGAGTGGCCGGTCGATGCGCAGGGCGGCCCGGAGATGGTGACCGAGCACCTCGACCTCATCGGTTTGCTCGCCGAGGCCCGCTGAGCCCTCGCAAGCGCTTGCTACGCCCCGGTGCCCCGCCTACCTAGGGGCATGTCGTACCTCGAGGGTCTGCCCATCGCCGATGTCGCCGGCGCGACGCCCATCCGCCGCACGCTTTCCAATGGCGTCGAAGTGGTCGTGGTCGAGCGTCCCGGTTGCGGGTTGATGTCGGCCCAGGTCTGGGTCCGCACCGGCAGCCTGCACGAGGGCGCCAGCCTGGGCGCGGGGCTCTCCCATTACCTCGAGCACATGGTCTTCAAGGGCTCGGCGCGCTTCACCGGTCGCCAGCTGACCGAGCGCGTGCAGTCGATCGGCGGCTCGAGCAACGCCTACACCACCTTCGACCGCACGGTCTACCACATCGACGGACCCGAGGAGGGACTCGAGACGGCGCTCGAGGCGCTCTCCGACATGCTCCTCGCGCCCAACCTCGACGACGCCGACGCGCGCACCGAGCGCGAGGTCATCCTGCGCGAGATCGACATGTGTGCCGATGATCACGATGGCATCCTTGCGGAGGCGGCCCTGGCCGAGGCCTTCCGCAGCCACCCGCTCCGCCATCCCGTCATCGGTCACCACGACCTCTTCTCGGAGGTCACGCCCGCTCAGTTGCGCGCCTATCACGCGGCACGCTATACGCCCGAGAACCTTGTCGTCTCGGTTGCCGGTTCCTGCCCGGCCGAGCAGGTCTTCGCGCTCGCCGAGCGCTGGTTCGCCCGCTTCGCCCGCCGCTCGACCTCGCCCCGCCTCGTCGCCGCGGAGCCCGCGCCCTCGGTCGCGCGCAACCTCGTGCTGCGGCGCGACGTCTCCACCGCCCGCGGCGTCATCCTCTGGCGCACGCCCGGCATCCTCAGCCCTGAGTCGCTCCCGATGGACCTGGTGGCGGGTATCCTCGGCGCCGGCCAGAGCTCGCTGCTCTGGCAGGAGCTGCGCGAGCGGCGCAAGCTCGTCCATGCCATCTCCGCCAGCGCCTGGGGTGTCGAGGACGCCGGCATGCTCTGGGTGGGATGGAGCGGCGACGCCTGCACCGACCACCGCGCGGTCGAGGAGGCCGTGCAGGGCGTGGTCGACGGCTTCCTGCGCGACGGCGTGAGCGCCGAGGCGCTGGCCAAGGTCCGCCGCCAGGCCGTCGTCGGCATGGTCAACGCCGTCCGCTCCGTCCACGGCGCCGCCTCGCGCGCCGGCTACGCCCTGGCCATCGCCCGCGATGAGCGCCACCCGCTGGCCAATGCGCGAGCCCTCGCCTCGTTGCGCCCAGAGGATTTAACCACGGTCGCGCGCGCGGTGATTCATCCTGCCGCCCGAACCGCTGTCGCCATGCTCCCGCAAGCCCAGGCGGCGGAGGCTGTAGCTGAGGTCGCAAAGTCCGTAGAGGCTCCGACCACTTTTGAAGTACGCACGCTAGCGAATGGCATCCGGGTCGTCCTCCAGCAGGATCGTTCCGTCCCTAAAGTCGGCGTCGGTATCTTTATGGCTGGTGGTGCCGCTCATGAGCACGCCGCCCGCCGCGGCGAGACCAGTCTGCTCGCCACACTGCTCGCCCGTGATACCGCTAAGCGTACACAGGCGGAGGTTGCGGCGCTGGTCGATCGCCTCGGGATGACTTTCCGCGAGCACGCCTCGCAACTGACCCTCGGGCTCTGGGGTGAGGGACTGGCCGCGGACTTCGAGACGGTCGCCGAGCTGGTGAGCGACGGTGTCCTGACACCGCGTATCGACCCTGCAGTCGTGGCCACCGAGCGCGCAGCCCTGGCCGACGCCTGCCGCGAGGCGCTCGACGAGGTGCTCGAGCTCGCCCGCACGAAGCTGCTCAAGGCCTTCTTCGGCGACCATCCGCTGTCGGTGACCTCGGGTGGCACGGCCGAGACGGTCGAGACCATCCAGCCGGCCGACCTCGCCGCGCTGCATGCGCGCTTGGTTCGCCCGGCCAACCTCGTCGTCGGCATCTGCGGCGACTTCGACCGCAAGGCGGTCGAGGCCTTTATCGAGAAACGCCTGGCGGTGATCCTGCCCGCGCCCTTCGAGGCCAGGGCCCTGCCGGTTCCCGCGGTCAAGCCCGCGGCCGTGCTCAGCGAGCAAGTGGACCGCGAGCAGGCCGTGGTGTTGCTCGGCTACCCGCACTGCGGATTCGCCTCGGAGCGCATCGCCGCGGCCAATGTCGCCGAGGAGCTCCTCAGCGGCATGGCGAGCGGGCTCTTCCAGCGCATCCGCGAGGAGAAAGGCTTGGCCTACTTTGTCGGCGCAAGTCGCACGGAGGCGGCCGACCACGGACTCTTCCACCTTTACGCCGGAACGCACGCAGGGGCTGCCGAGACGGTGGCGGCCGAGATGCGGGCCGAGCTCACCCGGTTGGCCTCTGGTAAGTTCGCCGCCGGCGAGGTGGACGCCGCCAAGCGTCGCCTGCGTGTGGCGCGTCGTCAGGGCCGTCAGACCGCCTCCGCGCGTCTGCAGGGCGCGATGCTCCGCGAGGTCGCGGGCCTGGGTGCCAACTACGACGCGGTCTGGGAGGCGCGGCTCGATGCCACGGACGAGGCCGAGGTCGCCGCCTTTGTCCGCGATTACCTGCGCGCGGACGCCGAGCAGTCGGTCACGCTCCTGCCGAAGGGCTGACGTCGCCCAGCGCGCGACGCGCGACCAGCGCCGAGATCACACCGGGCACGGCGAGGACGAAGGTGAGGAGGAAGTAGCGGTCGTAGCCGAGCGTCTGGGCGACCGCGCCCGCCCAGAGTCCGGGCAGGTAGGCGCCGATGAGCGCGAAGGTCGACAACGTGGCGTAGCGCACGGCGGCGTGCGGGCCCTCGGCCAGCTTCATCATGGCGAGCAGCAGGGCGCAGACCCCGGCGCCGTAGGCGATGTGCTCGATGGCGAACGCGGCGGCGATGACGGGCAGGGCGGGTCCGGGATGGGTGGCGAGCCAGGCGATGCCGATGAGCGGCAGGTGCATGATGATGCCGAGGGGCACGAGGCTTCGCGCCAGCCCGTGCCGGGTGACGATGGCCGAGCCGATCAGGCCGCCCAGGGCGAGGCCGCCGACGCCCGTCGTGAGGCGCAGCGCCGCATAGGTCTCGTTGTCCAGGCCCAGGCCGCCCTTGTCGAGGGGCGCGACGGAGAAGAGCGGCAGGATGCGGGCTAGGTGCACCTCGCTCGTGCGATAGAGGAGGATGAGCGCGAGGATGGCCGGGAAGCGCGCGTCGGCGAGGAGCTCGCGGACCGTCCCCATGACCGGCCGGGGCGCCACGGATTCGCCGCGAGGCTCGCGCGCCAGGCCGAACGAGGTCGCCAGCCACGCGGCGGCGGCGAGACCGCCGGCGAAGAGCAGCGCGTCACCCCAGGCCTGCGTGACGGTGTGGTCGACGTGGCGCAGCTGGCCGGAGAGCCAGATCAGGCAGGGGCCGGCGAGGATGGAGCCTGCCTTGGAGGCGAAGTTGAGCAGTCCGGCGAGCCGGCTGCGCTCCCGTTCGCGCAGGGCGGCGACATAGTAGCCGTCGAGCACGACATCGTGTCCGGCCGAGAGCACCGAGAGTCCGGCCAGCAGCCAGAGGAGCGGCCAGGGGTTGGTCTCCGCGTGCGGGACCGAGAGCGCGATCCAGCCGATGAGCGCGACGAGGAAGGCCTGCGCCGCGCGGATGACGCGGGTGGGCTCACCCAGGCGCACCACCGCGGGCGCCCAGAGCAGCTTGCAGCCGACGAGGAGTCCCAGCGCACCGGTGAGCGCGGTGATGCGTCCGTCGGGCAGGCCGGCGTTCTTGAGCGCGACGGGCAGCGCCTCGTCCCGGATGGCGCCCGGCACGGCCTGGAAGAGGAAACCGGCCCCGACCCAGAGCCAGGCGAGCCTGGCCTTGGGTTCAGGCATCCTGCTTGCCGCCGCCGAGCTGGTTGGTGCCGTAGAAGTCGACCGAGCGGAAGAGCCCGTCGAAGAACTTGGCGACCGTGATGTTCATGCCGATCAACTCCTCGTCGGTGAGCTCGAGGCGCTCGCCGGGGCGGAAGGTGCGGGAGGTGTCGATGAGCTTGGCGACCTTCTGGCCGTTCTCCTCGGTGTCCTTGACCGACTTGAACTCGAGCACCAGGGTGCCGTCGGGGCTGATGTCGTCGTTGGTCACCTGGCCGTTGCCGTTGTGCAGCACGCGCAGGGCGGCGGCCAGGCTGAAGAGGGCGTCCTCGAGCTCGCTGACGATGCCGAAGTCGCGCTCGAGGATCTCGAACTTGTCCTGCAGCTTGGCGGTGACGAAGGCCTTCTGGCGCTCGCCCACGCGGCGGTCGGCCGCCTCGGTGCCCTTGAGGTCGGTGCCGCGCTCCTTGATGAACGCGCAGAGCAGGTGGCACTGGTGCATGCCCTCGACCGCCAGCAGGATGAGGTCGTTGACCGCGGTGCGCTGGAGCAGGGCGCGCGAGTAGGCGCGCATCTGGGCGTGGGGCAGGTGCGCGGGCGGAGCGGGCATCACGCGCGCGAGGGAGGAGTAGAGGTCGTAGCTCGTCGGATCCTCGTTGCGGATGGCGGCGAGGGTGAAGGCCAGCATGTCGTACTGGCGCTGCAGCCCGACCAGCAGGTTGCGGCTGATGGCCTGGAGGCTGATGGTGCCCTCGGGGGGCTGGTTGCCGGCGGGGTTCTCGCTCATCCCGCCTGTCTAGGAGGGCGGTGGGCGGAGGGGAAGCCGAGAATCAGCCTTGGGCCGGCTTGTCCTTGCCCGCTTGGCGCGCGCGCTTGCGGGCGAGGAAGCCGCGGCCCTCGCCGGGCTTCTCCTTGGCCCCGCGGGCCAGCCATTGGAAGAGCACCGCGGCGGAGTCGCCGGCGGAGAGCGGGTGGTCGGCTACCGTGCCTGGGAAGCGGAAGAGGTGCTCGACCTTGGGCTGGAGCGTCGACGAGACGCCGTCGGGCGAGAGCAGGAGCAGGTTGTGGCGTCCGGGTGCGCGCACCGGGGCGGCGTCGTGCAGGGCGCGTCCGATGCCTCGGGCGAGACCGACGATGACCGTGGTGTTCTCGATGAGCTGAAGCAGGCCGGGTAGGGCGGGGGCGCGGATGAGACGCACGGACTCGAGGGCGCCGCGGGATTCGTCCCAGAGGATGGGGTCGAAGGCGAGCTTGTCGCTGGTGCCCGAGAGCAGGAGGCGCTTCGAGCCGAAGGCGGCCATGGCGCGGACGACGCCGGCGAGGTCCGAGGGGTCGGTGAAGTTGTCGGCGACGACCACGGTGGCGCCCTCGTCGCGCCACTCGGCGAAGTCGGAGATCTTGGCCAGGCCGATGACAGGACGGGCGGTGACGACGCAGGCCTCGACGGGCGCGCCGGCGAGCTCCTCGACGTCGCGGGCCGAGACGATGTCGGCGGGCAGCTTCTGCTCCCGCATCCACGCGATGGTCGGCATCAGCGCCTCGACGGCCTCGCGGGTGCAGCGCAGCTCGCGCAGCGCCCGCGGGTGGTGCCTGAAGCAGGCGAGGATGGCGGTGAGACCGCAGAGGGTCACCCGGTTGGGATTGGATTGGTCGAGGCTCACGGAATGCGACCCTCGTCGAAATCGATCATGTCGGCGAAGGAAATGATGTCGGTGCGGTGCTCGGCGCCCATCTTGCGCTTGGCCTCGTTGAGTGCCTCGCGCCCCATCTCGCTCATGCCCTTCTGGACGAGCTCGCGGTTCCAGACGTGGACGCGGAGGTCCTTGGGGAAGAGGGCGAGGAGGCGGGCGTCGAGGTCGGCCTCGTCACGGGCCTCGCGGACACAGGCGATGACCTGCTCGGGGTCGATGCCGAGGTGCAGGCAGAGGAAGCGGTCGAAGCCCTTGCAGAAGTTGCGCTGGTAGGACTTGGGGAGCTCGCCCGCGAGGTG
Source organism: Opitutales bacterium (assembly GCA_049419705.1). GTDB lineage: Bacteria > Verrucomicrobiota > Verrucomicrobiia > Opitutales > UBA953 > UBA8828. Next base: position 15,356 of record JBMSKH010000028.1, read on the forward strand.
CTTGCGGATCTTGGCGAGGAAGCGGGCGAGGTGCAGCAGGCCGGTGGCGCGGTGCGGGATGTACGACGAAGGCAGGTCGTGGCAGATCTCGCCGGTAGCCTCGCTGAAGCTGTTGGGTCGGTGGGCCGGTTCCGAACTCATTTGCCCGGCACGCTGACTGGCCCGGGCGGTTTGGCAACCTCGCCTTTGCCCTGCTGCTCGTAGTCCTCACGGATACGATTCGCGACCGTCTTGGCGGCGTCGACATAGCCTTGCACGATGCGCTCGCGCTCAGACTCGCCGCTGATGCCGGAGATTTCCGCTATAACTATACCCTTTATCTCGACATCGGGTCCGCCAACAAAAGACCAAGTGTTTGCGCGGTAATCGGCGATCACACGGCAGTTGCCACCAGCGTCAACGCGGAGCACGCGGAACTCGACCACGGCGTCGCGTATCGGCAGTCCGATCAAAAGACGCTCGGAGATAAGTCCTTCTAGCCCGGTATTGAGTGGAACGCTCCATCGGTCGAAATCACGTGCAACTGGCATGCCGGCGGCATCGCCTGCGATAACGCGCGGGCTTCGGAGCTCGGCGGGCAAGAAGACGCGGACTTTGGGACCCACTTGCTCGGCACTAGGCAAGTTCCAAGCGCGGCTTGCGTCACTGGTGCCGGGTGCGAGGCAGCCGGCGAGCAGTGTCGCGATGAAAATGGCGGTGGCTCGGCTCACTTCACGGAATCGGGCTGGTCGGCGACTCGGTCCTTCTTGCCCCTCAGGATGGCCTCGGGGTTGCGGTCGAGGTAGTCGGCGAGCGACTTCACGGCCTGGGCGGCTTGCGAGAAGTCGGCCACGGCCTGGTCGACCTGCAGGCGGGTCGCGCCATCGCGGCGGGTGAGGTCGTTGAGCTGATCGGCCGCGGCGCCGAGCTTGGCCAGGGCCTTGCGCGCCTCGGTGGTGGTCGCACGGACATCCTCGGAGAGCGGCGCGACCTCCTGGCTGAGTTTCTCGGAAAGCCGGTTGAAGGAGGCCATCGCGACGGACAGGTCCTTGCCGGCCTGGACCAGCGCGGGATCCTCGGTCAGGCGGCTGACAGAGCTGATGAGAGCGTTGAGACGGTCGCTGATGCCCTTGAAGTCGACGGTGCTGAGGTTCTCGACCGTGCGCGAGAACGCTTGGGTGAGGGCGACGTGGTCTGAGATGATGCTGGGAATCTCGGGGATGCCGTCGATCCGGCGAATCTCGGTGGGTCCGGCATCGGCGTAGTCGAGATCGACATAAAGCACGCCGGTGACGAAGGACTGCAGCTTCAGCTTGGCGGAGAGCCCGCCCTTGATCGCCAGCTCGACGCCGTCCTGCGACCCGAGGACCTCGCCGGCGCCGAGTCGCCGGGCGAGCGAGGGGTCGAACTCGATGACCACTGGGATCGAGCGGTCCTGGCCGGCCTGCTGGCCGGCGCGCAGGAGGATCCGGCTGACCTGCCCGATGGTGACGCCGCGCAGGCGAACAGGGGAGCCCGCGTCAAGGCCGCTCACGTCCTGGTCGAAGCGGGCGATGGCCTGCGGGCGGTCTCCGGAGAGCCAGCCACCCCCGAGCGCGAGCAGGAAGCCGACGAGCAGGGCGAGACCGGCGACGAAGAACATCCCGATGAGGCTGCGGTTGACGGTGTGGCTCATGCGTGTTGGCGGTGTCGGGTGAAGAAGGCTCGGGCCGCCGGGTTGGCGCCGGTGGCGAGGAAATCCGAGGGCTTGCCGACCGCGCCCATCCTGCCGGTCTCCCGGTCGAGGTAAACGCAGAAGTCAGCCAGTCGCTCGATGCTCGGGACATCGTGGCTGACGAGCACCACGGCGGCGCCGAGGGTGTCGCGGATGCGCAGCACGAGGTCGTCGAGGTTGGCGCCGGTCACCGGGTCGAGCCCCGCGGTGGGCTCGTCGAGGAAGAGCAGCTCGGGGTCGAGCGCGAGGGCGCGAGCCAAGCCCGCGCGCTTGGCCATGCCGCCGCTGACCTCCGCGGGCAGCTTGTCGGCGGCGTCGAGCAGACCCACCTGGGCCAGACGGTGCTCGGCGATCAGGCGGCGCTCGCGCGGACGGGCCGCCGTGAACTCGCTCAGCGGCAGCTCGACGTTCTCGCGCAGGGTGAGCGAGGACCAGAGGGCGGAGGACTGGAAGAGGAAGCCGATGCGGCGCAGGGCCGCGCTCCGCTCACGCTCCGGCGCGCGGGCGAGGTCGGTGCCGAGCAGGGTCGCCTTGCCGGCGAGCGGCTCGGCGAGGCCGGCGAGGGCGCGGAGCAGGGTGCTCTTGCCGCAGCCGCTCGATCCGACCACGGCGACAATCTCGCCCGGGCGGAGCGAGAAGGTCACGTCCGACATCACGGTCTCGCCGTCGTGTCCGACGGCAAGGTCCTGGCAGCTCAGGCAGGGTTCGCTCATCTCAGCTGAAGTCGTAGAGGTTGAAGATCACGGCGAAGACCGCGTCGCAGACCACGAGCAGGGTGATGCCGAGCACGGCGGCGGTGGTGGCGGCCTCGCCGACACCACGGGCGTTCGGCGCAGCCACCGATCCCCGGTAACACCCAGACCAGGCGACGATGAACGAGAAGGCGACCGCCTTGATCTCGCCGACGAGGAAGCTGCGCACGGAGACGGCGTCGATGACCTGGTTGACGTACTGCTCGGCTGACATGCCGGAACCGCAGGCCACCGCCATGCCGCCGAGGATGCCGGCGAGCGTGGCGAAGAGGGCGAGGATGGGCAGCACGAGCAGGACGGCGAGGATGCGCGGGGTCGCGAGGTACTCGACGGGCTGGATGCCGAGCACGCGCAGGGCGTCGGCTTCCTGGGAGACGTTCATGCTCCCGAGGTGCGAGGCGTAGGCGGTGGAGGTCCGTCCGCAGGCGACGACGCCGGTCATCAGCGCGCCCATCTCGCGGGCCATCGCCAGGCCGACGAGGTTGGCGACGTACATGTCCGCGCCCACCTTGCTCAGTTGGATGAGGCCGACATAGGCCATGATGACACCGGTGAGGAAGCCGAGCAGCAGCGTGATCGGGAGCGCGTCGGGACCGGCGGCGCGCACGAGTCGCGGGAACTCCGCCCAGTTGACCCGGGCCCTGCCTATCGCCAGCCGCCCGAAGGCCAGGGTGGTCTCGCCGAGGTGCGCCATCGCGCGCGCCCAGGAGGCGCGGCTCCGCAGCGCCCAGTCGCCGAGACGCTCGACGTGGCCCATGCGGGGTGCGGGCTGCGGTGTCTCCACGTCGACGTGGACGAGTCCGAGCCACTTGAGGAGGCGTGCCGGCAGTTGGGTGCGGTCGGCCGCCTGACCTTCCCCGAGACGGGCCCGCTCGACGGCTTGGATCCAAGCGGGTAGCGCGGAGTCGAAGGAACCCAGGCCGCCGTCGGACCACGTGAGGCTACCCTTGGTCTCGGGCAGGTCGGGCAGGGGGCTATCTTTGGTCCAGTTTCCCGAGAGTTCCAGACGCGCCCCGCCGGTCACGGTGATGACCTTGACGGTTGGCGCGTTTGCTGGGCTTTCCGGCATGTTTCGAGGGCTATCTGGCGGCTAGGGTGCTGTCAAAGGCGTTAAAGCGTTCGCACGGTATCCGATTCTGCTTTTTGTCCCCTACGCTGACCCCTAAAGTCGCTGTTTAGCGCCATGCTCTCATCCCGAAACCTGATCGTGCTCCCGCTGCTCTTCGCCGCGGCGTGCCCGGCTGGCATGACCTGGATGGTCCAGGAGGAGAATGACAAGTTCACCAACGGCAACTCCGACCGCTACTACACCCAGGGGCTCCGCGTGGCCTGTATGGACGATGACCTCGTGCACTGGTCGTTTGGTCAGGAGATTAACACCCCGGCTGACCAATCCAGTCGGTATCCCTCTCTGGAGGATCTGCCGTACTCCGCGATGCTCTATGTGGCGCGCGGTCAGGGATATCTTTTTCCCGAGCAACAGGCCATGGCATCGATCGAGACCAAGCTCGGTGTCATCGGTCCGCTGGCCATCGGTCGCCAAATCCAGAACGGCTTCCATCACCTCATCGGATCGGCTTCCTACCGCGGTTGGGACACGCAGATGCCCAATGAGCTCGCCTTCAGTTTTGAGGCTGAGGTGCGCCGTCGCTTCTACCTCGACGATCCCAAGGTGCATCACTGGGACATCATCGCCCATGCCGGCGTCGAGCTGGGGAATATCCGTAGCGGGTTTGTCACCGGCGCGCAGATGCGATTCGGTCTGCTCGATGACTCTTGGGGGCATGGCTTCATGCGACAGTCCACTGGCTGGGTCGACCCCGTCGGCACAGGTGGTCCGCGCGAGGCCTGGTGGTGGCTTTTCGCCGGTTTCTCCGCCGAGGTGATGCCGCACGCCTACATGACCGACGGCACCGTCTTCAGCCAGTCCCGCTCGGTCGAGTCCCGTCCGATCATCCTCCAAGGCGAGTTGGGCATCAGCCTGCGCCTTGCCTCCGGATCGTTCTCGTTCGCCATCGCCCACCGCACCAAGGAGTTCGAGACGCAGGATGGCTCCCACGCTTTCGGCAGCATTCGCTACGCCTATATCTTCTGACCGATGCAACGCGTCGCCGTCGTCGATCTGGGGTCCAACTCCCTGAAGCTGCTGGTGGCCGATGGGCCGCCCATGACCGAAGTCGCCCGCGCCCGCGCCGAGGTGCGCATCTTCCCGACGGATGGAGCCGCCCTCGCGCCCGAGGCAATCCTCGCCGCCACCGACGCGGTCGCCGACCTTGTCGCCCGCGCGCGCGCGGCCGGATCCGAGCGCGTCTTGGTCCTCGGCACCAGCGCCCTGCGCGATGCGCCCAACCGCGCGCTTCTCGCGGCCGCGCTCCGAGACCGCACCAATCTCGACCTTTCGGTCATCTCGGGTGAGACCGAGGCCCGGCTCGGGGTCGAAGGTATCCTCGCCGATCCGGCCCTGGCGGGCGTGCGCGACTGCATCGCCTTCGACCTCGGCGGAGGCTCGATGCAGGTCATGCGGGTCATCGGTCGGCGCTGCGCCCACGCGCGCAGCCTGCCGCTCGGCGCCGCCCGCATGACGCGGGGGTTCCTCGGCGACATCGCCAAGCCGCTCGATGCCCATGACCTCGAGTCACTGCGTCATCATGCTCTGGGCCTGATTCAGCCACAGCTGCCCGCGGGCAGCGCGCGCGAGGCCCCCTTGGTCGGCGCCGGGGGTGCGCTCGCCGCCGTCTGCGACCTGATGCAGGCAGCGGGCGAGCCCGCCGCCGGCGGTCGCATCAGCGTCCTGGCCGTTCGCAATTGGCTCGCGCGGCTGGCCACCTTGGACCTCGCCGGCCGCCGCGCAGTCCCCGGCATGCCGGAGGGGCGTGCCGACATCCTTCCCGCCGCCCTTGTCGTCGTGCTCGCCCTCGCCGACCATGTGGGCGCGGAGAGCCTGCAGATGACCCACAACGGCGTGCGCCACGGCATGGCCCGCCTGCTGCTTGCCGAGGGCGGCGAGATTCTCACCACCTGATGCGCACTTTGCTCCTTCTCCTCCCAGTCGCCCTGCTCGCCGCACCCTTCGAGGGCAAGGTCGTCTCGGTCGACACCGCCGCCGAGACCGCCCGGCTGCTCGCCGATGACGGCAAGGCGACGGACGCGCGTGTCGGCCCCGGCGACCTAGCCGTCGGCTGGTCGGGCCGCCGCGTGCGCGGCGACCTCATCGAATCCTCCGGACAACTCCGCCTTGAGCGCGTCTTCCCGGCCGAGCCCGAGTCGCTCCGCCGCATGGCCGAGGTGTCGGACGCCTTGCGCCGCGACACGGTCGAGCGCGGACGCCTCGTCACGCGCGGGGTGGGGGATGCCGCTCCCGCCTGGATGCTCTGGGATCAGGCGGGCAGCCTGGTGGCCTCCGCGGACCTACGTGGCAAGCCTGTCGTGATCAACTTCATCTTCACGCGTTGCAAGGCCGCGACGATGTGTCCGGCCTC
>JBMSKH010000029.1:0-20373 GCA_049419705.1 Opitutales bacterium
CTGGCACTTCATGAAGTTCTGGTGGCCGCACAACGAGGCCATCATCGCCACGCTCATGGCCCATGTGCACACCGGCGAAGCCAAGTACGCCGAGATGCACCGTGCCGTCCATGATTGGTCCTACGCTCACTTCCCCGACCGCGAGTGCGGTGAGTGGTATGGCTACCTCGACCGCCAGGGACGCCCCACCACCGAGCTCAAGGGCAACATGTGGAAGGGTCCCTTCCACATGCCCCGCCAGAAACTCGTCTGCTGGCGCCTGCTCGAGGGCAAGGTCTGACCCTCACTTGATCTCGAGCGCGAAGGTCGAGGCGGGCAGACCCTCGCCGTTGACCAGGTTGCCCTGCGACCACGGCACCCAGCCATAGCGCACCGCCTTGGGCTGGGCGACCGGGCTCGTGACCACCAAGGTCTCGCCCTGGGTCGTGGCCGTCGCGGTCACGAAGGCGCCATCGGCGCCCGCGACCTCGATCTCGCGCACCGGGGTGCCGTCGGACGCCTTCAGCCCCCGTGCGAAATTGAACCTAACCGTGACCTTCGCGCCCTGGGCGGATGCCGAGGCCGCGAGCGGTCCCGAGGGGACCACGTTCCTCTGCCCGTAGGTGGTGTTGAGCGCCCAGCGCGCCAGGCGCTCGCCGACCGGACGCTTGTCGCGCGGGTGCACGTCGTCCTTGGCGCCGAGGTCGCTGCACACCGCCATGCCTGAGTTGGGTATCTCGGTGAGCAGCCGGCGCTGCTGGTCACGGAAGAGCGGCCATTGCGCCGACTTGTACTTGGCCGTGTCGATGGAGGAGAGTTGCACCCAGAGGAATGGCGCCTCCGGCAGCTTCCATTGCGCTCGCCAATCCGCCACCATCGCCTTGAGCAGCATCGGGTATTCCCGCGTGCCGGATTCGCTCAGCGAGTTGCTCTCGCCCTGATACCAGAGCCAACCCCTCACGGGCATCCACGTCGCCCGGCCCGGCCCGGCCGCCCAGGCGAAGCCCGGCTTGTAGAAGTGCTCGATTCCGAGGGCGTCGCGCGGCTCCTTCGCCTTGCCGAAGTGGGCCTTGGCGCGGGTGCGGACCCACTCGTCAATCGCCGGGTTCTCCGTCCAGACGCCCTTGAGCTTGGCCTCCAGCTCGGGTGCCCCTGTGAAGGCCTCGCGGCGGATGAAGGTCTCGATGGGCGCGCCGCCAATCGACCAGTTCACGAGCCCGATGGGCACCCCGGTGGCCTGCTGCAACTTGAGTCCGAACCACCAGCCGACCGCCGAAAAGGCCTTCGTCGACTTGTCGGTGCAGGTCTCCCAGTTTCCGGAGAAGAAAGTCCCCGGCTTGAGGCGCGCCAAGTCGGCCGCGGGAATCGCCCGGCTGCTGTACTGCCCCGGAAAGCTGTGGTTGCGCAGGCGCAGGAGGGGTGTCGCGGACCAGTGCTTGGCAGCCTCCATCACGTTGGCCTTCTGCTCGCGGCCGACCGCGAACTCCATGTTGGACTGCCCGGCGCAGATCCAGACGTCGCCGACAAGCACGTCCTCCGCCTTCGCCTCGCCCGAGGCGGCCTTGGCGCGGATGGTCACGGGGGTCTTGCTCGCGGTGCGCGGGCGCAGCCGCGCCTCCCAGTTGCCCGTGGTGTCGGCCCGGATCGCGACCTGCTCGCTGCCGAGGAACACGCTGACGGATTCGCCCGGCTCCGCGGTGCCGCGAAGGACGATGGGCTGGTCCCTCTGCAGGACCATGTGGTCGCCAATCAACGGGTCGAGCGCCACCGCCGCGCGCAAGGACGCGCAGGCGAGGGCGATCGTCGCGGCTAGGCGCATCTCACTTGCCCTTCTCGAGCCAGGCGAGGTCGACCGTCAGGAAGAGAATCTCGGTATTGCTGTTGGGCTCGTAGATTATGGCGATCCGACCGTCCTTGAGACGTGCCATCGAGCTGTAGGCGAACTTGCCGGGCACGAGCAGGCGGGAGTGCTTCCAAGTCTTGCCACCGTCGAGCGAGAGCCGGAGCACGCCATTGGTGCGTCCCTTACCTGCAGGTTCACCTTCGGGGCTGAGGAAGAGCGTGATGTGGCGCCCGTTGTCCGTGAACGAAAGCAGCGACCCTTGGCAGACCGGCTCGGGCAGGCTCTTATCCTCGGCGATCGGCGTCCAGGTCTCGCCGCCGTCGGTCGACCACGCGACCTTGCGACCGCCCGTGCCCTTCCATTGGCGTGAATTGAGGTAAAGCCCGCCGTCTGCGGTCTCGCTGACCTGCACCTCGTTGGGCTGGATCTTGTCCTGGGGTACGTCGGCGCCGCGCTTCCAGGTCTTCCCTGCGTCATCGCTGTAGGCGACCCAGTTGGTGAAATAGGAGCCGCCATCCTTGGAGTTGAAGGGAATCACCAGTCGTCCTGCCTTCGGGCCGCGTGTCAGCTGGATGCCGATGCCAGGGCCGGAGGCGGTCGTGGTGGCGTTGTCCGGCTTGAGATGCGAGACGTCGATCGGCTTCGACCACGTCCTGCCATCGTCATCGGACGTGATGTAGCCGATCTTGTTCGGGCCATCCGGACCGGTCTTCACGCCCTTGGAGAACTGGCCGTTGCCCGGAGGGAAGGTCTGGAAGAAGAGAAAGATGCGGCTGCTCTTCGCGTCCTGCACCAGGCAGGGGTTGTTCAGACAGACATCGCCTTGCTCGAGGATGACCTGTGACTTCGACCACGTCCGGCCATTGTCCGTTGAGCGGCGGAGGATATAATCATTCTCCGCCTGGTCGTGAGGCTTGTTGCGACCCTCCGCGACGGCGAGCAGCGTCCCCTTGTTGGTGCAGAGCAGGGCCGGGATGCGGATGGACGGGAACGTATCGGTTTCCTTGGCCTTGAAGACCACGGTCGGAGGCGTCGGGTCCGCGGACGCGCAAGCGCAGAGCGCTAAGAGGAAGGGCAGGGCGAGGAGACGCATGGAGATAAGGAATGACAGCCGCCGCCCTCGGACGGTTCCGTGTTGGTGGCGGTTATTTGCCCTGAGCAGGGGCGGTGATCCGGCCGGTGAAGGACCTCGGGTCGTGCAGGCCGACGGCCTGCAGGATGCGGATGGCCATCTCCTGGTGCCCGCGGGCGTTGGGATGGACCTCGTCGTTCATCATCGGGGCGATGGACTTCGGGTCCTTGCGCCAGTCGGCCCAGTGGTCCACCAGGATCAGCTTCTCATCCGCGGCGACCTTGGCGACCGCGTCCATGTAGGCCTCGAGCTTGGCGTGGCGTTTCTCCTGGGCGGACCCCGGGAGGCAGGGGTTGACGCGCATCAGGACGGCGATGCCGCCGTTCTTGCGCGCCTCGGCCACGACCTTGCGGAGGTTGGCCTCGTAGTTCGGCAGGTCGGGCCCGATGACCGAGTCGTTCATGCCGAACATGACGAAGGTCACGTCGGGCTGGAAGCGCGTCAGGCGCCAGTCGAGCGCCGCGACGATGCCGGCGGTCGTGTCGCCGCTGATCCCGGTGTTGACGACCATGTCCGAGCGCCGGTTGAGCTCGAACCGGATGCGCTCCGCGAAGATTTCGGTGAACCCGCGCCAGCCCTTGGTGTGGAGGGCGCCGTGCGTGATGCTGTCGCCCGTGAAAAGCCAGGTCATCGGGCGCTTCTCCGCCATCCGCGCGCGGAGCTTGGCCACGTCGGGCGATTCCGCTGCGCCGAGCCCGGCGCAGCAGAGCGCGACCAGCGCTAGCAGGACGCGCGACATCAGTCCTTCCAGCTGAAGTAGCCGATAGCCTCCAGCTCCTTGAGCATCGCGGCCACGCCAGCGGCGTCAGGGTTGGCATTCGGCAGGCGCGCTGGACCGACTGGGAGGCCGAGGTGCGCCATCAGGGCCTTGGCGCTCCCCATGTAGCCGCGCTTGGCCACGACCTGCACGAGCTGGACGGAGCGGAACTGCTCGGCCTGGGCCGCGGCCATATCGCCGGCCTCGTAGGCCTTCTGCAGCCGCTGGTAGATGCCGGGTGCGAAGTTGAAGGTGCTGCCGACCGCACCGCGGGCGCCGAGGGCGAGCGCGGCGAGGTAGAACTCATCGCAGCCCCAAGGGAGGTCGAACTTGCCGCCACCACCGCGTCGCGCCAGCTGGTAAGCCATCAGGTCAGGGTTGGTGTACTTGATGCCCGCGAGGTTGGGGATGCGCGCCGGCGCCGTGTTCAGGAACTCCTCCATCGAGAAGTTCACGCCGGTGAGGACGGGGATGTCGTAGTAATAGAAGGGGATGGCGGGTGCCGCCTTCGCGACCATCTCGCAGCAGGCGATAAGGTCGGCCAACGACCGCGGCTTGAAGTACGAGGGTGAGAGCATCGACACCGCCGCCGCGCCGGCCTTCTGGGCGTGGGCGGCGAGCTCGGCCGCGTCGCGTAGGTTGTTGGATCCCACATGCACGATGACGCGCATTTCGGTGCCCTTGGCGGCGGCCATCCAGCGTTCGGCCAGGGCCAGGCGCTCGGCGGTCGACACGGAGTGGCTCTCGCCCGTGCTCCCCCCGATGAAGACTTGGTTCACCTTGCGCGCCAGCAGGTGGTCACGCTGTTTCTCGACTGCGGCGAGGTTCAGTGAGCCATCGGCGGCGAACGGCGTGTGGGTGGCGGCGCAGATGCCGTGAATGGTGAAGCTGGACATCGGGAAATTGAATCAGGACTTATCGGATTTTGATGTGTCGATTCGCAGGACGAGCCAAGCCGAAAGGCAGGCCACGGCGGCGAAGCATCCGAAGATAAGGTTGAGCGGGACCTGGTGGTCGCGCAACCAACCGAAGCCGATGTCGGCGAAGCCGCCGCACGTGATGCTGGCTAGGTTCATCAGTCCGTAGCCCGTGGCACGCTGCTCAGGCCGGGCGATCTGCGCGAGGATCGGCATGTTGTTGCTGTCGAAGAGTCCCCAGCCGATGCCGAAGAGCACAAGGAAGGCGATGGCTAGGGGCAGCGAGCCGAGGCCGATGACGATGCCTACTCCGAGCAGGGCGGGCATGATGATGGCCATGCCGAGGGCGCTGACCTGCTGCCGACCGCGCGGTGTCCGGCGCATCCAGCGATCGGCCAGCCAACCGCCGCCGATGGCGCTGAAGATGGCGGCGCCCTGCCACCACACGACCGCACTCACCCCGGCGAGCCCCTGTGTCAGACCGAGGTCCTTCTGCAGCACGCTCGGCATCCAGTCGCGGACCACCCAGCCTGCGAGCGCCGGAAGCGTGAAGTAGAGCAGGAGGATGCGGAAATTACGGTCCCCGAGCAGGTCCCCGGCGGCGCCAAGGGGCTTGGGCACGGGCGCCAAGGGGTCGCGGGGCGTGTCCTTGAGCAGCTTCCAGAGGGGAATCGCGTAGACCATGCCGGCGATGCCGAGGACGCTGAAGGCGAGGCGCCATCCCAGGTCGGGGTTGTCGGCGACGTAGCCGCCCATGCTGCCCAGCATGACGCCGATATAGATACCGATCTGGTGCAGACCGACGGCGCGGGAGCGCGTCGCGCTCGAGTGGTGGTCGGCGATCAAGGCCAGGGCCGCGGGGATGTAGAAGGCCTCGCTCAGGCCCATGATGGCACGCGTCGCGACGAGCTGCTCGTAGGTGGTCACATGACCCGTGGCCCATGTGTCCGCGGACCAGACGAAGAGACTCAGGCAGATGACCCGGGTGCGGCCGAATCGGTCGGCGACGTAGCCGGCGATGGGGCTCGCGAGGGCGTAGGTCCATTTGAACCATGCCAGCACGTGTCCCCATTGAGCTTGGGTGTCGATACCCTCGACCGATCCCATGATCGACTTCTGCATCGTGGCCACCAGTTGGCGGTCCAGGTAGTTGAGCAGGGCGACCGGCAGGAGGAGTGCGACAATCACCCAAGCAAGGCGGGGTGTCGCAGCGGGTTGGGGTTGGGCGAGGGTCTGCATGGGCGTGCGCGTCAAAGATAGCACCCGCTTGTCCGCGGGGACAACCACCAACCCTTGCCTGGTTCTGTCCGCTGCGCGGCCTAGCGCCGGTTAAGGCTGAGCTTTGCCTGAAGTCTTGCGGGACCGCCGAATCGCCCAGCCCAAAGCCGCGACGCCGACCACGGCTGCCAGCGCAGCCGACAGGGTGGGGACCCAGCCCTGGCCTTGGCTGACGGTGGTGCGGAGGACTTGCATCTCGGCGGTGCGCACGCCTGGCTTGGTTTCTCCGCTGACAATCACGATGTCGGAGCCGAGTTGCACCGCCGGGGTGGTCACGCAACCGGTGGCGATCTTCCCCGCTATCTCGACCGTGCCCTCATCCGGGTCGATGACCAGGATATCTCCGCGCTGACCTGGGTGGTTCGCAGGCGGCTTGCCGTAATGGGAGCCATCGTCGGCGCCGATGAGGATGAGACGCTCGCCTATCGCCACAGCGGGACCGCAGGCGGCGACGACGGGGAAAGGGAGTTGGGGTCCGGCGACCGATGCCGACTCCCAGTCAGTTGCATCCGAATCAAGTTTGAAGACCCGGGTGTCGCTCAAATAGGTGCGAAAGGGCTTCCCGTCTGGACCGGACTTGAGCGTGCATCCGCCAGCGAGCACGAGCTTGCCATCGAGCACGCCGGCGGTGCCGAGGATGCGGCCGTTGGCGAGCCAAGGTTTCGCCAGCCAGCGTGCATCAGGTTCGCTGAGGTCGAGCAGTCCGAAGAAAGGTTCGGCGCTGGTGGCAGTCGGCGTGGATTGCCCTCCGATGACCACGAGTCGGTCGCCGTCCGTCGCGCAGGCCGCATAGGCTAGGGTGGTGGGAAGGGGGCGGCGGCTGCTGACTCGACCTTCGGGCGTGATCACGCGCACCGCGGCGAGGTGTCCCTCTGCATTGACGCCACCGGCGATGACCAGTCCCTCCTTGCAAGGACCGAAGGCCGCGTAGGCGACCGGCTCCGGCAGATCACCGACCTTCGTCCAAGTCCATGCGCCGTCGATCTTGCTCAGCAGGACGATGTCGGCGTGGAAGACTTTCTCGCCGCCATCCCACGGCGCACGTCCAGGGAAGTTGGCCCCGCCCACCACGAGTAGTCCTTGGGACCCATCGGCAAGTCTCACCGCCGCGGCAGCCATGCCTGCCCGTCCCACCGGGTCAGGGAAGGCGGGCAGGTTGTCGCCGCGCTCGATTTTCACTTGGGCAACGGCGACGACGCAACTGAGCGCCAGCAGGGTCAGGATGCGGCCAATCATGGTGTAGCCCTCATTAAGCCCATTTGTCGGGCGGGCTCAAATGCCAAAGCGCCTCAGGCGGTCGCGTGCCAGACCGCGGGCGAACGCACCCCGGGTCCGACCTCGCCGTTGACGAAGACGAATCCACCATTCCACTTGGCGCAGGGCAGGGTGACGCGGGCCACCGGGGCCTCGCCGGACTCCGCCCAGGCGTTGAACTGGGTGTCGTAGGTCAGGACGGCCTTCGAGAAACCCGGGTGCTTCGCCGGTTCGAATTTCCCGGCCAGAGAGCCGTCGTCTCCACTGATCAGGGCGACAATCGGGCCGACGACGGGACAGGGCGTCGCGGCCGCGGCGATTGGCCGGGGAAGGTCCGCCAGTCGCTTCCACTCCTTGCCCAGCCGGAAGGCATGGCAGTCGGAGAGGTACTCGCGCTCCGGCCCACCCTTGGGTCCGGGCTTCAGCGAGACGCCGCCGAAGAGATAGAAGCAGTCCTTGGTGCCCGCGGCCTGCGCGAGCATGCGGCCCGAGCCCGCCCACAGCGGTAGCTCCTTCCAGCCGGCGTTGAGATTGGCGAGATCGATGACAAAGGCCGCCGAGCTGGCGGCGGTCGCATCCGGACGGTCGGTGCCACCCGCGACGATCACCTTGCTGCCGACCAGTGCTCCTGCTGCATAAGCGAGCGGTCGCGGCAGCGAGGGGAAGCTGTCGACGTGCAGCTTGCCGTCGGCGACGGAGAGCACGAAGGCGTCGTTGTAGTGGCGGAGCGCGTCGGCTCCACCGAGGCAAAGCAGGCCCTGGCGAATCGAGACGGAGACACCGTAGCCGAGCGCGCGCGGTAGCTTGCCAACTTCCTGCCAGGCCTTCGCGCCGGGTGTCAGGGCATGGACCTTGTCATGCCACGCCTTCGCGCCGCCTTCCCAAAGCGCTTTCTCTGGGAAATTCGAACCGCCGCCCATCAGGAGCGTCTCGCCATGGGTTCCCGCGAAGGCGCCTCCGACGCCGGGCGCATTGGGAGTATCAGGGAGTTGGGTCCAGCGCATGTGAGGAAGTTGGAGCAAATACCGCCAGCCGAGGCTGTCCAGCGTGCAATCGGTGTTAGAGGTTAGAGGAATAGAGTTAAGAGGAATAGGGGCGGAGGATAGAGGCGACACGCTTCCCTCTGCTCTTCTTCCCTCTATTCCTCTATCCTCTGACCTCTACATCTTAGCTCAGAACTGTCGCGTCAGGCCGATGGAGATGACCGACGAGGCGTGCACTGGGTTGATGGGTGCACCTGTCGGCTTTAGGGCATAGTTTTTGGTGCTCATTGGCTCGCTGATGTACAGGTAGACGCGCGTCTTTGTATTCGGCGTCCAAATCAGCCCAGGCGTGAACGTTGTGGTGAGCACCGATGATTCGAGGTCCTCGGTATAAGCCGAATCCACGGAACTCATTGTATTCTTGTCTCGGAACTGACGCGTGGCTGAGACCTGTGCTGCGAGCGTTACTTCGGCGCCGAGCTTGGCGCGCAATCCCATGGCGGCGTCGATGGTTGCGCCAGGACGGAAGTTGGCGTCGTGTGCAATCGGTAGTTGGCCCCCAATCTGCGCAAAGCCTGTGACGGCATCGGAAGCGCCACCGAAGTTTGCGCGCAGTCCGAGTAGGAGATCGGTCGACCCCGTGCCGAGTTGCAGGTAGCGTCGCGAGACCGCGAGCACACGGTTCTTCTCGCCCGTCGGGAGTTTTGCGCCTGCAGTTAACGCTAGGCTCTGCCAGTTGAACCGTGCGGTCAGACTCGCATCACCGAGTCCGCTGTAAGACTGGCTCGTATTGGTGGCTGGTGGCGCAAGGTTTGTGGAGACGATGCGTTCGATGCGCGGCAGTGAGAGGCTCCAGGTAGCCCCGCCGAACATAGACTCAACTGCGACCGTGTCGTAGCGGTGTCGGGCAACGAAGTGCGCATGCGCACCGTCATCGCGTTCATTCTGTTCGATGCTATCATGGCGCACGTCGATCGACCAAGTGCTGCCTTCGCTGAGTGCGCGCTCGGGCAGCGTATCAACCGTAGGGCGCATGCAGCCGCAGGGACAGGCCTGTAGTGTGCCTGCTGCAATCAAGGTGATGAGGGTGAGAGAAGAGAGTTTCATGTGGATGTGTATTGGGTGGTGCCTGGCCGCGCGGGCGGTTGCGCGCGGCTGCACCGCTTCTGACCGTAGGGCCGAAGCGAGTGTAAGTGTTGTCCGCCGATGCGCGGTGCCCCCGCGCTGGGTCGGTTAGGCTGCGTGGTAACGCGGAGGTGGCACCTCGACCTCTGACGTCCGTGGCGGCGCCTCGGTATTCGTCGGCCTTGGCCACGTTTCACGAGGAGCAAGGAAGGCAAATGCAGTCGTGGATGGCAGTGGCAGATCGGCAATAGACTTTCCGATTTGCACTGAGGCGGGTACACTGCGCTCGGTGTCGGCTCGTCCTGCACGGACTGCGAGGCAATGCTTGCAGGGCGCACCCGTCACTGCGGCTTGCACTGCGGCCTCGGTTGTCATCGTGCGGGCGTTGATGCGCACCATGTTTGCCCATGCGACAAGTTGCAGTCCGTCCCAAGCCAACCCGGTCGCGACCAGCCATGCGCTTAGCACGGCGGCAATCCCGGTTAGGCGAAGGGCTTTCTTCACGGTTTCCCTTAAGTAGAAGTGAGCTCGGCATGACAACGCTCCTTGGTGACCCTTAGGCGGACATTATTCCTGCTAAAGGCATGCCCGAGTGGGCCTTTAGCGTCCTTGAGCTCTTCCTGGCTGCCCGGGTAGGGATCGAACCTACGACCAAGTGATTAACAGTCACCTGCTCTACCGCTGAGCTACCGGGCAGTTCGGAAGGAGGTTGAGAAAGACAAGACCCCGCCCCGGCTGTCAAACCTTAGTCGCACCTAGGGCCCGACGGCCCGTTTTTGCCCCCATCCCTGGGCTTGACCCCCGCCTCTCCCCTCGGAGACACTGCCTGTCCCATGGGACAGCAATTCAACAAGGTCATCAAGCGCCGCCGCCGCCGCGCTTATCTCGAGCGCGTCAAGGCCCGCATCAAGGCCGCCCGCACCGCGAGCAAGAAGAAGTCGTCCAAGAAGTGAGTCCGCGGGCGCGCATGGACCTCGGCCGCCTCGCGGCCGTCCTGCTCGCCCTCCTGCTCGCGGGTTGCCAGGGACTTCCCGTCGAGGCCGACGAGAAGCCCGGTATCGACCGCGTCTTCGAGCGCTACCGCAACGCCGCCCAGGTCGAGCGGGTCTCCGAGACCTTCCTCGCCGCGCCGCCCGAGGAAGGCGCCGACGCGACCCTGCTCTCCGATCCCAAGTCCCGGGTCGGCTACGAGTTCTCCGTCAGTCTGGATGGATCCCTCGAGGTCCCCGAGGGATCGCTCTTCCGCCTCGAGTGCGTGTTCAAGGAAGGCGAGCCGACCTTCACGCGCACCTTCCCCATCACCCGTCGCCCTGGTTGGTTTTTCGGCGAGTACAACCTGCGCCTGACTGGTAAGGATGACCCAGGTTCCAAGGTGCGTCCCGTGGCTTGGCGCATCAGCGTCATCGGTCCCGATGGCGCCGTACTCGCGGCCCGACGCAGCTTCCTCTGGGGCGCGCCGAACGACGAGCCCGCGCGCTGAGGCGCCCGCTCAGTCTTCCGACGTCACCGTCACCCGGCCCTCGCCGTCTCGCGCGACACGGATCCCGAGTCCCCATGCGGACCGGGTCACCGCCGGCACCAGCGTCTCCGCCGGCTTGCCGATCGCGCGGAGGTGGCCCTCGGCGAGCACGGCGACACGGTCGCACAGCGCCGCCTGTCCAAGGTCATGCGTCGCGACGATGACCGCGCCACCCTGCTCCGCGACGCGACGCGCCGCCGCGAGGACCGTCCTCCCTCTCGCCGGGTCGAGCGACGCCGTCGGCTCATCTAGCAAGAGCAACTTGCCGCGCGAATCGCCCAGCTGGCCGAGGCAGCGCGCGAGGTGCACGAGCCGCTGCTCCCCGCCGGACAAGGCATCGATGCGTCGGTCGGCGAGCGCGCCGAGGCCGAGCACCCGTAACGCCTCGCCCGCCGCTGACTCGTTTGAACCAAGTGCCGCGACCTCGAGGGCGCTGTAGCCCCAGGCGCAGCTCGGCGCCTGTTCGAGGAAGGCGCGTTGCGCCGCCAGTCTCGTCGACGGCAGTGTCGCCGGATCCTCGCCGCGTAGCCGTGCCGCGCCGCCTGTCGGCAGGTCGCCGGCGAGCGCGCGCAGCAGGGTGGACTTTCCCGCGCCATTGGGGCCGACCACGGCGAGACATTTGCCGGCGGCCACCGAGAGCGTGATATCTGCAAGCGCGACGCGAGTTCCGAGGCGCAGCGTCAGGCCATGCAGGCTGGCAATGGCGTCATCCATGATGGCGGCGAGCGAGCCAGATGAAGGCGGGTGCGCCAATCAGCGCGATCAAGGCCGATGCGGGTAGGTTGCGTTCTGGCAGAGCCGTGCGACCGAGCGTGTCGGCGGTCAGCACGAGTAGAGCGCCGCACAGTCCGGCCGTCGGCATCGCCCATCGGTGTGCGGGACCAACCAGACCGCGAGCGAGGTGCGGCGCGAGCAGTCCGACGAACGCGACTTGCCCACAGAGACATGTGGCAGCACCCGCGGCGACTGCGGTGAGTCCAGCGATTTGCCGTGCCGCCGCCGCGGGGTCGGTCCCGCTGTGCCGCGCCGCGGCCTCGCCGAGCGCCAGCCGGTCCAGGCCGCGCGCCTGCGTGAGCAGGAGCAGGCCGGCGACGATGCCAATCAACGAGGGCAGGGCCGCCAGCTCGGGCGTGAGCAT
The DNA here is from genome assembly GCA_049419705.1 of Opitutales bacterium. Classification (GTDB taxonomy): domain Bacteria; phylum Verrucomicrobiota; class Verrucomicrobiia; order Opitutales; family UBA953; genus UBA8828. Next base: position 11,926 of record JBMSKH010000029.1, read on the forward strand.
GCCGAGCCACCCGCCGAGCTGCGCCGTGACGATGCTGCCGCGCTCACCCTCCGCCCAGGTCATCGCAAGCAGCGTCGCCGCGCCCGCGAGCGCGTTGATGCCCAGGCCCGCGAGCAGCAAGCCCGCGACCGAGCGTCCGCGACCAAGCGCGAGGAGCGCCGACATCGCCGCGAGGGCTCCGGCCGCCGCGGCGATGGGCAGCGACCAGCGGTTGTCCCAGGCAAGGTCCGGCGCGGCACAGAGCAGGAGGGTCACGCCGAGCAGCGCGCCCCCGAAGACTCCGGTCAGGCCGGGGTCGGCGAGGGGATTGCGGAAGAGGCCCTGCTGGGCGCATCCCGCGATGCCGAGTGCCCAGCCAGCCGCGAGCGCGCCGAGCACGCGCGGCAGGCGGATGAGCACCCACTCGCCGTTCTGTCCGAGTCCGATGCCGTCCCGACCCAGTGCGACGGCCAGCAACCCGAGCGCGAGGCAGAGGATGGCGAGCGCGAGAACGCGGACGGCAGGCATGGGTCAGCGGCCCAGCCGCTCGATCAGCCTGTCGCCGAGGTTCGTGCCACGCCTCGGCGAGGCGGGCGTCACCGGTGCGGGCGCGGTGCCGCCGGTCGGGTCGGGCGGCAGCAGGAGCGCGTCGAGCAGGTTGGTCTGGATCTGGTTGATCGAGCCGGCGACCTTGAACCAAGGACCCTGCCGCTGGCCGTCGGCGCTCGGCGTGCCATTGTCGTACCCGAGCTCCGAGAAGCAGTTGCCGAGGGTGCCGGAGCCGCGCAGTTGCGCGGTGATGTCGATCGGACAGTCGAGCAGGTCGCTGCCAGGCAGGGCGGTCAGCTTGCCCTCCGCCGCGAGCGAGAGCGTCTCGCCGCGCACCTCCGCTCGGCTCAGGCGGATGCTCCCGTCGGCCAGGCGCTGGGCGCGGACCTCCAGCTTGCTGTAGCGGTAATCCTCGGCCGCCTTCTGTATCTCGCGAAGCGCCGTGCCCTGCACGGCGACCCGTGCGGCCACCTCGGCGTTGCGACCCTTGCCGAACGCGGCGGTGAGTGCAGCCACGCCGATGCCGATGTCGGCCATCGAGCCGATCTTCTTGGAGAGGGTTGCGGCCGAGCTCGGCATGCGGATGGCGCCGTTGTCGGCGTCGAGACTCAGGTCGAGCGCGAGGTTACGCGGCACCTGCCCGAGGTTGGGCGCGCGGGCGAGCGCGCCGATGCGCGCGTGAGCCTTGCCGTCGGCGTTGCCTCGCATCGTCGGCACGAGGCTGGCGATTTGCGCGAGGTCGAGGTTGGCGATGCTCAGCACGGACGTCAGGGCGTAGGGTCCGCCACCGGCGACGCGGTTGAAGACCAGGGTGCCGTCGCCCGCGAGCGTGCCGCCCATGACCTTGCCCGTGAGCGAGACGAGCTTGGCGGTGTCGCCCTCGACAGTTGCCAGCAGCTTGAGCTCGCGCACCGCCAGCTCACCCAGCCCGCCCTTGGCGAGGCTCAGCTCGAGCGCGCCGGCGTGACCCGACCAGACGGGCTGGCGATCCGCGGCGAGGTTCGGGGCGGTATCCGTCGCCGGATCGCCCTCGGGCGGGGCGAGCCCGAGGATGTCGTCGAGTGCGAGCTCGGCGATGTCGACCTTGGCGTCCCAGCGGCGCAAGGCGCCCACGGTCTCGGTGCGCACGCGGAACGCGCCCTCGCTGTTGCCCGCCGCGCCAATCTTGAAGCTGCCGCTCACCGTCGAGGCTTGTCCCTCCTGGTCGAGCGTGGCGGCGACGCGTGCGAGTCCCAGGCGCAGCGCGCGGTCGCGGAAGCCCGCGTCGCGGACCGTAATTTCACAACTGACGGATCCGGCGCCCTTGGGGGCCAGGCTCGCTTGGTAATTGCCGGCGGCGACCTGTCCGAGCGCGCGCGCAAAGGGTTGGGTCGCGAGCGCACCGAGCTCGCCCTGAAGGGTGGCGGTGGGCCAGCCCTTGCCGAGCGGCACGGTCGCCGATCCAGTTGCGAGGGTGCGGCCCCGACTGCGCAGGTCGGTCTTCTCGAAGCGCAGCACACTGGTCGCGCCGAAGCTCAGGTCGATCTCGGTCGTGAGGTCGCAGTGCTCGAGGTAAGGTGTGCCCGCCCAGGCCACGCCGGTGTCGGCGAATCGCAACGGCCCGGCCTCGCTGCGCACATACCAGCTGCCGTCGCTGCGCGCGCCGAGCGTGAGGTCGGCGCGCGTGAGCGTGCCGGTGAGGCCGAGGCCCGGCACGAGTGCGGAGACGGACTCCAGCGGAAGCTCGGCGGCCTTCGCCTCGAAGAGCGCTCCGGTCGGGAGCGCGCCATCCAGGTTGATCGGCACGCGTTGCCGCAGGGTGAGCAGTTCGGTGTTGCCCTTGCGGATGACGGCCGAGCTGGCGGTCGCGACGGGGGTCGCGTTGGCCTTGGCGGCGACGTTGCCCGTGAGATCGACCGTGATGCCGCGCAGCCGGTCGAACGGGATGTTCTCCCATCCAGGCTGACCTGCGAGGTCGCCGAGGTCGAGACGCACGCGCAGGTCGGCTTGCCAGGCCCCGTTCTCGCCTGGGCGCACCGAGACGTCGCCCGCGAGCAGGGTGCGTCCGTCGACGCCGCCTTGGAATCCTTGGATGGCGATTCCGCCACGATCCGCGCGGAGGGGCAGGGTGAGGTTGAGGCCGCCGAGCAGCGGCTTGCCATCGCGCTCGACCTCGAGGCCGCTGACCGAGGCGGCGCGCGGACACGTCAGGATGGCCTCGCCCTCGGCGAAGGCGATCTCCGCGCCGACCGACCACGTGCCGCCGACGGGCACGAGGCCGGTCGGTGCGAGGAAGGGGGCGAGCGCGCTGAGCGGCGCATCGGAGGCGGCGATCTCGATGGGCGCACCCGAGGAGTCGGCAGGCAGGGCGCCTCCGCGCCAGCGCAGGGGCTTGTTGATGCGCAGCGTCACGCCACCGGGTCCCTCCACGAGGGCTGCGTCAATCGACCACCCCGCGGCATCGCCCTGCGCGGCGAGGCGTGCCTTCCAGTCGCCGCGCGTGCCCGCGGCGATGCGGCGCGAGAACACGGAGAGGTCATCCCAGGTGGCCGCCAGGTCACCCGTGCCTTGCCAGCCTTGCGGGGTCAGGCCCACGGCGATCTCGCCGCGGACGCGGCAAATCTGCGTGCGCTGGCTCGGCGTCAGCACGCCGAGGTCGGCGGTGGAGAGGTTGACTTTACCCTTAAGTGCCAGCGACTCGCCGAGCGTGAATGCGCCCTCGAGCGCGGCGAGACCCTTGGCGTCGCGCGCGACGAGCTTGCCCTCGAGTCCCGAGGCTCCGGTCGCCGCGTCGATTTCGATTTGCGGTCCACCTGCGGCGAGCGCGCCCGCGTCACGCGTGTTCAGACGGACGCGCAATTTCGCGATGTCGTCGGCGAGCGCGCGCCAGCCAGTGCCATGCGCACCGAGTGTGCGCGCGAAGGTCGCGGTGGCGACAAGCTCGGCTCGCGGGTCGGTCGTCGCGGCGCCGATCGACCGACCGGGCCAGGCGAGTCCTGCGCGGAGCTCGAGCTGTCCGCTTGGGTCGACGCCCTCGCTGCGCAGGTTGAAGCGGAGCAGCGTGCCATCGGCGAGCAGCAGCTTGCCGCTGAGCGCGAGCGGACCGGTGGAGAAACGGCCGAGACCAAGGTCGGCGGGTGCCTGCTGCACCTCGGGTGTGGCGGGGGCGGTGGTCGCCGTTGGCGCGACGAGCGTGATATCGATTCCCTTGCCCTCGAGGTTGGCCAGGTGAACGTGGCCGGTGAGGAGTTGGAGGACGCCGATGTCGCCCCGAACGGATTCGGCGCGCACGCGGGTGCCATCGGCCAGTGTCAGGTCAACGCCCTCGGCCGAGAATGCGCCGTCGACCGAGGCCTCGATCCGGTTGAAGGAGCCGCCGATTCCCGCGTCGGCGAGCAGGCCCGTGACGCGCGGCCCGAGGCGCGAGGCCTCGAGCTGGAGGTCAACGACGACGAGCGCGGCGACGGCGAGCAGGGCGAGGGCGGAGCAGGTCCAGAGAAGGATGCGGACGGGGCGTCCCATGGTCTTCCCCAGCGTGTTCGCGCCGCGACCGCCTGCGACAAAAAAGCCCCGCCGGACAGCGGGGCTTTTGTCGGGGCTGATGGCCAGTCTGCCTCAGATTCCCGCCCCGGGCTTTTCCTCGCGACCCGAGCGCTTACGGCTGCGACCCGACCCGAGTTTCTTCGACAGGTAGACCTCCGGCTTCGCCGTCTCCGCGTCGAGCATGTAATCGATCGAGTACGCCTCGTTCAGCGAGGCCTCGCGGGTGCGTGAGCGGAATGAGCGTCCGGAGTAGCTTATCTCCTTGATCGCGGACTCTAGGTCGTCGTCGGCCAGGTCGATGATGTAGCGAGCGGTGCGCTTGGCCCACTCGGTTGATCCCGGACGGTTGCGCAGCGCCCGGATGGCCGCGAGCGCCTCGGCCACCCGGCCGTTCTGCGCGAGCTCGTGGATGCGCAGGAACTCATCGGCGAAGTCCGACTCGGAGATGGCTGCCGCGATCGCCGGGTTCCCGGGCAAGGCCTCGAGCTCCGCCGAATTCAACTCGGGGAGGCTGAGCACGACAGGGCCGAGCGTCACGGGGTTGCCCGCCACATCGAGCGCGTCGACCGTGGCGGAGAGCAACCCGCCCGCGTGGCGTTCCGCACCAATCTCGAGCTGCACGATGGCGTCGAGCGCCGCGCCGTGGGGCAGGGTGCCGAGCTTGGCGCTGTCGCCGCGGGAGCCATCGCGTCGGAGGATGTTGGCGACGACGCCTCTGCCACCCGAAACGCGCAGTGTCAGCTTACGCAGACGGGCACGGTTGAGAATTTGGAATTCCTCGGCAAAGCCATCCTCAAGGTCCTCGGGCGTCTGCCCGTAGTGTGCCTGACCCTCGCCGGCGTCGGCGATTTTCGTCAACAGCGTCTCGTTGAACTTGCCGCCGAGGCCGACGGTCGACGTGGTCACGCCTGCCCGGGCCAGTTCCGCAACCTTCTCCGCGATAGCCTCCGGGTCCGTCAGTCCGTTGTTGGCCTGGCCATCGGTGAGTAGGATGACCCTGGAGATGCGGTTCGCGGTGGTGAAGGGAGCAATCTGCCTCGCGCCTTCCTGCCAGCCGGCGAAAAGCGCGGTGTTTCCGCCCGCCTGGATCTGGCGCAACTTGGCGCAGAGCACCTCGCGCTCCGTCAAGGCAATCAGCGGCTGGACCACGTTCACCTCGCTGTCGAAGGTCACGATTGCCACCCGGTCATCGGAGCGCAGCGACTGGATCAATTTCTCGGCGCAGCCGATGGCGGCGTCCAGGGGTTCGCCGGTCATCGAGCCAGAGCGGTCAATCACGACCGCGAGGTCGATGGGCGCGCGCTGGGTCTGTTCCTGGTTGATTGGGCTGTCGGTCTGTTCCGGGGCAACGACTCGGACGAGCACCTTGGTCTTCAGCGCCTGACCGGAGGGAAGGCCGGGCTTGAGGGTGAGAATGTCGAGTTTGAGACCGTTGGTTGGGTTGTGTTGCGTCATGGGTGTGGATGGAAGAATCCAGACCCTAACTTAACCTTCACTTAACTGTCAACACCGACAATCGTCATAATCACAACACGCTGTCATAATCACTAATAATCCTGCGGAACTCACTGATTATGTATTCTTTAGACTCCTTGTCGTTCACGATTTCGCCACCAACACGCAGGTTTACCTCGCACCAAGGAGCGAGTCGGACTCGGGTCCAGCGCTCCTTCTTACCCCCGCTCTTGAAGGCGAGCCGGGCCATCTGGGCGAGCTCCCTCAAGGCAAGCGCCTCATCGGGATGGAGACTCGGGTCGGCGAGGGTCTTCTCCACTACGTCCGCAAGTCTGCGCAGCGTGACATCCTCGCGCGCGGCCAGGACGAATTTCCGCGCGATGACTGATCGCCGGGACTGGCGCTCGTGCTGTCCTGCGACCGATTCGGACAGCATCGACCTCGGGCTCGACTTGCCGAAAGGGCCCGGCATCTCGTCGCTGCAGAGGTCGACGTCCTGACTCGCCAATCCGGGACTTACGCGGCGGCTTTGGAAAAGCAGTTGCTCGGCTTGGCTCGGTTCCGCGAGCTGGTTCAGCAACTCGTCCAGCTCGCCGATTGACTTCGGGCCCTTGAAGCCAACGAGCTGTCCTTGCACGCGCTCCAGATCCCAACCGCGCTCCGCCAGCAGGCGTGTGAGGACGAGTTGCCGGAACTGCAGGTTGCCGAAGAGCGCTTTGCGACGGTCGACCGGATCCTTCTCGGGCTGGGTCAGCACGCCACGGGACAGGTAGTAGCGCACCAGGCGCTCGGTGCAGAAGAACTTCGCGTCGAAGCCGCAGTCGGCGAGGAAGACCGAAGCCGAGGACGCCAACTCCTCGGCGGTCCCCTGCCAATCCCCTGGCAGTCTGATGCGGGCGGCGGGCTTGAGCATAGGAGGTAGAATGCCGACACCACAGTGTCAGTAAATAAAAAACCCCCCTCGTCTCACCCTGGGGCTCTCTCCTCGGTCGTGTGCCCTTTGTTGGACTCGTCTCAGCGACCGAGCTCGGCCAGTGCCGACTTGAGGTCCTCGGCCCAGATCTCGTAACCCTTGCGGTTCGGGTGGAGCAGGTCGGGCATGATGGCCTTGGGCAGGGTGCCGTCGGCCTCGAGATACTTGGGGGCGAGGTCGCGCAGTCGCACCCCAGCCGGCAGTTTGGCCGCGATGAGATCGCTGGCCTTCGCGTTGTTCACGCGCATCGCGTCGTCAGCCTTCGCGCCGCGGGGGAAGATGCGGTAGAGCACGATGGGTGTCCCAGGTGCGAATGCCTGCAGCTTGGCAAGGATGCTCTGGACGCCGGCGGCGATGTCCTCGGGCTTGTCCATCCGGTGTCCCGTGTTGTTCGTGCCGATCATCACGACGAAGGCGCGCGGCTTCAGTCCGGAGGGCAGGTTGCCATTCTGCAGCCGCCAGAGGACGTTCTCGGTCCGGTCGCCGCTGGTGCCAAGGTTGACGAAGCTCCCGGTGTCCTTCAGCAGGTCCATGTGGTTCTCCCAGGCGTGCGTGATGGAGTCGCCGACCAGCACGACGGCGCCGCCGCCGGACTTGGCCGACGCCTCGGCCCACTCGCACTGCTGGCGGTGTCGCTGGTCACAGCTGGTGTTCAGTCTGCCGTCGTTGGCGCGGGGGTAGGGCATGGTCGCGAGGTTGAAGGGGGCCTCCGCGGCCCGTAGCCGCGCGCTGAGCGTGGCGACCTTGTCGGCCTCGCGCAGCCAGTTGCCGAAGAGCGCGACACCGGCGGCGGCGAGGCCGGCGCAGGTGACGGAAAGTAGGAAGACAGGGCGGGAGACGGTGGCCATGAATCACGCTTACCAGCGCGTGCAGGCGGACGAAAGCGCAAAAGCCCGCGCGGGTGCGCTTGTCTTCGGTGCCGCCCACGGCTACGAATCGTCCATGCGCACCGTCCTTCTCGCTGCCTCGTTCCCCTTGCTCGCCTTGGCGCAGGAGCCGGCCAAGCCCGCCAAGACCGGGTGGACGCTGATGGTCGATGCGGAGGGGCAGGGTGCGGCCAAGGTCTCGCATGCGGCGGGGCTCACCGGCACCTACGAGCGCGCCCGGGCCGGCATCGAGGCGGTGCACGTCGGCGAGGATCACGCGCTCGACATCGAGTACTACCAGCTCAGCCACACCTTCACCGGCGCAATCGCCGCGGATCCCGATCGCACCTACGGCGACAGCACGACGCTGCGCATCTCCGCGTTCAAGCAGTGGGACGGACCTTCCGCGCACGCCCACTACCAGCTGGTCGGCGGCATCGAGTCATCGCCCGAGGACGGTCTCGGCCTTGGCGAAGCCTTCCGTTGGTCAGTCGGCGGCGCCTATCGCTGGACGCCCGGAGCGCAGTTCGATGTCGCCCTCGGCTTCCAGCTGACGAGCCGCTACGAGCAATCCATCCTGCCCATCCCGTTCGTCCGCGCCTACTGGAATCCTGATCCCCGCGTGAGCGTCGAGCTGCGCGTCACCGGACTCCAGAACGGCTTCTACGCGCGCTGGTTCGTCACCGCCGACAAGGCGACCAGCGTCGACTTCGCCTGCGCCTACGAGACGCAATCCATCCTCGTCGCCGATGGCACCTACGGCGCGCGCGGTCTCGGCATCGGCGAGGTGCCGCTGCGACTCGGCGTCACCCAGTTCCTCGAGTCCTCCGGCACCTGGTTTGCCCGCGTCGGTTTCGATTGGGTCGCCTTCCATCGCGAGACATTCAGCCACGACGGCGAGACCATGGGTGTCTTCCAGGCGGCCGATGTCCCACGTTGGTCGGTGCGCCTTGGCGGCAGGTTCTGAGCGCACACATTGCCTTGGAGTCGCTGATTGGCTAACCAGCCATTCTCCGGACACCGGTGACGGGTGACCGCCGCGAGAACTCGCTCCGCTCGTTGCCGCTGGCAGGGCCCGCGCTCTGCGCGGGCCGCGGGGGGGGG
>JBMSKH010000030.1:0-19537 GCA_049419705.1 Opitutales bacterium
GGCCCGCGCAAGGGGGCCTCCTTGTTTGCGTCAGATTCTCGGCGCCTTGCCCAGGGTGTCGCCCGTGATGAGCTCGGGCACGATGCGCGTGGCCCAGGTTCCACCGCCCTGAAGGCCGATGGCATGGTCGATGGCCCGGCGCATGTGGGCCGCGAACTGTGCCGTGTCCTTGTGGTAGCGCGCAGGGTGGGGGAGCACATGGGCGAGCACCGGGTTGTCGTCGAGCACGACGAGGGAGATATCCTCCGGCACCCTGGCACCGAGCCGGGCAAGGTGTCCGAGTACGGTGAGCGCCTGCAGGGGGCGGTGCAGGATCAACGCGGTCGGACGTGAGGTCTCGCGCCAGAGCGATTGCACCACCTCGATGACCTTGCCGGCGCGGTCCTCGGTCGTGACCACACGCACCGTTGATTTGCCGCGCCCGGTCGCCTCGCGCATGCCCGCCGCGGCCTCGGCGTGTCCGAGGAGCTTCTCGGTGGGCATCAGGTAGGCGATGCGGGCGGGAACGTGTCCGAGTCGCTGCAGTTGAGTCACCGCGTGGCGCGCGGCGGCGCGGTAATCAACGTCGACCGAGCGGATGCGCACCCGCTCGGGTGCCGAGCCCATCACGACCGCCGCCAAGCCCGATTGGCTGAACCAGCGCTGGGTGATTGGGTTGCAGCGATGGAGCACCCAGGCGCTCGGGCGCAGTTGGGCGGCGAGGGCCTTCAACGAGCGCTCGGCTCTTCCGGTCTGCACGGAGCTGAGATGGACGGCGTCGACCTCGTAGCCCTGCTCCGCAAGATGGCTGGAGAAAACGGTGAATTGGTGGAGGGCGAAATGATCGAGTTCCTCGAGACGCAATGGGCTGAGGAACACCACGCGTCTCGGTCCCTGGGGTGTGGGTGGCACCTCGGCGAGGATGCGCCAAGCTGACTTCAGCCTTCGCTTGAGGAGTCCTTCTTTCTCCAACTTGAGGAGCGCCTGGTGCAGGGTGGGGCGGCTCACGCCCAGGCGAAGAGCCAGCGCTCGCTCGCCCGGCAGCCGACCCGACCACTCGCCCTTTGCGAGCAACTGCCGCAGGGCCGTGGCGGCGTAGGCCGCCATCGTGGGTTTCTGGGGGAGCTCGGGCATGTCGTATCACTCTCTCGGCAGGAGGCTATCTTGTCAATCTGGTCCATCCATTTTTCCAGATGGGGACATTTGCAACGCGAGGGCTTTTGCATAATGTTTCTAACCAAGGGGCACCCCGCCCTGAACCGATGAGCCGCTCATCCGCAGGCCTGCCGTTCCGCAACATCTCCCTGTTGCTGGCTGCGGCTGTGCTCGCGCCATCCGTCCATGGTGCCGTGCTGTACAAGGATGTGACGAGCACGGACATGAATGCCGTCGGCAACTGGTCCACCGTCAACAATGCGGCCACGCCCGACCCTGGCTCCATCGGAACCGGCGACGAGCTGTATTTTAACAGCATGTTTGCGCCGAGCGCCGGGACCTACACCGCCTCGCTGACCAATGATTTGGCGGCTGGAAGCGTGCGCCTGGACAACGGGGTTAACAACGCCAACGTCGTCATTGATGGGAATTACACCCTGACGCTCAGCGGTGCGGGTGACGCGAGCTATACCAACGCAGGTTTCATTCTCAACTCGGCTGCTGGTGGTTCGCTCACGGTGAATTCAAATGTCTCCCTTAGCGCCTCGCAGACCTGGGTCAGCTCCCGCATCCTGACGATCGGGGGCGCATTGAATCTTGGTTCGAACCTGCTGACACTGTCGACGGCGGGATCGGGTGTGATTACCATCAACGGCGTCATCAGCGGATCGCGTCCGAACGGCACAACTGATGGCACCAACACCGCCATTCTGCTCAGCGGCACCAGCACGGGCACCGTCAAACTCACCAACGCCTCGAACAGTTTCACCGGCAATATCCAGTTTGGTGGTAGCAGTTCGAACACCCTTGAGTTCACCAGTGCCGGCGCGCTCGGCGCCACGGCGACCGCGCAGATTCGCTTCCGGAACACCGGCGGCGCCGGGTCGATCCTGCGCTATACCGGGACAACGGCCACGACCGTCCAGAAGGCGATACAGTGCGATACGAGCATTGGTGTCCGTTTGCAGTCCAATTCCGTCGGGGGGAGCGTGGATTTCTCGGGCTCCTGGGCGGCCAGTGGCTCCAGCCGTCCTGTCTTCCTTGGCGGTACTGGCGTGGGGGACAATAAGGTCTCTGGTGTGCTCGTCGGATCCAATCTTACCAAGAACGACGCGGGGCGCTGGATTCTCAGCAACGCCGCCAACACCTACGCCGGCATCACCTCGATTAACGGAGGCACCCTCGGTGTTGCGAAGCTCGCCAATGGCGGCCTCAGTTCCTCGCTCGGTGCCACCACCAACGTCGCCGCCAACCTCGTCTTCAATGGCGGCTGGCTCGACTATGTCGGCACGGGCGGCGACAGCACGAACCGCGCCTTCACTGTCACGGGCACGGGGCTTGCACTCTCCAACAACGGCTCGGGCGCCATCACCTGGACCGGTGGCACGACCGCATTCACCACCACGAACACGGCCTACACCTTCAAGCTCGGTGGGAGCAACACCGACGGCAATGTCTTCGGCACGGTTATTGCCAACAACGGTACCGGGGCGATCTCGCTCACCAAGCAGGATGCGGGGACTTGGGCTATCATCGGGTCCAACACCCACAGTGGAACCACCACGCTCTCAGCCGGAACCCTGCAGGTGGGCAACGACGCCGCATTCGGTACCGGAACGCTCGCGCTTAACGGCGGCACGCTGTCGAGCAACGGTAGCACGGGTCGATCCTTCACCAACGCCGTGACCATCGGTGCCAACATGGTGCTGGGTAGTGCTGTGAACACTGGCGCGCTCGCGCTGGGTGGCAATGTCGCCCTCGGCGGCGCCGTGCGTGTCCTCACGGTCAACTCTGCGGTCACGCTTGGCGGTATCATTTCCGACGGCGGTCTGACCAAGGCCGGCAACGCGACGCTCACTCTCTCCGGTCAGAACACCTATGCGTCTGGGACCATCGTCGACGCTGGCACCCTCGCGCTGTCGGCTTCCAATCGACTCGATGATGCTGGAGCCTTGACCGTCAATGCAACCGGCACCCTCGACCTCGGTGGTTTCTCCGACACCGTCGGCGCCTTCGTCCTTGCTGGCGGATCGGTCGGCAATGGCACCCTGACTGCCGCGAGCTACGATGTGCGCTCGGGTACGATCAGTGGCGCGATTGCCGGCTCAGGTACCCTGACCAAGTCCACTTCGGGTACGGCCACGCTGTCCGGCACCAGTACCTTTGCCGGTGCCACCGCGATCAATGCGGGCACGTTGGTCGTCTCGGGATCCCTCTCCGGAAGCGCTGTCACCGTGGCCAACGCAGCGACCCTCTCGGTCACGGGTAGCGTGACCGGCGGCACCGTCGCCATCGCCTCTGGCGCTCTCGCCACGGTCTCCTCCGCCGGCACCCTCTCTGGCAGCACGGTGAGTGTTGCGGGTGGCGGCATCCTGCGCGGCACCGGCAATGTCGGCACCGTCGCCCTGGCAAACGGCGCGACCTTCGAGGCAGGCCTTTCCGGACTCGGTTCGGTCACCGCGGACGCACTTTCCATCGACAGCAATGCCGAGGGCATCCTGTCCATCCTCGGTGTCAGCAATTACTCCCTGTCCGCCGCCTTCACGCTCGGCACTGTCACCTTCGCCTCGGGTGGCACGCTGCGTCTCGATGTCTCCGGCGCGGCGGGTATCGGCGAGTACAGTCTGCTCAGCTACACGGGCACGCTGGACTCGGCCAGCGTCACCCACTCTGTCTTCAGTCCCGGCAATCGCAAGTCGGCTGAGCTCAACTTCGACACCCCGGGACTGGTCAAGTATGTCGTCAATGGCACGCAGCCGCGCTGGATTGGGTCGACCTCCGACTGGTCGGGTGCCGCCGCCTGGTCCATCGGTCCGTTGGAAACCGACACCGATATCTTCCAGTCGGGAGACGCGTTGGTCTTCGATGACGACGCCTCGTCCGGTGCCGTTAGCATCACCGCGAATGTCGATCCCTCCTCGCTCGCCTTCACCGGTGACACGCTGGCCTATACCCTGACTGGCGCCGGTGGCGTCATCACATCCGGGGCGCTCTCCAAGTCGGGAAGCGCCGACCTGACGATTGTCGCCGCCAACAGTTTTGACGGCGGCGCTGCGCTGACCGGCGGACGTGTCCGCGTCGGCGATAACGCCGCGCTCGGCACCGGCACGGTCACCCTCGGGGGTGGCGTGGCGTTGTCCTCCGATGGAGCGAGCGCGCGGTCGCTCGCCAATAACCTCGTTCTCGCCGGCTCGGCGACGCTCGGCGATGCCACCGAATCCGGAGCCCTTGCCTTCACGGGCACGGTCGACCTCGGCGGAGCCTCACGCACGCTCACCGTCGCTTCCGCCACGACCCTGCAGGGCGTCGTCTCGAACGGCGGACTGGTCAAGGCTGGCATCGGCACGCTGACCCTCGAGGGCAATAACACGCATGGCTCGGGAACCACGGTCTCGGCTGGCAAGCTGCGGGTGGGTGGAAACACCGCGCTCGGCACTGGCACACTCACGCTCTCCGGCGGTTCCATCTCGGCGAGCTCCGGCACGGCTCGCTCGCTGGCCAATGCGGTCGTGCTCACCGCCAACGCCACCTTCGGTGACGCTGTCGATAACGGAGCGCTGACGTTCTCCGGCACGGTCGATCTCGGCGGCGCCGTCCGCTCGCTCACCCTGGCGAGCAACGCCACCCTTTCCGGAGTCATCTCCAACGGCGGCCTGACCAAGCTTGGCAACGGCACGCTCACGCTGTCAGGAGCCGGAGGTACCTATGGCCTCGGCACGACCGTCAGCGCCGGCACGCTCGCCCTCGGAGCTTCCAACGTCCTCGCTGACGCCGGGTCCGTCACGGTCGATGGCGGCACGCTCTCACTCGGCGCCAACTCCGACACGGTCGGTGTGTTCAGCCTCACCTCCGGATCCATCACCGGCAGTGGCACGCTCAGCGCCTCCTCCTTCGCCTTCGAGCATGCCTCGTCTGTCTCCGTCGCCGCCGGTCTCGGTGGTTCCGCGGCCCTGACCAAGTCGGGTTCCGGCAATCTCACACTCTCGGGCACGAGCACCTACACGGGTGGCACCACTGTGTCCGCCGGCACCCTGACCCTCGGTCACGCCACCAACACCCTGGCCAACGCCGGTGCGGTCACCGTGAGCGGTGGCACGCTCGCTGTTGGCTCCAACGCCGACACCATCGGCGCGCTCTCCATCTCCGCGGGAGACATCACCGGCTCCGGCACCCTCACTGCGAGCTCGGTCTCGGCCACGAACGCCAGCGCTGCCGCCATCAGTGCGGTCCTCGCTGGCACCGGAACTGCACTGACCAAGAGCGGCAACGGAACTCTCACGCTCACTGGGAGCAACACGCATACCGGTGCCACCACGGTCAACGCGGGCACCCTTCAGATTGGCACAGGTAGCACGGCTGGTGATATCGGCACGGTGAGCACCGCCAACTTCGTCACGGTCGCGACTGGTGCCACCCTCCGTTTCTTCCGTTCCGGCACTATCGATTACAAGTCGAGCAACCGCATGCGCCTGGTCTCGGGAGGGGGGGACATCGTCATCGACGGTGGGGCCAAGTTCTTCAACTACGCCGGTGTCACGGGTACCACTGGTACCGGCTTCGCCGAGGCCAATTCATGGTCCACCTTCTCCGGTCGCCTCATCGTTCTTGGCGGATCGGAGTTCCAGACCATCCGCAACGGTCGCACCGCGATGGGCTCCGCCCAAATCGTGCTCGGGGATGCCACCACCTCGGGCATCCTCTCGCAGATCGAGGGCAATTGGACCTGGACCAACAACATCCGCCTGGATGGTGCGTCCAATATCATCCGCAACAACTCGGCGCTGGGAGCTTCCGGCCGGTTCATGAAGATTCAGGGAGTTATCTCGGGTTCCGGAAACGTGACCTTCGGCGACTCCACCGGTGCCCTGAGTGCCACGACATCCGGTGCGCTCGCCAATCCTTCGGACACCGCCCTCGTCCTCACTGGTTCGAACACCTTGAGCGGCCAGGTCACGATCGACACCTTCCTCCGCGTCGGCGGGGTCGGCGGCGATGACGCGACGCTAGGTGCCGGCGCCAGCGGTAGCCTTGGGACTGCTTCCGTTGTCATCAACTCCGGCAAGATGCTGACCTTCTCGCGTTCGGACACGCACACGGTGGCCAATCTCATCAGTGGCGATGGCAGCGTCCGCATTGGCTCCACCGGCATCGCCGGCACCGCCACCCAGGACATCACCCTCTCGGGTGCCAACACCTACACCGGCGGCACGCTGTTGCTCCAGGGCACGCTGCGCACTGGGTCCATCTCCAGCCTTGGTAGCTACACCACGGGCGCGACCGGCGCACTCACAGTCAGGAATGGCGCCACCTTCGTCTTCACAGGCACCAGCAACGCATCCACCGCACGTAATCTCGTCATTGATAGTGGTGCGGCCACCATCGAGGTCAGCGATGCCAACACCACCCTTACTTGGTCGGACAGTGCGACCAAGGGCGGCGCCACCGGCGGTCTGATCACAAAGTCAGGCGCGGGCACCCTCGTGCTTGACGGCGCCATCACCAGTGGCGGCACGACCGCGGTCAAGGTCTCCGGAGGCACCCTCCGTCTCAACGGCACCAACACCTACGGCGGTGCCACCACGGTCGACGTCGGCGCGACCCTCGACATCGCCGGAAGCGGCGTGTTGGATGCGGCCACCGCGCTGACCGTCAACGGCACACTTGGTTTCTCCACTTCCTCCAACCAGTCGCTCAGCGCGGGTATCGCTGGAGCTGGCTCGCTGCTCAAGTCCGGCAACGGCACGTTGACGCTTTCGGCCGATAACTCCGGCTTCACCGGATCCGTCACGGTCAGTGGCGGCGAGCTCGCCCTCGGGCATGCCTCCGGTCTCGGCGGTGTGCTGGTCACGGTTAACACCAATGGCACGTTGAATCTCGGTTCCTATGCCTCAACCAATGCCGTCGCGTTGAACGGCGGCGCGCTGACCAACTTCTCCAATTGGACGGGCGCCCTGGTCGTCAACTATGCGGGCGCCTCCGGATCCGACATCGACGCCGCGCTCGCCACCTATGGACGCCAGGCTGTCTCGGTCCGCGCCGGCGGCACCCTAGGACTCGCCGGACTCACCCGCGGCGTGGTGCTCGAGGGTGGAAGCCTCACCGGAGATCTCGCCGCCTTCACCGGGGACCTCACGGTCCGATCCGCAATCTCGTTCGCGACCGCCTCGGCCGGCGGACGCATCCAGCTCGAGACCGGCGGCAGCATCGACTATGCCGGACGCTCCGCGACCGACACCATCCACTATCTTGCCGGTAGCCTCACGGACGCCGCCGGCTTCACCGGCGACATCGTGCTCGAGGGCGCGACGACCGCGCTGGTCTCCGGCAGGTTCGGCTCGGGTCGGATCGTGGTCGGCACGGGCAAGGCCGCCGACATCGGTGTCGGCTTCACCAATGACCTGCGACTCGACGGCGGCACCATCAGCGGCTCCTCGCTCAACAACCTCACCGGCACGGTCAGCGTGGCCGACGGCACCACGCTCGACCTCGATGGTGCTTCGAACAATCTCCTGATTTCCAACACCGGCGCTGGCATCACCGTCGAGTCGGGCGCCACGCTCAAGGGTACTGGTTCGATCGGCACGCTGACTGTGCAGTCGGGCGCCGTCCTCGCCCCTGGCAACTCGCCCGGCTTGATTGTGGCCGAGGACCTTGTCCTCCAAGGCGGCTCGATGACCTTCGAGGTCGCCAGCCTGACCGATCCCTTTGGGCTGCCTTTCCCGACCCCCGGCTCCGACCATGACTCCGTCACGGTGACGGACCTGCTCGACCTTTCCGGTCTGTCCACCTCCTCGCGCTTCCTCCTCAACCTTGTCTCGCTCGCCGGCGACGGGGTCACCCTGGGTGCGCCCCAGGGCTGGGATCCCGCCATCAACTTCGAGCTGACGCTCTTCACTTACGGGCGGCTCGATCTGGGAGGACAGTCCAACATCACGGATCTCTTCACCATCGACACGACCGGCTTCCTCGATGCCGATGGGGTTCAGGTCGACGCGGTGCACTTCTCCGTCGTCAACAACGAGGCGGCCAACCAGGTTCTCCTCGTCTATTCGACGATTCCCGAGCCCTCGACCTATGGCATGATGCTCGGCGGCCTGGCGCTCGCCGCCGCCGCCTACAGGCGCAGGCGGCTGAAGTCCAAGGTCTGACGACCGATGCGAGGCCCGCGCAAGCGGGCCTCTTCGTTGAGGGACCTCCATCCCTTCTTGCCCTCCGCCGACTGCTTCCCCTTAAGTACGGGTCCCTATGTGGCGCCTGTTCGTCGAGAAGAAACCCGGCTTCCGTTCGGAGGCCGAGCACCTTCTGGGCGACTTGCGCGAACAGCTCCGGCTTCCGGCGCTCACCGGCTTGCGCGTTCTGCAGCGTTACGACGTGGAAGGTGTCTCCGAGGATGCCCTGATGGCCGCCATCCCGACCGTCTTCGCGGAGCCTCCCGTCGACGACGTCCATCGCGAGTCGTTTCCCCTCGCGGCCGGTGAGGTCGCCTTTGCGGTCGAGTTTCTCCCCGGGCAGTTCGACCAGCGCGCCGACTCCGCGGCCCAGTGCCTGCAGATTACCGGGGGAGGGGAGCGCCCCGCCGTCGCCGCCGCTCGCACCTATGTCATCGCTGGCGCAATCACGCCCGCCGATCTCGCCCGGATTAAGGCTTTCCTCATTAACCCAGTTGACTCACGCGAGGCCTCGCTCGAGAAGCCGAAGGCCCTGCGTCGCGCCGCCCCGCACCCCGCACCCGTCGCCGCGCTCTCTGGTTTCCTGAAGCACGACACCTCCGCCCTCGCCTCGCTCCGCAAGTCGATGGGCTTGGCGATGTCCGACGCCGACCTTGCCTTCTGCCAGGCGCACTTCCGCGATGTCGCTCGCCGCGAGCCTACGGTCACCGAGCTCCGCTTGCTCGACACCTATTGGTCCGACCATTGCCGCCACACCACCTTCCTCGCCGAGCTGACCAAGGTCGACTTCGAGCCCTCGCCCCTCACCGAGCCCTTCCGTCTCGCCTGGGAGCGTTACCTCGCGGTGCGCAAGTCGCTCGGACGCGAGTCCAAGGCGGCCTGCCTGATGGACCTCGCCACCCTTGCTGGCCGCGAACTGAAGCGCCGTGGCATCCTCGACGACATGGAGGAGTCCGAGGAGGTCAACGCCGCCTCGCTCGTCGTGCCGGTCGACATCGATGGCCGCACCGAGGAGTGGCTGCTGATGTTCAAGAACGAGACGCACAACCACCCGACCGAGATTGAGCCCTTCGGCGGTGCGGCGACCTGCCTCGGCGGCGCCATCCGCGACCCGCTCTCCGGGCGCTCCTATGTCTTCCAGGCCATGCGCGTCACGGGCGCGGCTGACCCGCGCACGCCCCTCGACCAGACCCTTCCCGGCAAGCTCCCCCAGCGCAAGATCGTGCGCGAGGCCGCTGCCGGCTACTCCGCCTACGGCAACCAGATCGGCCTCGCGACCGGTCTGGTCAGCGAGCACTACCATCCGGGCTTCGTCGCCAAGCGCATGGAAATCGGCGCGGTGGTCGCGGCCGGTCCTCGTGATGCGGTGGTGCGCGGCACGCCGGCGCCCGGAGACGTCATCCTGCTCGTCGGTGGCCGCACCGGCCGCGACGGCGTGGGTGGCGCGACCGGTTCCTCCAAGGAGCACACCGAGACCGCGCTCCAGAACTCGGCCGAGGTCCAGAAGGGCGACGCCCCGACGGAGCGCAAGCTGCAGCGCCTCTTCCGTGACCGCGCGGTCAGCCGCCTGATCAAGCGTTGCAACGACTTCGGCGCCGGCGGTGTCTCCGTCGCCATCGGTGAGCTTGCGCCCTCGCTTCATGTCCATCTCGACCGCGTTCCCCTCAAGTACGATGGACTTGATGGCACGGAGATCGCGCTCTCCGAGTCGCAGGAGCGCATGGCCGTGGTCGTCTCGCCCGCCGACGCACCGGCCTTCGCCGCCGCCGCCGCTCGCGAGAATCTTGAGTGCGTGCTCGTCGCCGATGTCACCGACAGCGGCCGCCTTGTCATGGAATGGCGCGGCCAGAAGGTCGTCGATATCGCCCGCGACTTCCTTGACTCCAACGGTGTGCGTCAGACCGCCGCCGCGCGCATCGCCGCACCCGACGCCGCGCGTCACCCCTTCCATCCCGCGGCCAAGGCGCCCGGAGTCGATGAGCTCCTCGCCGCTGTCTCCGACCTCCCGCAGGCGGGCCAGCGCGGTCTGGTCGAGCGCTTCGATGCCTCCATCGGTGCCGCGACCGTCCTTCATCCCTTCGGCGGTGCCCACCAAGCCACGCCCCAGGAGGCGATGGCGGCTAAATTGCCTGTGCTCGGTGGCGAGACAGACACCTGTTCGGTCATGGCTTACGGGTATAGTCCTGTCGTGGCCCAATGGTCGCCCGGACACGGTGCGGTCTGCGCCGTCGCCGAGTCGCTGGCCCGCCTGACCGCCGCCGGCGGCAATCCGGCCCGTGCCCGACTGACTTTGCAGGAATACTTCGAACGTCTCGGCTCCGATGCCACTCGCTGGGGCAAGCCTCTCGCCGCGCTGCTTGGCGCCTTCGAGGCGCAGCTCGAGCTGGGTACCGCCGCCATCGGCGGCAAGGACTCGATGTCTGGTTCCTTCAAGGACCTCGATGTCCCCCCGACCCTCGTCTCGTTCGCCATCGTGCCGGGCAAGGCCTCGAAGGTCGTCTCCGCTGAGCTCAAGCAGGCCGGATCGACACTCGTGCTGGTCTCCGTCCCCCGCACCGCCGCCCTTCTGCCCGATCTCGCCGTCCTCCGCGACCGCCTTGCGTCCGTGCATTCGCTGATGTCCGCGGGCAAGGTCCGCGCCGCCGCCGCCGTCCGCGCGGGTGGGGTGGGGCACGCGCTCGCCCGCATGACCTTCGGCAACCGGCTCGGTGTCTCGCTCCAGACCGCGCCCTCGGTCGATTTCCTCGTGCCCGCCCATGGCTCGCTCGTGCTCGAGGTCGCATCGGTCGCCGACCTCGGCGGGTTACCGCACACCGTGCTCGGACAAGTCATCGCCGAGCCTGAAGTCCGCTGGCCTGGCGCCTCCGTCTCCGTCGACCGCCTGCGCGCCGCCCACGAGGGCACGCTCGAGGCCATCTTCCCGACGCTCGCCGGCGAGCCCGAGGGTGCCCCGCCGGTCATCGCGCACACCGCGCGCTCCGGGGCGCGTCCCAGGGTGCGCGTGGCCAGGCCGCGCGTGCTCATCCCGGTCTTCCCCGGCACGAATTGCGAATACGACACCGCGCGCGCCTTCCGCCAGGCCGGTGCCGAGCCCGAGATACTCGTGCTGCGCAACCTCGACGCCGCCAGCCTCTCCGAGTCGCTTGCAGCGCTCGCCGACGGACTGCGTCGCTCGCAGATCCTGATGATTCCCGGCGGTTTCAGCGCCGGTGACGAGCCCGATGGCTCGGGCAAGTTCATCGCCGCCGTCTTCCGCTCACCCATCGTGCGCGACGCGACCATGGACCTGCTCAAGTCGCGCGACGGTCTCGTGCTCGGCATCTGCAACGGCTTCCAGGCGCTGATCAAGCTCGGGCTGGTGCCCTACGGCGAGATCCGCGACCTCGGGCCCGAGGCACCCACGCTCTTCCACAACCGCATCGGACGCCACATCTCGCGCTACGCGACGACCCGCGTGACCTCGGTGCTCTCGCCGTGGCTCGCGAAGCTCGAGGTGGGTCAGACCCACGCCATCCCGTTCTCGCACGGCGAGGGTCGCTTCACCGCATCGCCCGCGGTCGTGGCCGAGCTTATCCGCAACGGCCAGGTCGCCTTCCAGTACGCCGATCGCGAAGGACGTCCCTCGCATGCCATCGAGTTCAATCCGAATGGATCGGTTGCCGCGATTGAGGGTATCAGCAGTCCCTGCGGACGTGTCCTTGGCAAGATGGGTCACAGCGAACGCCGCGGTGACAACGTCGCGCGCAACATCCCGGGCGAGAAGGTGCAGCCAATCTTCGAGGGCGGCGTGGCGTATTTCGCCTAAAGTGTCCCGAAACCTCGGACGCCGAGGGCTGTCCATCTCGGTGGACAGACCCTCCTTTTCCCCTTAACTCAAAAACTCATGCGAGCCATGAACCTGCGTCTTCTTACCTGCTGCCTCGGCTTCGCAGCTTTGCCCGCGCAGGAATCCGCCAAACCCAAGCCCTGGGAGGCGATGGACTACGGTCCCTTCCTCTCCGCCTCGCTGGAGAACGCGGCCGGACAGACCACGCTCAACGGCCAAGGCTCCGTCGCGAACAAGGGCATCGCCGTCCGCCATGGCGACCGTGCCGCCTGCTCGCTCTTCGACACCGAGACCGTGCGCATGGCCGGTGGCTGGACCGGTGGCTGGCTCCGCCTGCAAGGCGTGGTCTTCGAGGGTGACCACGGTCCCAATCCCGGTCCCGCCAAGGGCGCGACCCTCTTCTACGAGACCAACCCGGGTCCGGGTTGGAGCGCCGACGGCTCCTTCAAGGACAACCGGACCCTGCCGAACGGTGGCAAGGGTGCCGCCTATGCCAAGGTCCCGCTCGGTCCGATTCCCGCCACCGAGGCGAAGTATCGCGGACTCTACGTCCATGGCGACCGAGTCATCTTCGCCTACACTGTCGGCAAGTCCACCGTGCTTGAGAGCGGTTCCCTTGAGACGATCGATGGACGCCAGGTGATGCAGCGCAGCTTCGAGGTCATCGCCGGCACGCTTGATGCCCACGTCAAGCTCGCCGATCTGCAGGGAGCAGGCACGGTCGAGGCCGCCCACGGTCTCGCGCGCTTCGGTCAGGCTGGTCAGCCCGGCGCCGACACCATCGTCACTGTCTGGGGCGTGCCCTCCTCCGGACTCACTGCCAATGGCAAGACACTCTCCCTCAAGGTCAGCGACGCAAAACCCGGCACCCGTTTCACCGTCACCTATGCCAAGGACAAGCCCGCGCTCGCCAAGGGACTGACCGACCTCTCCGCCCTCACCAAGGGCGGTCCCGTCCGCTGGACCCAGACGGTTGAGACAAGCGTCGTGCTCGGAGAGGACGACCTCCAGAAGCAGCTCAAGCGTCTGCGCGCCGCCGAGACACCTGACGAGGCTCGCATCCGCGAAATCGAGGCCTCGCCCTACATCGTCGACACGCTGCCGCTGCCGGACAAGAACCCCTACGGCGCCTGGATGCGCGTCGCCGGGCTGGACTTCTTCGCCAACGGCGACTTCGCCATCTCGACCTGGAGTGGCGACGTCTGGATCGCGCGCGGTGTGTCCGCCAAGACCGGCAAGATCACCTGGAAGCGCCATGCGAGCGGACTTTTCCATGCCCTCGGCCTGCGCATCATCGATGATGTCATCTATGTGCTCGGTCGCGACCAAATCACCCGCCTGCGCGATCTCAACGGCGACGGCGAGGCCGACGCGTATGAGTGCCTCAACAATGACGTGCAGGTCACGCCCAATTTCCACGAGTTCGCCTTCGACCTCCAGACCGACCCGCAGGGCAACTTCTACTTCGTCAAGGGCGGCCCGGTGAACCCGGGAGGCCGCGGCTGGGGTCCGCTCAGCGACCACCACGGCTGCATGTTCAAGGTGTCGCCCGACGGCGCCAAGTTCGAGGTCGTTGCCACCGGGCTGCGCGCACCCAACGGCATGGGCGTCGGTCCCAACGGCGAGATCTCCAACGGCGACAACCAGGGAACCTGGGTGCCGGTCGACTACATCCACATCCTCGCCAAGCCGGGCGACTTCGTCGAGGTGCCCGATCTCTCGCACCGCGACCCGCCGCCGACCACCCACGGCACACACCTCTGCTGGATTCCCTACGACATCGACAACTCGAACGGCGGCCAGACCTGGGTGACGAGCAAGCAGTGGGGCCCGCTGCTCGGCCGGATGCTTTACCTCTCCTACGGCAAGTCCTCGCTCTTCGTCGTGCTCCAGGAGCGCGTCAATGGCGTGCCCCAGGGTGGCGTGGCCAAGTTCCCGCTGCGCTTCGCCACCGGCCTGATGCGCGGCCGCTTCAGTCCCGCCGACGGCCAGCTCTACGTCGCCGGCCTGAAGGGTTGGCAGACCAACGCGGTCAAGGACGGTGCCGTGCAGCGCGTGCGCTTCACCGGCAAGTCCGCGACCCTGCCCGAGTCGCTTCACGTCACGGACGCGGGCATCACCATCGGCTTCACCGGGCCCCTGGATGCCGCGACCGCCTCCGACCTGCAGAGCTACGCGCTGGAGCAGAACAATTACATCTGGTCGGGCGACTACGGCTCGCCCGAGATCAAGCCGAGCGCCGGCACCTCGCGCGCCGAGAAGGACCAGGGCACCGAGAAGGTCGCCATCCGCTCGGTCAAGCTCTCCGCCGATCGCCGCACCGTCTTCCTCGAGGTGCCGGGTCTCAAGCCCGTCATGCAGTCGCGCATCAAGATGAACCTGAAGGCCGAGGATGGTTCGCGCGTGCCCGATGAGATCTGCCACACCATCAACGTCGTCCCCCCGGCGTCCGCCCCCGGCACCGACTACCGCTCGATTGCCCCGGCCCGCTCCGAGGGCTCGCTTGTCGCGGTGATCGTCGGCGGATTGGTCCTCGCCGCCTGGCTCGCCTTCCGCCGTCGCTTCGGCTGTTGCGGCTGCGGCAAGTGCTCCAAGTGAGTCTATTCTGAGATGCGCGGTCTCGCCTCATCCCTCCTTTGCCTGCTCGCCGCAGTCGCAGGGGCTGCGCCCACGCAGCCCGGGCTCGCGCTCACGCTGGAGGCAGGCGGCAAGACCGATGCGCGGGTCGAGCGCCTCGTCGCCCTTCACGTTCCCGCCGGGCAGCCCGTCTCGCCTTTTCTGCCCGTGGGTCCGTTCAAGGCTCGCTGGGAGGGAGTCATCACCTCCGCCCTTCGCACGGAGGTGCGTTTCCACGCGACCGTCACCGGCACCTTCACCTGCACGGTCAACGGGAAGCCCGTGATCGAGGCGGGCAAGTCGGTCGCGGTCACCCTGAACCAGGGCGACAACCCCATCGTGGTCGAGTACACTCCGCCGGCCAGCGGGGACGCCACGTTGCGCCTCGATTGGTCCGCCCGCGCCTTCCCGCGCGAGCCGCTCTCGCCGCTCGTCCTGCGCCATGACCCCGCGCTCACCGCCAAGGGCGAGTCACTACGCGAGGGACGTCGTCTCTTCGCCGAGCTGCGCTGCGCACAGTGCCACCTCGGTGCCGACAAGTTGCCGCCGGCGGGGCAGGGTATGCCCGAGCTCGCGCAGGATGCGCCGCTGCTCGCCAACCTCGGCGAGCGTTACACCCAGGCCTTCCTCTTCGCCTGGATCCAGGACCCGCACGCCTTCCGCCCCGGCTCGCTGATGCCCAAGGTCTTCCCCGGTGATCTCGCGCATCCCGATGTGCGCTCGGCGGACCTTGCCGCCTACCTTGCCTCCCAGGGCACGCCCGCGCCGGCCCCGCGCGTCGACCCCGCCGCCACGCTCACCGGTGGCGCGCTCTTCGCCAACCTCGGTTGCATCGCCTGCCACACGCAGCCCGGCGTGGCGGCGTCCGAGGCCGGCGGTCGTACGCCCCTCGCGCACGTCGCCGCGAAGTGGCAGCCCGGCGCGCTCGCCGCCTACCTGCAGGATCCCGCCAAGACCTATCGCGCGACGCGCATGCCGAACTTCCGCCTCTCGGACTCAGAGGCGTCGCAGCTTGCCGCCTACCTGCTCGCCAACGCCAAGCAGACGCTTCCCCCGGCGCCCGCCGGCGATGTCGCCAAGGGTGGCGCGGTCTTGGTCAGCGCGGGTTGCCTCAACTGCCACGCCGGAGCCGCGTTGCCCGGTCGGACCACCTTGGCGGACACGCTGAAGTCTGGCTGGACCAAGGGATGCGTCGCGGACGCGCCCGCCGCCCGCGGCACCGCGCCCGACTTCGCGCTGACGCCGGCGCAGGTCGCCGCCCTCCGTGCCTTCGCCGCCACCGACCTTTCCTCGCTCAAGCAGGATGTGCCCGCGGAGTATGCGACCCGGCAGATGCGGGAGCTGCGCTGCGCGGCCTGCCATGAGTCCGATGGACGTCCCAGCACCTGGTCGACGCTCGACGCTGACTGCAAGGCGCTGCGCGCCGCCGCCCCCAAGGTGGAGCACAAGGAGGGCGATCCCGTCTTCGACGCGCCCGTGCCTCCGCTTACCTGGTTGGGTGAAAAGCTCCGCCCCGAGTGGTCGTCAGCCTTCATCGCCGGACAACCCCAGCCCAAGCCCCGCTATTGGATGATCGCGCGCATGCCCGGGTTCGCCTTCCACGCCTCGGGACTCGCCACCGGCATGAGCCACCAGCACGGCTTCGCCTGCGCGGACGCGCCGACAAAGCCGGTCGACGCGGAGCAGGCCGAGATCGGCGCGACGCTCCTCGGCGCGAGCGGCGGATTCAACTGCATCCAGTGCCACCCGGTGGGGCTTCGTCCCGCCACCTCGCCCTTCGAGGCACCCTCGACCAACTTGGCCAGCACGACCCAGCGGCTCCGCCCCTCTTTCTATGACCGTTGGATGATCGCGCCCACCCGCGTGACACCCGGCACGAAGATGCCCAAGTTCGCCGACGAGGAGGGTCGCACCCAGATCACCGACACGCTCGACGGCGAGGCCAAGGACCAGTTCCAGGCTATCTGGGAGCACCTGCGGACGGTTGAGGGGAGTAAAAAGTAATTAGTTAAAAGTAAAAAGGGCGAGGTCTCGGGCGAAGGGGCTTGGCCCATGCACTCCGCGTTTTAATGCAAAAGTTCACCCTTTTTACTCATTACTTATTACTTTTTACTCCATTTCAGACCCTCCTTTCCCCTTGCATCCCGCCCCCTGAACCCTCATTCCAAAGGCTTACCTTCGTGAGCGAGCGGGGCGGCGCCCCTCTCGCAAGGGCCGGCGGGTCAAACCGCTCCCACACGGCGAGGTCGGCGTGTAGCTGGCCCGCGGGAAACACCCCAGGGCGGCCTCAACTCCAAACAAACACACCACACACCATGTCGATCGACAAGTCAGACCTCATCAAGCAGTTCCAGAAGGACAGCAAGGACACCGGTTCATCCGAGGTCCAGGTCGCCCTCCTGACCGCCCGCATCAACCACCTCACGGAGCACCTGCGCGACAACCGCAAGGACTTCCACAGCCGCCGCGGCCTCATCCAGATGACCAACCGCCGCCGCAAGCTGCTCAACTATCTCAAGGCCACCGAGCTCGACCGCTACAACGCGGTGATCACGAAGCTCGGTCTGCGCAAGTAAGCCAGCCTGGCCGCCGCGACCCGTCCCCGCCCATCGGCGCGGGGTGGGTCGCGCGGTTCGCTTTCCCCAACCCAAAACAACCCGCCGGGCATCCCGCCTGGCACAACGCGGCTCACGCCGCACCCAAAACACACATGAACCAGCAACACTCCGTGACCATCGACGAACTCGGTATCACGATCAGCACCGGGAGCATCGGCCGACTGGCCAACGGCTCCGTCACCATCCGCAAGGGCGACACCACGCTCTTCGTCTCCGCCACCGCCGCCGAGGAGCTTCGCTCCCCTGACCAGGACTTCTTCCCCCTGACGGTCGACTACCGCGAGAAGTTCGCCGCCGCCGGCCGCTTCCCTGGCAGCTACTTCCGCCGCGAGGGCAAGCCCAGCGACAAGGAGATCATCACCTCCCGTCTCTGCGACCGTCCCCTGCGTCCCCTCTTCCCCGAGGGCTTCCTCAACGAGGTGCAGGTCATTGGCCTCGTGCTCTCGGCCGACCAGTCCAATGACCCCGACGCCCTGATGGTGACCGCGGCCTCCGCGGCGCTGCTCTGCTCGGACATCCCCTGGAACGGCCCCATCGCCGGCATCCGCCTCGGTCGCGTCGGCGGCCAGTTCGTGGTCAACCCCACGCACGAGCAGATGTACGAGTCCGACCTGGACCTCATCTACGTCGGCAACGAGAAGGACATGATGATGATCGAGGGCTCCGCTGACCAGATCAGCGATGCCGACTTCGTCAGCGCCCTCGAGTACGCCCACAAGGCCATCCAGCCCCTCATCCGCGCCCAGCGCGAGCTCGCGGCCAAGATCGGCAAGGCCAAGCGCACCTTCCCCCTCGTCACCGTCGAGCCCAAGGCCCTCGCCATCTGCGAGCGCGTCTCGGCCGAGGGCGACCAGCTCCAGAAGGCCATCTTCCTCGAGTCCAAGGCCGCCCGCGGCCACGCCGTCAAGGCCGTGATCGAGAAGGCCAAGGCCGCCTGCAAGGCGGAGCTCGGCGAGACCTTCGACACCCGCCACGTCAAGATGGCGTTCGAGAAGCTCCAGGAGAAGGTCTACCGCAACGCGATCATCACCTCGGGCAAGCGCGCCGACGGCCGCACGCCCGCCGACCTGCGCAAGATCAGCTGCGCGATCGACGTCCTCCCCCGCGTCCACGGCTCGGCGCTCTTCCAGCGCGGCGAGACCCAGGGTCTCGTCCTCGCCACCCTCGGCACCTCCAAGGATGCCCAGGAGGTCGACGCCATCACCGGCGGTCCCAAGACCCGCTCGTTCCTGCTGCACTACAACTTCCCGCCCTTCTCGGTCGGTGAGACCGGTCGCTTCGGGATGACCAGCCGTCGCGAGACGGGCCACGGCAACCTCGCCGAGCGCGCCCTCCTCTCCGTGCTGCCCTCCGAGCAGGACTTCCCCTACTCGATCCGCCTGGTCTCCGAGATCATGGAGTCCAACGGCTCCACCTCGATGGCCTCGGTCTGCGGCGGCACGCTCGCCCTGATGGACGCCGGCGTCCCGATCAAGCTCCCCGTCGCGGGCATCTCCTGCGGCCTCGTCACCGACGAGCAGGGCGGCAAGATTGTCCGCCACAAGGTCCTGACCGACATCATCGGCGCCGAGGACCACTTCGGCGACATGGACTTCAAGATCTGCGGGACGCGCGAGGGCATCACCGCCTTCCAGCTCGACCTCAAGATCCACGGCCTGCCCATCGAGATCGCCAAGGAATCCATCGCCCAGAACAAGGTGGCCCGCGAGGCCATCCTCGGGATCATGGAGAAGACGATGTCGACGCCGCGCGCCGAGCTCAAGGAGCACACCCCGCGCACCCACCGCCTGAAGATTCCGTCCGACAAGATCGGCGCGCTCATCGGCCCGGGCGGCAAGAACATCAAGCGCATCACCGAGTACACCGGCTGCCAGCTCGACATCGACCAGGACGACTCCGGCTGGGTCACGATCTTCGCGACCGACGGCGAGTCCCTCGCCCGCGCGGTCAACGAGGTCAACCTCCTCTCGGCGCAGATCGAGATCAACAAGACCTACAAGGGCGTCGTCCGCTCCGTGAAGGAATTCGGCGCGTTCGTCGAGTGCCTCCCCGGCCAGGAAGGCCTCGTGCACGTCTCCGAGCTCGCCGACTTCCGCGTCAACCGCGTCGAGGACGTCTGCAAGCTGGGCGACGAGATCATCGTCAAGTGCGTCGGCATCGACGACAAGGGCCGC
>JBMSKH010000031.1:0-18697 GCA_049419705.1 Opitutales bacterium
CTCGCACCGGTCACCCGTCACCGGTCACCGGAGCCTTTAGGCTTTAGGCTCAAGGGCTTTAGCCCTTAGCCTCACCACACATGCGCCCGCTCGTGCTCCTCACCCGAGGCAGTCCCCTCGCCCGCCGCCAGGCCGACCTCGTGTCGGCCCGGCTCGGCGCTGCGCTGGGACGTCCGGTGGAGATCCGCATCGTCGTGACAACCGGGGACAGGCAGGCCGACTGGTCGCTCGAGAAGCAAGGCGGCAAGGGGCTCTTCACCGCCGAGCTCGAGGAAGCCCTGCGCCGCGGCGAGGGCGACATCGCCGTGCACAGCGCGAAGGACCTTCCGACTGAGATGCCCGCGGGGCTCGCGCTCGCGGGTTTCTTGCCCCGCGAGGACGCGCGCGACACCCTCGTGCGCCGCGCCGACACCGCCGCGCCCCGCCGCATCGCCACGGGCAGCCCGCGCCGCCGCGCCCAGGGCGCCAAGCTCTTCCCCGGCGCCGAGTGGACCGAGCTCCGCGGCAACGTCGACACCCGCCTGCGCAAGGTCGCCGAGGGCCAGGCCGACGCCACCTTCCTCGCGCAGGCCGGACTCAACCGTCTCGCCATCCGCGCCTGGGAGAATCTCGTCTTCGAACCCGTCGGACTCGACCGCATGGTGCCCGCCGCCGGCCAGGGCGCGGTCGCGCTCCAGACACGCGCCGAGGACACCGCGCTCTACGCCCCTTCGCTCGATGCAGCCACCGCCCGTGCCGTGACCATCGAGCGCCTCTTCCTCGCCCGGCTCGGCGAGGGTTGCCACACGGCCTTCGCCTGCCATGTCGACGGCGAGCGCGTCTCGCTCTTCCGCGACGACTTCGGCCGCCGCGACCACGCGATGCCCGCGCGCAACGCCTCCGACGCCGCCGGGCTCGTCGACCGGATCCTTTCCACCCTTAAGTCCTAAAGCCATGTCCACCGCCAAGCTCAAGGGATGCCGCATCGTCCTGACCCGACCCGAGGGATCCGCCGAGACCTGGCGCAAGGCGCTCGAGTCGACCGGCGCCGAGG
Source organism: Opitutales bacterium (assembly GCA_049419705.1). Lineage (GTDB taxonomy): Bacteria > Verrucomicrobiota > Verrucomicrobiia > Opitutales > UBA953 > UBA8828. Next base: position 1,034 of record JBMSKH010000031.1, read on the forward strand.
TGACCGAGCTGCCGCTCATCGCCGTGCGCTTCGAGCCCGACCAGACCCTGCTCTCCGAGGTGCTCGACGGCATCGGCGAGTACGACTGGGTCGTCTTCACCAGCGCCAACGGCGTGCGCGGGTTCTTCAACCGCTTCTTCGAGCGCTTCACCGACATCCGCTCCATCGGCGGCACGCGCCTCGCCTGCGTGGGTCCGGCGACCGAGGCCGCGCTGCGCGCCTACCACCTCGACGCCGACCTGACCCCGAAGGACGCCGACGCCGTGGCGCTCGCGCGCAAGCTCATGACTGACCACGACGTCGAGAACCAGAAGGTGCTCATCGTCGCCGGCAACCTGTCGTCGGACGAGCTCGCCCGCCTGCTCATCGAGCAGGGCTCGGCCATCGTCGACACCCTCCGCGTCTACGAGACCGGCGCCGTCGCCGTGGGCGAGACCGAGGCCGCCGCCGACTTCCGCCGTCGCGGCGCCGATGTGCTCGTCTTCGCCAGCCCCTCGGCCGTCGAGTCCTTCCTGCACCAAGCCGCCGCCCTGCGCCTCGACCCGGGCGCGCCCCAGCCCCGCACCGTCGCGGTCGGTCCGACCACCGCCGACGCGATGCGTCGCGCGGGCATCCCGATCGGCGCCATCGCCGCCACGCCCACCGCGGAGGGCATTCGCGACGCCGCGGCCGCCGCGCTCGCCGCCAAATGATCGGCGAGATCACCATCAAGGTCTGCGGCATCACGCGCGCCGCTGACGCCGCGATGTGCCTGCACCTCGGCGCCGACTGGATCGGCGTCAATGTCTGGCCCCAGTCGCCACGCCATGTGGCCGCGGAACGCCGCCTCGCGCTCCTGCGCGAGATTCCCGCGGGCAAGCGCGTCGCCATCGCGGTCAACCCGACCATCGACGAGGCCAAGGCGCTGCTCGCCGAGGGCTTCGACGCCGTCCAGGCACACTTTGATCCCGCGGAGAAGGCCTGCGATCCCGCGGCACTCTCGGCCGCGGTCGGCGTCGACCGCCTCTGGCTCGCGCCGCGCCTACCCGAGGGCGCGGCCTTCCCCGCCAAGTTGCTCCCGCTCGCGCGCACCTTTCTGCAGGACGCGCATCAGGCGGGCGCCTTTGGCGGCACCGGACAGCGCGCCGACTGGAAACGTTTCGCTGCAACCCAGCAGGCGCACCCCGGCGTCCGCTGGATCCTGGCCGGAGGCCTCGGACCGGAGACGGTCGCCGATGCGGCCGCGGCCGGCGCCCGCTTCCTCGACCTCAACAGCCAGGTCGAGCTGTCTCCGGGCCTCAAGTCTGCCGAAAAACTCCACCAAGTCGGCGAGGTTTTGCGCAAAATCGCCCAATCCTGACCCCTCAGGGGCATGGAATGGCTTTGGCATGGCCATTGCATAAGGGCTGTCGAACCCAATAATCCACCTAAACCCACACGCCCATGAAGCTCGTCACCGCCATCATTAAGCCCTTTAAGCTCGAGGAAGTGAAGGACGCCCTCGCCGAGGTCGGCATCGAGGGTATGACCGTCACCGAGGTCAAGGGCTTCGGTCGCCAGAAGGGCCACACCGAGATCTACCGCGGTAGCGAGTACACCGTCGACTTCCTCCCCAAGGTGAAGCTTGAGCTCGCCCTGCCCGACGAGCTCGTCGACCGCGCCATCGACACCATCACCAAGGCCGCCCGCACCGGCAAGATCGGCGATGGCAAGATCTTCGTCCAAAGCCTGAGCGACGTCATCCGCATCCGCACCGGCGAGCGCGGTCCCGAGGCCATCTGAGCCCGGCATCAGCCGAGACCGACGGGCCGTCACCGCGAGGTGCCGGCCCGTTTTGCCTTCCGCACAATCTACCGAGCGCTTTTTGCCAGATTTCGGCCGCGGCTAGGGGGTTGATTCCAAGGGCAGCAGAGAAAAACGTGGTGGTGCGACGATGACCTCCTTTCGACGACTCAGCGCGATCGACCAAGCCGAGCTGGCCATCGAGCAAGGCATCGCCGCCGCCACCTGGGGCGACCGCCTCCCCAGCCTGCAGAACCTGGCGAAGCTACTCGGTGTGAGCACGCCGACCGCAGCGAAGGCCGTGGCGAGGCTGGCCAAGCGCGGTCTTGTCATCTCCTGCGGCTCCCGCCGGCGCTACCGCATCGCCCAGGGCAAGGCCGCGCGCAAGGCGGGACGGACGACCGCGACGACGCCCCGTCGCCACCTGCTCATCCTCAATCCCTGCAAGCTGGAGACGTGGGATGCGGGCCGCCGACAAGTCGTGGTCGAGTGCATGCAACAGGCGCTCGCGGATGGCTGGGGATGCAGCCAGGAGACCGTCGATTTCATCCGGGCCCGCCGCGTGCTCAAGCGCTGGGACAAACTCCTGCTCCGGGAGCGCCCCACCCATCTCTTCGCCATCCAAGGCACACGCCAGCTCGCCCAGTGGGCGCGCAAGCATGACATGCAGGTCGCCTTCGTCGGTGGCGAGTCGCTCGCGACCGGGGATGGCACGAATATCGGCATCAGCTTCTCCGACATCCTCGGACACTGCGTGCGCCACCTGCGGTCCAAGGGGCACCGTCACATCCTGCTACCTTACTGGGGATCGGCGCGGAACTTCGCGAAGGCGGCATCACGCATCGTCGGCCGGAATCTCGAAACCGACCCCGCCCGCCTGCTCTCGGAGGGCTGGGTCTTCGCCGCTCCCCACTCCACGCCTGATGAGCACCGCGCGCGCCTGGCCCGGCATCTCGGGAAACTCCAGCCCACCGCGGTGATCGCCATCGACTGGCACGACTATTTGGTGACCGCACAATGCGCCGAGGCCGCGGGGTTGCGCATCCCGCAGGACCTCTCCCTCGTGGTGCTCAACCCGAGCCCGGACACGCGCTGGACCCTGCCCAGGCCAGCCCACTACCAGATCAACCAGTCCTTCTTCATCGATGCCATCCGCGACTGGCGACACGGCAAGGCCGTCAATCCAGCGGGGATGACCCAGGCGGTCCTCAATGCCTGGGTCGAGGGTGAGACGGTTCTCCCGGCCCGCGCCACACCCTGAGCGGGGTCCGTCGCAAGGGATACGCCTGACAAACTATTTTGGTTAAAACTTTGTGAAGCCGCTGTGGTTGATCCACCCTCGTCGGAGACAAACCTTCGCGCCTGATGAACAGTTTCCGCCGACTCAGCTCCATTGACCAAGCCGAGGCTGCCATCGAGCAGGCCCTCGCCGAAGGACGCTGGCAGGAGACCCTGCCGAGTTACCAAAATCTCGCCAAGATGCTCGACCTGAGCACGCCGACCGTGGCGAAGGCGGTGATGCGGCTCGTGGAGCGCGGATTGCTCATCTCTCCCGGTCCCCGCCAGCGCTTCCGTATCGCGAGGAAGCGAATGGGTACGGCGCGTTCGCGCGGCACCGCGGACACCATCCGCAAACCGCGTCGACACCTCCTCATCCTGAGTCCGAACAAGCCCGAGGAATGGGACATGGGCCAGCGGCAGGTGGTGCTCGAGACGCTGCAGCAGGCGATCGCCGACGGCTGGGAGTGTAGCCAGGAGACCGTCGACTTCGTGCGGGCCCGGACCATCCCCAAACGCTGGGACAACCTGCTCATCCACCATCACGCCACCCATCTCTTCGCCATCCAGGGGACGCGCCAGCTCGCGCAATGGGCGCGGTCGAAGGGACTCAAGGTCGCCTTCGTCGGCGGCCACACGCTCAAGCCAGCCGAGGGCACCAGCCTCGGCATCCATCTCTCGGACCAACTCGGCCACTGCGTCCGGCACCTGCAGGCGCTCGGACACCGAAAGATCCTGCTGCCCTACTGGGGAGATGTCACAGGGTTCGCCGCCTTCGCCGCCGAGGTCCTCGGCGAGAACCTCCGGCTCGACCCGGCGAGACTGATCGAAGAAGGCTGGGTCTTCGGCGTCCCACACACCACGCCGGACGAGCACCGCGACCGTCTCTCGCGCCACCTGCGCAAGCTTGGCCCAACCGCGGTGATCACCGTCGACTGGCACGACTACCTCGTCGCCACGCAGTGCGCCGCCGCCGCCGGACTGCGCATCCCGAAGGACCTCTCCCTCGCGGTGCTCAACCCAAGCCCCGACACGGAGTGGGCCCTGCCCCGCCCCGCCCATTACAGGATCCAGCAGTCGTTCTTCATCGATGGCATTCGCGATTGGCGACTGGGCAAGCCCGTCACACACGAGGCCATGACCCGCGCGGTGGTCGCCGCCTGGAACCCTGGTGACACCATCGGTCCGGCGCGCGCCGACGCCTGAGGTGGCGGAGGAGGATAGCGGGATTGGCGGGTTAGGATAACACTCCGGTGACCGGTGACGGGTGACCGCTGGAAGAACTCGCTCCGCTCGTTGCCGAAAAGGTATCATCTTTTCTCTGTCCTCTATCCTCTTTCCTTTGTCTTCCGTCCTCTAACCCCAAGGCACGCGAAGCTAAGTGCGACCGGCCACCCGTCACCGGTCACCGGAACCTCTCCTTCCCGCTTCCGGCTCCGCGCACAGCGCGTTCCTTTAGTCCTTAGTCTTTAGTCTATTTCCCATCCTTCTGTCCGCGCAGACGCACCGCCTTCAGCGGGTGCATGTCGAGCAGCGTGGGATACCAGCCCTCGACCTCGGGACGGATGAGGAACTTGTTCTTGTTGAAGACAACGGGGAGGATGGGCGCGCCCTCGATCAGGCGCGCCTCGGCCTGCTGGAAGAGCTCGAGGCGTCGCTCGCGGTCGGTCTCGGCGGCCGCGGCGGTGATCAGGCGGTCGTACTCGGCGTCGCTCCAGCCTGTCTGGTTCATCTCGTTGCCGGTCGTGAACATCTCGAGGAAGGTGTTGGGGTCGTTGTAATCGCCCGTCCATGCGGAGCGGGCCAGCTGGTAGTCGCCCTTGTTCAGGCTCTGCAGGTAGACCTTCCACTCCTGGTTGCGCAGGGTGACCTCGACCCCGAGCTCACGGCGCCACATCTCCTGGTAGGCCTGCGCGGCGAGCATCGAGCCCTCGGACGTGTTGTAAAGGTACTCGAGCACGGGAAGGCCCTTGCCGCCGGGATAGCCAGCCTCGGCCAGCAGCGCCCGCGCCCGGTTCAGGTCCTGGCTCCAGCGCGCGCGGCAGGTGTAACCGCCGGTGCCGGGCGGGGTGATGCCGAGGGCGGGCTCCTCGCCCGCGCGCAGGACCTTCTCGGCCATCACGCGGCGGTCGATGACCATGCCGAGGGCCTGGCGCACGCGCACATCGCCGAGCGCCTTGGCCACCGCGGGGTTGTCGCGCACCCGGGTGTTCACGCGGATGAAGGACGTCGAGAGGAAGGTGTCGACGCGCAGGGCCGGGTCGCCGGCCTCGATGAGCTTGCGCACCTTGTAGGGCGGGACCGCTCCGGTGATATGCAGCTCGCCGCCGCGGAAGGCCCGCTCCTCGGCGAAGAGGTCGGCGATGGCGCGGAACTCCACCGCATTGAGGGTGACGGCGGAGGCATCCCAGTAGAGCGGATTGCGGCGCACGACGATGCGCCGCGCGACTTCCCAAGACTCGAGGGTGAACGGTCCGTTGCCCACGAGCGAACCCGGCTGGGTCCAGCGGCTGTTCTGCGCGTCGATGGCGCCGTGGGCGAGGATGGTCGGCGGATGGACGGGTAACCAGCTGTGGTGGCAGAGCAGCTGGAGGAAGTACGGCGTCTTGTGATCAAGCTCGATGACGAGCGTGCGGGCGTCGGGCGCGCGGAAGCCGACCTGGCCGAAGTCGGCCATCTTGCCCTCATAGTACTCCCGCGCGCCGCGCACCGCGAAGAGCATCCAGGCGTACTCCGAGGCGAGACCCGGGGAGAGGATGCGCCGATAGCTGAAGAGGAAGTCCTGGGCAGTGACAGGGTCGCCGTTGGACCAGCGCGCGCCGGCGCGAAGGTGGAAGGTCCACGTGCGACCGTCGTCCGAGGTCTCCCAGCGCTCGGCGAGACCGGGGACGGCCTCAAGCGTGCGCGGGTCGTACGCGACCAGCCCCTCGAAGAGCGCGCTGACGATGCGCGACTCGAGCATCCCGGTGACGACTTGGGGATCAAGTCCGGCAGGCTCGGCCGCGTTGTTGATGATGAGCACGCCCTGCTCGGCGGCGAGCGTCGCCGTGTCCTTCTCCGGGGCGCAACCGACCAGGAGGGCGGCAACGAGAGCGAGCAGCGGGCGCGAGGGAACCATGGCAGGAGCATAGGGTGGCGGACCGCCGGCGGAAAAGGCGCAAAAAACGGACATTTGCTTTCGCCGCTCACGACAATCCCCCTAAAGTGCCTCGGTATGGAACGCCCGAGCATTCTGCTGACCAACGACGACGGCATCGGCGCAGCCTTCCTGCATACCCTTGCCAAGGCCTGCGCCATCGAGGGCTTCCGCGTCTGGGTCGCCGCCCCCACGGGCGAGCGCAGCTGGATTGGCCGAGCCTTCAGCCGCCACCGCTCGGTGCCCGTCCACGAGGTCGAGGGTCCGGGCGAGAAGTCCTGGAAGATCGACGGCACGCCGTCCGACTGCGTCAACATCGCCCTCGGCCACCTCCTGCCTGCCAAGCCCGACGTGGTTCTCTCCGGCATGAACATCGGCTACAACGCCTCGATGCCCCTCGGCCTCAGCTCCGGTACGCTCGCCGGCGCCATCGAGGGTGCGACCTGGGGCATTCCCGCTGCCGCCTGCTCGCTCGACCTCGACCAGGCCGTCTTCGAGACCGTGCACCGTGCCAGTCACGCCTGCCCGCCCGGACTGACACCGGCCCTCGAGGCCGCCTGCCGCCACGCCGCCCGCTTCGCTCGCTCGATCGCCGGGACCGAGCACCGCGGCATCACCGTGCACAACCTCAACTACCCCGCCACGACGCACGAAGCCACCGCGGTGGAGCGCACCGTGCCCGCGCACCTGCGTTTCGGGACGCTTTTCCAACCCGGCGCCGAGGGCTATGTCTTCCGCTGGAACGACGGCGAGGAGCAGTCAGGGCGCCAGGACACCGATGTCGCCGCGCTCGAGCGTGGGAGCATCAGTCATAGTGTGCTCGATTTCTCCTCGGTCGGGCACCGCTGACCGCGTGACGCTTGCCTCCGCCGGAATTTCACCCACGTTGCGGGTGCGATGAACGAGCCCAAGCCGACCGCCTGCTGCGCGAAGTGCTCCGCGCCCGCGACTGTCTTCGTCTCCCTCGTCGTCGGTGAGCAGACGCTCGCCACCGCCTACTGCGCCGCGTGCTCGCCCGCCGGCCTCTTCGACACGCCACTCCCCGCCACCTTCGCCGGCCTGAAGCTCGCCGTGCCCGTGCCGGCCGGCCGCGGCCGCTGCCCTGCCTGCGGCTTCCGCTGGGTCGACTTCGAGCGCACGCAACGTCTCGGCTGCGCGACCTGCTACACCTCGCACCAGCGCGAGACCGACGGTCTCGTGGCCCGCACCCAGCCGGGCATGCAGCATGTCGGCCGACGTCCCGTCGCGCCCGGCACCGTCACGGTGCAGACCCTCCTCCCTGACCTCGAGGCCTCCCGGACGAAGCCGACCCGCGCGCCTGCCGCCAAGCCGACGCTCGCGCAACTGCAGGCCGACCTCAAAGCCGCGGTCGAGCGCGAGGATTACGAGAAGGCGGCGCGACTCCGCGACAAGATCGCCGCCCTCGCCGCCAAGGCGGAGTGAGCGCGTTCAGCCGCCCTCGGTCGTGGTGACCCGGGGGAACTCGATCTCGAACGACTTGCCATCGGGCGGGCGACCGCAGTTGCCGATCTGCGCGACGGCGCGGCGCAGGAGCGCCTTGGCCTTGGCCGACGAGGGCTCGTTGATGTAGCCGGCGAAGGTGACCTGTCCCGAGGCGGAGACGAGGACGCGCACGCCGCACTGGATCGAGCCGAGGTCCTCGCCGTCGGTCGTCACCGCATCGGCCCAGGCCCCGCGGAAGCGCGCCAGCACCTCGCCGGCGTACATCTGCTGCGCGGTGGCGCGACCGCCCTCGCCGCCGTTGTCGCCGGTGCCGGTGGGGCGCCCGAGCTGCACGCCGGCGATGCCGGCGGACGTCCCGTTGCCCGCGCCGCGACCGTTGCCGCGGCTGCGGTTGAAATCCTCGAGGCTCTCGCGACTGCCCGTGGAGGTGCGGCCCGAACCCGTTGTGGCCGTCTTGGGACGACTGGAACCCGAGCTGCCTCCGGCATCGGGCGCGACCTGCTGCTCGCGCACCTTGGCCATGTCGACCTGCTTGCCGCGGAAGAGAGGGCTGCCGGTGGTCTGGCCCTGGGCCACGCCGGGATCGCGGCCGATCTCGCCGGCCTTGCGCCCGATCAGCCCGTTGAGATCGACGATGAGCGGGTCGACGGCGTCGAGGGTGCCGTCGGCCTGGTGCGCGCCGAGCCACGAGGCGCCGACGAGCGCGCCGACGATGACCGCGTGGACCACCAGCGAACCCACCCACCCTCGCGTGCCCTCGGACATACCTAGCGAATCTCGGTATCGATGGCGACCTTGGAGAGGCCCTTCGACTTGGCCGCGGAGAAGACGTCCATCATCTGCTGGAGCGTGATCGTGCCCTCGCCGCGCACGCGGACGATGGGCTGGTCGGCCTCCGGCTGCGCGGCGATCATCGCGAACTCCGCCTCGAGCTCGCGCAGACTCACCGGCTTCGGACCGATCGACAGCTTGCCGCCGGAGGCGATGCTCACGACGAGGTACTTCTGCTTGGCGTCGGGCGGGCGACCGGCGCCCTGGGCGGCCTTGGGCAGGTTGACCTGCGTGGTCTGCTCAAGCACCGGCGTGGAGATCATGAAGATGATCAGCAGGCAGAAGCAGAGGTCGAGCATGGGCGTGACGTTGAGCTCCGTCATCGCGTGGAGCCGGTGGGGCCTGGAGAAGCTGCGGGCCATGCTCAGCGCGCCTCCTCCCAGCCGGGGATGGCGTCATCGGGCGGCTGCGGCGCGGGGGCCGCGGGCGCGACGGGCGCGGGGCGGATGGCAGCCGAGGGCGTGGGCGCGGCCTGCGCGACGACCGCGGCCTGCGTGGCGCGGGACTCCAGGTTCTGGCGCACCTCGGCCTCGAGCTCGAGCTCGACGCGGTCGGCGAGCGAGCTGGCGTAGTTCTCGAGCTCGGTCGTCATGATCTTCACCTGGGTGAGCAGGTAGTTGTAACCGAAGGTCGCGGGGATGGCCACGAGCAGCCCGAGGGTGGTGGTGACGAGCGCGCCCGAGACGCCGGGCGCGAGCATCGAGATGGTGGCCTTCTCGGTCAGCGCGCCGAAGGTGATCATGATACCCCAGACCGTGCCGAGCAATCCGAGGAACGGGCCGCCCGAGACGAGCGAGCTGAGTAGCACCATCTTCTCCTCGTAGCGCACGAGCGTGCGAGCGATGCCGCGCTGGATGGCGTTCTCGACATGGCCCATGCAGAGCGCGATGTCCTGGCGCGAGGTCATCTTGCCCTTGTGCCGCTGGTAGGCGGTGGTGGCCTCGGCCACGAGGAACTCGTACGGGGCGAGCCCGGCGCTGCGGGGGAAGTTGAGCGCGGTGACAGCCGTCTCGTTGCGCAGTCGCGCCTCGAAGGCGTGGTTGCGGCGGCGGATCTCCTGCACGTCGCCCCACTTCTGGAACATCGCGCCCCAGCCGATGAAGGAGCAGATGAGCAGGACGGCGGCGATGGCGCGCCCGGGGGCGTCCATCTGCTCGTAGAACCAAGCCGCGCCGCGGTCCGACGCCGCCAGCTGGAGAGTCAGGAGGTGGGAAAACATCACCTGCGTTTCTAAGGAATACGGCACGGTCAGGGCGAGACGGAAAGGGAAAGGGGCGGCTGTCATTTCACCGTTTACCCGGCCCCCCGCTTTCGCCATAAGGATACCCATGCGCCTCCGCATCGCCCTCCCCGCCCTATTAGCCTTCGCCCTCCTCCACGCCCAGGGCTTCGAGGATCCCGCCTCACCCAGCGCCCCCTCTCCCGCCACCCGCCAGCCGGCCAAGCCCGGCGAGCCGGACCCCGCGGCCGCCCGCCTGCGCAGCATCAGCTACTTCTTCATCGACGTGCGCACCTCGGAGAACCGTCCCGACGACGCCGACCTGCGCAACGAGCTGCGCGACCTCGCCGAGCTGGAGCTGCGCCGCGCCGGCGTGACCCCCAAAGAGCTGCCCGCCCTCAATCCCGACGCCTCGACGCCCCAGCTCATGATCGAGGTCCGCTTCGACCGCGGCCTCGGTCGCTACGCCGCCCAGGTCAGCCTCTCCGTGCGCGACGACGCCACCATCCGCCGCAACAGCCAGCCCATCGTGGCCGAGACCTACCGCAGCGAGCGCCAGTCCGCCGGCACCTCCGACTCCCTCCTCACGCGCGACATCAAGGCCAAGGCCCGCGAGGCCATCGTCGAGATGCTTGAGCTGATGTCGAAGCCCCGCACCACCACGCGCTGAGCCGGATGAGCGCCGCCGAAACCCCCGAGGCGCGCCTCCGCGCCCTCGGCCTCGAGCTCCCCACCCCGCCGGCCTCCGCCGGAGCCTACGTGCCCTCCGTGCGCACGGGCAACCTGCTCGTGCTCGCGGGCACCCTGCCGATGCGCGACGGCAAGATCACCCATGCCGGCAAGGTCGGCCGGGACCTCGACATCGCCGCGGCCGCCGAGGGCGCGCGCACCTGCGCCCTCAACGCCCTCGCCAACGCCAAGGCCGCGCTGGGCGACCTCTCCAAGATCAAGCGCGTCGTGATGGTCCAGGGATTTGTCAACGGCGTCGACGGCTTCCCCGACAGCCCCAAGGTCCTCAATGGCTGCTCTGAATTCCTCGTCGCCGTCTTCGGCGACGCCGGCAAGCACGCACGCGCCGCGGTCTCCGTCAACGGCCTCCCACTCAACGCGGCGGTCGAGGTGCAGATCACGCTGGAGGTTCGGTAAGAACCCGAGGTAGATCCCGAGGTAAAAAGCCCAGCGAAGGCCTTGTACCTGACCAAGGAACAGGGATTTCACATGGATCTGTGAAAATGGCTTCCCCAGCTTGGAGTAACTTTACTATAGTACCTGGTGCGCCACTCCCTCGCCCTGATGACCCTCGCCGCCGCCGCCAACGCCGCGACCTTCACCTACACCGCCAACTTCGACAACGCCGGGTTCGTGAATGCCCTGACCGCGCCGCCCTACGTCGGCAACGCGACGCTCTCGTTCACCGCAGGCTCCGCGCTCGCCGATGGCAACTACTCCTGGAACACCCTGCTCAATAGCTACGGCATGACCTTCAGCGCCACGTTCACCCTCCCGAACAGCAACACGGTGACCTTCACGCAGAACGAGCTGTACACCTCCGGCATGCAGTCCGTCACCGCCTCGGACGTCTACGTCCAACTTAGCAGCGGAGGATTCTACTTCACCAACACCAGCGTCATCAGTTACCAGCACCCCGGCGCCGCCAACTTCCTCGATGCCACCACGGGCTATTTCCTCACCACCGAGCCGGTCGACAACGACTCGACCTCCGGCGCACGCGGAACCAACTTCAACTCGCCGCTGTACGTGCTGAGGGATGGGGTTGTCACTGCCAACGGGAACACCTACATGGGCAACTATGGCGCAGGATCGCTCAGCGTTCGCGAAGGCGGCACCCCCGTCCCCGAACCCTCCACCTACGGCCTCGCCCTCGGTGGATTGGCGCTCGCGGTCGTCGCGATGCGCCGAAGCGCGAAGAAGTAAAAGGATAGAGGCTAGAGGACAGAGGAAAAGAGGCCCCGCGCAAGCGGGGCTTTTGTTTGGGTAGGGGCAGCACGGTGTGCTGCCCGGGCACGACGAGTCCGCGCCGCGCGCGTCCCCTCTTTTTACTTTTTAATTTTTACTCCGTCGGCGCCTTGCGCCGACGGCCCCAACCACCGGAAGAGCGGCGTTGCGGCGAAGGTCGTGACAATCGCCATCAACACGAGCACCGAGAAGAGCAGCGGGCCCACGATCCCGGCGCGCAGGCCGATGCCGAGCAGGATGAGCTCCATCAGGCCGCGCGCATTCATTAGCGCGCCGATGCCCATCGCCGAGCGGTTGTCCATGCCCGCGAGCCGGGCCGCGCCCCAGCAGGCCACGCCCTTGCCCGTCACGGATGCGAGCAAGACCACGGCGAAGACCAGGAGGCCCTGCGACGCCAACACGAGGTCGAGCTGCGTGCTCAGACCCGAGAAGGTAAAGAAGAGCGGCAGAAGCAGCGGGCCGACCACTGGATCGAGCCGTGCCCGTAGCCATTCAGTCAGACGACCCCGCGGGAGACACAACCCGCAGACAAACCCGCCGAAGACCGCGTGCAGCCCGATCCACTCGCTGAATCCAAGAAACGCCGTGAGCACCACAATCACGGCCACAACATGGAAGATCCCGATCCGGCCCGCGCGCTCGACGGCATCCGTCAGCGGCGCAAGCGAGGCGCGGCCCGCATACCGGGCGAAGAGTGCCAAGGCGCCTGCGCCGCCCACCGCGAGCAGGACCTGCGAGGCCTCGCCGGAGAGCGACGAAACCACCAGCGCGAGGAAGCACCAGGCAAAGGCATCGTCGACCGCGCCCGCCGTGATGGCCAACGCACCCATCGCCGTGCCGGCCAGCCCGCGCTCCCGCACAATCCAGACAAGCATCGGAAAGGCGGTGATGGCGATAGCCGCGCCGAGGAAGACCACCTGCTGCCAGGAGGAGACGTGGGCGGGGAAAAGATCGGGACGTCCGGCGAGCCCGAGCGCCAGCGGCCAGGCGAGCAGGAACGGCACGGCGATGCCCGCCAGCGAGACCGCGATGGCCGCGCCCGTGCGACGCGCCACCAGCGACAGGTCGAATTCCAATCCAGTCGTGAAGAGGTAAAGTCCGACACCCAGCTGCGCACCCCACTTTAGGACATCAAGCGTCTCGGCGGGGAAGCACCAGGCCTGCGCGGACGGCGCAAGGTATCCGAACACAGAAGGACCGAGGCAGACACCCGCGACCATCATGCCCACCACCGTGGGCTGGCCCATGCGCTTCGCCAGCCAGCCGAAGGCATGCGCCGCGGCGAGAATCAGCGCGTACTGTGCGAGAAGGTGGAGAGCGAGCTGGGGCGAGCTCATGGGTAAAATAGACAAGTAAGCGGGAAGCAGGAAGGGGCAAGACCCACATTCTCCGGTGACCGGTGACCGGTCGCACAAGCCTTCGGCTGCCTCAATAAAGCCACCGCAGGGCGACGGCCATAACGAGCTTTAGCGAGTTCACCCAGCGGTCACCGGTCACCGGTGTCCGGAGTATCTCAGACCTCCTGCTTCCTGCTCTGATGCCTACGGCATCAGTGCGCCTCGCCCTTCCCCTCGCCGGCGAGCAGCACGGGCAGGAGGAGGACGGCTCCGGCAATCGCGACGACGGCCCAGGACTTGGCCAGGCCATGAGCGTCGAGATACGGGAGGAAGGCGACATAGCCGGAAACCAGCCAGGTGCCGAGATGACCAACGGTGAGCCAAAGCGTGCCGTGCAGGCCGGCATCGTTCATGCGACGCTGTCCGGCGATGGAGGCGAAGCCACCCATGAAGACGGCGGCGATGATGAGGAGGAATACCTCGAAGGGGCCCCAGGTCTCGCGACCGTGCTTGAGTGACTCCTCGCCCTTCTTCTTGCCAGCGGCGGCGGCGGCCTCCTTGAACTTGGCAGTCTGCTCGGCGGTGAGTGCAGCACCCTTGGACTCCTTCTTAGCCTTCGCGACGGCCTCGGCGTAGGTGCTCTGGGCAACCGCCTCCGCCTCGTGGTGGGCGTGGCTACCGGGAAGAGTCTCGGTCATCACCACATGCGACAGCCAGGCGAAAGCCGAGCAGGCGACGCCCATGAAGACGAGGTTGGCCAGGTAGCCGATGCGTCCGAGGGGCTGGGTGAGGTCGAGCGAGAAGGTCATGAGGGTGTGGCGCGGACGGTAGGAGGGGGCATCCGCCCTGCAAATCCAAACTTGGAAAACACCGCCCATCCCCGCGTGATGGGGCGATGCCAGCCCCCCTACCCCGCACCGTCCTGCTGGATCTCGATGGCACGCTGGTCGACAACTTCGAGGCGATCCACCGCTGCGCCAACGACGTCATGCGCATGATGGGCATGGCCGAGCGGAGCTTCGAGGAGGTCAAGCGGTCGGTCGGCGGCGCCGCCAAGGCGACCATGACCCGACTCGTCGGCGAGGCCAATGCGCCGACCGCCATCCGACTGTACCTGGAACACTTCCCGTCGGTGATGTTCGACGGCCTGCGCGTCTACCCCGGCGCCCGCGAGCTCCTGCCCGCCCTGCGCGCCCGCGGCGTCAAGGTCGCCGTGCTCACCAACAAGGACCACTCCAACTCGCTCAAGATCCTCGCCCATCTCGGCATGGACCGCGACCTCGACGGCATCTTCGGCACCAACGTCGTGCCCTGGCGCAAGCCCGAGGCCGCCTTCACCCACCACGCCCTCTCGCGCCTCGGCATGCCCGCCGAGTCCGCCTGCCTCGTCGGCGACTCACCCTTCGACATCGAGACCGCGCGCAACGCGAAGCTCGCCGCCGCCCACGCGGTGACCACCGGCAGCCACACCGCCGATGAGCTCGCGCCCCACGCGCCCGACACGATGCACGCCGGCCTACCCGAGCTCGCCCGCGAGGTCTGGGGACTGGCGCTCTGAGCGAGCGCCAGAGCGGGAAGCAGGAAGCGGGAAGGGGCAAGAGGCTTCGGTCACCCGCCACCGGAGCTTTTCCTGCCCCACCTTTAGTCTTTAGCCCTTAGTCTTTAGTCTCCCCTCCCGCTTGCCCCTTGCCCCTTCCCGCTTCCTGCTTTTCCATAAATCCATGCCCGAGTCACCCCGAGACGAGATCCTGCGGCTGCGCGCCGCCGTGCTCCGTCACGAGGAGCTTTACCGGAAAAAGCATGCCCCGGAGATCTCCGACTACGAGTTCGACCAGCTCAAGGACCGCCTGCAAGAGCTCGAGGCCGCACATCCCGACTTAGCCGGTCCCGACCTCGGCATCGGCGACGACCGCAGCGAGGGCTTCGTCCAGCGCGAGCACGCCGAGCCGATGCTCTCCCTCGACAACACCTACAAGCGCGAGCAGTTCACCGCGTTCGTGGAGCGCCTCGCCGGCAAGCTCCCGGCGCAGACCCTGCACTTCGTGGTCGAGCCCAAGGTCGACGGTGTCGCCATCTCCCTGACCTACGAGAAAGGCGTCCTCACCCACGCCGTCACCCGCGGCAACGGTTTCAAGGGTGACGATGTGACGGCCAATGTCGCCCTCATCCCCGAAATCCCCCGGAGCATCAGGGGCGCGCCCGACCTCCTCGAGATCCGCGGCGAAATCTACATGCGGATGGAGGAGTTCGCCCGGCTGAACGAGGAGCGCGAGGCCGCGGGCGAGCCGCTTTACGCCAATCCCCGCAACCTCGCCGCCGGCACAGTCAAGCTGCTCGACCGCGCCGAGGCCGCTCGACGCCGCCTGAGCATCGTCTGCTATGGCCTCGGCGCCTGCCAGCCTCAGGCCTTCAAGTCGCTCGGCGACTTCAACGCCAAACTCCGCGGCTGGGGCTTCCCGACCTCGGACCTCTTCACCGTGGCGGACGGCGAGGACGGCGCCTGGAAGGCCATCGAGCGCCTCGACACCGCGCGCCGCGACCTGCCCTACCCGACCGACGGCGCCGTCGTGAAGCTCGACCGCCTCGACCTGCAGGCCCGCGCCGGCGCGACGAGCAAGTTCCCGCACTGGGCCGTGGCCTTCAAGTTCCCGCCCGACCAGGCCGAGACCCTCCTGCGCGCCATCAGCATGCAGGTCGGGCGCACCGGCGTGATCACACCCGTGGCCGAACTCGAGCCCGTGCTCCTCGCTGGCTCAACCGTCGCCCGCGCCACCCTGCACAACGCCGACGAGATCCTGCGCAAGGACATCCGTGAGGGCGACACCGTGCGCATTCAAAAGGCCGGCGAAATTATCCCCCAAGTTCTCGGTATAGTCGCAGCACGCCGCCCCAAGGACGCTGTGCCGTTCGACTTCGAAGGACGTCTGCGCGAACTCGGACTCGACGCCACGCGCGACCGTGACGAGGCCGCCTACAAACTCCGCGCACCGAGCCGCGAGATGAAGATTCGGCGGCTGGTACACTTCGCCTCCAAGCACTGCCTCGACATCGACGGCCTCGGCGATGCCGTGGCCGAGCAACTCGTCGACCTCGGCCTGGTCGACGCCCCGACCGATGCGCTCTCGCTCAACGCCGCCCACTGGGCGCTGCTCGATAAGTTCAAGGAGAAGTCAGTCGACAACATGCTCGCCGCTCTCGAGGCCGCGAAGTCACGCGAACTCTGGCGCGCCATCCACGCCCTCGGCATCCCCAACGTGGGCATGCAGACCGCCAAAGACCTCGCGCGCCACTTCCGCTCGCTCGACGCCCTCGCCCATGCCAAGCAGGGCGACCTGCTCATCACCACAATCGGCGCCAAGGGCGGCATCAGCCACGAATCCGTCGTCAGTGGTATCGGTACCAAGGTCTCCGAATCGATTCTCTCCTTCTTCAGCGACCCCAACCACCGCGACTGGCTGAAGGCCATGCGCAAGGCGGGGCTCAACCTCGAGGACACCGCCGCGGCCGCCGCCACCGTCGAGGGCGTCGCGGGCAAGACCTTCGTGCTCACGGGTACCTTACCCACACTCTCGCGCGACCAGGCCCGCGACCTCATCGAGGCCGCCGGCGGCAAGGTCTCGGGCAGCGTCAGCAAGAAGACCGACTACGTCGTGGCCGGCGAGGAAGCCGGCTCGAAGCTCGATAAGGCCCAAGAACTCGGCGTCACCGTCCTCGACGAGGCCGGCCTGAAGAAGCTCCTCGGGGCTTAAGCCAAATTCACTTCGCCTGGATCGCCTTGGCGGCGGCCTTGGCGAGCTCGGCGGCCCCCGCGGTGCTCGGATGGACGGTGTCGGCGAGCATCTCCGGCTTCTTGCCCAGCGCGGCGTTCATGTCGATCACCTTGCAGCCCAAGGCGGAGGCGAGCTTCTCGATACGGGGGCGCAGCTTGCGCAGGTTGCCCTCGAAGATGTTGCCGGGCTTCTCCGGCCCGCGCGACGGCAGGCAGAGGAAGATCCGCGGCTTGGACTTGAGCTTCTTGAACGACTCGACGAGCGCGCGGTAGTCGGCCTCGAACTCCTTCTCGAACTTCCAGTTCTGCGGCTTGGTGTCGTTGGTCCCGAGCATGATGACGACGACGTCGGGCTCTATCGCGAGGGCTTCCTGGTAGCGCTTCTCCCTGACATAGGGCAGGTCTCCCTTGCTCAGCAGGGTGCGGCCGCTGACGCCAAAGTTACCAACGGTGTAGCCGGCCCCGAGCAGGGCCTGAAGCTGGGACGGGTACGACTTGCCCGGCTCGGCCCCGACGCCCTGCGTGATGCTGTCGCCGACACAGGCGACCTTGATGGGCTCAGCGGCACTGACCGCGACCAACGAAACGAGGAGCATGAACAGAATTCGCATGGGGTAGCTCAAATCAAATCCCAGCGCCCGGAATGCCAAGCCCGCAAGCACCTGCGCGTTCACACGGATTTAGCAAAAGGGGTCAGACTACTTAACCTATATAAGCAGTCTGACCCCTTTTGTAAGAGAATGTAAAAAGCCCCGCTTTCGCGGGGCCTCTCTGCCTTTCCTTTAGCCTTTAGGCTTTAGGCCTTAGGCTTGCTCGCGCGGCGCCGAACGGCGACCGCAACCAGCGCCAGTCCACCGAGGGCGAGGCCGTAGGTGGAGGGTTCGGGGACGGC
>JBMSKH010000032.1:0-18527 GCA_049419705.1 Opitutales bacterium
CCCCCGCCCCCCCCCCCCCCCGCGACTGCGAGGACGGCGACCGCGATGAGGATTTTTCTGCGTGGAGTCATGGACGGGAAAGCTCGGGCAAGGGGTCGCGCGCGTCGACGCCGGAGCCGACGTCCTGCTCGGCTGACTCCCAGGTGAAACCGTGACGGGCGAGGAGCGTGCCGTCGAGGCGTGCGACGCGAGCCGAGGCTACGCGGGCATCCAGCATGGCGCCGACCCAGGCAAGCTGGGCACCGTCGAGGGAAGCCTGGGCTTGCAGGATTCTCGGGATATCGGAGGCACCTGCCGAGTAACGAGCGCGCTCGTTCTCATAGACCTGGCGTTGCAGCGAGAGAGCGGCTGTGGCCGCATCGAGGCGCGCACGCGCAGCCTCCAGATCGCGCCAAGTGGCGCGCGCGTCGAAGGTCAGCCTCTGCCGCACATCGGCGAGCCTCAGGTCGGCCTGTCGGCGCGTGCGCTGGGCGATGCGCACGCGGGCCTCGCTCTCGCGGAAGCCGAGCGGAAAGGAAAGGGCGAGGGTCGCGGAGGCCTCCCAGCTGTGGTCGTTGGGCAAAGCGTTGAGCGCGGCGTTGAGTCGGTTGAAGGAGCCGGTGGCGCCGTTGACACCGCCGGCGACGGTGAGGTCGAGTTGCGGCTGGTCATTCATGCGCGCGGCCTCGAGTTCAACCTGGGCGGACTCGACCAGGCTCTGCTGAACCTGCGCGTCGAGGTCGAAGGCGAGCACGCTGCCCAGCCAGGCGCGGTAATCGGCGATGCCTTCCACCTGGCCCTGTGGCAGGGACTCGACCGCGACCTCCGCGGGCGCGTCGGCGGTGGCGTCAAGGCCGAGCAGGCTGCGCACGCGCGTGTCGGCGGCATCGGCCTGTTGGCGGGCTCCAAGCACGGAGACCTTCTGATTGGCGATGTCCGCCTCGGCCTGGAGTTGCTCCTGCACGGTCGCGGCGCCAAGTCGGCGGCGCTCGGCGACCTCGGCGAGGAGGGACTCGGCCGAGCGCAGGCTGGATTCACGGAGTGAGACAAGCGAGCGGTAGGCGGCGAGCGTCCAGTAGGCGGTCTCGGTGTCGCGGATCAAATCGAGCGTGGCCGAGCGAAACTGGAGACGCGACCGGCCCGCACCTAGGCGCGCATTGACCACGGGCGCGAGGTTGACGGCCTGCCAGCCGCCACGCAGCAGCGGTTGCGTGTAACTCAGGGCGGTGCCCACGGAAACATCGTGGTCGTGCGGAACGCCGTTCGAATCAAGCCAGTCGCGCGCGGTGTAGCCGCTGAGCGAGAGCGATCCACCCCAGGAGAACGGCTGGGTGAGCCCGACCTCCGAGGTGAAGGTGTCCGTGGCCGGACTGCCTGCCGCGATCTCCGTCAGGGTACGGGCAGAGCCAAGACGGTTGACCCAACTGAGTCGCAGGTCGAAGCCGGACTCAGCCAGTTCGAGCGTGTCCACGGCCCGCGCCGCCTCGAGCCGCGAAACCGCCAGGCCGAGGTTGTGACCGAGGGAGCGGTTGATCGCCTCCCGGAGGGTCAGCGGGCGGGCGGGCGCATCGGCTCCCTGCGCGAGTACGCAGCAAAGCAAGCCAAGGGCCACGGTGGTCCGCATGCAGTTCATACGACCCAGAAAGGGGTGGCGAGTTCCGCGCCAAAGACAAGCGGCGTCCCCGCAGGGGGACGCCGTCGGACAAGGCAGGTGGGCTTACTTGACGTCCACGAGCTCAACCTCGAACTCGAGGACGGACCCAGCGGGGATGACATCCTGCTCATTGTCGCCGTAGGCAAGGGAAGCGGGAATCCAGAGGCGAATCACGCCGCCCTTGGCAATGAGCTGCAGGCCCTCGGTCCAGCCGGGGATGACCTCGTTCAAGGCGAAGGTGACGGGCTCGTTGTTACGATCTTTGGTGGAGTCGAAGACCTTGCCGTCATGCAGCTGACCGGTGTAGCGGCAGGTGACCTGGCTGCTCGGCACGGGCTTCGCCCCGGAGCCGGGCTTGTCGATGCGGTAACGCAGGCCGCTGGCGGTGCGGGTCACAGTCTTGTCGGCGTCAATCTTGGCGAGGAAGGCGGCGTTGGCTTCCTTAGTGCGCTGTGTCTTGGAGAGGATGCGGCCGTTGAGGAAATCACCGAAGCGAGCCTGAAGGGTGGTATCGGCTTCGGCGGGCTGGGCTGCGCCGAGCATCGCCAAGCGCAGGCCCGCAAGGAAGGCGTCAACCTCCGCTTCGGACATCTCGTACTGACTGCGGAAGCCGGGCAAGGGTGAGCCGCGGCCGAGCTGGTAGCCGGCCTGGATGAAGCCACGGCGCTGCTCATCGGCGGTCAGGGGTTTGGCGACCTCGGCGGGCTTGGGGGCCTCGGCGGGATTCGCCGCAGCGGCGGGCGCGGGATCGGCGGCGGGAAGAGCCGACGCAGCGAACGCGAGGGCGACGAGGAGGGTGTGGCGCATGGGAAAGTCAGCCTGCCAGATTAGCGGGCCTTGGGAAGCGTCTTCAGTCGGTCCTGAAGGGAGAGCACCCCGACCGGACGGGTCTTGAGGGAACGAATGGCGAGTGCGGCAGCCTTGGCGGCGTTGAGTGTCGACGCCATGTAGACACCGCGAAGGACGGCCTCGCCGCGCATCAGGTTCTCATCCTGGCGCGGGAGCATGCCGGCGGCGGTGTTCACAATCATCTGCAGCTTACCGTTCTTGAGCAAGTCGAGCACGTTGGGCCGGGCACCATCGGAGATCTTGCCGAGGCGGACCACCGGAACCCCAGCCGCGGCGAGCGCGTCGGCCGTGCCGCTGGTCGAGTGCAGGCTGAAACCGAGCGCGGCCAATTCACGACCGACCTCGACCGCGCCGGGCTTGTCGCGGTCCTTGACCGAGAGGAAGACATTGCCGGCGGTAGGCAAGGCGGGCTGCGCGGCCATCTGTGACTTGGCGTAGGCGAGGCCGAGGTCCTCGTCGGTACCCATGACCTCTCCGGTCGAGCGCATCTCGGGCGAGAGCACGACGGCGGCGCCGCGGAAGCGATTGAAGGGGAAGACAGACTCCTTGATTGACCAGAAGGGCGGGCGAATCTCCTGCGTGAAACCAAGCTGCTTGAGCTTGTGTCCGACCATGCACTTGGCGGCGAGCTTGGCGAGAGGCACACCGATTGCCTTGGAGACGAAGGGCACGGTGCGCGAGGCACGGGGATTGACCTCCAGCATGTAAACCTGGCCGTCCTTGATCGCGAACTGGATGTTCATCAACCCGACAACCCCGAGGCGCTTGGCGAGGGCGTGCGTGATGCGGCGCACCTCGGCGAGGACGGGCTCGGGCAGGCTGTGCGGGGGCAGCACCATGCCGGCATCGCCGGAGTGGACGCCCGCGTGCTCGATGTGCTCGAGCATGCCGCCGATGACGGTGGTCTCGCCATCGGAGATGGCGTCGACGTCGAGCTCGATGGCGTCCTCGAGGAACTTGTCGAGCAGCACGGGCTTGCCGGGAGCGACATCGAAGGCCTCGCGTACGACGGCGCGCAGCTCCTCCATGCCATGGACGATGAACATGCCGCGGCCACCGAGCACGAAGGAGGGACGCAGGAGGATGGGGAAGCCGATGGCCTCGGCGGCGGCGTAGGCCTCCTCGGGCGAGAGCGCCGTGCGGTTGACGGGCTGCAGCACCTTGAGCTCGTCGAGGATGTCCTTGAAGAGCTGGCGGTCCTCCGCGAGCGCGATGCTGCGGGGCGAGGTGCCGACGACCTTCACGCCGGCGGCCTCAAGGTCGGCCGCGAGATTGAGCGGGGTCTGTCCGCCGAACTGCACGATGGCGCCGTCGCACTTCTCCGCGCGGTAGATTTCGAGGACGTCCTCAAGCGTCAGCGGCTCGAAATAGAGGCGGTCGGAGGTGTCGTAGTCGGTCGAGACGGTCTCGGGATTCGAATTCACCATCACCGACTCATAGCCGATCTCCCTCAAGGCATAGGAGGCGTGCACGCAGCAGTAGTCGAACTCGATGCCTTGGCCGATGCGGTTGGGACCACCACCGAGAATCATGATGCGGGGCTTGGTCGAGGGACGCACCTCGGTCTCATCGCCATAGGACGAGTAGTAGTAAGGTGTCGAGGCCTCGAACTCCGCGGCGCAGGTGTCGACGAGCCGGAAGGCGGTCGGGAGCCCGGCCGCGAGACGCAGCTCGCGCACCTGGGGGCCAGTCAGGCCGACGGCATGCCCAATCTGACGATCGGCGAAACCAGCCTCCTTGGCCTCGCGCAGGAGCGCGGGCGTGAGACCCTTCGGCCCGGCGGCACGCAGGCGCTGCTCGGTCGAGTAGATGTCGCGCAGCTGACGGACGAACCACGGGTCGATTTTCGACGCGTCATGGACCTCGGCGTCGGTGAAGCCCGCCATGAAGGCGTGGCGGAGATGGAAGACGCGCTCGGGGTTGGGCCGGGCCAGGCTGGCGCGGAGCGCCTCGCGATCGAGGGTGGGCTCGCCGCCGAACTTGCCACCGCAGCCGAAGCCCCAGGCGCCGACCTCGAGTGAGCGGAGTGCCTTCTGGAAGGACTCCTTGAAGGTGCGGCCGATGGCCATGGCTTCGCCGACCGACTTCATCGCGGAGGTCAGGGTGGTGTCGGCGCCGACGAACTTCTCGAAGGTGAAGCGCGGGATCTTGGTGACGACGTAGTCGATGGTCGGCTCGAAGCAGGCCGGGGTCGACTTGGTGATGTCGTTCTGCAGCTCGTCGAGCGAGTAGCCGACGGCGAGCTTGGCGGCGATCTTGGCGATCGGGAAGCCGGTGGCCTTGGAGGCGAGGGCGGACGAGCGCGACACGCGCGGGTTCATCTCGATCACGATCATGCGGCCGTTGGCCGGGTTGACCGAGAACTGGATGTTGGAACCGCCGGTCTCGACGCCGACGGCGCGGATGACGGCGAACGAGGCGTCGCGCATCAGCTGGTATTCCTTGTCGGTCAGCGTGAGCGCGGGGGCGACGGTGATGGAGTCGCCGGTGTGGACGCCCATCGGGTCGAAGTTCTCGATCGAGCAGATGATGACGCACTGGTCCTTGTGGTCACGCATCACTTCCATCTCGTACTCCTTCCAGCCGAGCAGGCACTCCTCGACGAGGATCTCGTGCACGGGCGAGGCGTCGAGTCCGGCCTGGGCCATGCGCTCGAACTCCTCGCGGTTGTAGGCGATGCCGCCTCCGGTGCCGCCGAGCGTGAAGGAGGGCCGGATGATGACGGGGAACTCGCCGCCGATGCCCTCGAGGCAGGCCTTGGCCGCCTCCAGGTCCTTGACCACCTTGGAGCGGGGAACATCAAGCCCGATATCGAGCATGATCTGCTTGAACTTCTCGCGGTCCTCACCGCGCTCGATGGCGTCCTCCTTCGCGCCGATCAGCTCGACGCCGTGCTTGGCAAGGATGCCGAGCTTGGAAAGGCGCAGGGAGAGATTGAGCGCGGTCTGACCGCCGAGGGTCGGGAGCAGCGCGTCGGGCTTCTCGCGCTCGATGATCTTCTCGAGCGCCTCGGGCGTGAGGGGCTCGATGTAGGTGACGTCGGCCGTCTCCGGATCCGTCATGATCGTCGCCGGGTTCGAGTTCACGAGCACGACGCGGTAACCCTCCTCGCGGAGCGCCTTGCAGGCCTGGGTGCCGGAATAGTCGAACTCACAGGCTTGGCCGATGATGATCGGGCCCGAGCCAATGATGAGGATGGTGCGGATATCGGTCCTCTTGGGCATGATGATTCGGCCGACTGTCAGAGGTGACGCAACCGAGGGTCAAGCAGGGACTGCCCACATCCGGACGATTCCCGCCGAACCCGCTTGCCGCCCGCGCCGGGTCGGGCAACAAACAGGCGTGGACATCATCCGAATCAGCGGGATTCGCTCCTACGGCCACCACGGCGCCCTCCCCGAGGAAACCCGCCTTGGCCAGCGGTTCACCGTGTCCCTCGAGCTCGAGGTCGACACGCGACCCGCCGCGGCCACGGACGACCTCAAGCTGACTGTCAATTACGCCGCCGCCATCCGCACGGTTGAGGAGCAACTGAAGGGCAAGCCGGTCTACCTGATCGAGACGCTCGCCCAGCAAATCGCCGCCCGCATCCTCGGCACTTTCCCGGTCGTGAGCGCCGTGACCGTCGAGGTCCATAAGCCCTTCGCGCCCGTGGCGGCGGACTTCGACGGAATCTCGGTCCGCATCCGCCGGGCGCGGGCGTGAGCGAGGCTCCCGTCCAGGCCCTCGTCGCCCTCGGCAGCAACCTCGGCGACCGCGCCACCACCCTCGGCCGGGCGCTGAGCGCACTTGGAGCCCTGCCGGGCACGCGCCTGCTCGCAGCGTCCCCAGCCTATGATTCCGATCCGGTCGGTCTCACGGACCAACCGGCGTTCCTGAATCTTGTCGCCGCCGTCGAGACGCGGCAGTCGCCGCGCGAACTGCTCACCGCCTGCCTGGAAATCGAGGGCATGCTGGGGCGCGTCCGTGCGGAGCGCAACGGGCCCCGCACCTGTGATCTCGATCTGCTCTTCCATGGGAAGGTCCGGATGGAGGAACCCGGACTCACCCTGCCCCACCCCCGCTGGTCGGAGCGCGGATTCGTGGTGTTTCCCCTAAGGGATCTTCTCCAGATGGCGCCGCTCGCCGCCGAAACTCAATGGGATTGGCTCCGTGCGGAGACCGCGCGGACGAAGGTCACGCGGGATGGTCTCCGGCCATGGACCGGATCGACCCCCTGGAAGACGACAGCCACCTGACCCATCACGGGCCAGGCCATGCCCCTGCCCTCTGGCTTGCTCTACCGCTACTCACGGGATGTCTCGCCGCGACCTCCCTTGATGCAACGCATGGCGGTAGGCTCCTCGTGGGCAGTGTCGCCTTAATCGGCGCGCTGGTCGCAGCCGGGCGCTCCGTGACCATCTGGATGGGCTGCGCGGCACTCGCAGGCGCGGCACTCGGCGCCACATGGCACGGGGTGCGCGCGGCACGCATGGCACCTTGGGTCGGCGAGCGCGGGCAAGCCGATCTGTTCGTCGAGGTTGACCGGGTGGAATCGTTGGATGGCGAGCGCTGGCGGCTCATCGGTTGGGTGCAGACGGGACCCCCGGACACACGGCGTCGCCGAGTGCTCTGCGATGGACGGGGCGCGCGTCCGGGTCCGGGCGGCGTGCAGGTCATCAGCGGCCTGCTCGCTCCCTGCGGTGACCCGGCGGAGCCGCGCGGCGACTGGCTACGCTCGCAAGGCATCAGCCTGCGCCTGGGTGCGGCACGGCTCGCGGCCGAGATTGAGCCAGCTGGCACCTGGGCCCGTCTCACGGATGACTGGTCACATAAGCTTGAGTCGGGATTGCGCGAGCTCGCCTGGGAAGATCCACGCGGGGCGCGGTTGCTGGCAGCCACGATGCTGGGGCGGACCCGCCTGCTCGACGACTCTGACCGGGAGGCATTCGCGACGACCGGCACCCTGCACCTCTTCGCCATCAGCGGACTACACATCGCGGGCATGGCACTTGCGATGACTTGGGTGGGGCGACGCTGCCGCGTCCCGCCGCGAATCGCAGGTTCGGTGGCCCTGGTGCTACTCTGGGTCTACGTTGAGGTCACCGGCGGTGCACCTTCGGCGCGGCGCGCCTGGATTATGGCAGCTTGCATCCTCGCCTGCACACTCGCCCGCCGACGGCCCAACCCCATCCAAGGGCTCGCGACTGCTTGCGTTGTGACCTTGGTCTTGGACCCGGAGGCGGCGACGGACGCCGGCTTCCAGCTCAGTTACGCCTCGGTGGCTGGCATCCTGCTCGTCGGCGGTCCCGCCGCCCGCGCGCTTGCGCGCCCAGCGCTGGCGGAACGGCTGTCACCGACGGACGCAATCACGCGGTCGAGACGTATCCGTGCCTGGCTCCGCGCACGCCTGCTCGAGGGGTTCGCCATCTCGCTCGCCGCCAGCACCGCGGCGACGGCGATCACACTCGGAACCTTCGGCACACTGTGCCCGGGTGGCGTCCTTGCGAACCTCCTGCTCGTGCCACTCTCAGGACCACCAGTCGTGCTAGGCATGGCCTCCATCACGCTCGGCTTGTTTGGCTGGCTGGATCCCTTGCGGCAGGGCGTGAATACGCTGGCCGCGGGCTGGCTGCACGGGATGGCGCAGGTTGCCGAGTGGCTCGCCTGCATTCCTGGCATGACACTACCTGCCTACTGGCGCGAACCGCTGGTCGGCACCGTGACCACCTCAGCCGTGCTACTCACCATGCTCCTGCAACCGCAGAAACCAGCGGGCGGACGATTGCTGGCGGTGCCACTGCTCGTACTGCTCGCTGGATTGGTTCTTGGCGCATCCCTCGGTTAAAATGTGGAACACTCGCCATGCGGCGCTGATAAAGCAGGCATGGCGCGCAAAGGCCTAATCCCGGCACTCTTGGTCATCCTGGCCTTGGCGGTCGTTGTGCTTGCTCGGCGTCCAGCTGCGACACCCGGCGTTTCCGGCATCGACCCGCGGCTCACTTACTCAAATCGCGAGGGCGAGTGCGGCACAGGTGCGGTGGTGCCATGGGCGGACCGACTCTGGGTCATCACCTACGGGCCTCACCTTCCCGCGGGATCCTCTGACAAACTTTGGGAGATTAGTCCCGACCTCTCCATCCGTGCACGCCCGGAAAGCGTTGGCGGCACTCCGGCCAACCGGATGATCCATCGCGAGAGCAACCAGCTGCTCATCGGGCCGTATGTGATCGACGCCAGCGGCAACGTGCGCGTCATCCCGCCCTCGCGCATGTTCGGACGCCTGACTGGCACCGCGCGTCATCTGAACGACCCGGCGAACAAGGTCTACTATGCCACGATGGAGGAGGGGCTTTACGAGGTCGATGTGCGCACCTTGGCGGTCCGCACACTGATCCGGGATAGCAACTTAAGCGACCCTGACGCGCCTAAGCCTAAACCGAAGCCGGGCGAGAAGCCGCAGGAGAACGCTTGGGACAAAATCGCTGCCCCGGAGAACCGCTCGGCACCGACAGCCAAACTTCCCGGTTACCACGGGAAGGGACTGCACACGGGCCAAGGGCGGGTTGTCTACGCGAACAACGGCGACCAAAACCCGCGCGTGACGACCGATCCCACCGTGCCCTCGGGCGCGCTGGCTGAATGGAAGGGCGAGGGCAACTGGAGCCTGGTGCGTCGCAACCAATTCACCGAGGTCACAGGGCCGGGAGGCATCGAGGGTAACCTTCATCCGGAGACGGATCCGATCTGGAGCATGGGCTGGGACGCGAAGTCGCTCATCCTCATGGTGCTGGATGGCGGCAATTGGCACCCTTATCGGTTGCCGAAGCCGAGCCATAGTTACGATGGGGCCCACGGATGGAACACGGAGTGGCCGCGGATCCGCGACATCGGCGAGGAGGACTTGCTCATGACGATGCACGGTGCGTTCTGGCGCTTCCCGCGCGATTTCCGTCCGTCGCGCAGCGGGGGTATCGCCCCGCGCTCGGCTTATCTCAAAGTCGTCGGCGACTTCTGCCGCTGGCGCGACCACATCGTTCTCGGCTGCGACGACTCCGCCCGGGCGGAATTCCTCAACGAGCGCCCGATGAAGGTCGCGGGCGCCACGCCGCCCGAATCGAACTCGAACCTCTGGTTCCTCCGCCCGAAGCAGCTCGACTCGCTCGGACCCGTCATCGCCCGCGGCTCGGTCTGGCTTCGCGAGGACCTTGCGGCAGGGACGACCAGCGACCCCTTCCTGTTCTCGGGCTTCGAACACCGCGGGCTGCACCTCGCGCACACTTCGGACGCTCCGGTGCGCTTCGCGCTGTCCATCGACAGGATGGGCGATGGTACGTGGTCGACACTCCGGGAAGTGACGGTGCCGGCAGGCAGCGCGGCGTGGATTGACCTAAAGTCGCCCGGGGCATGGATCCGCCTGACTGCGCTCGACGCCTGCACCGGGGTAAGCGCCAGCTTCCATTACCGTCACGGCGAGACGCCAAAGGTGGACAACTCACTCCTCTCCGGACTGGCAAAGGAAACCAACACGGACCGTCGGGCCGGAGCCCTGCGCTCGCTCGGCGCGGATCGCCTGGGCTTGGCGATGAATGGCCGGCTGTACACGGTGGACAAATCCCTGCGGCTCACAACGAGCGCCGATCCGCAGGCGCTCGCCGCGGTGACCAAGGGCGCTCCGCGCCCGATGCCCGCGGTCCTTGCCGATGCGGCCTCCATCATCCTCACCGAGGACGGTCGCCGCTGGCGCCTGCCCTTCGGAACGGAACGACGCGAGCTCGGCAGCGGTCGCATCTGCCGCGAGGTCGCGACCGAGCGCGACCTGCTGAATGTCGGCGGAACGTTCTTTGAGCTTCCGGCGCGAAACGCCCAAGGCATGGCAAAAGTGCGCGCCGTCTCGACGCACGGACTGGCTATCGAGGACTACTGCTCCCAGTTCGGACTTCTCTTCATGACAGGCACCGAGCACCCAGCCAAGCCAGGCCGACACCTGCTGCGCAGCGACGATGGCGAGGCGGCCGTGTGGGTCGGCGCGGTTGACGACCTCTGGCGATTCGGCGCGCCACGCGGACAAGGCGGGCCTTGGAAGGACAGCGCAGTGAAAGCAGGCCAACCTTCCGACCCGTACCTCATGTCCGGCTACTCGCGCATGTCGGCGACCATCACTAGCGACACCACAGGCACGGTGCGGCTCGAGGTGGATATCGATGGCACGGGTCTCTGGGTGCCCTGGCGCACGTTCAAGACGGCGCCCGGCGAGACCATCGAGCATGCCTTTCCCGAGGGCTTTGGCGCTTACTGGGTTCGCGCCATCGCCGACCGCGACATGCGGGCGACGGTCCAGCTCGAGTACCGCTGAACGACGACTCACCGCTTGCGGTGTCGGGGCGACCTCCCACAGTCGGAGGCTTGCGCCATGCAGGAACCCTTTGACCGAGTCGAGGATGCCATCGCGGACATCGCCGCGGGGCGCATGGTCGTGGTCACCGACGACGAGAATCGGGAGAACGAGGGCGACCTGGTGATGGCCGCCGCCAAGGTGACGCCCGAGGCGGTGAACTTCATGACCCGCTTCGGCCGCGGATTGATCTGCGTGCCCACGGTCGAGGCGCAGCTCCGGCGCCTCGGCATCGACCAGATGGTACCCGAGAACAAGGAGTCCCAGCGCACCGCCTTCGCGGTGGCGGTTGACGCCGCCGAGGGCATCACCACCGGCATCAGCGCCGCGGACCGCTCCCGGACCATCGCGCTGCTCGCCGATCCCTCAGCTCGCCCGGAGCAACTCGTGCGCCCCGGCCACATCTTTCCGCTCCTCGCCCGCCCGGGCGGCGTGCTCCAGCGCGCCGGGCACACCGAGGCCGCGGTCGACCTCGCCCTGCTCGCGGGCCTCGCCCCCAGCGGGGTGATTTGCGAGATTCTCAACGACGACGGCACGATGGCGCGGGTCCCGGAGCTCATCGAGATGAAGTCGCGGCACGGCCTGCGCATGATCTCGATCGCCCAGCTCATCGCGCATCGCCGCAAGGACACCCGGCTGGTCGAGCGGGTCACCGTCAGCGACTTCGATTGCGCCTGGGGTCGTTTCCGCCTCCACGTCTACCGCTCGACCGATGGACGTCAGCACCTCGCGTTCGTGCGCGGCGAGACCGGACCCGGGCCCACGCTGGTGCGCGTACAGCGCGAGAACCTGCTCGCCGAGCTGTTTCACGGCAAGGCCTTCGGCCCCGGTGGCTCGCTCGAGGCAAGCTTCCGCGCCGTCGCCGCAGAGGGCCGCGGCGTCATCGTCCATATCGGCCAGCCCGACGGCGGCGTGCGCGCTGATGCCGGCG
The DNA here is from genome assembly GCA_049419705.1 of Opitutales bacterium. Taxonomy (GTDB): domain Bacteria; phylum Verrucomicrobiota; class Verrucomicrobiia; order Opitutales; family UBA953; genus UBA8828. The sequence goes on from JBMSKH010000032.1 coordinate 11,788, forward strand.
GCGTGCGACTCGGGGAGATGGATGACCGCGACTACGGTGTCGGCGCGCAGGTGCTCGCCGACCTCGGCCTGCGCCAGATACGCCTACTGACCCACAATCCACGCAAGGTCGTCGGCCTGGCCGGGCATGGTCTCGAGCTGGTCGAGCAGGTCGATTTCTGACCCGCCCGTTCGGGCTTGCGCGCGGGGGTCCCGCCTGTTGGTCTGACCGACCGTCCCTTCACACATGAGCAAGGATAAGCCGAAACCGACCGCCGTCGATGGCAGCGACCTCTGGTTCGCCATCGTCGCCGCCCGTTACAACGGGGACCTGGTCGACGTCCTGCTCGAGCGCGCTCGCCGGACCCTCCGGGACGCGCGCGTGCCCTCGGACCACATCAAGGTCGTCCGGGTGCCCGGCTCGGCCGAGATCCCCTACGCCGCCCACATGCTCGCCATGACGGGCGAGTACGACGCGGTCGTCGGTCTCGGGGTGGTCATCGCCGGCGACACCCCGCACCACGAGGTCATCGCGGCCTCGACCGCGTCCGCGCTCCAGAGCTCCTCGCTCCGCAGTGAGGTGCCCATGATCAACGGCATCATCGTCACCCTCGACCGCGCCCAGGCCGAGGCGCGTTGCACCGGGCCGCTCGACCGCGGACCGGAGTTCGCACGCGCCGCGCTCGAGATGGCGGTCCACCGCGTCGAGCTCGGCGACCGTCTCGAGCAGATCGACGCCGAGGAGCGCGCCCGCAAGCAGGGCGGCGACCCCTTTGCCCAGAACTGATGGAGCCCGTCGTCCCCGAGAAGCCCAAGCGCAACCGCCGCCACGACAACCGCGTCGCGGCGATGCAGTTCCTCTATATCTGGGAATCACAGCGCCCCGCCGACACCGTGGTCGCGATGCATGACTTCGTGCTCATGCAGGAGCACCCGCGCGAGTACTATGCTTTCGCCGAGGAGCTCGTGCAGGGCGTGCTCGCGCACCGCGAGGAGATCGACCGCGCCATCGCGGCCCATGCCGAGAACTGGTCCATCGACCGCATCGCCAAGGTCGAGCTGGCCATTCTCCGACTCGCAGTCCACGAACTGCTGCGCCGGCGCGATATCCCGCCGGTGGTCACGATCAACGAGGCGATCGAGATCGCCAAGACCTATGCCGGCGAGGACTCCCACCGCTTCGTCAACGGCGTCCTCGACCGCATGAAGGAGGGGCTCGGCCGCCCGCTGCGCGAGGCGGCGGAGGACTGAGCGTGTCCGCGGCCTTCCTTGATCGGTTGCGCGCGGGCCTCGCCCGCACCGCCGACGCGCTGTCCGCCCTGCTTGCCCGTCCGCTCGACAACGCATCCGCCGCGGAGCTCGAGGAGCGCCTGCTTGCCGCCGACCTCGGGCCCGAGGCCACCGCCGAGGTCATGGCCGCGGTGCGCGAAGCCTGGAAACGGGAACCGGAGTTGCGGACCGGCGGCGCGGCCGAGGTCGCCGCCGCGGTGCTCGCCCGCCAGCTCGCGGCTCCAGCTTGGACGCCGGATTGGTCAGGCAAGCCGCTCGTCATCCTGCTGCTCGGCGTCAACGGCGCAGGCAAGACCACGACGGCGGCCAAGCTCGCCCATCGTCTCGCCAGCGAGGGCCACCCCACCCTGCTCGGCGCATGCGACACCTTCCGCGCCGCGGCCGGAGCCCAGCTCGAGGCCTGGGCCGCGCGACTCGCCGTTCCCGTGGTCTCAGGCAAGCCCGGCGCCGACCCGGCGGCGGTCGCCTTCGACACAATCAGCGCGGGCAAGGCGCGTGGCGCCGACGCCGTGCTGCTCGACAGCGCGGGGCGATTGCACACCAAGGCCCACTTGCTCGAAGAGCTCCGCAAGCTCGTGCGCGTCGCGGCGAAGGCGCACCCCTCGGCCCCTCAGGAGCGCTGGCTGGTGGTCGACGGGTCGCTCGGTGCCAACTCAATCGAGCAGGCGCGGGTCTTCCACGAGGCGGTCGGACTGACCGGCTTGGTGGTGACCAAGCTCGACGGGGCGGGCAAAGGCGGAGCGGTCGTGGGCATCGCCCGGGCGAGCGGCGTCCCGGTTCGGTTCATCGGCGTGGGCGAGTCGCCTGACGACCTCCAGCCACTGGATGCCGTCGCCTACGCGCGCGCACTGGTGGGCCTACCGAACTGAGACCGCTCCTGCCTTGCCGTGCGGCGGAAGCGCGGCTAACCGTGGAGGCGCGATGAGCCTCGTCTCCCACACCGTCTCGCTCGGCGAGCGCGCCTATGAGGTGCGCGTGGGCGCCGGTGCCAGCCGCGAGGCGCTGGCGCTGGCCGCCGCCGAACGCGCGCAGGGACGCGTCGTGGTCACCGTCACCTCGCCTGGCGTGCGGAGCGCACTGCCGGAGCTGACGGCGGCCTTCGCGGCGCACGGCCCGCTCCTCGTCACGCAAGCCGATGGCGAGACGGCCAAGTCCGCCCTCGAGCTCGCCCGCCTCTGGGAGGCGCTTGCCGCCGCAGGGATGGGACGTGATGGCACCCTCATCGCGCTTGGCGGTGGCGTCGTCGGTGACCTCGCCGGATTCGCCGCGGCCACTTACCTCCGCGGCGTCGCCTGTGTGCAGGTTCCGACAACGCTGCTCGCGATGGTCGACAGCTCCGTCGGCGGCAAAACCGGCATCAACCTGGCGCAAGGCAAGAACCTCGCCGGCTCCTTCCACCAGCCGCGCCGCGTCCTCGCCGACACCGACGTGCTCCGTCATCTGCCGCCGCGCGAATTCGCCGCCGGCATGGCCGAGGTCGTCAAGTATGGCCTGCTCGGCGACCGCGCACTCCTCTCCAAGCTGCAGGCCGCGGGACGGATCAGCTGGGATCATCCCCAGCTCGCCGAAATTATCCTCGCCTGCGTGCGCATGAAGGCGGTGGTGGTGGCGGGCGACGAGCGCGAGACCAGCCGCGAGAATGGACGAGCCCTCCTGAATCTCGGTCACACCTTCGGCCACGCCATCGAGGCCGTCGCCGGCTACGGCACCTACCTGCACGGCGAGGCCGTCGCCATCGGCATCACCATGGCCGCGACCCTCTCGCGTGACCTCGGGCTGATCGCGCCAGCGGATGCCGAATCGGTCGCCGCGCTGCTCGAGCTCAACGGCCTGCCGACTCGCCTGCGTTCACCGCTGGCGGCCGACGCGCTCCTCGCCGCGATGGGCAAGGACAAGAAGAACCGCGCGGGCGCGCTGCGCTTCGTGGTGCTGCGCGCGCTGGGCACGGCGGCAACGCGCGACGACGTGCCCGAGTCGGCAGTCCGCGCCGCGCTCCGCGCCGGCGGCGCAGCCTGAGCTCACTCCGTCGGTCCGACCGCGGGCTTCACCGCGCGCCAGTCGCCCGTGCGTTGGCGCTCGGCGTTCCGCGCGTTGGCGGCCTCGATGCCTCCCTGCGGGGTGGACTCACCGGCAAGAGCCGCCGCCATGGGCGACTTCTCGGCCCGGTAGGCGGGATCGGAGGAAGGCCCACCGGCGCAGCCGGCGAGCGAAACGAGGAGGGGGAGGGCGATGAGTAGGCGCATGTTGGAAATCAGTGGGCGCGCATGGCGGCGTCAGCTTGGAGCCAATTGCGGAGCGCGGTGACGGAGGCGCGGGCGCGGGCGCGGGCGGCGGGGAGATCGTCGGCGTCCCTCACCTCGGCACGGGCATAGGCGTAGAACTTAATCTTGGGCTCGGTACCCGAGGCACGGACGGCGACCCGGCGGCCGTCGGCGAGATCGACCACGAGGAAGTCCTCCTCGGGCAGAGGCTCGCCTTCCTCATCGCGCGGCGCGGAGCGTCCGGCGCCATGATCGGTGATCCGGATGACCTTGGCACCGTCCACCGCCGAGGGTGGCGCGGCGCGCCACGAGGCCAGAATCCGGCGGATGGCAGCGGCCCCGGCAGCGCCTTCGTGGGTGACGTTGAGCAGGTCCTCGGCGAAGGCGCCGTGGCTCAGGTGGAGCGCATCGAGCGCATCGAGCAGGGTGCGCCCGCGGGCACGGAGCGTGGCGACGAACTCGCAGAGCAGGAGTGCGGCGGCGTTGGCGTCCTTGTCGCGCACCGCATCATCGGCGAGGTAGCCATGGCTCTCCTCGAGCCCGAGCACGAAAAGCGTGGAGTGGCGAAGGGCCAGCGGCGCGCGGCGGCGGAGCGGCAACGCGGGTGCCTCGGGCCCGGCGCGCTCGGCGAGCCGCGCCGCCCAGCGCTCGGCCTTGCCCGCGATCCACTTGAAGCCCGTGAGCGTGCCGACGCAGCGCACGCCGTGCCGAGCGCAGATGGCATCGACCAGCGGCGTGGTGACGATGGACTTGACCACCGCCGCGGACTCGGAGCCCGACTCGGGCAGGATGGCGGCCGCCTTGAGCGAGGAGAGTCGAAACTCGGCGAGGAGCGCGGCGATCTCGTTGCCGTTCAGCAGGCGATGTCCGCCACCGGGGAGTGGCAGCGCGGCGCCAAGACGGTCGGCATCAGGATCGGTGGCGAGAATGAGGTCGGCCGATTGCTCGGTCGCCAGGCGGAGCGCGAGCGCGAAGGCGTCCGGATTCTCAGGATTGGGCGAACGCACGGTCGGGAAGCGCGGGTCATGCTCGCGCTGCTCCTCGACCACGATGGGCTCGACCCCGACCCGGCGGAGAGCCGGAATGACCATGACATCGCCCGTGCCGTGCAGGTTGGTGAAGACCACGCGTGGCGCGTGGCGGGAAAGCGTCTCGGGATCAAGGATGCCGGAGACGAGCTGGTCGAGATAGGCGGTCTCAGCCGCGGCAGGCACTGGCTGGGCGGCGACGAGGGGACTGTCAGCGAGCTCGGCGACATCCGCAAGGCCGAGGGACTCGACGCGGCGGATGATGGCGGTGTCGTCCGGCGGCATCACCTGCCCGCCGGTGGCGAGGCAGCACTTGAAGCCATTGTCGTGCGGCGGGTTGTGGCTCGCGGTAAGCACCACACCGGCGTCGGCGTGAAGATGGCGCACGGTGAAGCTGAGTTGCGGAGTGGAGCGAGGACCGTCGAAGAGGAAGGCTTCGCCACCGAGCTGGATCCAAGCGGAGGCCACGCGCTCGGCGAAGGCGCGCGAGAAATGACGGACATCGTGGGCCACGACCAAGCGCGGAGCCGCGCGACCCGCTTGGACGAGGTGAAGGAAGAGTCCCTTGGTCGCGCGCAGGATGTTGGGTTCGTTGAGGCAGGCGGAGCCCACCGCGGCGTGCTCGGGCGTTCCGAGAGGTCCGGGTGTGCCGAGCTCGGCGGGCGGGATGACCTTGCCCTGGGTGCGGCCGCGCATCCCTCCGGTGCCAAACGCGATACCCTTGTAGAAACGGTCCTCGAGCTCGGACCACTCGCCCGCGGCGGAGAGCTCGCCGAGGGCCTGGGTCGCCCAGGCAGGGAGACTGCCGGAGCCCAGCCAGAGGCGGAGGTTGGCTAGGGTCGCGGGGGAGAGCTTGCCGGAGGCTTCGAGCTGGGCGAGGAGTGCGGCGGGGGCGGGCATCGGGACTGAAAGGGCGTATCCTTGCGCAAAGGAGCCGACCGACAAGCGCGGATGCGGACGGCGAGGGATTGACTCAGCCCGCCCACTGCCAACCCTCGGAAACCCAAGCCATGTCCGAAGAAAGCCGCAAAAAGCCCCCCCGGGGCGACGACCGCAATCTGGTCATCGTCGACGAAGATTTCGCCCATGCAGACTCCGAGGACCGCCTCTGGCTGTTCTGGGAGCGCAATCAGGAGCGGCTGGTCGGCGGCACAATCGCCATCGTGGTCGGCCTGATCGGCTGGTTCGCCTTCCAATCCTGGTCGGAGAGCCGCGCCGAGGGGCTGCGCGCCGAGTACGCCGCGGTCAGCGATGACGCCGGCCGACTCGCCTTCGCCGCCGCCCACCCGGGCGAGACGTTGGCCGCGGTCGCGCTCCTCGAGGTGGCGGACAGCCTGAAGTCGGCCGGCAAGCCTGCGGTCGCCGCCTACGATGCGGCCGCGACCGCCGCAGCCGCCGCCGGAGACACCCCCGCCCTCCGCACTATCGGCTTCCGTGCGAAACTCTACGCCGGCTTGCTGACCCAGGACACGGGTTCCGCCGACGCATCCGGACGACTCGCCGCAGTGGCCGAGAACGCGGGTGCTCCCGATGCCATCCGCGGACAAGCCATGCTCGCGCTCGCCCGCGGCGCCATCGCCAAGGCCGATTCGACGACCGCTCGCGCTTGGCTCGACAAGATGGACCGTCAGCTCGGACCGAACCATCCTTGGCGCGAGGAACAGCGCCAGCTCATCGCGTCGGAACCCTCGCTCCGGCCCTCGGCCGCGCGGGCACAGTGAGCCGGGCATGGCCGACACCGCACTCCAGCCGGAGCATGCGCTCGAGGCCGCGCGCCTGACCAAGCGGTATGGCAGGCTGACGGCGGTCGAGGAGATTTCCTTCTCGGTCGCGCCCGGTGAGATCGTCGGCTTCCTCGGACCAAATGGCGCGGGCAAGTCCACGACGCTGCGCATCCTCGCAGGCCGGCTGCTCGCAAGCTCCGGACGCGCCACGGTCTGGGGCGAGTCGGTGGCGCTGAACCCGACGGCCGCAAAGCGACACCTCGCCTACATGCCCGAGAACAACCCGCTGCCCGAGGACCTGCGAGTCCGCGAGTACCTTGAGCTTCGGGCGCGACTGAAAGGGGTGGAGGAGGATTTGATCGAGCTACGCGTGGATCAGGTGATGCATGACTGTGACCTGCGCGCGCGCTCAACCATGCTCATCGCCCACCTCTCAAAGGGGTTCCGCCAGCGCGTCGG
>JBMSKH010000033.1:0-17832 GCA_049419705.1 Opitutales bacterium
CAGCGGGGCCGAGGCGCGCCGCATGGCCGCCCAGGGGCCTGTTGCCCTGCTGCTGTGTGACCTGCATCTGCCCGACGTCGGCGGCGGCGAGCAGCAGGCGGCGCGGCGGGAGGCCGGCCGCGCGGGCAAGGTGCACCTGGCCAGCGTCTCCTTCGACCCCGCCTATGACTCCCCGGGCATCCTCCGGTCCTACGCCGATGCCATGGGGCTCGATCTCGCCCAGCATCGCCTGCTGACCGGTGACGCGCGCCAGATCAAGGATCTCATGGCACAGTGCGGGATCCAGACCATCCAGGCCGACGGGACCATCGTGCACAACGCCGCGACCCTGCTGGTCTCGCCCGAGGGACGCATCGTCGCGCGGATCGAGGGTCCGCGCTTCGATCCGGCGGACATCCTTCCCCTCCTCCGCAGGGAGCTCGGCGACGGACGATGACCCGCTCGCGCCAGACCGTCTGGTTGACCCTCGGGGCCGCCGTAGCCTTTCTGATCCTGCGTTCCCTGCCGGACACGCATTGCGCCTTCCTGCATGCCGAGCACGAGCCGGTCGTGGTCGACGGGATCGAGTTCTGCGGGGAGAACGAGGAGGCGAACTTCTACAACCCCGCCGACCTCCGTTTCCCCTTCTCGCTCAAGGTCGAGACCCGCGCTGACCTTACCGGCGGCAGCCTCCGCCTGCTCGATGCCGACGGACGCAACGTGCTGCCCCACGAGCTCGCCGTCTCGCACACGCGCCAGCTACACTTGCACCTTGTCCAGCGCACCGGTGGTCGGGCCTACCTGCACCTCCACCCGGAGCCGCAACCCGATGGCACGTGGGCCTTCGGTTTCCCCAAGGAGTTCGGCGCTACCTTCTCCGGCGGACAGTTCGACGTCTATGCCGACTTCATGCACGCGCGGAGTCGGCGGACCATCCTGCTGTCCGCCCATGCGGAGTGGCCGATGCTCCACACCGACGCATCGTCCGCCCAGTCGGCGCTTTACGGGAATCTGCGGGCGACCTTGGTCGACCCCGAGCCGCTCCGAGCCAATCGCAGCGTCACCCTCCGGGCGCGACTCTCGCGTGCCGATGGTCAGGCAGTCACCCTGGGCAAGCTGATGGGTGCGCTCGGACACGCCGTGCTGGTGAGCGACGAGGGACGTCCCGGGTACGCGCACATGCACCCTTCGTGGACCGGCCGCGAGAAGAGCGCGGAGCCCGAGCTGGACTTCCGCGTGCGTCTGCCCGCGGCGGGACGGTACACCCTCTGGGTGCACGTCGACGACAGCGGGGCGGAGCGGTACGCGCCGATCCCGGTCGTGGTCAGCGAATGACCGACCTGAAGTAGTCGACGGTCGCGCGCAGGCCCTCGGGCACCGAGTGGGCGGGCTTCCAGCCGGTCGCGTGGAGCTTGTCCGAGGACGCCATCGAGTGCTTCACGTCGCCGAGTCGCTCGGGCTTGTGCTCAACCTTGGACGACGACCCGGTGAGCCGGATGACCTCCTCGGCGAGCGCCTTGACGGTCATCTTGGAGCCATAGCCGACATTGTGGGTGCCGGTCACGGCCGGGGTGGTCGCGGCGAAGACGAGGGCGCCGACGATGTCCTTCACGTAGATGAAGTCGCGGGTCTGCTCGCCGTCGCCGAAGATGCCGATGGGCTCGCCGCGCAGGGCTTTCTCGATGAAGATGGGCACGGCGGCAGCGTAGGGTGACTTGGGGTCCTGGCGTGGGCCGAAGACGTTGAAGAAGCGCAGGCTGGCGGTCTCGAGGCCGCGCTCCTTGCGGAACATCTCGAGGTAGTACTCGCCGTCGAGCTTGGTCACGGCGTAGGGCGACTTGGGCTCGGGGAACATGGTCTCGACCTTGGGAACGGTCGGGTTGTCGCCGTAGATCGCGGCGGAGGAGGCGAGCACGACCTTGCGCACCTTGGCGTCGGCGGCGGCCTCGAGCACGTGGAGCGTGCCGGTGGCGTTGATCTCGACGCACTCGCGGGGCTTGAGCATGGACTCGGGCACCGAGATCATCGCGGCGAGGTGGAAGACGAGGTCGACCCCCTTCATCGCGCGGTCGAGCGCGGCGCGGTCGAGGATGGAGGCCTCGATGAGCTCGACCTTGCGGCCCTCAAGGTTGCGGCGGTGGCCGGAGCGGAAGTTGTCGATGACGACGACGTCGGCCTTGCCTTGGAAGTGCTCGACGATGTGGGAGCCGATGAAGCCGGCCCCGCCGGTGACGAGGATGCGCATGGGAGGGATCAGACCTTGGCGCCGATGGCCTGCATGGCCGGCAGGTTGGCCTCGATGGACTCGACCAGCTTGAACTGGTTGCGGCAGCGGTCGAGGTTGTGCCCGGGGCGCTTGACCTTGAAGTAGACGTCGCCCTCGAGCCAGTCGGTGAGGAAGCGCAGGCCGACCTCGAAGGTCATCAGCTTCCCGCCGAAGGGCAGGAGCTCGCGCTCGCGCGGGGTGAGGAAGGCGCGAGCGGTCGAGAGGTAGCCCTTGGCGAGCGCCTCGTACATGGGCATCTGCACGTTGACCTTGGAGAGGTTAGTCTCGTCCTCGGCCGCGGGGGAGGTCGAGGTGCGCACGAGGTCGCCGAAGTCGTAGAGCGCCGAGCCGGGCATGACGGTGTCGAGGTCGATCACGCAGATGCCCTCCTGGGTCTCGTTGTCGAGCAGGACGTTGTTGAGCTTGGTGTCGTTGTGCGTCACGCGCTCGGGAATCTCGCCCTTGGCGATGGCGTCGACGATGAGCGCGGCCTCCTTGGCGCGGGCGAGGACGAAGTCGATCTCGCGGGCGACGTCCTTGGCGCGGCCATGGGCGTCGGCCTTGAGCACTTGCTCGAACTTAGCGAGGCGCTTGGGCGTGTGGTGGAAGTCGGGGATGGTCTCGACCAGGCGTCCACCGGGGAGGTCGGCGACGAGCGACTGGAAGGCACCGAAGGCCTTGGCGGCCTGGAAGGCCTGGTCGGCGTTGCGGATGACGTCGTGTCCGGTCGCGCCCTCGACGAAGACGTAGCAGCGCCAGCGGTTGCCGGCGGCATCGGTCAGCCAGCCCTTGCCCTCGCGAGTGGGGACAAGGGTCAGGGCACGGCGGGAGCCATCGACCGCATGCGCGGCCCGGAGCTTGGCCTGCGCGTGCGCGCAGACACGCTCAATGTTGGACATCAGGCCATCGGGGTTCTTGAAGATGTTATGGTTGATGCGCTGGAGCACGTAGCGCATCGGGCGACCGCCCTGGCTCATCTCGAGGCAGAAGGTGTCGTTGATGTGGCCGCTGCCGTAGACCTCGGCACGCACATAATCGCCGAGGACGGCGAACTGGGCGGCGATGGCGCGCGTGTCGTGGACGGGCTTTGACTTGGGGTCGGACATGTGGGTGGGGTGGGCCTCAGGCCCAGAGGTTGGCGGGGTACTCGCCCTTGGCGATGAGTCCGGAGATATTAGCTTGGACGACGGGCTTGTCCTCGCGATAGGTCACGCCGAACCACGCGGCTGGGGTACGCAGGACGCGGCAGGTGATGTGGCGCTCCTTGACCAGCTGGCCGACGGCCATGGGGATGTAGCTCTCGCTCTTGAGCTCCTTGCCGCCCTTCTGGAGGAACTCGAGGAAGAGGCGGTCTAGGTGGTCGAAGAGGCGCGGGGTGAAGCCCCACATGTTCATCGACACCGGCTCCTCGCCGGTGAGCGAGACGGTGCGGCCGTCGTCGTAGGTGTTGGCGGCGCCGGATCCGGCACGCGCGATCTTTGTCATCTCCTCGATGTCGGTGAGAAGTCCGGAGGCGTCGGTCTTGCAGACGCCGCGGGCGACGTTGCCGTGGTCGGAGAGGGTGTTGCGCAGGGTGAAGCCGACCATGGAGAAGTCGGACGAGCGCGGGTCGGCCTTGGCGAGGAACTCGCCGAGGACCTGGTAGGAGCCGCGCCCGTAGAAGTCGTCGGCGTTGATCACCGCAAAGTTCTCGCGGACCACGTCCTTGGCGCAGAGGATGGCGTGGGTGGTGCCCCAGGGCTTCTCGCGACCGGCCGGAACGGACCAGCCGGCGGGGAGCTTGTCGAGTGTCTGGAAGGCGTAGTCGACGGGCACGCGACCAGCGAACTTGGCCGCAACTTTCTGTCGGAAGTCCTGCTCGAAGTCGGGACGGATGATGAAGACGACCTTGCCGAAGCCGGCCCGCAGGGCGTCGAAGACGGAGTAGTCGAGGATGGTTTCGCCCGAGGGACCCATCGGGTCGATCTGCTTGAGACCGCCGTAGCGCGATCCCATGCCGGCGGCGAGGACGAGGAGGGTGGGCTTGGACATGGTCTCAGAGCGACTTGCGAATGGTGGCGGAGATGTCGACCTTGAGGCGATCGACGAAGCCGAGGGTGTAGGCCTCGATGTCGAGCTTGGTGTCCTGCACGAGGGGCGTGAGGTCCATCGCCCACTGCAGGTGGGTCTCGGTGTCGGAGGCGTACGCGTCGAAGAAGGTGGCGTTGGCGAGGCGTCGGCCCATCACCGCGAGGTCGTAGCGCTTGCCACCGGTGATCTGGGAGTCGAAGACGCCGTTGAGGGCGGCGGCGAGGTTGAGGCGCTCGGAGACGGGCAGGACCTGCTTGTCGGCGTCGAGCAGCCAGTCGAGGCTGCGCCAGACCTCGCAGCCGAGGACGCGCTTGGGGCGGTCGGCGGCGGGCAGCGAGCGCATGGCCTCGATGGCGCGGAGGGTTACCCCAACGTGTGTGGCGTGCTTGTCGGCGGGGTTATGCAGGTAGACCACCTCGGGCTTGGTCGCGGCGAGGATGGTCGCGAGGTCGGCGCGGGCCTCGGCGCACTTGGCGTCGCGGACCTCCTTGCTCGGGATACCCAACTGCGCGACGAAGCTGAACTCGCCGATGGTGGCGGCACGGCGCTGCTCCTGGATGCGCTCGGCCGCGACCTGCTCGTCGGTCCAATCCTTGTAGGACCCGGCACGGGAGCTGCCCTTGCCATCCGTGACAATCACGCCTCCGAACCACTTGTCCTTCCGGTGGAAGCAGGCGGCGATGCCGTGGTAGGCCATGAACTCGAGGTCGTCCTGGTGCGCACCGATCCCAAGGTGGGTGGTGCGGGAAACGGCCGCGGGCAGGGCCTGCGCGTCAGGGATGAAGAGGTCGGCCTTGGGGTTGAGCTTCATGTCAGGAGCGGCGGAAGAGGCGTTCGTGGGCGGAGCAGAACATCAGCATGGAGAAGGGCAGGGTGACCAGCGCGCCGATGCCGCAAGCGAGCAGGCCCGCGTAGGCGATGAGGTGGATGACAATCAGGAGCAGGAAGGCCTCGAACCAGCGGGCGGTCACGACTTGGCGGCTGACTTCCATCAGGCCCCAGAAATCGCTGCGGCGATCCGCGAGCAGGAAGAAGGCGAAGGACCAGGCGACCGCGAGGTAGATGCCGGGGAGGATGCAGCAGAGGTAGCCGATGGTCAGAAGCACCACGAGGACCAGGCCGAGCCCGAGGGATTGCCCGAAATCCGAGAAGCCGCTGAGGAGCTCGCCGATCTCCACCGGTTCGCCACGCAGCTTGCGCTGGTGGAAGCGGACATAGCCGACAATGAGCGCCGGGGCGCAGATGCCGAAGGTAAGGAATGAGCCGGCGGCGATCAGCAGGTAACCCAGCAGGTGCCCCAGGATGATGCCCCAGAAGTCGCGCTTGAGCGCGGCCATGGCATCATCCCAGGCGGCGCCGACGGAGAAGGCGTTGGGCTGCGACTTGGCGCGGTTGACGAGGTCCTGTTGCTCCGGGGTGAGGCTCATGGTGGGTCAGCGGTTGGTCTTGGGGAGGGAAGCGGCGGCGATGGCCTGGCCGTGGCGCTTGTCCTTCTCGTCGGGCACGACGAGGTCGATGCGCAGGCTCGGAAACTCATCCTTAAGGACCTGGCGGGCCTTGTCGATAATGACCGAGCCGCCCTCTCCGGAGGTGACGCGACCCATGATGAGCAGGCAGTCGTAGCGGTAGAAGTCGGCGAAGTGGGCCAAGGCGTAGCCGAAGGCGATGCCGATGGCGTCGTAGACCGAGCGGGCGCGGGGATCACCCGCCTTCATCAGCTTCTGCAGTTCCTCGAGTTGCTCGGGCAGCTTCATGGTCGCGGGAAGGTGGATGCCCGCGAGGGGTAGCAACCGACCGACGCCCTGCTGGCTGAAGTACTGCACGCCGCAGCCGAGGTCGCCCGACCACTCGTCGGCGGGGCCGTTGGCGCGGTAGTCGACAGGCACGAAGGCGAGCTCGCTCAGCCAGTTGGTGAGGTTGCCGTGGGTGTCGACATAGCCGGCGGCCACGGAGGTGCCCATGGCGATGCCGAGCACGGAATTCCGGTTCAGTGACATCGATGCGGCGAGCGCGGTGACGTCGCCGTCGTTGAGCACCTCGAAGGGCACGCCGGGCCAGCGCTTGCCGAGGTCGAGGAAGATGTTCTTCACGCGCGCGTTGAAGAGGGCGGGATCGGTGATGCCGCGGAAGAGCGAGGCGGCGCGGACCGTGTTGTTGATGTAGACCCCGGCGGCCGAGCCGCCGATGGCGTCGACGCGCGGCAGGTGCTTGGCGGCGAGCTCAAGCGAATGCAGGATGCCATCGTAATGGTACTGTGGGTCCTGTTGGAAGTAGGGATCCCACTTGATCTCCTCAGAGAAGACGACCTTCCCGTCGATCAGTGCGGCGCACTTGCGGTCGGAGCCGCCGAGGTCGAAGCCGATGCGGCAGCCGTCGAGGTTGCGCCCAAGCGGGAGGTGCGAAGCACTCTCCTTAGGTAGATTCGCTTCTTCGCAGGTCTCAAAGGTGGGCAGGCGGTCGAAGAGCTTGCGGACGAATTCGGCGTCGAAGGCACGCTCGCCACCGGGACGGTAAAGATCGGAAAGAAGCTTGGCGAAGTGTGCGGCGTGGGCTCCGGAGAGAATGAAGCGGTCGCCACCGCGTGCCCAGAGCAGGAACTTCACCGTGCGCTCGACATGGATTCGGTTCAGGGCGTCGTGCGCGCCGCCGGGGGGCAGGGTGCGGGTCCGGTGGATTGAGGCGGTGCCGTCGGGGCGGGCGAGCGCGATGGCGAGCGGCGCGGAGCCGGCGGTGCGGTCGCAGAGCGCGAGGTACTCGCGGGTCCAGAGGGAGGCGGGGACGAGCGCCGGGTCGATGGCGGCGACGTGCTTGGGCTTCAGGGTCAGGCTCATGGCTTAGCGGCGGGAAAGCTTGGCGGCGGCGGCGGGGTCCAGGACGTAGTCGCAGGCCGCGTGGCGCTGAAGCCAGCTGGCGGGACATTCGTCGGAGGGTGCGTCCTCGATGGAGCGTCGGACGATGTCGGCCTTGCCCTCGCCCCAGGCGAGGAGGACGACGCGGCGGCAGTCGAGGATGGTGCCGACGCCCATGGTCACGGCGTGGTGGGGGACCTTGGCGACGTCGCCGAAGAACGAGGCGTTGTCGCGGCGGGTCAGCTCGTCGAGGTGCACCTGACGGGTGCGCGTGGCGGGCCCGGCGGGCGGCTCGTTGAAGCCGATGTGCCCGGTGCGGCCGATGCCGAGGACCTGGAGGTCGATGCCGCCGGCGGCGCGGATGGCGGACTCGTAGGCCGTGCACTCCGCGGCGACGTCCTTGGCGAGTCCGTTGGGGACATGGGTCTCCGACGGCGTGATGTCGACGTGGTTGAAGAGCTGCTGCTGCATGAACCAGCGGTAGGACTGGTCGTGGTCGGCTCCGAGGCCGCTGTACTCGTCGAGGTTGAAGGTGGTGACGTTGGCGAAGGAGAGCTTCTCCTCGCGGTGCAGGCGCACGAGTTCGGCGTAAAGAGGGATGGGCGTCGAGCCGGTCGCCAGACCGAGCACGGCGCGCTTGCCTGCCTGGGCGCGACTGCGGATGAGCGCCGCGATCTCGGCGGCCACGGACTTGACCGCGGTCGATTTGTCGGGGTGGACGTGGGTGCGGATCATGGAGGGGAGGATGCTCAGGCGAGGGCGGCGAGCATGCGGGCGACCTCGTCGCGCTTGGCCTTGGCCTCGGCCAGCTGCTTGCGGGCGCCATCGAGGATGGCGGGCGGTGCCTTGGAGACGAAGGCCTCGTTGGTGAGCTTGGCATCGCCCGCGGCGACGGCCTTCTCGAGCTTCTCGAGCTCCTTGCCGAGGCGCGCGCGCTCGGCGGCTACATCGACGTTGCCCGAGACCTCGAGGAGCAGCGTGCCGACATCTGTGATCTCGCCGGGGCGGCCGCCGGTGTCGTCGGCGAGGCGGAGCTCAGCAAGCCCGGCGAGGCGGAGAATCTTGTCGCGATTGGCCTCGGCCACGGCGCGGCCAGCGGCGTCCTTGGGCACGAGGCTGGCGACGCTGTCCTTGCGGCTGGCTTGGTTGGCGGCGGCCTTGAGTGTGCGGATGCCCGTGACGAGCGCGCGGAGCGCGGCGATGGAGCCGACCGCGGCCTCATCGATGCGCACGCCGGTCTTGGCGAGGGCCTGGAGCAGGTCGGAGCCGGAGCCGGGGTTGTGGCGCTGGATGAAGTCCGATTCCGCGCCGTAGCCGAGCAGGTGCCAGAGCTCCTCGCTGATGAAGGGGGCGACGGGGTGGAAGAGAAGCAGGAACTGGCGCAGGACGAGGTCCTGGATGGCGAGGCACGAGTCCTTGGCGACCGGGTCGGCCAGGCGCGACTTGGAGACCTCGAGGTACCAGTCGCAGAAGTCTCCCCAGAAGAAGCCATAGAGCGCCTGGGTGTACTCGGTGAACTCGTGCGCCTCGAGCGCGCGCGTGGCGGCGTCGGTCGTCGAGGCGAGACGCGCGAGGATGGCTTGGTCGTCGGCGTCGACGGCCGAGGCCTGGATGCGCGCGAGGACGGCGGCGAGCGAGGCGTTGTCGCCGGCCGGGCCAGACATCTGGCGGAAGCGCGAAGCGTTCCAGAGTTTGTTGCAGAAGTTACGTCCGAGCTGGACACGATCCTCGGAGAAGAGGATGTCCTGCCCCTTTGGTGCCATGGAGAGGAGTCCGAAGCGAAGACCATCGGCGCCGAACTTCGCGATGAGGTCGAGGGGCTCGGGCGAGTTGCCGAGTGACTTCGACATCTTGCGACCCTGGGCGTCGCGGATGATGCCGTTGAAGTAGACCCGCTTGAAGGGGATGCGCTGGCGAATCTCGTCGTCGGTCAGGGTCTTGCGCTCGGGGCCGTGCAACTCGAGGCCGGCGATGATCATGCGCGCGACCCAGAGGAAGATGATGTCGGGGCCGGTGGCGAGGGCGGCGGTTGGGTACCAGTGGCGGAGCTCGGGGGTGGTCTCGCCGGGCTTCTGCCAGCCGAGCGTGCCGAGGCACCAGAGCCAGGACGAGGCCCAGGTGTCGAGGACGTCGACCTCCTGCTCCCAGTTCTGCGGGTCGGCGGGGCCGTCGACGGAGACGTGGCGGTTGGCCGGGTCGTTGCGGTCGGCGCCCTTGCGGTACCAGACGGGGATGCGGTGGCCCCACCAGAGCTGGCGGCTGATGCACCAGTCCTGGATGTTGTTCAGCCAGTGGAGGTAGGTCTTGTTCCAGCGCTCGGGATGGAAGCGGATGATGCCGGATTCGACCGCGCGCTTGGCTTCGTCGATCTTCGGGTAATGGATGAACCACTGCTCGCTGAGGCGGGGCTCGATGGGCACGTCGGCGCGCTCGGAGTAGCCGACGTTGTTCTCGTAGGGCTCGGCCTTTACCAGCAAGCCCAGCTCCTCGAGCTTCTTTGCGGCGAGGTTGCGGGCCTTGAAGCGGTCGATGCCCGCGAGGTCGTCCGCGAGGTCGTTCAGGCGGCCGTCGGGATGGAGGACGTCGCGGATGGGCAGCTTGTGGCGCTGGCCGATCTCGAAGTCGGTGCGGTCGTGGGCGGGCGTGACCTTGAGCACGCCGGAGCCGAACTCGCGGTCGACCGCGGTGTCCGCCACGATGGGGATTTGCTCGCGAGGAAAGGGCCGCCAGACGTGCTTGCCGATGAGGTGCTTGTAGCGCTCGTCGTCGGGATGGACCGCCACGGCGGTGTCGCCGGGGATGGTCTCGGGTCGGGTCGTGGAGATATCGAGGAAGGTGCCGGGGAGCTCGGCGACCTCATAGCGCATGCGGTAGAGGAAGCCCTTGGAGGGCTTCATGATGACCTCCTCGTCGGAGAGGCCCGTCAGGGAGACCGGGCACCAGTTGACCATACGCTTCCCGCGGTAGACGTGGCCGCGCTCGTGGAGGGTGACGAAGGCCTGGAGGACGGCGCGGGAGTAGCCGGCGTCGAGGGTGTGGACGGTGCGGTCCCAGTCGCAGGAGGCGCCGAGCTTGCGGAGCTGCTGCAGGATGATGCCGCCATGCTTGTCCCGCCACTCGGCGGCGCGGGCGACGAAGGCTTCGCGGCCGAGGTCATGGCGGGTCTTGCCCTCCTTCTGGCGCAGCTCCTTCTCGACGCGCGACTGGGTGGCGATGCCCGCGTGGTCGGTGCCGGCGAGCCAGAGCACGGACTTGCCCTCCTGGCGGGCGCGGCGGACGAGGATGTCCTGGATGGTGTTGTTGAGCAGGTGCCCCATGTGGAGCACGCCTGTGACGTTGGGCGGCGGGATCATCACCGCGAAGGGCTCCTTGGATGGGTCCACTTTCCCGGCGAAGCACTTGGACTCGATCCAACGGTCGTACCATCGCGGTTCGACGTCGGTCGGGTCGTAGGTCTTGGGAATCTCGGCCATCGGGAAAGGTGATTGGTAGGGGGTAACTTGCGGGTTGAAAAGGCAAACCGTGGGGGTCACTTTGGGGGCAAGCCAGGCCCCATGCGACGGGGCGGCGGCACAACCCGCCAGGTCCGGAAGGAAGCAACGGATGTCGTCGACCCGTGCGCCGTGGTCAGCCTGGCCCTTTCCCTTTTTCAGGCCCCGCGGCGCGAGAACTCGGCGTCGAGGCGGGCATAGGCCCCGCCCTTCGCCAACAGCTCGGCGTGACGACCGGACTCGATGAGCCGGCCGTGGTCGAGGACCAGGATCTGGTCGGCGTTGCGGATGGTGCTGAGGCGGTGGGCCACGACGAAGCTGGTCCGCCCGCGCAGCAGCCGGCTGAGCGCGACCTGGAGCCGGGCCTCGGTGATGGTGTCCACCGCGCTCGTCGCCTCGTCGAGCACGAGGATGCGCGGGTTGCCGATCAGCGCGCGCGCGAAGGCCACGAGCTGCTGCTGTCCCACGGAGAGTCCGCGGCCGCGCTCCGAGAGGACCGTTTGGATACCCTCGGGCAGCGACTCGATCAGATCGAGGCAGTCCAGCGCGGCGAAGGCGGCGAGCACCTCGGCGTCGGTGGCGTCCGGCTTGCCCTGGCGCACGTTGTCGGCGACCGTTCCCGAGAAGAGGAAGTTGGACTGGAAGACGAAGCCCATCTGCGCGCGCAGCCCCTGCTGGCGGATGTCGGCGAGGTCGGTCCCGTCGACGAGGATGCGACCCGAGTCAGGCAGGTGGAACTTCGAGAGCAGGCTGACCACGGTCGACTTGCCGGACCCGGTGTGCCCGACGAGCGCGACGACCTGGCCGGGCGCGGCCTGGAAGCTGATGTCGTGGAGCACGGTGCGTCCCTCCTCGTAGGAGAAGTTTACGCGGTCGAAGGTCACGCCGCCGCGCAGTTCGGGGCAGGGCCCGGCGCCGGGGGCGTCGGCCCAGGCCGGTGCGGTGTCCACGATGCGGAAGTAGCGCTCGGCGCTGGCCATCGAGAGCGTGGCTTCGGAGAGCTGCGTGCCGATGAGGGTGATCGGGTTGAAGAAGAGGTTGGCGAGGAAGAAGAAGGTCACGAGGTCGCCGGCGCCGGCGCTCCCGGCGGAGACCGCCATCCAGCCGCCGACCGCGATGAGCGCCGCGAGGAAGGCCTGCGCGTTGAGCTCGAGCAGCGGCAGGAAGAGCGCGACGAGCTTCGTGGTTCGGACGATGCTGTCGGCCAGGGTGTAGATGAGCCGGGAGAAGATCCCCGCGTTGGTCTCCTCGCGGGCAAAGCCTTGGGTGACCCGGATGCCCTGCACGGTCTCGGCGAGGGCGGCAGTCACACGCGAGAAGCTCTCCTGCTGCGTGCGCGAGGCATCGAGAATGCGACCGCGGAAGTGGCGGTTGATGGCCCACATCACCGGCGCCATCGCGAGCAGGACCAGGAACAGGCGCGGCTGGATGAGCAGCATGGCCACGGCCGCCCCGACCATCTGCCCGGCCTGCACCAACGTGATGAAGAGGTTGTTCTGCAGCCCGTTGCGCATCTGCTCGATGTCGCCGATCATGCGGCTGATGAGCGACCCGTGCTTGCGCGCGTGGAAGAAGGCGAGCGGGTGGGAGAGGAGGTGGCCCATCATGCGGTTGCGCAGGTCGCGCAGCACGCACTCGCCGAGTTGGTGGGCGAGGCGGATCCGCCAGTAGAGGGTGACCTCGGTCAGGATGACCGTGGCGACGAAGGCCCCCGTCCAGGCGAGGGTGCCGCCGACATCATGGGCGGCGAGCGGCCCGCGGATGATGTGCGCGAGCATCCAGGCGAGGATGGGGAGCTGGATGGCCCGGCCGGCGCAGAGCGCGAAGAGCCAGTTGCGCCACAGCCTGTAGCCGTCGGTCAGCGCAACCATGCGGCGGACCAGGGCCCAGCTGAGGGGGACGCGGTCGGGTTCGTCGTCCTCGGGACGCTGCCGGCGCACAGTCAGGTCGTGGCTGGGCTTGTTTGCGCTCATGGGAGGATGCCTCCCTCAGTCTGGACCTGGATGGCTCGCCGGTAAGGTCCGTCCTCGGCCATGAGCGCCTCGTGCTTGCCGACCTGGACCAGGCGACCGCGCTCGAGCACGAGGATGCGGTCGGCGCTGCGCAGGGTGGCGAGACGATGGGCGACGATGAAGGTGGTGCGTCCCTCCATCGCGGCTTCCATCGCCTCGAGGATCTCTCGCTCGGTCTCGGGATCGATGGCCGACGTGGGGTCGTCGAGCAGGAGAACGGTGGGCTCGAGCAGGAGGGCGCGGGCGATGGCCAGGCGTTGGCGCTGGCCGCCGGAGAGGTTGACGCCGCTCTCGCCCAGCAGGCTGTCGTAGCCCTCGGGGAGCTCGCGGATGAACCCGTCGGCCCCGGCGATGCGCGCGGCCCGCTCGATGCGCGCCCGGTCGGCGTCGGGGTGCCCGAAGGCGATGTTGGCGGCGACGGTGTTGGAGAAGAGGAAGTTCTCCTGGAAGACGAAGCCGACCTGGCGGCGAAGCTCGGGCAGGGGCAGGTCGCGCAGGTCGTGTCCGTCGAGCGTCACGCGTCCCGAGCGCGGGTCGTAGAAGCGCGGGATGAGCGAGAGCAGCGCCGACTTCCCCGAACCGGTTGCCCCGGCGATGGCGATGCGCTCGCCGGGCTCGGCGACGAAGCTGATGTCGCGGAGCACTGAGTTGTTGTCGCGATACTCGAAGGCGACCTGCTCGAACGCGACGCGTCCGAGGAAGCGTCCGGGCGACCTTGCCCCGGGTCGCGAGATCACACCAGGCTCGGTGTCGAGGATCTCGAAGATGCGGCGGGCGCCGGTCAGCGCGACCTGCGCGTTGTCGACCACGGTGGCCACAGTGGCGACCTGGCCGGCGAACTGCTGGAGCAGGGCGGCGAAGGCGACGAGGCCGGTGCCGAGGGCGAGCTCGCCCTGGGCGAACATCCATCCGCCGTAGCCGAGCAGGATGCAGAGCGAGAGCTGGCTCAGGCCGTCGATGACCGGCCAGAAGAGCGCCACCTCGCCGATGACCTGTTGCTTCTGGCCGCGCACGGCCTCGTTGCGCCGGGCGAAGTCACCTTTGGCCCGTTCCTCGGCGGCGAGGCCCTTGACGGTCTGGACGCCCTGGATCGACTCGGAGAAGCCGAGGACCAGGTCGTCCATCAGCTTGCGGTTCTCCTCGTAGGCCGGGCGCACGCGCCGCGAGAAGCGCGTCGCATACCAGACTTGCAGCGGCAGGAGGGAGAGGCAGGCGAGGGTGAGCCGCCAGTCGGTCAGGAGCATGTAGGCCGAGCAGACGGCGAGGGTCAGGGTGATGATGGCGACCTGCAGCACGACTCCCTCGATGAAGAGCCGGATGGAATGGGCGTCGGCGGTGACGCGGTTGATGATCGAGCCGCTGGCGTTGGCGTCGAAGAACCGGAAGCTCAACTGCTGCAGCTTGCCATAGACGCGCGCGCGCATGCCGACCACGACCCGGCCGTGTAGGAAGCGCACCGACGTGAGCGTGTAGACGTAGGAGAGCGCGGCGCGAACAAACGCGACCACTAGGATGAGCGCCGCGAGCCGCAGGCAGGCCCCGAGCGGGTCCGCGCCGAGGAGGTGGGCCATCAGCCAGCTGGTCAGCCCGGTCACGGCCGTCGTGGGATCCATCGCGTGGCGCACGACGTCGATGCCCGCCCCGGCCAGCGCGAGCACCACGACCGTGAGCGAGGTGAGCAGGAGCTGGAGTCCAAGCAGGGACAGGCAGTCGCGCCGGTACTCCCAGGCGATACCGGCGAGCCGGCGCACGATGCTCCCGATGTCGTCCTGCCGGGGTGCCGCTGGCTCAGGCATGGGGCGGCGGCTCGGACAGTCTTAGCGGATGCGGGTGCCGTCCTTCGAGACGCGCTTGCGGAAGGCCTCGAGGATGCGCGCGGTGGTCGGGCCGGGTTTGCCGGAGCCGATGACGCGGGCGTCGACCTCGATCACGGGGATGACCTCGGCGGCGGTGCCGGTGAGGAAGCACTCCTCGGCGTTCCACACATCGTAGCGTGTGACCTGCGTCTCAACCAGCTGGAGGCCGAGCTCGCGGGCGACCTCGAGCACGGCCTGGCGGGTGATGCCGACGAGAGCGCCGGTGTGCGAGGCTGGCGTGATTAGGCGTCCCTTGTGCACGAGGAAGATGTTGTCGCCGGTGCACTCCGCCACGTAGCCCTGCTCGTTGAGCATGATGCACTCGTGGTAGCCGTGTTGCTGGGCCTCGATCTTGGCGAGGACGTTGTTGAGGTAGTTGAGCGACTTCACCATCGGGGGCAGCGCCGCCGGGCTCATCCGGCGGGTGGGCGAGGTGATGATCTTCATACCCGAGGTGTAGAGCGCCTCGGGGTAGAGCGTGATCTTGTCGGCGATGCAGATGAGCGTCGGCCGGGGGCAGGTCTTGGGCGAGATGCCGAGGTCACCCACGCCGCGGGTGATGACGAGGCGGATGTAGCCGTTGGTCAGGTTGTTCCGTCGGCAGGACTCGCAGACGATGTCGGCGATCTCCTTCCGGGACCAGGGCAGGTTCAGGGCGATGGCCTTGGCCGACATCTCGAGCCGCTCGAGGTGGTCGTCGAGGCGGAAGACGCAGCTGTCGTAGAGGCGGATGCCCTCGAAGATGCCATCGCCGTAGAGCAGACCGTGGTCGAAGACCGAGATCTTGGCGTCCTCCTTGGGGAGGAACTTGCCGTCGATATAGACGTCCATCGGCGTGGTCAGAGCGAGTGGATGCTGCTCTTGGAGACGGCCATCGCCGCCTCCTTGAAGGACTCGGAGACGGTCGGGTGGGCGAAGCAGGTGCGCGCGATGTCCTCGGCGCTGCCGCCGTACTCCATGTGGGCGCAGGCGGCGGCGATCATCTCGGAGGCGCCGCGTGCGACCATCTGGACACCCAGCACCTTGTCGGTCTTGGCGTCGGCGACGACCTTGATCAGGCCCGCGGTGGCATCGCCGGCGATGGCGCGACCGTTGGCGGCCACAGCGAACTTGCCGACGCGGACGTCGAGGCCCTTTGCCGCCGCCTCGGTCTCGTTGAGGCCGACGTTGGCGACCTCGGGGTCGGTGTAGATGACACCGGGGATGAGGGCGTGGTTCACGTGACCGGGCTTGCCTGCGATGATCTCCGCGACGGCGACGCCCTCCTCCTCGGCCTTATGGGCGAGCATGGGGCCGACGACGACGTCACCGATGGCATGGACGCCGGGCAGGTTGGTGCGGAAATGGTCGTCGATGACGATGCGGCCGCGCTCATCGAGCTTGAGACCGGCCTCCTGGGCGCCGAGACCGGTGGTGTTGGCCTTGCGGCCGACGGCCACGAGGATGCGATCGGCGGGGAACTCGAGGGGCTTGCCGTCGCGCTCGGCGGTGAGGGCGGAGCCTCCAGGGCCCTTCTTCACGCCGGTGACCTTGGCGCCGAGCTCGAACTTGATGCCCTGGGCCTCGAAGGCCTTCTGGGCGACCTTGGCGATGTCGGCGTCGATGGAGGGACCGCCGATGGCGGGCAGCATCTCGACGACGGTGACCTGGGCACCGAGGCGGGCCCAGACGGAGCCGAGCTCGAGGCCGATGGCGCCGGCGCCGACGACGACCATGCGCTCGGGAACCTTGGGCAGGGCGATGCCTTGGTCGGAGGAGATGACGGTCTCACCGTCGAACTTCATGAAGGGCAGCTCAACCGGCACGGAGCCGGTGGCGATGACGACGTTGCGGGTCTCAAGGACGCGTTCCTCACCCTTGTCGGAGCGGACGACGACCTTGCCGGCGCCGCCGAGGCGGCCGAGCCCTTGGACGATCTCGACGCCGCGCTTGCTGACCAGCGTCTTCACGCCGGCGCGGAGCTGGGTCACGACCTTCTCCTTGTTCGACATCATTGCGGCGACGTCGAAGGACAGCTTGTCCGCGCCGACGATGCCGTGCTTCTTACCGTGCTGGGTCTGGTGCCAGAGCTCGGTCGAGTGGAGTAGGGCCTTGGAAGGGATGCAGCCGATGTTCAGGCAGGTGCCGCCGAGATTCGGGTCCTTCTCCACGAGGGCCACCTTGAGGCCGAGCTGGGCGGCCTTGATGGCGGCGACGTAGCCGCCGGGGCCGGAACCGATGATGACGAGGTCGAGTTGGGACATTGTGGTAATGTGAGCTGGGTTTTAGACGCCGAAGAGCAGGCGCTGGGGATCCTGGATGGCATCGCGCACCTTGATCAAGAAGGTCACGGCCTCCTTGCCGTCGATCAGACGGTGGTCGTACGAGAGCGCGAGGTACATCATCGGGCGGATGACGACCTGGCCGTTCTCGGCCACGGGACGCTCGATGATGTTGTGCAGGCCGAGGATGGCAGGCTGCGGGTAGTTGAGGATGGGCGTCGAGAGCATCGAGCCGTAGATGCCGCCGTTGGAGATGGTGAAGACACCGCCCTGGAGCTCAGGGAGCTGGATCTTGCCGTCACGGGCGCGCTTGCCGAAGTCGCCGATGGTACGCTCGATGTCGGCGAAGGAGAGGGTCTCGCAGTCGCGGACGATCGGGACCATCAGGCCCTTGTCGGTGCCGACCGCCACGCCGATGTCGAAGAAGTGGTTCTCGACGATGTCGTCGCCGTCGATGGTGGCGTTGACCTGGGGTACGTCGCGCAGGGCCTGCACGACCGCCTTTACGAAGAAGGACATGAAGCCGAGCTTCACGCCGTGCTTCTTCAGGAACTCCTCGCCGTAGCGCTTTCGGAACTCCATCACCGGGGCCATGTTGACCTCGTTGAAGGTGGTCAGCATCGCGGTCTCGGACTTGGCGAGCACGAGGCGCTCGGCGATCTTGCGACGCAGTGGTGTCATGCGCTTGCGCGTGACGCGTCCCTCGGGGCCCTTGGCGAGAGCCTGGGCCACCGCGGGTGCGGGCGCGGACGGCGTCGCGGGGACCGGCGCAGGGGCGGCGTGAGTGGGGGCTTGTCCAGAGAGCGTGGCGAGCATGTCGCCCTTGGTGACGCGGCCGGCCTTGCCGCTGCCAGAGACGGTAGCGGGGTCCAGGCCTGTCTCGGCGGCGATGCGGCGAACGGCAGGGGAGATCTCGGCGGCGGCGCCGGACTTGCGAGCGGCGGATGCCGCGCTTGCAGCGGTCGCGGCGACGGGCTTGGCGGCGGCCGGGGCGGGGGCCCCGGGGGCGGGGGCGGCGCCCGCGCCCCCGCGGGGGCGGGGGGGGCCG
>JBMSKH010000034.1:0-17819 GCA_049419705.1 Opitutales bacterium
CCTCTCCGCCAGCTGGCAGAAGTAGACTAAAGACTTAAGTCTAAGGACTAAAGTCAGGCATTGATCGACCTTGGGCTAGGAGGGATGAGAACCCAGGGTTCGCCGAGCCGAAGGCGAGGAGCGATGCCGCAGGCATCGGGTCGAAGACCCGGAGCGAAGCGGAGCCAATCCCTCCCTCTCCGCCAGCTGGCAGAAGTAGACTAAAGACTTAAGTCTAAGGACTAAAGTCGGGTTTTCGTGGGTCATTGGAAGAGACTCTAAAAAAACTCTAACAAGAACAGGAACCCGGAATGCCAGAGGGCTGACTACACTCTATCTATGCCCCCCCTGCTTCCCTGTCTCTTGGGTCTCACCATCCTCTTTTCCAGCACTGTCTGCCCTGCCAGCGCCAACGTCCAGGATACAGCCACCGCCAAACTCAGCCTGAAGTCCCCGGCGGAGCTGCAAGTCTTCCAGCGTGCTAATCGCAATGAGGGCAAGGTGCGCATCAGCGGCCAAGTGACCGTGCCCTGCGACAGGGTGCAGGTGCGCTTTAGCGGCAAGGATCTCGATGGAAGGCCCCTTAGGTCAGACTGGCAGGAGGCAGGACGCAAAAACGCCGACGGCACCTTCGCGACCATCCTGACACTGCCCGCCGGCGGCTGGTACACCGCGGAGTTTCGCGCCGTGGAATCAGGCAGGGAAGTCGCTTCCGGCAAGGTGAGTCAATTCGGCGTCGGTGAGGTCTTCGTGGGCGCTGGCCAGTCCAACTCGACCAACTGCGGAGGCCTCGGCTCGAAGTTGGCGACCGACGGCCGCATCGAGTCCACCAGCGGTATGGTCTCCAGCTTCGACGGCAAGACTTGGCGTATCGCCCATGACCCGCAGCCTGGCGCGCACGACAACAGTCAGGGCGGCAGCTTCTGGCCAGCCTTCGGGGATGCCATGGCCGCGCGCTACCGCGTGCCGATCGGCGTGGCGGTCACAGGCCACGGCGGCACCTCCATCAACCAGTGGAAGCCGGGGAGCGAACTCTTCAACTGGACGCTCGGCCGCCTGCGCGAACTCAACCAAGCCGCAGCCGAGGGCTCACCGGGCTTCCGCGCGCTGCTGTGGCACCAGGGCGAGAGAGACGCCCGCGCCAACATGAGCGGCGCGGCCTATGCCGACGGACTTGGCACGATCATCCGCGAGATGCGCGGGAACGTCGGCGACCCATTCCCCTGGTTTGTCGCCAAGGTCTCCTTCCGCCCAGGCAAGCCGCCCTACGCGAGTGTCTGCGAGGGCCAGAAGGCACTCTGGGACACGAAGGTCGCGCTGGAGGGACCGGACACCGATGCAATGGTCGGCGATCTCCGCGACCACGGAGGCACGGGGGTTCACTTCAGCAAGAAAGGCCTCAAGGCGCATGGGGAAGCCTGGGCGAAAGACGTTGGCGCATGGCTCGACGGTGAACTAAAGGAGTGAGCCGCATGCATCGAACCCTCCTCGCCCTCATCCTCATCGCGACCGCCTGCGAAGGACGCGCGGACAGCGCCTGGGATGCCGCGGTTGCCGATCCTGTGGCGGCCAGACTGGCCCGCCCAACACAGGTGCAATACGAATGGCAGGAGCAAGAGCTGGCCATGTTCGTGCAGCTCGACCCTGCGACCATCCAGCAGCGGGAATACGACGACGGGAGCACCCCGCTGAAGGACATCCGCTTTGAGAAACTGGATGTCGATGAATGGTGCCGTGCCGCGAAGTCATTCGGTGCGCGCGAGATTGTCTTCATGTTGGCCCACAGCGGCGGCTTCTGCATGTGGCCGAGCGAGACCACCCAATACCATATCGGCAACACGGCCTACCGCGGCGGCGGTGGCGACGTGGTCAAGGAGTTCGCCGCCGCCTGCCGCCGGCACGGACTCAACGCCGGGTTCTACTTCTGGCTCCCCCACCCCAGCTCGGCCGCCGAGGACACCTCAACCATCAGCTATCGTAAGCTAGACAAAGTGCGTACCTGGGAGGAGTCTAACCGTCTGCTCGAGCGTCGCTTCGACGAGATCATGGACCGCCTTGGGTCCGATCTCGTCACCGAGATCTGGATCGATCAGCCGATCAAGGCCGCCATCGGCAAGCGCATCGCCGAACGCGCGCCCCGCGCGGTCATCGCCGCAGTGGGCAGCCGCGACCCACTCCCCACCATCCGTTGGCCGGGCAATGAGAAGGGCGTTGTCGCCTACCCTTGCTGGTCCACGCTGGACCGAGCGCGCATCGCCGCTAGCGCAGCACCGAATCAGGTCGAGGCCGACCGACGCCAAATCCAAGGCGTGGAGAATCCGGATGGCGACTACTGGGCGCCGCACGAGGCCGACGTCCCGCTGCATGACCATTTCTGGCATATGCGACCGGCGGCGCTCAAACACCGCCGCAGCGTGGAGACACTGGTCGATTGCTACGAAAAGTCAGTAGGCCGGAATAGCTTCCTCATCGTCAACTGCGCCCCGCAGGCTGATGGCAGCGTCCATCCAGATGACCTTAAGCGCTATCAGGAGTTCGGCGATGAGATCCGCCGACGCTTCGGAAGCCCCTTGGGTAAGACCTCCCAGATTGCAGCCCGGGAGGTGAACCTCAACCTAGGTAAGCCTCGTTCCGTCGGCTACGTCGACCTCTGGGAGGATTATCGCTACGGCCACCGCATCCGTGCCTTCGTCATCGAGGGCTTCGACGGAAAGTCCTGGGTGAAGCTCTTCGAGGGCACGGCCGTCGGGCGGCGCATGCTCGCCCGCTGCACGCCCACCACCGTCAGCCAGCTGCGCGTGCGCGTGACCGAATCTGTGGGCACACCGCTCATACGCCTCTTCCAGGCGCATGCCCCGTCCGAGGAGCGCTGAGCGCTCCGGAGCGGACAAGCAGGCGTCAGCGCTTGGCTGGCGCGGGGAAGCCGAGGACCTGGAACTCGGAGAGGGTCGGGGTGTCGCTCGCCTTGCGGATGTTGACGCGGAAGATGCGTGCCTTGACCGCAGAGACATCGAGTCGGAGCTCGTTGCCGATGGTCGTGCCCTCGGCGATTTTCCTCCACTCGTTGCCAACCCTTGCTTCGACATCGAAGGCCTGCGTGCGGTGGTACGGCGCATCGCTCAGCATAATGCCAGTGATCGCCTGCTCATTCCCTAGGTCGACCGAGACCCAGCCCTCGCGCGCGGCCTCCTCCGTCGCCCAGAGCGTGCCGGTGCTTCCGTCGGTGATGTGAGACTTGGAGAGTTCCTTTTCACGACCCGGCCAGAAGGAGGAAACCTCGGGTGCGATGCCCTTGGCGAGATTAACCGGCTCGGGGACCTCGAGGACGGGCTGAGTCATGCATTCACGCTCGAGCGTGAGCTCGACGATGGTGGCAACAGGTCGACGGAACTGCGGGGCGACGCGGATGGTCAGACCCTCCGCGGACTTCTGGACGGTGGCGATGCCACCGGGGATGACCCGCGCCGTGCGAACGCCCATGGGGAGCGCGGGCAAGGTGATGCCATCTCCCTGCCAGCGGGTGACGAAGACATAGGCCTTGTTGCCCTTGCGCGTGGAGACACCCCAGCTTCCAGGAAGCCAAGGTCCGCCACGGGTGCCGTAGACAGCCTCGCCGTTGAGCTTCAGCCAGTCACCAAGCTCGAGCATGCGGGCAGCGCTGGCCGGATCAATGGAGCCGTCGCCACGCGGTCCGACGCCGAGCAGCATGCCGCCGTCACGCCCAATGCACTGAATCAGCCAGCTCACGATGTCGCCGAGTGGCTGCGGGTTCATTGGCGGAACCCAGGACCACTTGCGATTCACACCACAGAGGCTGTAACAGGAATCCCAGGCGCGCTCCATGTAGAACTTGCCGAGGTCGACCTCACGGGCCTGGTAGTCATCGATGGCATCCTTGGCGTTGAAGAAGCTACCCGTCCAAGAGCAGTGCGGGCCGTCGTTGCCGGGGAAGCGCTGGTCGAGCCGGTTGCCGAGCAATGTCTTGGGCTGAATCTGGCGAATGTAACGCTCCATCTCTTTCGCATAGGCATGAGTCCAGGATGCGTCCCAGTGGCCGTCGAACCAGATGTAGCCGACAGGTCCGTAGTTGCTCAGCAACTCCTTCATGTGAGGTTTAAAGACCTTGTCGATGTAGCCCGAGAGGTCGGCACCGGCCTTCGGACTGTAAAGGGGATTCCACCAATCGAGCACGGAGTAGTAGAGGCAGAAGCGTACGCCGCCCTTGCGACAAGCTTCCGAGACCTCCTTGATGTAATCACGCCCGAAGGGTGAGTTCATCACATTGTAATCGTAGGTCTTCGTCGCGAACATCGCGAATCCGTCATGATGCTTGGGCACGAACACCGCATAACGGATACCGCTTTCACGGAAGAGCGTGATCCATTCCTCAGCGTTGAAGGCCTCGCCCTTGAAGTTCTTGTAAAGCTCGTCGTAGGTCTTGGCGCCGATGTTACCGTACTCGGGATGCGTGCGGCACCAGGAGATTTCCTTGCCGATTGTGGCCGAGGGATTCCAATGGATGAACACGCCGACCTTGTCATCGCGCAGCCATTGGGCCCGCGCATTGTAAACCGCAACGGCCTCGTCAGCGGCCAGCGACGGCGCAAGCAAGACAGAGAGAGAGGCGAGGCTGACGACGACACGGGCAGCAGTCATGAATTCCATGGCAATTGAACGTGATGTGTAGGCGAGGGCTGTCAACCGCCGCCGATTGCGCCTAGTCCGGCCAAGCCATACCTCACATGGCGTCGGAAACCTTGAGCGGCAGGATGACGACCGAGGTGCCGCCCGCATAGCCCACGCCGACGAGCAGGTGTGTCGGCTCTCCATCATCGCCGCGCAGCACATAGGGACGCTCCATCATGGTCGGCTTGAAGCTGGTGCCGTCGTCGAACCGTATGAGCTTGGGTGTGAGATTGTACTGGGCGGCTTTGGTCCAGTTGAGGCCATCCTCGGACGTGATCAGCCCGATGAATCCCTCGCCGGTGTGGAAGACGGCATAGTAGCGTCCGCGCCGGGCATCGTGCCAGAGGGAGACGTCCTCGGTGTCCAGATAATCAATCGCGGGCTTGTCGGCGATGGTCCACGGACCTTCGGGCTTCGGCGAGGTGGCGACAGCCTGGTTGCGGATGAACTGGGTCGCACCGGGCTTGTCGCCCTTTACAATCATTAGGTAGGTGCCGTCAGGGCGACGGCAGACGCCCGGATTAACGGTCAGGCGCACGATGGTCTTCGCAGGCTGCACGATGGGCTCGGGCGTGATCACCCAGGGACCATCGAGCGATTCGGCCTTGGCAACGAAGGTGCGCTGGTTCGGCCGGATGGCACTCATCCAGAGCGGGTGCTTTCCGCCGAGCTTGGCAATCTCGGTACGCAGCGCCTCGCTCGCACCATCGACCCATGTCTGAATGAAGTACAACCAGTAGGAACCCTCGTAGCGCTCGATTTTTGGATTGTGCGCATTGAACCACTTGCCGCGGTTCTCACTCACCGCAGCCAACGACATGCCCAGCGGTTGGTAGGGTCCCTCGGGACGGTCTGAGACCGCACGACAGACCTCGGAGTGGGTCAACCACGAGTGCCAGCCCTTGGACTTCGGCCAACGCGAGTGGAAGAGCTCGTACTTTCCTTCGGCATTTCGAATCACACTCGGGCACCAGGTATACCAACCGGGATAGGTGAAGACGTGCGGACCGGACTGACCCCCGACCAAGGTCGCGCGCGCGGCAGCCGGCAGAGGCTGTACCTCGATGCGCAAGGTATCGGGACCTGCCAGCAGGCAGGCACCCAGGAGGCATCCAAGAAGGTGTGCACGCATCATTTCGTCGGGAGTGCGGTGAAGTCGACTTTGGGAGCCTCACCCCAGCTAGGCACGGTGAGCGTAGCGCCCTCGCGACCGTCGGTGCGGTCGTAACCACCCGTGCGGAGCTCGAACATCCCATCGACGAGATTGTGGCTGTAATCGGTCCGTCCCAGCTCGGCGGTGGCCGAGGTGTTCGCCTGCGTCAGCGGCACCCACTTGCCATCGTCCCCGCAGACCCAGAAGTTGCGGTAACGGCAGGCGCGCTGCTGGTCGCCCCAGCGACCAGCCCAGTCCTCGACAAAGGAATAAAGTCCATCGAGGCGCGCCTGGGTGTTGGGGCGGCGGAAGGATGCGAGGAATCGCCAGCCGTTGAGTCCGGGGCCGTCGACATACGCCGAGAAGACCGCTGCCTTACCATCGGGCTTCACACCGAGGAGGAACTTATAGGGCTCGCGATCCTTCCATTGGAAGTCGAGGTGGCTATGTCCGCCCGATCCCTCATGGTCGAAGGCATGGGCGACGACGCCCTCGCCCTTCGAGACGAGCGTCACCACCTTGTCCTTCAGGTCCTCGCCCGCAGCCTGCTTCTCATGGTTGCGGACATAACCGTTGTCCCACATCGAATAGATGAACCAGCGGTCGTCGGGCCGGGTGCCGGCACCACGGACCTGGTAGCCGAAGTAACCCTGTCCGAAGCCGAGCACGCAATGGTAGGTGGTCGGAGGTCCGGGCTCGGCGAGTGCCTCGGCGTAGGCCCAGCGGGCGCGCACCTCACGAGGCACAGGGTAGCCGAAGTGAACCGATTGCGCATTGCCGTTGGGCAGCGACCAGAGCTGCGAGACACTGCCGGACTCCAGGGTGATCTCGTCGATACGGACGGTTGTGCCCGTCGCACGCAGGCGAAGGAGCTGGATGCCCGCCTGGAATTTGATGGCCGGGGTCTTGAGGGTCGCGGGTCCGGCGGCGAGGTCGAGGGTGACGGCCGGGCCCTGCTCACCCTTGATGACCAGCTTTCCGGGGCCGGCGGAGCGAAGCCGGATGGCCAGCACGCGTTCCTGTGGACCCTGCTCGCCGAAGAGTGGGATACGAGCTTCGCCATCCGCGGAGAGGTCGAGTGATTTCCAACTGGTGGGCCCGCCCTTACCGGCGTCGACATAGGTGGTGTTGAGGGGAAGAATCGCGGGTGATGACAAGGCTCTGACACCCGGAAGCACCAGTCCAAAGAGGCGCACGCGGGCACCGCCGGACTCCGGGGCATTGACGCTGATTCGCGATAGGCCGGCGGGCACTTGCATCTTTCCCAGCGACAATTGCTGGGGCTCACCCGTGCCGACCGCGGAAGCTGCGACGACTCGGCGGCCGATGTTGGCACGCAGGCTTAGTTTACGCCCCTTCTCCGCGCGAAACCAGGCGATGACCTCGGTCTCGGACGGATCCTCGACGCTGATCGGAATGTCGACGCCATTGGCACCGTTGAAATTCGCGACGCGCACCCCCTCGATTGTCGCGAAACTCGCGCCGAAACGAACCGGCGTAGCATTGTCGACCGATAGGTTCGCCGCGAGGACACTCGCGGTGAGAAAGGAGAGCAGAAGGCTGCGCATGCGACCACTTTGACCTACGCAGGGTCCGAGGGTTCCCGATGATTCGTCGGGATTGACGGCTCGAGGCGAGAGGTTGACGATGCCGCCATGCGTCTACTCACCACGCTCCTCGTCATGGTCTGCGCGCTCGTCGGCGCCGCGGAGCAACCGCGCGTGCTCATCCTCGGCGATAGCATCGCCTACGCGGGCGGCTGGCCGACGCGCGTCGAGTCCGCGCTGCGCAACACGCCATCGCACGCCGACGCCGTCATCCTGAACCTCGCGCTGCCCAGCGAGACCGCGAGCGGGCTCTCCGAGCCCGGTCATGCGGGTGGCACCTTCCCCCGGCCCTGCGTCCACGACCGTCTCGCCTCCGTGCTCAAGCAGACCAAGCCCACCCTGGTCATCGCCAACTACGGGATGAACGACGGCATCTACGAGACCCTGAGCAACGCCAATTTCAGCGCCTTCAAGCAGGGGATGGAGAAATTGGTCGCCGCCTGCCGCGCGAGCGGCGCGCGTGTGATCGTGCTCACGCCTCCCCTGCATGCCGCGGACAAGGCCAAGACCTCGCCGGCGGACTACGACAACGTCCTCGAGGCCTACGCGGGTTGGCTCAACTCCAAGACAGCGATGGGCTGGGAGGTCGTCGACATCCGCCCCGCCCTGCGCGAGGCCATCACGGATGAGAAATCACGCGACCCTTCCTTCCGTTACGCCAGCGACAACGTCCACCCAGGCGACGCCGGCCACAGGATGATCGCCGATGCCGTCCTCGCCGGAATCTGGCCCTTGCTGAAGTTACCCGGCAAACCAGAGGTGGGCTCGCCAGCACGTCTCAAGGCCATCGGAGAGGCCCAGAACGCCCTCAAGCTGGCATGGCTGACCCAGACCGGCCACAAGCGCCCGGGCCTACCCAAGGGCAGCTCGGTGGCCGAGGCTGAGCAGAAAGCCACCACTGCGTTGCAGAAGGCTCGCAGCCTCTGAACTGACCGTATTTGGCACCCTATCCCCTTGCCAAGTTCGGGCGCCCAGATAACCCAAAGGGGGTTGTCTCAAGCCCCTAAACAGCGTTCTGGTTTCAGCCTCGTGCTGTCACTAACCATCATGGCTTTGATGGTGCTGGTGGTACTGTCCGTAGCGGGCTTTCTCAGCATCGAATCCCGACTATCCGCGGCGCAGCAGGCGGGCACCCAGGCTCGTCTCTCGGCCCTCGCCTCGCTGCGTCTCGCGGTCGGCCACCTCCAGCAGGAGGCGGGCGCCGACCGACGTGTCACCGCACGCGCCGACATCACTGCCGACGCCACCCAGCCGGGCTGGACCTGGTCGACCATCCGCAACCCGATGTGGACCGGGGTCTGGCGAACGGACAAACCGGAGCAACCCCCCGCTTGGCTCATCAGCGGGCGCCACGACGCAGTTCCCGGCACCCAGTCAGTCTCGCTCACGGGAAAGAGCGACTACGAGACCAACCAATGGATTCCGTGGCAGTCGGATTACACCGCCACGGCCACAACCGCGGGCATCGGACTCGTCACCCTGGTCGGCGACGCCAGCGCGACCGCCGCCGAGACGGCGAGTGCCAGCGATCCAGGCCGCCCCGACGGACGCGTCAGCCTCCCCTCCATCAGCTCGCCGGACACAGCCACAAGGTTCAAATACGCCTACTGGATTGGAGACGAGGGCATCAAGGCCCGGGCTAACCTCGACGAGCCTCGGCTGACAGCATCAATCCCGGCCAGCCTGCCCGCACTGCGCGGCACCGCACGCAACGGGATGGAACTCCTCGCGGGCTTCGAAGCCACGACACCCGGCGCGACCTTCACCCGCCTAGCCGGAGCCGGCGACCTACCTCTGCTCGCTGGCTTCAACAACACACCGGTCTCACCCGTGCCAGCGACAGCCATCCCCAACCGACGCTGCCAGCCGGATGTCACCTACTGGTCGACAGGCCTGATCACCGACAGCTTCTGGGGCGGCGTCCGCATCGACCTCTCGACCGCGTTCGAGCAGGATGATGCCGCATTCATTACCGGTGAGTTCGGCGAGGGTGACGGTCGCAACACCCTGCTCTTCTGGGAGATGGCGCGCACAACCAAGGCGAATCCGCCCATCATGACCATCCTCGATTCCGGCACCAAGATCTGGCAACCGATGTGGTGGTGCGACCCCACCGGCATCACCGGCATACCGAACAGCACGCCGACCCGGTACGATATCGCGCCGATTTATACCTTCAACTGGGACGATCCGGACAACAGTGCGGGCCGCTCCGGCGGCAACCCGCAGATTCGCGGTCCGACCTGGATGATCATCCGGGACTATCACCGACTGTACCGTCAGATGAGCTGGTCGGGCAGCGCTGCGACCATCCGCGCCCGCACGGTCTTCCCCAATGTCATCTCCAACGAGAAGATGCAGGTCGGGACCGGCGGCACCTACCACTACTCCCACATCTTCAACCGGATGGACAACACGAACTTCTCCAACCTCTTTGGAGATCCGTTCGCGACCGATGTTTCCAGCGGACCCTTCGGCTCCAGCAGTTATGTGCTCTCCAACCTGACGCCAACCTCCGCCGCTGCCCACGGCAGCCTCGCCCCTGGCACGCCTTGCATCCGACCTATCAAGGTCGCGAGCACACCATACATCTCACGGCAGATGATTATGTTCGGCCTCCAGCAGGACTCCGGACAGCTGCGCATCGTGATGTCCCCCATCACGGTCCTGCACAACCCCTACAATGTCGCGCTCAACTTGAGACGCGAGAACCCGTCGGACTCAGCGGCCATGCGCGTCTCCTTCCGCAACTGGAACAGTTGGACCTTCACGATGTCGAGCAGCGGCGTCAACGGCGGCACCCCCTGGTCACGGTCGCTGCAAGACATGACCCGCGCCCTCGATAGCTCAGGCTACAACGGCGAGAACCTCCGAACCTACATCCCCGAGATCGTGCTGCAGCCCGGCGAGTTTCGCGTCTTCTCACCCACCGCCAGCGCCCCCGTGCCCTTCACCCGTATCGCCACCGCGGGCAACACCTACGACTTCCTCGGCGGCTTCTGGGTGCCTTGCCTGACCTCGGACACAAGCACTCTCGCCACCTACAACCCCGGTATGGGAGATAGCTTCTCCATCGGATTTGTCACCGGTGGAGCGCTCTACGGTCGACACCTCATGAGTTGCTGGCCCGGCGACTCGATCATGGAGGCCGCCACCACCGGTAGCGACGCGATGTACAACAAGTGCAGCGAACACACCGAGCTCTTCGACAGCCAGATGAGCGCGATTCGTAACGGTACAGCCGCCGCCATCACCTACCCTGCGGGCACCTGGTCCAGCCAGGTGCCATCCGTCGGTTCGCCGCCGAAGATCTTCGCGGTGGTCGACTACTCGGTGCGCTGGCCCAAGGACGCCCTCCCCTATCCTATCCTGACCCATTCCAACCCTCTCGCCCTGATGACCCGAGGCGACGCCACCGGGTGGTCGCCCGGAGGGGCCGACAAGAACGGGGCCAACATGGGGCCGGGCTACGCCACGACCTCACCGAGCTACCGCCTCACAGTCAGCTCAGGCGGCGGCAACTGGAGCACGGCGTTCGAGACCGGTGATGGCGCCGCCAAGATGGGGCTCGGCGGCGCGTCGAACAGCTCGGGACAGGGCGGACGCATCTCGACGGTCTTCACGGAGCTGCCGATGCACCCCCCCATCTCACTGGCCCAGTACGCACACGCCAACTTCGGCATGCGCGACCAGGACCCGCTCTACTGCATCGGGAGTAGCTTCGCCTCGCCCAACCTGCCGCTCGACAAGGTTGTCAGCTATCGAGTGAATCAAAACTGGACCGACGTCGACCGTGCCTACCTTGCGAACATCGCAATCTGGGACCGCTACTTCCTCTCCTCAGCCTCGCCCGAGCCCACCCCGCCCTCCACGGCGATCAATGTGACGGTCGTCGACACCTTCACCGGAGCCGCACCGCCGTGGTCCGGCCAATCCTCGCCGCGCACACTGAACAAGGTCATTGATGATTTCGTGGACGGCACCACGACGCTGCTCAACCCGCGCATGCGTATCTGGAGCGGACGGAACCGCACGGCGTCCTCCACCACGACACCCACCCGCAAGGATATCGCGGTCAAGCTGACCGACTACAAACAGGCGGCCGCTCATCTGGTCATCGACGGTGCCTTCAACATCAACTCCACCTCGGTCGACGCCTGGGCCGCCGTACTCGGCGGGACCAAGCGGCTTGCCAATGGCGGTGACACCGCCACCACCCCTTCCGCCACGCGCAACGCACGCTTCCCGCGTGCCGCACGGAGCGACAGCACAGCCCTCAGCGACCCGCGCGCCGCGTGGACAAACGACAAACCTTGGACGGGTTTCGCCGCGCTCGACGACACACAGATTCGCCTGCTCGCCCGGGCCATCGTCGATGAGATCCGCTTCCGCACGCAGTACACGGTGCGCACGCCGATCGACCGCCAACTACGAAAGGGCGGGACGACCGAGTTCCCCGAGCGTAGATTCCGCGGCGCCACCCCAGGCAGCACGGTGGTCGTCCCCACCCCCTTCCTAGGGCTCTCCCAATTCGTCAACCGCTTCCTCGACGTCACCTCGCCCGGAAACGCCGTGGCCAAGGCCGGTTGCCTGCAAGCCGCCATCGCGCGAGCCGAGACCGAAGGCGCGGAGATCTCCAACCGCGTGACACCAGCGCCAGAGGTCAACCAAGCCTCGCTCGCCAGCAACACCGGGAGCGTCGGGCAGCAGTCCTGGACGGGCTACCCCGAGGGCATCGAGATCACCGATGCCGGGACGCGCTCCGCCGGCATCACCTCAAAATCGCCCAAGAACCAAGCCCACGCGGCCCTCTTCGCCCCCGGTTCGGTGCTGCAGCAGGACATCCTCGCCGCCATCGGACCCCACATCAACGCGCGCTCCGACACCTTCCTCATCCGCGCCTACGCCGAGATTCGGCCTCCGGGCGGATCCGAGACGGGACGCGGCCGCGCCTGGGTCGAGGCGGTCGTGCAGCGCACGCCCGACTACTGCGACAGCAGCGAGGCGCCCGAGACCACCCCTCCGACCAAAGTCACCAACGTGAACCTGGGGCGACGCTTCCGCATCGTCTCAGTCCGCTGGCTCAACCCGTCCGAGATCTGAACCGTGCGCCACACCCTTCTCCTCTGCCTGCTCCCCCTTGGTCTCCTCGCCGCGGACGAGCCAGCCAAGGCGCCCGGCATCAGCGCGACCTTCCGCGCCCTCGCCTTCGCGGGGCCGATTCCTGACGCCGCCTATGCCATCTCCGAGGACGAGCGCGTGCCCCTCGGAATCAGCAGCGATATCCTCACCGCCGAGCAGAGCTACCGAGGTCCCGCGAACCTCATCTTCACCCACCTCGCCAAGGACCTCACGGAGAAGCCGCTGGCCTCGGTGCGGCTCACTGACGGCGCGCGACTCATCCTCCTCTTCATTCCCAACGACCGGGGAGGCCTCTCCATCCAGGCGCTGAGCGACGCGGACGGACGTTTCCCCTGGGGCACGCTGCGCTTCATCAATCTCACAGGCGGGCGCGTGAAGATCAACGCGGGCGGCATGGTGATGGACCTCGAAAACGGAGGTGACCGAGCACTGCGGCCCGGCGCCAACCACAAGCAGTACGCGATGACCGAGATCCTGACGGAGCGCGAGGATGGCTTTGCGCGCGGCTACATGCTCCGCACCTTCCAGGAGGACGACCTGCGCGCCATCTACTTCCTACTCCCGGGCGACCCCAAGGAGCATGCGATCCGCATCAAGGGTATCGAGGAACGCAAGGGCGACGAGAAGACCAAGCCGCCCAAGGTGGAGCCGATCTCGCTCCGGCCGAAGGACAAGTCAGCCAAGCCCGTCAACGGGCAGACGAAGCCCGCCAAGCGATGACCTCGGCCTGGGGGTGCTTGCGCCCCTGCCAACGGTTCCAGGAGAGCCGCACGGCGAAGTCGACCGCGATGCCCGGACCTGGCGCCCGATCCGCCATGCGCCAAGCAAGCAATCCAAGGCGGCGTCCACCCGAGAGCATCAGCGTGTGACGGAAGTTCGCATTGCCGTCGCCGAAGCGCTGGACGGGGCGATCGAGCACAACGCCGCGCAGCGAGAAGATCGGCTCCGGATTGCCCTCGCCGTAGGGCTGGAGCATCTCGAGCTCGTCGAGCAGCTGCGCGGTGACCTCCTCCGGCGTGACCGACGCGGCGATCTCCACCGCGGGCTCGCCGGCGACGGGCTGGCTTGCCAGCCGCGCGGCCACGCCCTCGGCGAAGCGGCGGCGGAACTCGGGGACGTTGGCCACGGGCATGGAGACGCCGACCGCCATCGGATGGCCGCCGTAGTTGCCGAGGAGGTCATGGCAGGTCTGGAGAACCTCGACCAGGTTGACCCCGGGCACGCTGCGGCCCGAGCCCTTGGCGACGTCGCCCTCGCGGCCGAGCACGATGACAGGTCGGGAGAAGGTGCGGCAGAGTTTGCCCGCGGCGATGCCAACCACTCCGGGATGCCAGTCGCCCTGGGCGACAAAACCAGGGGCATCAAGCATGCCGGTCAGCTGGGCCGTGGCCTCGTCCGTGACCTTGCGGTCAATCTCCTGGCGCTCGCGGTTGAGCGCGTCGAGCTGCGCCGCGCCCTCGGCGCATTCGGCTTCGGACTCAGCAAGCAGCAACCGGAGCGGGATGGCCGCATCGGCCAACCGCCCGCTCGCATTGATGCGCGGTCCGAGACGGTAAGAGATGTCGGTCGACGTGAGGGTCTGACCAGGCTCGAGACCGCTGACCGAGACGAGGGCCCGCACGCCCGGACGGCGCGCATCGGACAAGGCCTTGAGGCCGTGCGAGGCGAGGATGCGGTTCTCAGCCCGGAGCGGCACGAGGTCGGCGATGGTGCCGAGCGCAGCGAGGTCGAGATAGTCCTTCACTGCGAGGTCGGTGCCACGGGCATCGCCGCGGAGTCGCAGCACCTTGAGGATGGCATGGATGAGCTTGAAGGTCAGGCCGGCGGTGCAGAGCGACTGCCAGGGTGCGTCCTCGGCGTCGAGCACGCGCGGATTGACCAGCAGGCAACCGGCGGCGGGTCCGTCCTTGGCGACGTGGTGGTCGATGATGATGACGTCGATGCCAGCCTCGCGCAGCCGCGCAACCTCGGCGTGGGAGTTGGTGCCGCAGTCAAGGGCGACGAACAGGTCGGGCTTGGGGCCGGAGAGCACGCGGTCGAGCGCCAGGTTGGAGAGACCGTAACCCTCCTCGAGGCGGCGCGGGACGTAGAAGTCCGGCTGGGCGCCGAGGCGACGCAGGACATGGACGAGCCCGGCCGTGCTGGTCACGCCGTCGACATCGTAGTCGCCGAGCATCGCGATGCGCTCGCCCCGGTCGACCGCGCGCACGAGACGCTCGGCGGCCTCGCGGAGACCGCCGACGGCGAAGGGATCGGAGACGTGGGCCAGCTGCGGGCGTAGGTGACGCTCGGCCTCGGCCTCGTCGGCGCAGAGTCGGCTGAGCAGAACCGCAACCACCCGGGTCACCCCGAGGGATTCCTGGAGACGGCGCGCGAGGGCGTCGTCGGTGGACCGATGGGTCCAGTCGGCCATGGGAGGCACGTCCGGGATCAGTTCGAGGAGGATGAACCGGCTTCCCAGGTATAGACCGGGGCCTTGTCCGCCGCATCCGCTCCCTTGCGCTCACCACGGTGCCACCAGTAGTAGATGGGCGAGGCGATGAAGATGGATGAGAAGGTGCCGGTGATCACGCCGTAGATGAAGACCTCGCCGTAGAGGCGGACATCACCCGCGCCGAAGGCCCAGAGCGAGATGGCGCAGAGCAGCACGGTCATCGAGGTAAGGACCGTGCGGGAGAGCGTCCGGTTGAGCGCGATGTGGATGACGTCGGCCAGCGAGCGCCCGGGGTGCTCGCGCAACTCCTCGCGGATACGGTCGAAGACGACGATGGTGTCGTTGACCGAGTAGCCGATGATGAGGAGGATGGCGGCGATGAGGGCGGCGTTGAACTCGCCCCCGAAGAAGACGAAGAGGGCGATTGTCATCAGCACGTCGTGCAGCGTGGCCACGAGGGCGGCGACGCCGAAGCCCGCCTCGAAACGGAGCGAGACGTAGATGGCGATGCCGAGTAAGGCGAATATCACGGAGATAACCGCGTTCTGACGCAGGTCACCGCTGACCGAGGCGCCGACCGCCTCGCGGGTGAGCATCAGCTGCTCGACCGGCAGGGAGGCGTCCCGAAGGTATCCGGGATGCTGCGCCTTGAGCGCGCCGACGATTGCGGTGATATTCGCGAAGTCTCCCTTGGCCTTGTCCTCTGTGATCGAGGTCTCAATGCGCAGGGTCGGCTCGCCCCCGCCGACCGGGGTCTGAAGGGTGGCGGTGGTGTCCGGCAGGCCGAGCGAGGCCGCCAGCGCCTGGACCTTGCCGGTGTCGATTGACTTGGCGTCCCGGATGGCGACGAGGGTCGACTCGCCGCCGCGGAAGTCCTTCCCGAAGGCCGACTCGCCGCGCTCGTAGAGGGCGAACATGCCGAGAGCGACGATGCTCCAGGAGACAATCAGCGCCGGACGCGCGTAACGCAGGAACTGGTAGCCGATGTCGTGCCGGAAGACAGGCAGGCCGAAGAGGCGGGTCATCACCCCACGGTTGATGGAGAACTCCTGCAGGCCGCGGCAGGTGATGAGCGTCGAGAGCAGCGTGGTGAAGATACCGATGATGAGGGTCACGCCGAAGCCCTTAATCGGACCAGTGCCCATGTTGGCGAGGATGAGCGCAACGAGCAGGTGCGTGAGGTTGGCGTCGACGATGGTGAGCATCGCGCGGTCGTAGCCCTCGCGCAGCGAGACCGCGGGGTCCTTGCCGAGTCGGAGCTCCTCGCGCACGCGCTCGAAGATCAGGATGTTGGCGTCGACCGCCATGCCGAGCGTGAGGACGAGCGCGGCGACGCCGGGCAACGTGATGGTCGCGCCGAAGTACGCCATAGCGCCGAGCATCATGACCAGGTTGACCACCATGCCGACGACGGCGATGAAGCCGCCCCAGAGGTAGAAGCCGACCATGAACAGGATGACGAGGCCGACCGCCACGGTCGAGGCGACGACGGACTTATCCTGGGCGTCCTGTGCGAGCGAGGGGCCGACCGCGGTGACGTCCTGGGTGCGCAGGGGGAACTCGAGCGGGTTGTTCAGCACGTCCGCGAGCTGCTTGGCCTCCTCGGGCGTGAAGCTGCCGGAGATCATCGCGCCGTTGCCGAGGATGGGCTTGTCGACGCTGGGGGCCGACTGGAGCTCGCCGTCGAGGACGATGGCGAGCTGCCCACGGGTGCCGTCGAGGTTGCCGCGGGCGATCTTTGTGGTCAGCTCGCCGAAGCGCTCGGCGCCGTCGGAGGTGAAGGCCATGTCGACCTGCCAGTTGAAGCCGTCGGGCATGCTGTAGCCGGCGCGCGAGATGATGGCGCCGGTGGCGTCGGCGCGCTTGCGCACGAAGTAACGGCTGAGCGTGACCTGGCCGGTGCGACGGTCGATGTCGCGCTGGGTCAGCGCCTCGTAGAGCGCGACGGGGGAGTCGACCGCGCGGGGATTGTCGGGCAGGCTGCGGAAGGTGTGGTCCAGTTCCGACTCGGTCGGGCGCGCGTAGCGGTAGACCTGGCGGAACTCGAGTTTGGCGGGCTTCTTTAGGACATCGATGATGTCGGGGTTGTTGGCCGCATCCTCGCCGGGCAGCTGGATCTCCAGCAGGTCGGCACCGACGGGGCGGATGACGGGCTCGGCCACGCCGTAGGCGTTGATGCGCTTGTCCATCACCTGCGCCGCCTGATCGATGAGCCCCGCGCCGCCGCGGTCGCTGCGTTCGGCGAGCGTGCGCTCGGCGCGCTCGACGCGCACCTTGGCCTCGGCGATGCCTGCGGCGTCGTTGGTCGCGGTGCGGGCCTCGAGCTGGGCCTTGGCCTCCTCGAGCGCCTTGGTCGCGTCGGCGACGGCGGTCTCCGTGTCGACCTTGAGCGTGAAGGACACCCCACCCTGCAGGTCGAGGCCGAGCTTGAGGCGTCCCTGGGACCGACGAAGGAGCTCCTTCAGGACGAGCGTGTTGCGCTTGAGCAGCTCGGGCTCGCGGACGAAGGTCTGCGGGTCGAAGAAAATCGGTAGCAGGTCGACGGGCTCGGCGCGACCGCGGCCGGCGCCGATGTCGCGCAGGGCCTGGTAATAGGTCGGCGACTTGCGATCATCGGGCACGGTGGCGTCCTTGGCCGACTTGACGCGCTGCTGCGCCTCGGCGTGAAGCTTGG
The DNA here is from genome assembly GCA_049419705.1 of Opitutales bacterium. GTDB lineage: Bacteria > Verrucomicrobiota > Verrucomicrobiia > Opitutales > UBA953 > UBA8828. Next base: position 17,676 of record JBMSKH010000034.1, read on the forward strand.
CGAAGGTCTCGGTCGCATCCGGCCGGACGTGGGCGGGTGCGTAGACCTCGAGGGGAACGGTGCGGAGGGGAGTGAGCTCGTAGACTGCGGCCGCGAGGACCAACAGCGAGAGCACGACCTTCCAGAGGGGTCGCGAGGACATGG
>JBMSKH010000035.1:0-17179 GCA_049419705.1 Opitutales bacterium
CGTCCGGCACGGATGAGAGCGACGGCGGTGCGGTACTCCGAGGCGGAGTGAATCTGGATGCCCATCTGCGTGCGGACGCCGTGGCGCTCAGCGGCGAGGCGGAGGGCGCGGACCTCGCCGAGGTTGTGGGCGAGGGGCTTCTGGAGGTAGACATGCTTGCGCAGGCGCATAGCGCGCAGCGCGGGGAGCGCGTGCATGTGGTCGGGCGTGGAGATGACGGCGGCGTCGAAGCCGTCGCCGAGCTTGTCGAACATGACGCGGTAGTCGGCGAAGCGGGCGACATCCGCGGGCGTCGATCCGAAGCGACTCGAGTCGACATCGCAGAAGCCGACGAAGCGGACCTTGGGGTGCGAGGCGATCTGATGAATGTCATCGCCGCCCTTACCCGAGCAACCGACCTGCACGAGCTGAAGGCGTGAGTTGAGGTTCTGAGCGCGGACCAGCGCCGGGAAGGTGAGCGAGGCCAACGTCACGTTACGGAGAAATCGACGGCGGGGTAGCATCGGGGTGGGTGAAGGAAAGAGACTAAGGACTAAGGTCGAAAAGGCTAAAGGGCGGCGGCGGAGCTGCCGAGCCGGAGGCAGGAAGGGGCAAGCCGCTGCCCTTGAGTAAAAAGTGGAAAGTAAAAAGTAAAAAGGGCGGTGCCCAGGCGGCAAGCTGGCACGGCCTCAGTGGGCGTGGGGGATGAGCTCGAAGTCGGAGGAAAGCCCTTCGACGGTGAGCCGAGCGGGTGAGCGGAAGTCCTCGCCCATCAACCAGGACGCATCGGTACCGGTCTCGCCCGGGAAGACGAGGTAATGGGTGCGACCGTCGACGACCGTCGCCCTGCCCCGCTCGTCCTTGTTCGCGGCGGCGTCCCTGACCCGCAGCTCGACCGACCGACCGGGACCCGCGAGCTCGAGCTTCGCGACGGCGGCGACGGGGATGGTGAGCGGCTGGGAGATCCGGATGTCGCGCGCGAGCCAGAGCTCAAGGTCGCCGGCGTCGCCGTGCAATTTCACCTCGGCCCAGCCGACACGCGCGCCGGCGGCGTCGCGGAGCTCGGCGAGGACGCCGCCGGAGGGACCGGCGACGTAGGTGGGGTCGACAGGCTGGGCGGATGAGGCCGGATCGAGACGCCGCGCCAACTCGAGCACCGAGACGAGGCGAGCGAGGCTGTCGCGCGTGTCCTCGCCCTCGTCGGCCGCATGCGCGAGCTGGTCGGCTGCGCGGGCGAGGTTGGCGAGCATGCCGGCGGCGCGATCGGGATCCGGCGCGGCGGCGGCGAGCGGCTCGAGCGCCGCGGCGAGCGCGGCGAGATTGGCGGCGTCCGAGGCCAACGTGGCGGGCGACTTGCCGAGGTCCGCCGCGACGGCGTTCAGGAGACCCCAGAGCTTGGCGGCGTCTCCCTCGACGCGCAGGGTGACGGGATGGCCGTGCTCGTGCGCGTGGGCATGTCCGTCGGACGCCTGGCCGTTCGAGCCATGGTCGTGGTGGTGATCGCCACAGGCAGCGAGGAATGGAATGAAGAGCAGGAGTAGGATTCGCATGTCATTCGCGGGTTTGAAGAGCTTGGGGAACAAGATGGGCGACGGCACGCCGTCCGAAGTGCCAGAAGACGAGCGGCGTGACCACGAGGTCGAGCAAGGTGCTGGAGAGCAGACCGAAGAAGATGACCACGGCCACCGGATGCAGGATCTCACGTCCGGGGAGATCCCCACCCAGCACCAGCGGCAATAGGGCAAGCGCGGCGGTGACCGCGGTCATCAGCACGGGCACGATACGCTCGCGACTACCGCGCCGGATCATCTGCCAATCGAAACGCTCGCCCTCGTGGCGCATGAGATGGAGGTAATGTCCCACCATGAGGATGCCGTTGCGCGAGGCGATGCCGGCGAGCGTGATGCAGCCGACAAGCGTCGCGAGCGAGGCAACACCCCCGCCTGCGACCCAGGCGCCGAGCACCGCGCCGATGAGGGCAAGCGGAAGGTTGAGTAGCACCTGGGCGGCGAGGATCCAGCTGCCGAAATGGAAGCGCAGGAGAAGGAGCACGCCGACGAGAGCAAGTAAGGCGAGACCAGCGAGGCGCACACGCGCTTCCGCCTGGCTCGCATACTGTCCATCAAACGTCACATGCACGCCCGAGGGGAGCGCCGGGGACGCGGCGAGCCGGGCGCGGGCATCATCGACCGCACCAACGAGGTCGCGTCCCACGGCATTGGCCGAGACCACGATGCGACGCAGGCCGTTCTCGCGCTGGATAAGGTTGGGACCAGCGGCGATCTCAAGGTCGGCCACGGCACCCAGTGAGACGATGCCAGAGGGCGACGTCAGCGGGAGCTCCGACATCGTTGCGAGGTCGGTGCGTACATCCCCGGCGAGGGCGAGCACGATGTCGTGCGAGCGACCCTGACGGAAGACCGCGCCGACCACCCGACCGCGGAGAGCGACCTCTGCTTGGGCGGCGACCTCGGAGGGATTGAGGCCGGCCGCGGCGGCGCGCGCGGCGTCGACGCGCACATGCACCTGCGGGATCTCGGTGACGGCCTCGACCTGCACATCAGCCAAGCCGGGTGTCGCCCGGAGGATCTCGCCGACGCGGACAGCGGCATCGCGGAGCGTCGGCAGGTCGTCGCCGAAGACCTTCACCGCCACCTGTGCCTGCACGCCGGAGAGGACGTGGTCGATGCGGTGCGAGAGCGGCTGCCCGAGACCAACCGCCACGCCGGGCAGGGTCGCGAGGCGCGCGCGGATATCCGCCTCGACCTCCGCGCGCGGGCGATCCGACGGCGCCACGGTGAACTCGAGCTCACTGACATTAGCCTCGAGGACATGCTCGTCGTTCTCGGCGCGCCCAGTGAGACGGGCGACGGACTTCACCTCAGGTATCTGCCGCAGCAGACCCTCGGCCTGGCGACCCATCCGTGAGGACTCCGTCAGCGAGGTGCCGGGCGCGGCATTGAGGAAGACCGTGTAGGCTCCCTCGTTGAGCGCGGGCAGGAACTCGCGACCCAGACGCGTCGCACCCCAACCTGCGGCAAGCAGGAGCGTGGCGACCAAGGTGGCAAGCAAGGCGGGGCGAGCACGCGCGACCTCAAGCGCCCGACCTTGCAGCGACTGCACCGCACGGACGACGAGCCCGGGGTCGGCGTGGTCGAGACGACGAAGCCCCGGCAGAAGCAACGCGCAGAGCGCGGGCGTGACCGTGAGCGAGACGAGGAGCGAGAGCAGGATCGCGGCGATGTAAGCGAGTCCGAGCGGGGCGAAGATCCGGCCCTCGACGCCCTCGAGCGCGAGCAACGGGAGGAAGGCGAGAACGACGAGGGAGGTCGCGATGACGACCGAGCCGCGCACCTCGCGCGAGGCGGCGACCACGACCTCGGTCGCGGGCTTGGGCGCGGTCGACTGCCGGTTCTCGCGCAGGCGACGGAAGACGTTCTCGACGTCGACGATGGCGTCGTCGACCAACTCACCGATGGCGACGGCGAGCCCGCCGAGCGTCATCGTGTTGATGCCCAGTCCGAACAGGCCGAAGACACCGAGCGTGGTCAGGAGCGAGAGCGGGATGGCGACCAGGGTGATGGCCGTGGTCCGCAGATTCAGGAGGAAGAGAATCAGGACCAGCGCGACGAGCAGTGAACCATCGCGTAGGGACTCGACGACATTAGCGATGGCACGTTCGATGAAGTCGGACTGACGGAACAGGTCGTCGCGGATCTCGGCACCTGCGGGCAGCCGCGACCGAGCCTCGCCGACCGCAGACTCAATGGCACGCGTCAGGGCCACGGTATCGGCCCCCGGCTGGCGCTGGATGGCGAGCAGGACCGCGGGGAAGCCATCGAGGCCGGCATCGCCGCGCGAGCCCAGCGAGGGCGCGAGGCGAACCTCGGCGACGTCACCGAGCAGGATGGGGGCGCGACCTGGCGCGTTCCCCACGACGAGCCCGGCAAGATCCTGTCCGTCACGAGCGCGGGCGAGAATGCGCACGAGGCGCTCCGAGGCTCCCGTCGATTGGAAGCCGCCAGAGGCGTCCAAGCCTGCACCAGTAAGCGTCGACTCAAGTTCGCTTAAAGAGACACCCGCATGACGCAGACGCTCGGGGTCAACCAGCACCTGCCACTGACGTCGATGTCCGCCGACGACGGTGACCTTGGAGACTCCGGGGACAGCGAGGAGACGCGGGCGCAACTCCCATTCGGCGACATCACGCAACTCGCCTGGATCGACCGAACCCGAGGACGAGACCAAGCCGAGCACCATGATCTGCCCCATCAGCGAGGAAGCCGGAGCCAGCGTGGGAACGACACCCTCGGGCAAGGCCGCCCTCGCCTCCTGCAGGCGCTCCGAGACGGCCAGCCGCGCGGCACGCGGATCCGCCGACCAGCCGAACTCGACATGGATGAGCGAGAGGCCGATACCCGCGGAGGACCGAACCCGCTCGACTCCCGGGGCGCCGGTCACGGCGCGCTCGATGGGCAGGTTGACGCGCGACTCGACCTCCTCGGGCGCGAGCGAGCCCGCCTCGGTGAAGATCGTCACCGTCGGGCGGTTCAGCTCGGGGAAGATGTCGATCGCCTGGCGTCGCAGTCCCAGCAGCGAGAGCACGAGAACAAGCGCGGCACCGGCGACCACCGCGAGGCGGTGGCGGACGGAAAGTCGAATCAACGCGTCGAGCATGGCGAATCAGTGGCCGTGGCCGTGCTCATCGGCCGGTGCGGAGGCGGCTCCCGCGAACTGCAACTGGTAGGCGCCGCGCGTGGCCACGCTCTCGCCCGGCAGGACACCGCGCACGACCTCGACCCAGCCGGACTCGCGATGACCGAGACCGACCGCGCGCCGCTCAAAGGTGCCGGGCGTGGTCTCGACAAAGACTGCCTCGCGGCCGGGCTCGCCGACCACGGCGGCGAGCGGGACAGCGATGGCAGGCGCGGGCGTGCCGATGCGCACGCCGACGCGGGCGGCGGCTCCGAGATCAGCGGGTGTGGCGCCCCTCAGCGCGACCTCGAAGTCGACGGCGGGCAGGGGCGCATCAACCGCTGGTGCGGCCACCCGAACTTGGCCGGCGAGCACGCGCTCGCCGAGACGCACCGAGGCTGCCTGACCGGCCGCGAGCACGGGCAAGGGACGGGACTGCACGCGACCGACAACGACGAGTCGCGAAAGATCGGCCACCTCGGCGAGCGGCTGGCCCGCCTCGACCACCTGACCGACAAGCGGGAGACGTCCAAGCAAGGTACCGCCCAACGGTGCGCTGAGCGTCACCCGACCCGCGCCGGCGATCAGCGGCTGAATGACGATGACGGGTGCGCCGGCGTCGAGCACGGTCCCAGGAGTCGCCTTAAGCTCAATCACACGTGCGGCCGTCGAGGCGGCAATTGCGGCACGAGCATTGGCCGCTGGACGAATGAGCCCGCGCAGCTCGACCTCGGAAGCCAGCGGGCGCACCTCGGCGCGCGCGGTCTCGAGACTGAGATTGCGGCGCGCCTCGGGGCCGATGACGACGGGCCCGGTGGGAACAGCCCCGGGCTGAGGCCCGTGAGCGTGGCCCTCGCCGGCGAGGACGCGGGCGGCGAGCAGGAGGGGAAGGATGCGGTGGATCATGGCTTAGCGGGAAAGTGCCTGCTCGAGGCGGCCGCCGAGGGCCTCCTCGAGGCGGGAGCGGGCGCGGAGGGATTCGAGGTGGAGCTCGAGGTCGCGGCGGCGCGAGTCGGCAAGCCGGTCGAGGCTCTCGGCGAGCGCGGCGAGGTCGCCCAGGCCCTCATCGAGCGCGCGGGCGCACGCCTCGGCGGCGCGGCGGCGCGAGTCGAGGGCGGCGCCATGCGCCTCGGCGGCGGCGGCGGATTCGCGCGCGACGGTCAGGCGGGCGCGGATCTCGGCGGCGACCAGCTCGGGCGCGGCGAGGAGACGGTGGGCGCGCACGGCGCGCAGGTCCGCATCCGCGACCGCGGACTCGGCGCGGCGGCGGCCGGGCACCGGGAGGTCGAGCGAGAAGCCGATGCCGAAGGCCCAGGGCTCGCCGTCGGCGCGCTGCTCGGCGAGGATGCCGACCGAGGGCGCGTTGTCGGCCTCGGCCCGCGCCACGGCGCGACGCTTGCGCGCGGCCTCCTCGCGCGCGGCGAGGGCGGCGCGCATCTCCGAGCGGCGCAGGGCGAAGTCGACGAGCGGCGCCGGGTCGTCGGGAAGCGGCGCGAGCGCGGGCGCGGCGGCCACGAGCGGGTCGGCGGACCCGACGCAACGGGCGAGTGACGCGGCGGCGTCGAGCCGTGCGGCCTCGGCGGCGCGGACCGCGGAGCGCGCCTCCTGCAGCGCGGCCTCGGCGGCGAGGAGCGGCGCGGGCGCGAGACGCCCATCATCGGCCGCAGCACGCGCGCGACGCACGATGCCTGCGGCGGCGGCCTCCTCCTCACGGGCCAAGGTGAGCGCGCGCTGGGCAGCCCAGAGCGCGACGTGGGCCTGGAAGGTCTCGTTGAGGATGGCGACGAGCCGGGCCTTGCCGTCGGCCTCGGCGGCGGCGCGCTCCGCGGCGGCGTACTGGGAGCGGAGGCCGAGGTCGCCGCGGCGCAGCGGCTGGAGCAGGCGCACCTCGGCGCCGCCGTCACCGCCGATGTCCTTGATCTCCGCCTCGAGGCGCGGCGCGGCGCGCTGCTCGAGCTGCTGGGACTCGGCGAGGCGCAGGCGCAGCCCAGCGTCGGCGGTGAGGACATCGGGATGGTGTCCGAGCGCGAGACGCAGGGAATCGGCCACGGTAAGCTCGGCGGCGCCGAGCAGGGTGGCGAGGCAGGGAAGCAGCAGCAGGTGTCTCATGGTGTGGGTGTTCGCATCGGGACTGGGCCCGCGGATGCCTCCGGGGACGGCTCGGAATACGGGAACGCGACGCGCCGTCACCCGGCGCCACGTCCTCGGGCCCACAAGGGGCGATGCGCGCTCAGACCAGCAGCGGACTCAAACCCGCCGACCAGCCCGATCGCTGCGGAGACCGATCACTAGAGTCGGGCGGACGGAGACCGACGACGGGCGCGGAAGGCGGCGGCAGCGTGGTGCAGATCGACAGGCAGGCGAGACACTCGGCCTGCGCCAGGCGCGGCGCGGTTGGTGCGACAAAGTCGAGATCGGGAACCGCCTCGTGCGAATGACAGGCGGTGTGACCACAAGCATCGGAATGCGCGTGCGCATGATGGCATTCGGCAACGGCATCGACATGGAACAACCCATGGAACCACCCGGCGTGCTCGGCGGCATGTCCGAGGACCGCTGCAAGAACGGTGAGCAGAATTCCCGTGAAGAGATTGGGGATCCAACGCGGCACATCGGGACGGTCTCGCGGGGACGAGGGGAAGCAAGGGGATTTTGGGTCGCGGGGGCGGGAAAGGGCTGGAACGGCGGCCCGAAAAGGCTGTCCTAGGGACACCCCTCCCCCAACCCCATGTCGAACCCCCTGCATCGTCGTACCTTCCTCAAGACCGCCGCGCTGGGCGCCGCCTACGTCGGCCTGAGCGCGCGCTCCTACGGCCAGGTGGCCGGGGCCAACGAGCGCCTGCGCGTCGGCGTGATCGGCTTCCGCAGCCGCGGGGCCCAGCTCATCGCCGCCGCGAGCAAGCTGAAGGGCATCGAGATTGCCGGGCTGTGCGACGTCGACAGCACCGTGCTTGCCGCCGGCGTGAAGAAGCATGAAGGCGCCAAGGGTTACGAGGACGCGCGCCGCATGCTCGAGAACAAGGACATCGACGCGGTCATCGTCTCCACCCCGAACCACACCCACGTGCTCAACGGCATCTGGGCGCTCGAGACGGGCAAGCACCTTTACGTCGAGAAGCCCCTCTCGCACAACATCTGGGAGGGCCGCCAGCTCGTCGGCGCCGCCGCCAAGTTCCCCAAGCTCATCGCCCAGGCGGGCACGCAGAGCCGCTCCGGCCCCGGCCTGATCGCGGCGCTCGAGTACCTGCGCTCGGGCAAGCTCGGCAAGGTGAAGCTCGCCCGCGGCATCTGCTACAAGCCGCGCCAGTCCATCGGCAAGGCGATCAAGCAAAGCATCCCCGCCAACATCAACTACGACCTCTGGAGCGGTCCGGCCGACGTGGTCGACTCGGTGCGCAGCGGCTCCTACGGCGCGGTGCACTATGATTGGCACTGGTTCTGGAACTACGGTGGCGGCGACGTCCTCAACCAGGGCGTGCACGAGGTCGACGTGGCCCGCTGGTTCCTCGGCGAGGACGCGATGGCCCCGGCGGTCGCCACGGTCGGCGCGCGCCTCGGTCTCGACGACGCAGGCGAGACGCCCAACACCGTGGTCACTGTCCACGCCTACGCCGCCGCACCCCTCATCATGGAGGTCCGCGGCCTGCCGAGGAACGCCGACGAGATGAAGCTGCGCGAAGTGCAGTCGAAGCAGAAGGACGGCACCCTGAAGACCGAGAGCAAGATCACCTGGGACATGGATACCTACAAGGGCCTGGGCATCGGCATCTTGATCGAGTGCGAGAACGGCTCGATCCACATCCCCGACTACAGCTCGGCCTCGGTGCGCGACAGCGAGGGCAAGGTCGTGCAGAAGTTCGGCAAGACGGCCGGCAGCGCCACCAACCTCGCGGTCGCCGGCGGCGAGGAGGGCCACCTCGGCAACTGGGTCTCCGCCATCCGCAACGCCAAGCCCGCCGAGCTCCGCGCGACGGTGCGCGACTGCCATCTCTCGACCGCGCTGGTCCACGCCAGCAACGTCGCCTACCGCACCGGTGCCGAGCACAGCCAGGGCGAGATCAAGGACATCGTGAAGTCCAACGCCGTCCTCGCCGAGGCCACCGAGCGCGCGACCGAGCACCTCGCCAAGTGCGGCTTCGCCGACGCCAAGCTCCGCACCGGCGCGCTGACGCTCGATCCCGCGACCGAGCAGTTCACCGGCGCCCTGGCCGACAAGGCCAACGCCGACCTCATCGCCAAGCGCACGGGCCGCGGCGAGTTCAAGATTCCCGTTCACGCCTGAGTCTGAACGGAATTAAAAATTAAGAATTAAGAATTAAAAAGGGCGGCAAAACCGAGCGTTGGGTCCCTAGCCTCGCCCTGACTTCACTGCATTCATCTTAATTTTTAATTCTTAATTCTTAATTTAGCCTCCTATCCCTTCCCATGCGCCCCCTCCTCGCCCTCTCCGTCCTCGTCGCCGCCGCCTCCGCGATGGCGCAAAGCACGCCAGCCGAGTTTCTCGGCGGCAGCACGCCGCGCGGCAAGGGCGGCAAGGCCATCTACCGCATGGAGGACGGCATCCTCGTCGGCGAGGCGGTGGCGAAGTCGCCCAACACCTTCCTCAGCACCGACAAGGAGTACGGCGACTTCGTCCTGGAGTACGACTTCAAGGTCGACCCGCGCCTGAACTCGGGCGTGCAGATCCGCAGCCACGCCTACGACAAGGACACGACCTTCGTCGACGGCGCGGGCAAGACCCAGACCATCGCCGCGGGCAAGGTGCACGGCTACCAGATCGAGATCGACACCGACCCCGACAACCAGGGCAACCGCCAGTGGACCGGCGGGCTCTACGAGGAGGGCCGCCGCCTCTGGCTCGTGCCCGGGCTGCTCGGCGGGGACAAGAAGGCCTTTAGCGAACAAGGGCGCCGACTGACCAAGATCGGTGATTGGAACCACGTGAAGATCGAGGCGGTGGGACCGCGCATCCGCACCTGGCTCAACGGCGAGCTGCGCGTCGACGCGATGGACGGCGACTCGCCGCGCGGCTTCATCGGCTTCCAGGTGCACTCGGTCAACAAGCCGGAGCTCGTCGGCACCCAGAACCGCTGGCGCAACGTGCGGTTGACCGAGGTCGCGCCCAACACCCTGACCGAGACCGAGAAGGCCGAGGGATGGACGCTGCTCTTCGACGGCACCTCGACCGATGCCTGGCGCGCGGTCAAGGGCGACACCTTCCCCGCCAAGGGCTGGGTCGCGCGCGACGGCGTGCTGACCGTGCTCCGGAGCGACGGCGGTGAGTCGACCGGCGGCGGCGACATCGTGACCAAGCGCACCTACAAGGCTTTCGAGTTCACCACCGAGTTCCGCATCACCGAGGGTGCCAACAGCGGCATCAAGTACTTCGCCCAGCCTGCGCTCAACAAGGGCGCGGGCTCGGCCTTCGGCCTCGAGTTCCAGATCCTCGACGATGCCCGCCACCCCGACGCCAAGCTGGGGCGCGATGGCAACCGCACCATCGGCTCGCTCTACGACCTGATCACGGCGAAGTCCGACAAGCTCGTGCGCCCGATCGGTGAGTGGAACCACGCGCTCGTGCGCTGCCTCGACGGCAAGCGCGTCGAGCATTGGCTGAACGGTCGCCTGACCGTTAGCTATGAGCGCGGATCGGAGGACTTCCGCGCCGCCCGCGCCAAGAGCAAGTACGCCGATCCCAAGTACGGCGCCGATTTCGGTGAGTGGAGCGAGGGCAACATCCTGCTCCAGGACCACGGTAACGAGGTCAGCTTCCGGAGCATCAAGGTGCGGCAAGCGGGGAACTGAGCCTGCCGAGCGGGAAGAGACGACCGGAACTCAGCCTGGCTTGCGGTGTTCAATCTCGCATGAGGTTCTCCGCCTGCGTCGCACTGCTGACCACAGCCTTGCTCGCGAGCCAGACGCCGGGCGACTCGGCGCTGGTCGAAGCCGCGGAGAAGGCAGGCGCGGCCGTGACGCCGGCGGTGCGCGAGGCCTTTCTGGCCGAGTCGGAGCGACGGGTCATCGACGAGCTCGCCACGGTGGGCGTGCGCCTGACGCCAGCCCAGCTCGATGTGGTGCGCAAGGACCCGGAGGCGCGCGCGGCCTGCTTCGGTACGGTCTGGCCGCCGGACCCGCGCATCCTGCTCAACCTGCTCGAGGTGCGCGAGGAGGTCGGACCCGAGCTCTACGCCCGGCAGCGTCGTTACCTAATCGCTGGGTCGGTCGCGCGGCGGCTGGTCGGCGTCGGCGAGGCAGCGCTCGGGGAGAAGGAGGAGTGGGCGCTGCGGGGCAAGGCCGAGTCCGAGTCCAAGGGCGGGCGCCGTCACTGGCCGGACTACGCGCGTTTCGAGATCGACGAGACTGGCGACGCCGGGAAGTCATCCGAGGCCGCGAAGAAGCAGCCCCGGGCACGCATCGTCAAGAAGCGCCAGGAACGCGAGGCGGAGCGCGCGTCAAAGCGCGCCGACGCCGAGGGCCTCGCCCTCGGGGCGGCTTTTCTGAAATCCTGCGGCTCGACACCGGCGCAGGTCATGGCGTCCGACGAGCTCCGCGACGCGCTGCGCAAGGCGATGGGCGCGCATGCGCCGAGGTCAGGCGGCATCACCCACGAGTTGATGCTCAACCTGATGGCCGAGGCTGGGCTACGGCCAGCCGAACGGGACCCATTCCCCAGCCTAGCGGACTATGCGCGTCACCTCGACGGCATCCGCACGCGCTTCCCAGTGCGAACGGCGCCTTGGCCGCTGCTGATGCCACTCGCGAAGGGCTGGCCGATTCGCGAGGCCGAGGATATCGGGCGTCGTGTCGCCGACAGAGGCAAGCTTCCGACCTACGGCAAGTACCAAGGGAAGGAACTGGTGCTGCGTGCCCGGCTGATACCCTCGAAATGGCATTGGGACTCCTGGCAGGGGACATACCAAGCCGGTGGTGTCTGCCATGAGATGTCGACCATCGGGGTCGGCACCTACCAGGCGCTGGGCGTACCAGCCACAAAGACCGGACAGCCACACCACTCCTGTGTGACAATCTTCGACAACTCACCCAAGGGCTACTCGGTGCAGATTAAGCAGGGCACGCACGGACCGAACGACACCCACACCCAGTGGCTCTTCGCCGACCCGAAGGTCGAGCTTCCGCTGGCTTATCACATGGGTCTGGCGCTCTCGATGAATGTAGGACTCGAGGCTTACATCGACACGCGTATCGCGGTGCACCTCGCCAGTATGGCCGAAGCAGCGGGCAAACCCGCACTCGCCATGCGAATCCTTGAGTTGGCCGCGGCACGATGCGCCTACAATACAGAGGTTTGGGTTGGCTTGGCACGCCTAGCGATTCCCGGTGAGCCGGCTTTGGTGCGCAGGACGCGCGTCCTACGCCTGCTCTGCGAGCAGGCGGGGGCGTCGGACAGCGACCTAACTTCGACGCGCCAGCGAGCGACCGACACCGACCTCTCCAGCGATCCCGACGACCCGCAGGTGGAACTGCCCGCAAGTTGGCGCGCGAACTACGTGCGCACCGTGAGCAAGGAATTCTTGATCGAGGGAATCACGCCGACAAACGACGAGGCGGCGAACCGCGCGGCGCTGGATAACCTCCGCTCTTGCCGAGGCAAGGCGGCGCCGACTGCCGAGCTCATCGCCCGCTTCGGGACGCCGGACCAGCCGGCGCGCTAGGCGCGAGGTGGATCAGTGGCCGACCGCAATCTCGACCAGGACGGCGCGGTGGTCGGAGACCCAAGGCTCGTGCGCGACGTCGCTGTAGGGCCCAGGCTCGCCCACGACCCAGGCGGCCTGGGCGCGGCAGGGTCCGCCGATGAAGACATAGTCGATGCGCGCCGCGTACTGCGCGGCGAAGGACCGTCGTCCAGGCGTGCCATCGGCGTAGGCGGGCGTCCAGGTGTCACCGCGGTGGCTAATCTCGTTTGGATAGACCGCCCGGTAGGCGTCGACGAGGCCGCCGGACTCGAGGTGGCGCGTGCCACCCCAAGGGACCTCGGGACAGGTGGCGCCGGCCCAGCGCGCGACCTTGCTGTCCGCGGCGCGCCTCGTCCAGTCGAGGTGTGAGGCTTGGTTGAGGTCACCGGCCAGGAGGACGGCGGCGCCACGCGCCAGCCAGGGGCGAAGCGCATCGAGCGTCGCTTTGGCCGGCGCCAAGACGGAGTCATCCGCGGCAAGCTGGGCGACACGCGCGGGCGTCAGCGGGGCAACGAGTGACTCGACCCGGGCGCGTTCGAGCATGTCGGGCTGCGGCCTCCAATGCGTGCCGAAGACGGCGAGCTGGGTGCCGTTGGCGAGCCGCAGGAGCGCGCCGGAGGGGTCTTGCGTGTGCTTGGGCGGGAGTGGGACATCGCGGATCGGCTCGGCAGCGAGGGTGCGACGGATGAACAGGTCGCCGATCAGGTCATACTCGGAGAGCAACTCGGGGAGCCGGGTGCGAGCGGCCCGAGTCATCTCGCAGACGACGACGACATCGGCCTTGGTCTCGCGGATGACCGCGGCGATCTCGGAGTGGCGGGGCTTGTTCTGCAGCGGATGGCCATTGCCGAGCTCGGGGCGAGGGTCGCCGCCGTAAAGCACGTTGAACTGGAGGACGCGCAGGGTGGCTGGCTCGGCCGGCAGGACGGCGGCGAGGGCGATAAGGATGAGCGATAACACGCTTCTCATTTTCGGCGTTCGACCTTGCCGGCGGAGCCAACGAGCTTCGGGAGGCCGTCGCCGTTGAGCCAGGCCTTGGCGGACTTGTCGGCGCGCAGGGTGGCGTCGAGGAAGCGCAGGGTGGCATCGGCGAGCAGCGCGTGCCAGCGCGTGTAGTTGCTGCGCACGGCTTCGCCCGCCATCATCGGGATGCGACCGGAGAAGGCCATGTGGTCGGCGCCATCGAGCACGACGAGGTAGCTCTCGGGATTGGTCGACTCGCGGAACGGGCAGAGGCGCATCGCGGGATCCTTGCTCTCCTCGATCGGCGTCGTGTCCCTGGTGCCGGTGATGTGGAACTGCGGGATGCCGATGGCGGCGAAGCGCTCGGGTCCAGAGACAGGGGGCGGCGAGAGAATGATGGAGGCACGGATGCGCGGGTCGGAGAAGTCGGCACCAGGCGCGGTGGGAAAACGCTCGCCCGAGAGTGCCATCGAGGTGCGTGCGCCGTAGGAGTGACCGGCGATCGCGACCTCGCCCGCGTCGTGGCGCTCGGCGAGGCCGGGTGTGAGGCGGAGCTTGTCGAGGGCGACCTTGGCGTCCTGCACGCGCGCGGTGAACTCCTCGACGGAGGTGGCGGCCTTGAGGGCGCGCTCGCGATCGAGCAACATGCCGGCGAAGATCGAGCTGTCGGAACCGGGATGCTGGATGTGGACGACGAGGTAGCCGTTTGCCGCCCAGTGCTTGCCGAGGTATTCCATCGCGTCCTTGCTGCCGCCGAGACCGTGCGAGATGAGTACGGTCGGGCGCTTGCCCGGGGTCTCGGGCACGCGTGCCCGGTAGGAGATGACGCGGCCGGAGGCCTGGTTCTTCCATGTGCCCTCGATGACCGCAGGGGCCGCGGAGAGAGAGGCGGAGAGGAGGAGGAATAGGGGGAGCAGGCGCATGGGAGAAGAGTAAGGAGTAAAAGGTGAAAAGTAATGAGTAAAAAAAGGGGGCGATGCTGCGGTGACCGGTGACGGGTGACCGGTCGCACAGGCCGTCGGCTGCCTTGGGTAGGGGCAGGAGGGCGTCCTGCCCAAGCAGCACACCATGCTACCCCTGCCTCTGAATCCTGTTTTGGCTGGCGGGGGTGGCGGCGGGATGGGATGATGACGTCCCCGATGAGCCGGTACTACTTCGCCTACGGTTCGGACCTCGACGCTGGTCAGATGACCCGTCGTTGCCCGGGCGCGCAGGCGCGCGGGAAGGCCTTCCTGCCCGCGCACACGCTGCGCTTCTCGTACCCGAGCCCGACCTGGGGCGGCGGATCGGAGGACGTGGTCTCGGACATCCTCGGACTCGGCGTCTGGGGTTACGTCTACGAGATGACCGTCGCCGACTGGATCCGCCTCGACGAGGCCACGGGCGACGGCTACCGCCGCATCAAGATGACCGTCTGGGAGGCGGGCGTGGAGGACTGCCCGCTCGAGGTGCAACTCTACCGCGTGATCGATCCGACCGGACCGCACCTACCCGCGAAGTCGTACCACGAGAAGATCGTGCGCGGCGCGCAGGCCCGCGGGCTGCCCGCGGGCTGGGTGACCTGGCTGCGCGGGTTGCCGACGAAGTGAGGCGCCAGCGGCGATGCCGCCGGAGTGAGACTATGGACTAAAGAGGCGGAACGGAAGATGCTCCGGTGACCGGTGACAGGTGACCGGTGGCACAACCCTACGGGTGCCTTCATGAAGCCCCTGCGGGGCTATAGCGGCAACGCGCGGAGCGAGTTCTCCCAGCGGTCACCGGTGACCGGTGACCGGAGCATGATGAGGCCCGCTCAGAACCTGTGCGTGAGGCCGAGATAGACGGCGCGCGGGGCGGCGGGATAGCCGATGCTGGTCAGCTCGGCGTCGGAGCCGGCGAGGTTCTCGACGCGCAGCGAGAGGTCGGTGCTGTCGGTGAGCGCGTGGCGCAGCCAGAGCCGGGCCTGGAGCGAGTCGCGGAGGTCGACGCGCGCGCCGGTGTTGAAGTCGAAGTCCTCGCGTCCGCGGAGCCAGGTGGCGGCGAGGCCGACGACCCACGCGGAGGTCGGGCGAGTCTCGACGCCGACGGAGAGCGCGAGGTCGGGACGTCGCAGTAGGCGGTCTCCGGCGGAGACGATGCCGAGGTAATCCGAGAGCGCGGTGGCCTCGAGCCAGGTGGCGGCTCCGAAGACGCGCCAGCCGACAGCAGGGCGGACCTCGCCGCCGAGCTCGAGGCCGCGGGTGCGCGCCTTGCCGATGTTGAAGGTCTTGTAGTTGTCGGCGGGGTCGTAGTCGATGAGGTCGGTCAGGCGGTTCTCGAAGGCGATGATGGTCCAGCCGGCGCCGAACGGGCCCTCGGGCGTGCGGCGGAGACCGAGCTCGGTGGCGACGTTGGACTCGGGGCGCAGCGGGCGGTCGCCCGAGGTACCGTAGGCGAGGTCGTTGGCGGAGGGTGCGCGGAAGGCCGAGGCGAGCTTGGCGTGGAGCAGGAGGCCAGGCGCGAGCGTGCGCAGCCAGGCGAGCTCGCCCGTGACCTTGCCGCCGAAGTCGGTGAAGGTGTCGGCGCGCACGCCGAACCGGAGATGGTCGGCGGCGGTGAGCTTCCAGTCGGCGCGCGTCCAGGCACCGAGACCTTCCTGGGTGTCGCGCCAGCTGAGCGAGAAGGGGTCGAGCGCCTTCTGGTCGAAGGCGGTGCGCTCGTAGGTCAGGCCGTAGCCGAGTGTCAGCGCCCGGCTGAGATCGGTCTCACCGAGCGCGGTGATTTCGTCTCGGTTGAGTAGGAAACGCTGGTGGTAAAGGTAGGCGCCGTAGAACGAGGTGCCGTCGACATAGCTGGTGACAGTCGACTCGGAGCGGGCCCAGAAGACCTGTCCGCGGAAGTCGCCGCGCTCGACCGAGATACCAGGCGAGACGAGCCAGCCCGTGTCGCGCTGCCAGTCGTTCGGATCGTCGAGGCCACCGACGGTGCGCTGTCCGGGCAGACCCGCACGGGTGCGGTCGGCGGAAAAGACGAGGTCGGCGACGGTGCCTGGCGAGCCGAGGGCCCAGGCGGCCTTGCCCAGGACGTGCGCGGACTCGCGGTCGGCGTTGCCGCGCCAGCCGTCCTCGCGAGAGCCGTCGACATTGAGGGCGAAACCGAAGGTCGGCGTGGGACCGGCGGCGCGCTGGAGGGTGGAGAGGCCGAGTGTGGCGCGCCCAAAGGAACCGCCCTCGGCGGCGAGCGACGTGCCCGGCGCGTCGGCGAGCGGGTTGCGCAGGCGCAGGTCGATGACGCCGCCGAGGGCGTTGGCGCCGTAAAGCGCAGAGGAGGCACCGCGGAGGATCTCGAGCGAACCGAGGCCGTCGAGGCGGTAACGTCCGGGCTCATAGCTGCCAGAGAAGCCGGGCGAGAGGCGACGACCATCGAGCAGGAGCGCGGTCTGCGACGAGTTGGTGCCGCGCGTGAAGATGGAGGTCTGCGAGCCCTCGCCAGCCTGGGTCAGGCCGAGGATGCCGGGCGTGCCGGCGAGCGCGGCGGCCAGGTCAAGGCGGCCGGACTCGGCGAGGTCGGCGCCGTCGATCCGCGTGACCGAGGGCGACGAGGTCGCGGCAGGGGCGGAGATGCGTGTCTCGACCACGACGGTCTCCGGAAGGCTGGGCGCGGCCCACGCGCGCGAGGCGCAGGCGGCGGCGAGGAGGAGGTGGAGCGAGAGGCGCATGAAGGAGAGGCGAGGCTGAAGACTAAGGACGAAGGACTAAAGGATAGAGCGAGCAGGAAGCGGCAAAGGGCAAGCGGGAAGGAGGATGGAAGGCGCACCGGTGACCGGTCACCGGTGACCGCTGAGAGAACTCGCTGCGCTCGTTGTCGCTGGTAGGGGCAGCACACCGTCC
>JBMSKH010000036.1:0-15925 GCA_049419705.1 Opitutales bacterium
ACCTTCCGCGCCGGCAGCCGGTGCCGCAGGTGCCTGAAGGACAATGCTTTGCAGTTTATTCATGTTGTTTGGTTGTTTGGAAATTCGCTAAAGATGCTGGAGGGATGTCGAGGTGGGACAAAAAGGCAAGCCCACGCGGTCGGGGTTGGGTTGACCGCACCCCGCTGACGGTTCAGGATTAGACCTTATTTCCATGGAAAGTTCCCCCAAGGGGGTGTCCGGGCCCGCTGCCGGCACCTCGATCTCCAAGCCCCTGACCCTGGCGGCGACGCTGGCGACCCTGGGGGTGGTCTTCGGGGACATCGGCACGAGCCCGCTCTACGCCCTGCGCGAGAGCTTCCGCGCCGCCTTCGCGCATGCCGGCCAACTCCCCGTCGTGCCGGTCCTCTCGCTCATCATCTGGTCCCTCATCCTCGTGGTGTCCGTCAAGTACGTGCTGCTCGTCATGGAGGCGAACGACGAGGGCGAGGGCGGCGTCATGACCCTGGTCTCGCTGTCCAGCCATGGCAGCGGCGGCCTCTCGGCCTCCCGCAGGGGCATCCTGCTCATCGGCCTCATCGGCGCCGCCCTGCTCTACGGTGACGGCGTCATCACGCCGGCAATCTCCGTGCTCTCGGCCATGGAGGGCATCAAGGAGGCCAATGACCGCCTCAACGGCCCCTTCTCGACCGCCGACCTGCAAGCCGTGATACCGTGGCTCGCCGCCGCCATCCTGATCCCGCTCTTTGTCATCCAGAAGAACGGAACCTCCAAGGTCGGCGCCTATTTCGGTCCCATCACCCTGGCCTGGTTCGTCTCGCTCGCCGGCCTCGGCCTGCTCTCGCTGTTCTCGAACAGCGCGCACCTAGGGGCGCTGATGCACGCCTTCAACCCGATCGAGGGCTTCGGGCTCTTCGTCTACGCGCCCGGAATGGCCTTCGCAATCATCGGCGCTGTCTTCCTCGCCGTCACCGGCGCCGAGGCGCTCTACGCCGACATGGGGCACTTCGGCCAGAAACCCATCCGCCTCACCTGGCACATGGTCGTGCTCCCCGCGCTCATCCTGAACTACCTGGGACAGGGAGCCTGGCTGATGGCGAACAACGACGCGGTCTGCGCGCAGCTCGCGCAACACACGTCGGCCGCGAGCTTCAACCCGTTCTTCCAGATGGCGCCGGACTGGGCGCAGATCCCGCTCGTGGTGCTGGCGACGCTCGCCGCCATCATCGCCTCCCAGGCGCTGATCTCGGGCGCGTTCTCCATCACGACCCAGGCCATCCAGCTCGGGTACCTGCCGCGCATGCGCATCCTCCACACCTCGGGCGAGGAGTCCGGCCAGGTGTACCTGCCGGTGGTCAACTGGGCGCTCTTCGCCGGATGCTGCTACGCCGTCCTGCAGTTCGGCAGCTCGGAGCGTCTCGCCGGGGCCTACGGCATCTCGGTCAGCCTGACCATGCTCTGCACCACCGTGCTGTTCGCCGAGTACCTCCGCACGCGCAAGGCCATCGGCGCCATGGCCTACGTGCTGATGGCGCCCTTCATCGCGCTCGAGCTGCTCTTCATCGCCGGAAACCTGCCCAAGGTCCTGCATGGAGGCTGGCTACCGCTCACGGTCGGCTTCGTCGTCTTCAGCTGCATGTATATCTGGCAGCGCGGTCGCCAGCTGATGAAGAGCAAGTTCGCCCAGTCGTTCGAGGAGGACAAGGGGTTGTTCGACGCCTTCATCGACAGCGTGGAGGACCGCTTCCACACCGGCAACATCCAGCGCGTGCCCGGCATCGCCGTCTACATGGTCGGCAACGTCGAGTCCGTGCCGATGGCCTTCGCCCACAACCTCAAGCACAACAAGGTCGTGCACGAGCACATCATCGTGATGACGCTGCGCATCGACGAGTACCGCGCGACCGTCCCCCTGGCCGAGCGCGTCGAGCTGACCCACCGCGTGCCCAACCCGGTCGTGCCCGACAGCCGGGCCACCAAGCCCTTCCCGAAGGTGCTCCGGGCCATCGGACACTTCGGCTTCCGCGAGCTCGCCCAGGTCGAGCCCCTGCTCCGCGCCGCGCTCGAGGAGCTCGGCGTGCCCTACGATCCGATGCAGATCACCTTCTTCCTCAGCCGCGAGACCATCGTGCGCAGCGAGGCCGAGGGCTCTCCCCTGCGCCTGCCCAAGGTCGAGGAGAAGATCTTCGAGGTGCTCAACCGCAACTCGCTCGCCGCCACCGCCTACTTCAAGCTCCCGCCCGGCCGCGTCGTCGAGCTCGGCATGCAGGTGGAAATGTGAGGCCGTGTCGTAGGACGACACGGAGCAGCAAGCAGGAAGGGGCAAGCGGGAAGGACGTTTCCGGTGACCGGTGGCCGGTGGATGAGGGCCTGCGGCCCGCCGCCTTATAGCCCTTGCATGGCTAAAGTGACAACGAGCTTTAGCGAGTTCTCGCAGCGGTCACCGGTCACCGGACACCGCAGTTGGAGCCGCTTCCCGCTTGCCCCTTCCCGCTTCCTGCTTCCTGCTTCCCTCCCGTGGTCCTCACCTGCCGCAAGTCCTACGCGGACATCCCGTTCGCCCACCGCCAGCACCGGCACGCGGGGCATTGCGCGCACATCCACGGGCACAGCTGGACGCTCTCCCTGACCTTCGCCTGCAAAGAGCTCGACCGGCACGGCTTCGTGGTCGACTTCGGCGGCCTCGGGTTCGTCCGCGAGTGGATCGACCGGAATCTGGACCACGCCTGCGTCATCGGCGCCGATGATCCGGAACTCACCTGGCTGAAGTCCAAGGACGGCTCCGTCTTCAAGCTCCTCGTGATCGAGAGCGCCGCCGCCGAGGGCATCGCGCGCCACCTGTATGCCGCGCTCGACCCGCTGGTCCGCGCCAAGACCGAGGGCCGCGCCTGGATCGCCGAGGTCGAGCTGCACGAGGACAGCCGCAACTCCGTCCGCTTCGTCCCGTGACCTACCCGGTCAACGAGACCTTCCTCAGCTGGCAGGGCGAGGGCACGCACCTCGGCCGCAAGGCCTTCTTCATCCGCCTGCAAGGCTGCCCGGTGCGCTGCAGCTGGTGCGACTCGGCGTCGACCTGGCACCCATCGCACGTCCCGAATGACCTGCGCAAGGCGACCGCGGACGAGCTCGCCGACGAGGCTGCCGCGGCCAAGCCCGAGTTCGTCGTCATCACCGGCGGCGAGCCCTGCATCCACGACCTCAATCCTCTCATCACAGCACTCAGCGTACGCAAACTGCCCGCGCACCTCGAGACCTGCGGCGCCTACCCCATCGCGCCCAAGCTCGCCTGGGTGACGGTCAGCCCGAAGTGGGCTAAGCCCCCGATCGCCGAGGCCCTCGCGACCGCCGACGAGCTCAAGGTCATCGTCGAGAATCCGGAATCCATCGGACGCTGGCTATCCGCCCTCGGCGGCACCTGGCCTTGCCGCACCGTCTGGCTGCACCCGGAGTGGTCGCAACGCGCCAATCCCGAGGTCCTTCGTGCCATCACCGACGCCGTGAAGACCCAGGGCGCGCCCTTTCGCGCGGGTTGGCAGGTACACAAGCCCTACGCGGCCGACGCGCTCGACGGGCGCTCGCGCCCGCCCGCGCCGCTGGGCGGAGACGCGAGCAAGGGGTACTGATAGGTAGAGAATAAAGACTAAGGCTTAAGGACTAAAGGGGAGAGACTCCGGTGACCGGTGACAGGTGACCGGTCGCACAAGCCTTCGGCTGACTGGATAAGAGGTCAGAGGACAGAGTTCAAAGTAAAGGGAGATGCCCGGCGGCCGTCACCAGTCACACTCGCCTGAGACTGCCTTGGGTAGGGCCGTCTCTCCGCGCAGAGCGCGGGCCCTACCAGGCAACGAGCGTAGCGAGTTCACCCAGCGGTCACCGGACACCGGTCACCGGAGCATCGAGCCCTTACTTCTTCGCGCTAACGTGCTTGTCGACGACCTGATAGAAGGCGTCGAAGAGCTTGTCGGCGTCGTTGGGACCAGGACCCGCCTCGGGATGGTACTGCACCGAGAAGACCGGCTTGTCCTTCAGGCGCAGGCCGGCGACGGTGTTGTCGTTGAGATTGAGCTCGGTGACGATCGCGCCGCACTTGGCCAGCTCCTCGGGCTTCGAGGCGAAGCCGTGGTTCTGGGCGGTGATCGAGACGGTGTCGGTCTCGCTGTTCTTGACCGGCTGGTTGCCGCCGCGGTGGCCAAACTTCAGCTTGTAGGTCGAGGCGCCGATGGCGTGGGTGATGATCTGGTGCCCGAGGCAGATGCCGAAGGTCGGATAATCCTTAATCAGGTCGGCCACGGCGGTGTGGGCATAGCCGAGCGCGGCGGGGTCGCCGGGACCGTTGGAGAGGAAGACGGCGTCGGGCTTGATCTTGCGCACCTCGGAGGCCGGGGTGGTCGCGGGGAAGACATGGACGTCGAAGCCGGCGTGGCGCAGGCGGCGGAAGATCGAGGTCTTGGCGCCGAAGTCGTACGCGGCGACCTTGTAGATCTTCCGTCCGGTCTTCGGCTTGTAGAGGGTGGTGCCGGGGACGGTGAAGAGGCCGTCGTCGGCGCGCTTCTCGGCCAGGCGATAG
The DNA here is from genome assembly GCA_049419705.1 of Opitutales bacterium. Taxonomy (GTDB): domain Bacteria; phylum Verrucomicrobiota; class Verrucomicrobiia; order Opitutales; family UBA953; genus UBA8828. Next base: position 4,547 of record JBMSKH010000036.1, read on the forward strand.
GGAGCCTTGCAGGTCACCTCCTTGACGAAGTCGACGCCGACCAGCCCCTTCCACTCCTTGGCACGGCGCACGGCCTCGGCGTCGGAGATGTCCTCGGTCGAGAGACAGGCCTTCATGACGCCGGCGACACGGAGCTTCTTGGTCAGCGCGCGGGTATCGATGCCCTCGATGCCGGGGATGCCCGCCTTGGCCAGCCACGAACCGAGGTCGGTGGTGGCGCGCCAGCTGGAGACGACCGGCGAGAGCTCGCGGACGACGAAGCCGGCGGCCTTGGGACCGTCGGACTCCAGGTCTTCCTCGTTGACGCCGTAGTTGCCGATCATCGGCGCGGTCATCGTCACGATCTGGCCGAAGTACGAGGGATCGGTCAGGATCTCCTGGTAGCCGGACATGGAGGTGTTGAAGACCGCCTCGCCGACCACCGTCTTGGCCGCCCCGAAAGCCCTCCCCCGATAGACTGTTCCGTCTTCGAGGGCGAGGATCGCGGTATGGGCCATGAGCCCATTGAGAAAGCGACCTCGCCCTCGGATGGAAGGAAAAAAGACGCGGGGCCGAAAATTGGAGAACGGCCCCGCTCCGGTGACCGGTCACCGGTGACCGCTGGTAGAACTCGCCGCGCTCGTTGAGACTAACACTTTAGCCCTAAATCGTCGGGCCGAAGGCCCTCATCCACCGGTCACCCGTCACCGGTCACCGGAGTAGCCCTACTCGTACCGCTATCACCGCTAATACCGCTAAACCACGTAGACCGTCGGATCGGCCACCCCGGCCTTGGCAAAGGCCTCCCGACGCTCCACACAGGTCCCGCAGCGCCCGCAATGGCGCTCGCCACCGACATAGCACGACCAAGTCAGCCCCAACGGGGCCCCCAGCTCGGCGCCGCGCCGCACGATGGCGGACTTGTCCCAATCGACGAAGGGGCGCTCCAGCCGGACGGGATGCCAGTCACAGAGCCCGAGGGCCTTGTCCATGGCCTCCGCGAAGGCGGGCCGGCAATCGGGATAGATGGCATGGTCGCCACCGTGGGCGCCGTAGACGACGCTCTCGGACTTCGTCGCGACCGCCCAGCTGCCGGCCAGTGACAGGAAGAGCATGTTCCGGTTGGGCACGACGGTGGCCTTCATCGACTCGGCCTCATAGTGCCCCTCGGGCACCTTCTGGGTGCTGTCGGTCAGGGCATTGGCACCCATGAGGGCCGCGACCGAGCGCAGGTCGGCCACCTTGTGCTCGACCCCGTAATGGGCGGCCACGGCGCGGGCGGAGTCGATCTCCCGGCGGTGGCGCTGCCCGTAGTCGATGGTCAGCGCCCGCACCGTCCGCCCCCCGGCCACCAGGTGGGCGAGGAGCACGGTCGAGTCGATGCCACCCGAGAGGATGAGGACGCTGCTAGGCACGGGGTTGAATTAGCCTAAAGCACTAAAGCCTAAAGCCTAAAGGAAGGATCCTCCCGGCCGCGGACCCCTGTTTTCCTCTTTCCTCTTTCCTCTTTCCTCTTTCCTCTCTGCTCATGCCTCTCGCCCTTCTTTCCGTCTCCGACAAGACTGGCCTCGTGCCTTTCGCCACCGCCCTGGTCAAGCAGCACGGCTACAAGCTCCTCTCCACGGGCGGCACCTCGAAACTCCTCCGCGAGGCGGGCCTACCCGTCACCGACGTCAGCGAACACACCGGCTCCCCCGAGATTATGGAGGGTCGCGTGAAGACCCTGCACCCGAAGGTCCACGGCGGCCTCCTCTGCCGTCGCGACTCCGCCGAGCACCTCGCCGAGGCCAAGGCCAACGGCATCGAGCTCATCGACCTCGTGGTCGTGAACCTCTATCCCTTCGAGCAGACCGTCGCGAAGCCCAACTGTGAGTTCGACGATGCTATCGAGAACATCGACATCGGCGGCCCCTCCATGCTGCGCAGCGCGGCGAAGAACCACGCCTCCGTCAGCGTCGTCACCGACCCCGCCGACTACGACCGCGTGCTCGCCGCCCTCGCCGCGCCCGAGCAACTCCCCGCTCTCCGTCGCGACCTCGCCCTGAAGGTCTTCCAGCGCACCGCCGCCTACGACGCCGCCATCGCCAACTACCTCGAGTCGCAGACCGAGCCCGGCGCCGGCAACGTCCTCGGCCTCCCCTCGCGTTTCTCCCTCACCCTGCCCATCGCCCAGCGCCTCCGCTACGGCGAGAACCCCCACCAGCAGGCCGCGCTTTACGGCAGTTTCCACGAAGCCTTCGAGCAGCTCCAGGGTAAGGAGCTCAGCTTTAACAACATCCTCGATATCACCGCCGCGACCTACCTGATCGGCGAGTTCGAGAAGCCCACCCTCGCCATCCTCAAGCACACCAACCCCTGCGGCGCCGCCTCGGCCCCCACCCTGCTCGAGGCCTGGCACCAGGCGTTCGAGACCGACCGCCAGGCGCCCTTCGGCGGCATCATCGTGATGAACCGCACGGTCGACAAGGCCCTGGCCGAGGCCATCGCCGAGATTTTCTCCGAGGTCATCATCGCACCGGAGTTCGACGCCGACGCCACCGCCATCTTCGCCAAGAAGAAGAACCTTCGCCTGATGCGCGCCAAGGTCGGCCTGCGCTCCGACACCCTCCGCGAAGTTCGCTCCGTCATCGGCGGCGTGCTCGTGCAGGACCGCGACCAGAAGCCGGTCAATGCACGCGACTTCAAGGTCGTGACCAAGCGCGCCCCCACTCCCGCCGAGATGGAGGCCATGCTCTTCGGATGGCGCGTCGTCCGCCACGTGAAGTCCAACGCCATCGTCTACGCCGGTCGCGAGCGCACGCTCGGCGTCGGCGCCGGCCAGATGTCGCGCGTCGACTCCTCACGCATCGCGGTCTGGAAGGCTAGCGAGGCCAAGCTCGCGCTCCAAGGCTCGGCGGTCTGCTCCGACGCCTTCTTCCCCTTCCCCGACGGCCTGATTGCCGCCGCCGACGCCGGCGCCACCTGCGCCATCCAGCCGGGCGGCTCGGTCAAGGACGCCGAGGTCATCGCCGCCGCCGATGCGCGCGGCATGGCCATGGTCTTCACCGGCCAGCGCCACTTTAAGCACTGAGACCGAGGGCGAAGCCCTCGGGAGCGGGCTAGCGGAATAGCGGGGTTAGCGGATTAGCCTCCGAGATTGCCTACCTGCACCGACAGACCACGTTGCAGCGATGGAAGAACTGAACCCGGGCGACGTCGTCAACGGCCTAATCTTTGTGGCCGAAGGCGAAGAACACGACCTACAGCACGAGATCAGCCTCTATCCCGGACCGCTCAAACTGGCAGTTGAGTGGTTTGACGCACTCGATCAAGGTGCACCCATCGAGGAGCTCGATATGCCCGACAATGTCTGGGAATACCTCGAAGGCCTGGGCTATGAATTCACCGCGGAGGAGTATGAGGACGAAGCCGGGGCACCGGTCGTGCTCTTCGAGCTCTGGGTTGACCGCGCTGCGGCCGACGCCGCCCTCCTCGCCCTCACCTCAGACCTCGAGCGCCTGCGCGCCCTCTCGCTCGCACTCGTCCCCGAAGACCTGCAAGCCGAGGCGGAAAAACTGACCGATCCCGCAAGCATCCTCGCGCTGATTCCGCGCGAGGAATGAGGCCGCACGCCTTAAGGCACGCGGAGTAGTAAGCAGGAAGGGGCAAGCGGGAAGAAAAGGCCAATCCCCCGCACCAGGTTCACTTGCCCCTTCCTGCCTCCCGCTTCCTGCTCCTGAATCGACCCCGTCGATTCAAGCCGGAATCTCGGTGAACTCGGCAATCGACGTCACCGGCGCGTCGGGCGCGGTGCGCTTCATCATCCCAGCGAGCACGCCCGCGGGACCGCACTCGTAGAACTTGGCGATGCCTGAGGCCGCGGCGGCGCGGCAGTTGTCTTCCCAGTAAACCGAGGAGACCACCTGCTTCGCCAAAGCGGCTTTGAGGTCCGCGGGCTCGCGAATGACTGCGCCCGTAGTGTTGGTGTAAACCGTCACCTTGGGTGTGTTGAAAGGGATGTCCTTGAGATAGGCCTCGAAGGCGGCGCGCGCGGGCTCCATCAGGCGACTGTGGTAGGCGCCGGCGACAGTCAGGGGCTTGACCAGCTTGAAGCCACCAAACTCCTTGGCGCGGGGCACGGCGGCGGCGACCTTGTCGGCGTCGCCCGAAATCACGACCTGGCCGGGGCAGTTGAAGTTGGCAGCTTGGATGTCGAAGGCCTCGCAGAGCTTGGCGATCTCCTCGCGGGTGCCGCCGATGACCGCGGCCATGCCGCCCTTGGTAGCCTCGCAGGCCATCTGCATGAGGCGACCGCGCTCAGCGACAATCTTGAGTCCAGTTTCGAAGTCCCAGACGCCGGCGACGGCGTAGGCGGTCAGCTCGCCGAGCGAGAGACCGAGGCAGGCCTGCAGGTCCGCAAGATGGCCGCGCTCGCGGAGGATCTCCGCGATGGCATAACCCTGCACATAGAGCGCGGGCTGGCAGACGCGGGTCTCGGTCAGGGTCTCCGCCGGGCCGTTGAAGCAGACCTCCTTGAGGTCGAACGGCAGCACCTTGGCGGCGCGGTCATAGAGCGACTTGGCGAGCGGGCTGCCCTCGTAGAGGGACTTGCCCATGCCGACGACCTGGGCGCCTTGACCGGAGAAGAGGAGAGCGGTGGACATGGGGGAAAACTAGAGCCTAAAGCCTAAAGCGCTAAAGCCTAAAGGCGGGCATCACTTCCGGTGACCGGTGACGGGTGACCGGTCGCAGTGGGCCTACGGCCCGCCACCCTAATGCCCCTACGGGGCTAAGGTGATAACGAGCTTTAGCGAGTTCTTCCAGCGGTCACCGGTCACCGGAGCATCTTCCCCTGTTCAGCCGTTCAGCTGATTAGCTATTCAGCTATTTCCGATAAAGCGGGTCGGACTTCTTTCCGCCCGACTGGAGATAAGCGAGCAGGTCGGTCAGCTCCTTGGCGCTGAGCGTGTTGGCCAACCCCTCGGGCATCGGGCTGACCGCCCAGCGCTCGATGGAGACGACATCGGAGCGATTCACCGTCACCTGCACCGCCGGATCGAAGGGATTGATGGCGATCTCCACCTTGTCGGCGGCATCGGAGACCACACGTCCGAGGACCTTCGAGCCGTCTCTGCGATAAACGGCCGAGTGCCCATACTGGTCGGAGATCACCGCGCTGGGCTTAAGGATGCTTTGGATGAGGTCGGTGGTCGTCATGCGCGAACCGACACCGGTGAGGTCTGGGGCCTGCGCACCGCCAAGTTCACCGACACGGTGGCACATCGAGCAGGCGGCGGCCTCGAACATGCGCCGGCCATTCTCGAAGTCGTGGTCCTTGGCCTGCTTCCAGGCAGCCAGGGCGTCGTCCTCGGTCCAGCTGCGACCCGGACCCTTGGCAGTTGGACGCGCCTCGGCAGGCTTCGAAGGCGCCCTCGGCGCATACTCCGCGCGCTCCGCCTCGGGCACGTTCTCGAGCGCGGCCTTGCGGATGTTGACCACGAAGCCGCGCAGGCTGTGTCCGCCCTTGGTCTCGGCCATCTCATCGAGCATGTCGAAGAACTCGCGGCGCAGCTCGGGCGTCCAACCCACCTTGGCCCGTGCGAGATAGACGGCCAATCCGATGCGGATGGTGGTGGGTGTGACGGCCAGGGCCGCGTTGACGTCCTTGGCGTAGGTGTCGTTGCGCGCGAGCAGATCACCGTCGACCTGCAACGCAGGCTTACCCTTCGCCCCGCGCATCAGCTGCAAGGCGATGGCTGGCGCGGCCACCTGGCCCTGCGCAATGATGTACTGCAAAGATTGTCGACACAGACCGTCGTCATACGAAGCCAACCTGTGTGCGGCAGAGACACCAATAAAGTCTTCACGCAGGAGCTGGATTGGGGATCCAGCCATGCTGGCGCGATAGTTGAATACTTCCGAAATCCTCAGCAAATCTCGCGTTTCTTGATTGGTTAATCCCACCGGAACACCTCGATCATTCACAAGCAGGTTATCCTCCTCGCTGAAGCTTTTGGTGCAACGCGCATAGGCGAGTGCAGCGTTAAGACCTTGAACTGAGTTTAGGCTATGTGCGGATAAAGCTTTTTTCCAAAGCTCGACGGGCTGGGCCTCGACGACGATGCGGGCGGCGTAGCGAATCCACGGATCCTTGTGCCCCATCAGCGGCCAAGCCTTGTCGAGGGCCTTCATGGGAATCGTCGACAGGCGCAGTTGCTCGAGCTCGCGGCGGAGTTTCTGCTCGGGCGTGGCCTCGTGCCACGCGACCGGCGCCGTGGGCTCGGTGCCGGTGTAGCGGATTCGGTAAAGCGCGCTCTGCGTGCCGCGTCCGCCGACCGTGAGATACAGGGCGCCGTCCTGGGGGCGGATGACGACGTCGGTCAGCGGGAGCGGCTTACCCGTGGCGAAGATCTCCTTCTTGGCTTTCCAGGCGGCACCGTCGGGCGTGAGGTGAATCGCGTAAAGTGTCCCGTAGGTCCAATCGCAGGCGAAGAAGGCGCGTTGGTAGCGGGCAGGGAACTTGGCGCCGGTGCCGAAGGCGACGCCGGTCGGGCTGCCGGGACCGATGTCGAGGATAGGCGGCTGGGTGTCGATGGTGGGCTCGGGGATGCAGGCGGAGCCGGAGCGCCAGCCGAGCTCGCCGCCGGGCGTGGCGAGGTAGATGCGGGTGGGACGGTACCACGGGGCGCCCATGTCCCACTCCATATCGCTGTCGTAGGTGAAAATGTCGCCGTCGGGCGCGACCGCCAGGTCGTAGGCGTTGCGCATGCCGACCGTCACGCGCTGCCAGCCGGTGCCGTCCTTGTTCATGCGCGCGATCCAACCGCCGGTCGCGCGGATGCCGACGGCGTGGCCATTGGGATCCTCGAAGCGCTCGAGCAAGGTGTCCTCGTCCCAGTGCGGCTTGGGCCCCGGGATCTCGTCGGGTGGCAGCTTGGTGTGGTTGCCGGCGATGACGAGCAAGGTGCCATCGCGATCAAGCGCGAGCTGGTGCGGACCGTGCTCGCCGCGTCCCTCGAGCCGACGGAGCAAGACTTGTTCGGAGAAGGATCCGTCGCCCTTGGTGTCGCGCAGGCGCCAGATGCCGTTGTCCCTACCCTCGCCCGCGATCAGGTAAAGCGCGCCGTCGACGAAGAGCAGGCCGTGGGCGCCCTTGGCCTGGATAGGAATGGGGGTGACGACCGGCTTGGTCGGATCGGCCAGTGCGATGCGCCAGAGACCGCCGCCTTGGTCGCCGGCGACGAGGTCGCCGTTGGGCGCGACCGCGAGGCTGATCCAGGAACCCTGGGTGGCCTTGGGGACGGTGTAGACGGTCTCGGCGACGAAGCCCCGAGGTACGGCAATCGATCCCTGTGCAAGCAGATGGGAGCAGACCAATGCGAGCAGGATGCTCAGGCGGGGCATACGCTTTAGACCGAAAGCATGCCCTGCTGTTCCTCCTGCCGCAAACGGAAAGGACTGAGGCGCGGTGACCGGTGTCCGGTGGATGAACTCGCTACGCTCGTTACCGCTGTAGATATCCGTCTTAAGCGGCGAGCCGAAGGCTCTGTGCGACCGTTCACCCGTCACCGGTCACCGGAAATTCATCCGCTAGTCAGCTACCTAGCTCGCTAGCCAGTTAGCTACTCAAGGGTTAGTCGCCCTTCAGTCCCAACTTCTCCAAAATACGGCGCAGATCCTCGTCGCCGGCGTAGCGGATCGTGATCAGGCCCTTGGGTCCGCGACGGACCACGCTGACGGGTGCGGCGAGATGCGAGGTGAGGCGCTTCTGGATGTCGGCGAGAACCTCCGCGGCCTTGCGGCGGCGGTCGTTGGGACGCGCGGCCTGGAGCTGGTGGACGAGTTTCTCGGTGGCGCGCACGGAGAGGTCGTCCTCGACCACGCGGCGGGCGGCCTGGATCTGGTGGGCGGCCTGCTCGAGCGCGAGGAGCGCCTTGGCGTGGCCGGCGCTGATCTTGCCCTTGGTCAGGTAGCCGAGCACCTCGCGGTCAAGCTGGAGGAGGCGGACGGAGTTGGCGATGGTGGCGCGGGGCTTGCCGAGGCGTTCAGCCACGGCTTCTTGCGTCAGCTTGAAGTCGCGCATCAGCGAGGCGATGCCGAGGGCCTCGTCGACGGGATTGAGGTCGGCGCGCTGCAGGTTCTCGACCAGCGCGAGGACGGCGCTGGCGGCGTCGTTGACCTCCATGACGCGCGCGGGGATGACCTTGATGCCGAGCGAGCGGAAGGCGCGCAGGCGGCGCTCACCGGCGATGAGCTCGTAGCCCGAGGCGGTCTTGCGGACGACGATGGGCTGGATGAGACCCTCGGCGCGGATCGACTCGGCGAGCTCCTTGACGGAGGCGTCGTCGAACTCGCGGCGGGGCTGACGGGGATTGGGGACGACCTGTCCGACAGGAATCTCGGCAATGCCAGCGGCAGGTGTAGGGGCAGGCGTCGACGTGGTGACGCCGGGCGTCGCGGCGGGAGTGGGCTTGTTGGCGCCGGCGCCGCCGGAGATGAGGGAGCCTAGGCCGCGGCCGAGGTTGGATTTCTTGGGAGTGCTCATGGGGTATGGACCTGGGGCTCAGGGCTGGGGGATGAAGATCTCGGACTCTGCCCGAAGCTGGTTGGGGTTGTCCATCTGGTTCGCCTTCAGGATCCACTCGACCTTCGAGCCGTTGCGACGGGCGATGCCGCTGAGGGAGTCGCCAGCCTTGACCTTATAGCGAATACCCGTGCGGGGCATGTCGGCGGGCAAACCATCCGCAGGCGGAGTCACCGCAGGCTGGGCCGGGCCGGCGGGCTGGGCGGCAGGCGTCGAAGGCACAGGTGCCACCGCGACTGAGCCGCCGCGGCTGGCGAGGGCGTCGTTGACCTGCTTGGTGAAGGCGGCGAGGGCCTTGTCGAGGTCGGCGCGGAGAGCGGCGTTCCGCTTGTCGACCTCGGCGAGGATGGCCTGACGGTCCGCGGCGGCGGAACCGGCGGCGGGTGTGGCGGGCTGGGCGGCGCGGAGACGCTGCACGACGGCCTGCAGCTCGGCGACCTGCTCGGAGAGGCGCGCGACATCGGAGCGCATCAGGGCGACATCCTGCTCGAGACCGGCAATCTGCCTCGGGTTGGGCTGCTGGGCGTGAAGTGAGCCGGCGAGGACGAGGAAGGCGAGAAGGCGGCGCATCGGGATGTCTTAAGGGACATTTTGTAAGGGGGTGTCGGGCCGGTGACAAGGACGGGCCTCTCGGAACCCCGAACATCCGCCTTTTCCTCGGCCAAACCGCCCCCTACCCTCCCTGGGTCCATGCACCACCTTCACCCCTACTGGCGGATGCGCTACATCGAGACGCGCAAGAAGCCGTCGGCGGGCAACCCCTTCCCTGAGCTCCTCGCCGCCGGCGACGACCGCGCCTCGCTCATCGTGCACCGCGGCAAGACCTGCTTCGTCCTGCTCAACAACTTCCCCTACAACCCCGGCCACCTCATGGTGCTGCCCAATCGCGAAGTCAGCTCACTCGCCGATCTGACCACCGAGGAGCGTACGGAGTTTCTCGACCTCATCATTCGCGCGCAAGAGGCACTCACCAGGACGATGAGCCCGGGTGGCTTCAACGTCGGCATCAACGTCGGCAAGGTCGCCGGCGCCGGCATCCCGCAGCACCTCCACGCCCACATCGTCCCGCGCTGGGACGGCGACCACAACTTCATGCCCGTGACAGCAGAGACGCACATCCTGCCCCAGGCGCTCGAGGAACTCTGGGAGAAGCTGAGCCGGGCGTTCTGAGATGGCCCGCACCGTCGACACCGCCAGCCGCCGCAAGGGCTTCCCCGCACCCGCCAAGGCCGTCGCGCGCGTCATCGCCGCGCTCGACCGCCAGCGCTGGGCGAGGTGCCCCGCCGGCGCGCTTTCCGTCGCGTTCGTCGGGGACCGCGAGATCGCCAAGGTGCACAAGGACTTCATGGACGACCCATCGGTGACGGATGTCATCACGTTCGTCGGCGAGCCCAACCCGCTCGAGCCCTTCGCCGGCGAGATCGTCATCAACGTCGACCAGGCCCGACGTGCCGGCCCCGAGCACGGCCAGTCGGCCAAGGCCGAGCTGCTCCTCTACCTCGTGCACGGCTGGCTCCACCTTGCCGGCTACCGCGACAAGAAGCCCGCCGAGGCCAAGGCCATGCGCGCCGCCGAGGCGCGCTGCCTCGAGCACTTGGGTAAGAGCCGCGTGCGGCTGTGAGGGAGGGCGACGCTCCGGTGACCGGTGACCGCTGGAAGAACTCGCTTCGCTCGTTGTCGCTGGTAGGGCCCGCGCTCCGCGCGGACCACGGACGGCGCGGAGGGCCACCCCTACCCAATGCAGACGAAGGCTTGTCGACCGGTCACCCGTCACCGGTCACCGGGGCATCTCCCTTTAGACCTTAGTGCCTGCTTTGCGTCGGCGCGCCGCGACGAGCGCGAGCGCCAGACCGCCGAGGATCAGGCCGTAGGTGGAGGGTTCGGGAATCGGGGCGCTCAAGGGGGTCGGATTGGTGATGTTGCCGACGGACAGAATCGTCGTGGTGCCAGCGAGGAAGCTCGGGGCATTGGCCGTCAGACCGAAGTAGATGTTATCCAGGGCGAAGTCGTTGCCCGAACCATCCGTCGCCAGATTGCGCAGCCGGAGTGCGATTGTGGAGGGGGCTGAGGTGAAGAAATACGTATCGGCATAGACCGTTGTCCACTGCTGAGCGACAGATAGCTGGGGGGTGTAGACGAAGGTCTTAAAGGCGCCGCCATCGATGCTGATCTCAAACGACAAGCTCGGCTGGGCCCAGCCGGCACCGTTGGCATTCGCGACCTGCGCCTCGAAACGGTAGTAGAGCGGGGTGTTAATGTCGGTGGTCAGCGTGACCGCAGGATTGGTCAGCGTGTTCTTCCAGGGGGACTTCGTCACATCGGTCGAACCGTTGGCGAACATGTAGTAGCCGGAACCGCCGAAGCCAGTCAGGTTACCCCAACCGCTGGCGATGCCCGAGTGTGCATCCGCCATCTGGGTGACGATTTTATACTGTCCCTCCCCAGTGGCCTGGCCACCCACGCCGCTGCCATAGTTACGCGAGTAGTCGGAATTAAAACCCGTGCTCCCGAGCTCAAAGTCGCCGTTGGTGACAAGATTGCCAGAAATCTCCGCCATGAGTTGTGCGGAAGAGATTAGCAGCGTCGGAACAAGTAGGTGCTTCATGGTGATGACATCATCGCCGCACCGCGGGAGACCTCGGAACGCCAAAGTCGGGGACATTTTCTGGCTAGCGTCGTTTTATAGACGCCTCCCGAAGGCTAAGCCTTTGGCCTTTAGGCACTAGGCTTTACGCCTGCCAACGGCACCCCTCCAGCCGCCTTGACTCCCAGCCCGTGGACGGGCTTGCTCGACCCGATGGAACAGTCCCCCAAGGCCCCCTACGATTTCGCCGCCT
>JBMSKH010000037.1:0-14579 GCA_049419705.1 Opitutales bacterium
CTCTGGGGCGGCGGCTACGTGATGGAGGCCGCCAAGCGCGGCTACATCGCCTACACCAACTGCACCGCCTCGCTCGCCGAGGTCGTCCCCTTCCAAGGCAAGTTCCCGACCCTCGGCACCAATCCGCACTCCTGGGGCTTCCCCACGACCGACGCGGTTGGCTTCCCGATCGTCATCGACTGGGCGACATCCGTCATCGCCATGGGCCGCGTCCAACAGCTCAGGCGCGAGGGCAAGCCCCTGCCGCCCGACGCCGCGGTCGACAAGGATGGCAAGCCCACGACCGACCCCGCCGCCGCCGTCTCCCTCCTGCCCTTCGGCGCCCACAAGGGTTACGGACTCTCGCTCATCAACGAGATCGTGGCCGGCTTCATCGGTGGTTCACTCCCGACAATCCGGAGCCGCGCGCCTGTCGGCGGCGAGAAGCAATCCTGCGCCTTCTTCTTCCAGGTCATCCATCCCGAGGCCATCAGCGGCGGGGCCTTCGCGGACGGACGCAACCAGTCGGCCAACGTCAAGGCAGTGCTCGCGGACATCCTCGGACACGGCAACGAACGCTGCCTGCTGCCCGGACAACTCGAGGCGACCTGGGCGCGCCGCAGCGCCGAGGCGGGCGGTCTCCTCTTCTCCGCTGCCGAGATTGAGGCGCTCAACGAAATAGCGGACGCCTGCGGTGCTACCAAACTCGCCAGCCCTCAGCTAAGGACGGTCGCCTACTGACCCTTAAATCGGAGCTTTTGCCGTCAGTCTCTGCTTTAGTCCCTCGCCCTTAAGCCCTAACCTCTTCCCACCCCGATGCCCCTTCCGATCAAGCCCGCCTCCGCCTGTGCCATCGACGCCCTCGCCCTCGGCGAGGTGATGCTCCGGCTCGACCCCGGCGAGGGGCGCATCCGCACCGCCCGCGGCTTCACCGCCTGGGAGGGCGGTGGCGAGTACAACGTCGCGCGCGGACTCCGCAAGTGCTTCGGCCTGCGCACCTCCGTGGCAACCGCCTTCGTCGACAACGAGGTCGGCCACCTGATCGAGGATCTCATCATGCAGGGCGGCGTCGCGACCGACCTCATCAAGTGGCGCGATGATGACGGCGTGGGTCGCACCGTGCGCAACGGACTCAACTTCACCGAGCGCGGCTTCGGGATCCGCGGTGCCGTCGGCGTGCCTGACCGCGGCAACAGCGCCGCAAGCCAGCTCAAGCCCGGCGACTTCGACTGGGACCACCTCTTCGGCAAGCTCGGCGTCCGCTGGTTCCACACCGGCGGGATCTTCGCCGCGCTCTCCGAGAGCACCGCAGCCCTGACCCTGGAGGCCGTGCAGGCTGCCAAGCGCCACGGCACCGTGGTCGCCTACGACCTCAACTACCGCCCCTCGCTCTGGAAGTCCATCGGCGGGCTCAAGAAGGCCCAGGAGGTCAACCGCGCTATCGCCAAGCACGTCGACGTCATGATCGGCAACGAGGAGGACTTCACCGCCTCGCTCGGCTTCGAGGTGAAGGGCGCCGACCAAGGCCTCACCAAAATCGAGACCGAGGCCTTCAAGGCGATGATCCAGAGCGCCGTGAGGGAATTCCCCAACTTCAAGGTCGCCGCGACCACCCTGCGTCGCGTCCACAGCGCCAACCGCAACGACTGGAGCGCCATCTGCTGGCACGACGGCAAATTCCACGAGTCACGCCCCTACCCTGACCTCGAGATCCTCGACCGGGTCGGCGGCGGCGACAGCTTCGCCTCGGGCCTGGCCTTCGGCTTCCTCGAGTTCAACGACGCCCAGAAGGCGGTCGACTACGGCGCGGCGCACGGCGCACTGGCCTCGACCACGCCAGGCGACACCTCCATGGCCACGCGCAAGGAGGTCGAGAAGCAGATCGCCGGCGGAGGCGCCCGCGTCGTCCGCTGACCCACCTTAGCATGAAACCCGCCGACCTTTTCTCCCTTAAGGGCAAAACCGCGGTCGTCATCGGCGGCACAGGTGAGCTCTGCGGCGCCATCGCCGAGGGCTTCGCCGCGGCGGGTGCCCACGTGATCCTGGTCGGTCGCGACGCCGCCAAGGCGGACGCGCGGCTTACCCGCATCAAGTCCGCCGGCGGTTCGGGCGAATTCTCCGCCTGCGAGGCGACGGACAAGGCTGCGCTGACCGCGTTGCGCGACCGCTTGCTGGCGCGCGGGCCCATCGACATCCTTGTCAACGGCGCCGGGACCAACTCACCGACACCCTTCCTCGAGATTACCGAGAGCGAGGTCGACCGTATCCTCAGCGTCAATGTGAAGTCGGTCATCCTCGGCTGCCAGGTCTTCGGCGAGGCGATGGTCAAGGCCGGGCGCGGTTCCATCATCAACCTCGGGTCCGAGTCCGGTCTCACGCCGCTCTCGCGCGTCTTCACCTACTCTGCCTCCAAGGCGGCCGTGCACAACTTGTCCAAGAACCTCGCCCGTGAGTGGGCGCCGAAGGGCGTGCGCGTGAACACGCTCGTCCCGGGCTTCTTCCCCGCGGAGCAGAATCGCAAGGTGCTCTCACCCGACCGCGTCGCCTCCATCCTCGCCAAGACCCCCATGGGGCGCTTCGGCGAGGCGCGCGAGCTCGTGGGAGCCTCCCTGCTGCTGGCCTCCGAGTCCGGCAGCTTCATCACCGGCTCCGAGCTGGTCGTCGACGGCGGGTTCGCGGCGATGTCCATCTGACCCATGGGCTTCTGCGACGAGACCTTCCTGCTCGCCACGCCCCATGCCGAGCGTCTCTGGCGGGAGGTCGCCAAGCCCCAGCCTATCTTCGACTACCACTGCCACCTCAGCCCGCGTGACATCGCCGAGGACCGTCGCTGGACTGACCTGCACGCGCTCTGGCTCGATGGCGACCATTACAAGTGGCGGGCGATGCGCGCCAACGGCATCGCGGAAAACCTGATCACCGGCACGGCCAGTCCGCGCGAGAAGTTCGACGCCTGGGCCGCGACGGTGCCGCGCACGCTGCGCAATCCGCTCTTCCACTGGACCCACCTCGAGCTCCGCCGTCACTTCGGCATCACGGACCTGCTCGAACCGGCGACGGCCGGGAGGATCTGGGACGAGGCCAACCGCCAGCTCGCCCAGGGCGACCTCACCGCGCGCGGCATCCTGCGCCGGATGAACGTCGAGCTCGTGGGCACGACCGACGACCCCGCCGACTCGCTCGAGTGGCACCAAGCCATCGCCAAGTCGGGCTTCGCCACGCGCGTCATCCCCACCTTCCGACCTGACGCCGCGCTCAAGGTCGACCAACCCGCCAAGCTGCAGGCCTGGGCCAAGCGCCTCTCCGCAGCCGCCGGCATCTCGTCCGACACGCTGGCTGGACTCGTCACCGCCCTGCGCAAGCGCCACGATGACTTCGGCGCGATGGGTTGCCGCGCCACCGACCACGGCCTGAGCCACCTGCCCGACACCACCTGCACGGATGCCGAGGCCAAGGCCATCTGGGAGGCTGCCATTGCAGGTCGCGCCGCCTCACCGGCCGACACCGAGCGCTTCGCCGCCTGGCTGCTGCTGCTCATCGGACGCATGAACCACGCCAAGGGCTGGGTCATGCAGCTCCACCTCGGCCCAGTGCGCGACCCCAACCCGCGCCTCGCCGCCAAGCTCGGCGCGGATGCCGGGTGCGACACCATCGGCGACGCGCGCCAGGCGCCCGGCCTCGTCCGCTGGTTCGCCACCCTCGAGGCGGAGAACGCCCTGCCACGCACCATCCTTTACAACATCAACCCCGCAGACAACGCCCTCTTCGCCGGCCTCTGCGGCTCGTTCCAAGATGGGGTCATCCCGGGCAAGATCCAGCATGGGTCTGCCTGGTGGTTCATGGACCAGGAGCGCGGCATGCGCGACCAGCTCAACCAGCTCTCCGACCTGGGACTGCTGAGCCGCTTCGTCGGCATGGTCACTGATTCCCGTTCCTTCCTCTCCTACCCGCGCCACGAGTACTTCCGTCGGGTGCTCTGCGACCTCGTGGGCTCCGACATCGCCACGGGCCGGCTACCCGAGCGCAACGAGTGGACCGATACCCTCGTGCGCGACGTCTGCTACGCCAACGCCCGCGCCTATTTCGGAGGCTAACACGGTGTACAGCATCGATCGAGGTCGCGCACTGTTCTCCGCCGCCAAGTGGGCGCTGGGATTCCCCACGCAGAGTCCCGACGAGAGCAGCACGGGCTTCGACCTGCAGTCGCTCGTGCCGGAGCGCCAGCGCACGCTGACCGAGCGCGGCATCGCCCTGCTCACATCGCTGACCGTCGCCTTCATGCTCTTCGGCTGGATTCTCATCGACGTCGACCAACTCGACCTGAACCACGGCGTGCTTTACACGCTTGCGGGTGGCCTCTGGGTTGCGCGGATGGTCCTGCCTCCACGCGTGCCGATGGATCGCACCTCCATCGCCCTGGCAGGCTACACCCTGGCCCCATGGGCCGTGCACTTCCTCTTCGGCACACCGGGGCGCAGTGTCGCCATCTCCGTCGACCTGCTCTCGTGGCTCGGGATGCATGTCGTCGGCCTGACCGCCTGCGTCGCCATCGGCCTGGCCCTGGATGTGCGCGCGGAGATGCGCGCCAAGGATACCTTCCGCTAAAGTTGTTTCGACTCGGCGGGGAAAGTCGGTAAAGTGAAGAAGATGTCCATCCGCCTGACCGCCCTGCTCCTGACCTGCACCCTCGCCCTGGGGGCCCAGAAGTCAGCCAAACCGCAGACGCCTCCGGCCGCACAGCACAAGCTGTCCGAATTCAAGCTCGGCAAGTCGGTCATCGGTTCAGTCTCCCTCGACAAGCTCAAGGGAAAGGCCGTCGTCATCGAGGCATGGGGCGTAAACTGCCCGCCGTGCATCGCCTCGTTGCCCCACCTGCAGGAGCTCTCGGTTAAGTACAAGGACAAGGTCTGCTTTATCGGCGCCGAGTGCCAGATGAGCGACAAGAAGTCCATCGAGGCCGTGATCAAGAAGGCGGGCGTGACCTACCCGATCGTCAGCGGCCTCACCAAGTGCCCGATCAACTTCAGCGCCATCCCCCGCGTCTTCGTCTTCGACGGCTCCGGCAAGCTCACCTACGACGGTTACCCTCGGCGGCCAGCAGTTCCTCGACGCAATCGAGGCCGCGGCCAACGCCCCAGCGGCCACCAAGAAGTGAGTCAGGTGCGGTCCGTGCGGTAGACCCGACGGACGCGCTGCGTGAGGGTGCAGAGCGCCTCCCAGGGGATGCAGTCGGCCCAGCCGCAGAAGTCGGCCACCGTGATGCGCGCAGCACCCTGATGTCCGAGGATGGTGGCGATATCTCCGACCATCGCCGCAGGCAGGTCAGTCACGTCGACCAGAGTCTGGTCCATGGTTACACGCCCGAGGATCGGGCAGCGCTGACCGCGGATGAGCAGCTGGCCACGTCCGCTCGCCGCAGTCGGGATACCGTCACCGTAACCCGCTGCGACGATGGCCACGCGGCTGTCGCGCGTCAGCGTGTGGGTGCGGCCGTAGCTGACAGCGGTTCCGCGCGGGAGTGACTTGACCAGGACGACGCGGGCGTGGAACGAGAGCACAGGTTCGGGCTGCAGGCGATCGAGGAATGAGCCTGGGTGCGGCGGCAGGCCGTACTGGAGTAGCCCGACGCGCACGGCGTTGAAGGGTGAGTCGGCGGCGAAGCTGTCGAGTCCGGACGAGTTGTCGGCGTGCACCAGGAGCCCGGATCGGTGCGCCGCGGGGATGGCGCCGAGAACGGCGAGGAAGATGCGGCGCTGCTCGGCGGTGAAGGCGGCGTCGCCATCGGCATGGGAGAAGTGCGTGTAGACGCCGCGAAGGTCGAGCCCGGGATGGGCGAGCACGGCGTCCAGCAAGGCCACAGCCTCGGTGTGCCAGACACCCGCGCGTCCCATGCCGGTGTCGACCTTGACGTGTACCCGGGCGCGCTGACCCCGCGCCTGCGCCAGGTTGCCGAGCATCGTGACCTCGGCAGCCGAGGAGAGCGTGGATACCAGCCCCAAGGAAAGCGCCTGCGGGTACTCGTCGGCCAGCGCAGGCGACAGGAGCAGGATCTCGGCCTGCGGTCCGATTTCGCGGAGACGCGCGGCCTCCTCGACGTTGGCCACCGCGAAGCAGTCGACACCGGCCTGCAGGAGACGGCTGACCACCTCGGCCATGCCATGTCCGTAGGCGTCGGCCTTGACCACGGCGACGTAGCGCACGCGGGGCGGCAGCGCAGCCTTGATCCGACCGACATTGCGGTCGAGCGCGGGCAGGTCGATCTCCGCCCAGGCGCGCGAGCCCGGAGCGAGCGCGTGCGGGCTCATGCCCCACCCCCTTGGTGGCGCTGACCTGACCAGGCGACATAGGTCGCGGCGGAGTTCAAGGCGTCGAGGCGCACATCGTCGCGCAACAGGGTATGGCGGACAAGCAAGGCGGGGAGCTTGTCCCAGGCGTCAATCTCCTCGCCCAAGGCGAGGCCGGTCGAGTGACGGAAGCCACCGCGAATCGGCCTGAGCCGAAGGCCGGCGAGGGCGGCGGGGTCGGACTCGGTGAGTTCACCCGTCGGACCCTGCGGGCCGAGGCGTTGGAGATTGATAATGCCGGCGCGTCCCTCGGAGACCACCGCATCGCAGGTGCCGACGGCGACGTGCGCCGCGGCGAGATGTCCCGACCATCCCAGCATAGGCCTGCCCATCACCTCGCCCCATGCCCGGGCGGAAAGGATGGAGGCGCGGATACCGAGGATGGAGCCCGGGCCGAGGTTGACTGCGAAGGCGGCGAGGTCGGCGAGACGCTTGCCCGCGGTGGCGAGCACTTGCTCAACGCAGGGCTGGATGGACTCGGCGGGGTCGGCGGAGGACGAGGCGGTCGCAACCCAGGTGCCGCCAACCATGAGCCCAACCTGGAACCGGCCGCGGACGGATCCATCGAGGCAGAGGCAGGGCTCGGGCACGGCCATGGGATTTAGCCGGGAGGCCAGCCCAGCGCGCGACCTCCGAGGAGGTGCACGTGCAGGTGCGGCACGCTCTCGCCGCCGTCACGACCATGGTTGATCACGATGCGGAAGCCCTGGGCGAGACCGAGGTCACGCGCGACCTTGGCGGCGGTGAGCAGGAGGTGCCCGAGCAGGGCCTGGTCCTCAGCCGTGGCTTCGCCCAGGCGCGGGATGGGCTTGCGTGGCACGACCAGCACATGGGTCGGGGCCTTCGGGTCGATGTCGCGGAAGGCGACACAGTGTTCATCCTGATGGAGGAACGTCGCGGGAATCTCGCCGTCGGCGATGCGCTGGAAGAGCGTCTTGGCCATGGTCAGAGGACGACGACGGTGATGCGACCACGCCCGGAGAGACGCGCGGCCAGTCCGTTGAGGGTGTCGACCGCGCCATCGTAGGCCGCCTGGCAGCGTGCGGATCGGGCGCGGGAGCCGCCGAGGAACTGGTCCTGCAGCCCGACGACCCAGAGCAGGGTGTCCGGCGAGCCGTCGACGGGGGCTAGGGCGCGCTCAACCTCGCCACCCGCCCAAAGCGGGTCAAAGGGACGCTCGCGGTAGTCGAGCACGGCGATGTCGGGAGCGCGACCCTCGGGAAGGATGAGGGAGACGATCTGCCGGGCGGCACGCACGAGGCCATCGGCATCGAGGCCGCGCGAAGGCAGGATCTCGGATTCCACGACGCGGAGCACGGCGTCGATGTCGCGGCGCAGCTCGGGTGAGCTCCCAGCGAGGGTCGCAAGCAGGGCGTGGAAGGTGCGCAGGCGGGCGGCGCGCACGGCCGCGGCGGCGGCAGCAGCGGCGGCGCTCATGCGGTCTTTCCTCCCTTGCGAAGCTGGTCGATGACGCGGGCGAGCTCCTCGATGTCGCGGAATTCACGGTAGACGCTGGCGAAGCGGACGTAGGCGATCTGGTCGACCGTCTGCAATTTCTGCATGATGATCTCGCCGATCTCCTTGGAGGGCACCTCGGCGTCGAAGCGGGCGTTGATCTCCTCGATGACCTCGGAGATGAGCAGGTCGATGCGCTCGGCCTCGACCGGACGCTTGTCGGTGGCCTTGCGGATGCCGGCGGCGATCTTGGAGAGGTCGAGGTCCTCGCGGGAGCCGTCGCGCTTCACCACGAGCAGTCCCTCGCGCAGGATCTCCTCGATGGTCGTGAAGCGGTGCTCGCAGCCGAGGCACTCGCGACGGCGACGGATGCCATGGTTGCCCTTCACCAGACGAGTCTCGATGACCTTGGTGTCCTCATGGTGGCAACGGGGGCAATGCATCGCTCAGAGACGCAGGAAGTTGGCGAGGATATCGATGCCCTTCTCCGTGACGTAGGACTCCGGGTGGAACTGGACACCCCAGACCGGCAGCGTGCGGTGGCGCAGGCCCATGACGAGCCCGTCTTCGGTCCAGGCGGTCACCTGGAGGCAGTCCGGCAGCGAGGGACGGTCCACCACCAGCGAGTGGTAGCGGGTGGCGGCGAAGGGATTGGGCATCCCGCGGAAGAGATCCTGGCCGTCATGGAAGACCGGCGAGGTCTTGCCGTGCATGAGGTTGGGTGCGCGGACGACCTTGCCGCCGTAGACCTGCCCGATGGCCTGGTGGCCGAGGCAGACGCCGAGCACGGGGCAGACACCGGCGAAGGCCTTGATGATGTCGCAGGAGACACCGGCCTCGGTTGGCGAGCAGGGTCCGGGCGAGATCATCACCCGCTCGGGCTTCAACGCGAGGGCCTGCTCGACGGAGATCTCGTCGTTGCGGAAGACGCGCTGCTCCACGCCCAGCTGGCCGAAATATTGGACCAGGTTGAACGTGAACGAGTCATAGTTGTCGATGACCAGGAGCACGCGGGAGGGTCAACGCCACCGGCGGGCGAGTCAAGCGATGGGCGGCCGTGTGAACAACTCCTAGCGCCTGAGCGTCAGGGTGGTCAGCTTGTTCGCCGATGGGATGTAGGCGAAGGTCGGAAGCACGGCCCCGTGCACAGTGAGGGTCGTCGTCCCGCGGAGCGAGGTCGACAGCGGCCGCGAGAGGAAGGTCGCGTTGCCAGCGCGGTCGGTCACCACGGTGAAGCGCTCGGTGGACAACCCGGAGAGGCTTGCCGTCACAGTGACACCAGGCAAGGGACGACCAGACGAATCAAGGATACGCACCACGGCCCGGGCTTGGACGAGGGTGCGCGAGTAGGCAACCCACTGCGTCGAACCGGACCCGATGTACATCTGACGGGCGGCGATGGTCTTGTCGCCGACGGTGACGGTCACGGAGGAGGACGCCTCGCCACCGAGGTTGTCGCGCACGGTGAGTGTGGCGACATAGGTGCCGGGACTGGCGTAGACATGCGTGGGATTGGCCTCGGCGGACGTGGCAGTCCCGTCGCCAAAATCCCAGAGCCAGCCCACGATTGTGCCACCGGGATCAAGCGAGCTGTCGGACTTGAAAGCGACAGTGAGCGGCGCTTTGCCGGACAGAGGGGCACTACCCGCGGTGCTGGCGATGGGAAGCTGGTTGTCCGGCCAGGTGCCGGTGACGCGGAATCGCCCGATGGAACCATAGCCGTTGAAACTTGTCGCGGGGTCCCCTGCGCCGATGCCCTCGACGATGAGGTAGTAGGTGCCAGCCGTCACATTGGTGCGGAGGCGAGCGGACATCGATCCGCCGACAGCGGTCTGGGCGACAACTTGATCCAATTCGTCGACCAGAGTCATCTGCAACTTGAGGTTGGGCGAGAAAGCGGCGACCTCACCAGAGAGATCGACCGCGCCCTCGGTCATGTTGATGCGGAACCAGGCTTGGTCGATATCCCGGGCAATGGTGCCTCCGGCGACATCACCGGGGGCTACCAGCAAGGCGGTGGCCTTGCTCAGGGCGACGTCGGAGGTGGCATAGGGAGCGTCTTGGGAGATGACCGCAAGGTCGTCCTCGGTGTTGTTGGCCAAGGCGTAGTCACCGCGGCTCCACTGCACGACGGTGGCGCCGTAGCCGGCACCCATGATCGGCGCCCAGTTGCCGTGACCTCCGTAGTACTCGTCGCCAGCGGTCGTGCCGTCGTGCGAGAGACCGAGCGTGTGACCGATCTCATGGGACGCGGCGTAGGCGACGGAGTTGAACCCGTAGAGGTTCTTGGAGAAGACGAAACAGGGGACCTCCGTCGCCCGCTGGAAGCTGCCGACAAAGGCGACGCCGCCGGCGCCTCCCTTGTACCAATCCGTCGAGCTGCCGCCGATCACAACACGCATGCCCCAGAGATTGTCCGCGGGTCCGCTGTAGCCGAGCTGGCCGGCACCTGGCTCCTCGGTCGTCACATCGATGTCGAACGGGGCGTAGTCCTCGGAGACCTGACGCCAGATAGCTTGCACCGCGCCACGCTCGGCGCCGCTGAATGATCCAGGATTGCCGTCGGTGTCATACGCCGGCGAGGTGATGGTGCCGCCCCAACCGCTGGCCGCGGAAGTGACGTGTCCGTCGAAATCGAGGTAGATGACGCGCTTCGCGCCGGGTCGGCTGTGGAGCTTGAAGGTCTGCGCCGCGCTGTACTGGGTGGTCTGAATGAACCGCGAGGTGTCGCCACCGACCGGAGCCGCGGCGGTGCCGGGCAACGCGTTTGCCTGCGGCTGGAGCAGCGCAGGGACGTCGCTCGGGGTCTGGGGACCGAGAGCCGCGCCGGCTGGGACCTCGCATAGGTAGAGGGCCTCGCCCTCGGGCGTGAAGTACAGGTTAGGCTGCGTCCGGGCAAGGTTCCCAACCCGGGTGGGCGAGGTGCGGATACGAGCCGCGACCTTGGCAATCAGCGCCGGGTCAGCCTCGCGCGCCGGGCGCATTCGCTCCGAGACGGCTTGCGCATGGAGCGGGACATCAAGCAGCAGACAGGCGAGGATCGTGACCGAGAGACGGCCGGTAATATGGTTGCGCATTCGAATCAAAGGGCGAGCTGACCTATCAACGTGTGAGACTCGCGCTCGTGACCCTGTTCGCGGTCGGCGTGTAGGTATAGCCGCTGAGCGTGACATTTGTGACGGTGTAGGTGATGGTTCCCTTGGTGGAAGCGGGGAACCTCGGCGAATTGACCGTGGCCACGCCCTTGCGATCGGCGGTCGCGGTCACCGTGCCTGAGGCAAGACCGGAGAGACTGACCGTCACGACGGCACCGGGCAGCGCGCGTCCGGCACTGTCAACGACCACAATCTTGCCCTGGGCATACACCGAGGTCTTGCCCGAGCTCTGCCAGGAAAGCGCGATCGAACCGACGCTCATCGTCTTGGTGACGACAGGGGCGGCGGCGACCGTGATGACAACCGTCGAGGTCGCGGTGGCGCCCGAGTTGTCGGTCACGGTGAGCGTGGCGGTGTAGGTGCCGGCTGAGGCGTAGGTGTGGCTGACGTTGCCGAGAGTCGAGGTGTTGCCGTCACCGAAATTCCAGAGGTAGCCGGCGATGATGCCATCAGGGTCGGATGAATTCGTGCCGACGAAGTTCACAGCGAGAGGCGCGGTGCCCGAGGTCGGCGAGGTACCCAGAGTGGAGGCGACAGGCGGCTGATTGGTCACCCCGGAGGCGGCCCAGGAACCGGAGAGCGAGAAGCGGCCGAGGGAACCGTAATCGGTGTAGGCGGTCAGGGCATCACCCGTGCCGACCCCATTGACCACGAGGTAATAGGTGCCTCCGGTGACGGAGGTTGAGAGCGTGGCACCCATCGAGCCGCCGACCGGCGAGGTGGCCAGCGTGAGGCCCGTGCTGTCGACGAGCGACAGCGAGAGCTTGAGGTTGGGGGAGAGTGAGGCGACGGTGCCCGTCACGTTCAGCGCACCCGGACCCGCCTGCAGCGCATACCAAGCCGTGTCGGTCCGGTCGGAGAGGAGTCCTCCACCACTGATGGAAGCATCCGCCACGCTGATTGCCGTGGCCGCCGAGGTGCCATGGTCAAGCGAGGCCTGGGGGATGAAGCTGCGGATTGCGGAGACCTCGTCGCGGGTGTTGTTGGACAGAGGGTAGTCGCCCCTGGTCCACTGCACGACGGACTTGTAGTAACCAACGCCCATGATGGGCGCCCAGTCGGCATGACCGGCGTAATACTCGGTGCCGTTGGTCTGGCCCATGTGGTTCAGCCCGACCGTGTGGCCGGCCTCATGCGAGGCGGCCTCGGCGATGTACTTCTCGTTATTGGAGAGCTGGAGAGGGAAGACGTAAGCCGGCGTGTCACTCGACCAGTTGAAGGATCCGAGATAGGCGACGCCGCCCGCAGCGGAGCCCAACCACTGGGAGCTCGAACCACCGATGACCATGCGAACACCCCAGTTGGTGTCACCGCCCCCGAGGCGTCGCAGCGCCTCGACGCCGGGGTCCTCGGTGGTGACGTCGACATCGAAGGGGGCGAAGTCCTCCGCGACGCGGCGCCAGACATTCTGGATGAGCGTCTGCTCGGCCGTGGAGAAGGATGCGGGATTGGCGTCCGTGTCGAAGGCAGGGGTGGTGAAGTCGGCCCCACCGGTAAAGGAGCTGTTCCAAGAGGTGCCCGAGGTGGTGTGTCCGTCAAAGTCGAGGTAGATGACAAACTTGGCACCCGGTCGGCTGTGCAGCTTGAATGTCTGATCGAGCGGGAAAGGTGCGCTGCCAGTATAGGCGGAATTGTCCGTTCCGACGGAAGCCGGAACCGCGCCCTCGCAGATGTAGAGCGCATTGTTGCCAGCGTCGATTTTTAGCCCGCGGTCGCGCTTGGCGACCTTACGAAATTCAGCCCGAGCCACGCCGGCGCGATCCGCCGCTTGATCTTGGGATGTGCTGGGTGCCGCGGCGGCCTGCCGGTAGGCCTGGGCATCGGCGAAGGGGGCGGCGAACAGACTAACAGCAAGGACGATAGCGTGTAGGCTGAATAAGCGCATATCCGAACAGTGCATCATTACATCCATGGGTCAAGTAGCCGAAGAGCCAGCCCCCCTTAAGCACCTCGCCTTGGATGGAAATCGCTGAAATCCCGCGCTTTACACCGCCTAGGCCATGTGAATAACTTGGGGAGGCCCATGAAACAGCAAACCATCGAGCGAGAGGTCTCCCTTAAGGGCAAATCCCTGCACACCGGGCAGGAAGTCACCCTGACGCTGCGGCCCGGAGCCCCCGACACCGGGGTCGTCTTCCGTCGCATCGACCTCTTCGGCAAGCCCGAGGTCCGGCCGAGCTCCGACATGGTCACCGAGGTCGAGCGCAAGACCACCGTCGCCTCCGACCATATCAAGCTCCACACCATCGAGCACATCCTCTCCGCCCTGACCGGAATGGGCATCGACAACGCCATCGTCGAGATGGACGCCTCCGAGCCCCCGATTGTCGACGGCTCCGCCCGCCCCTTCACCACGCTCGTTCGCCAGGCGGGCATCGTCACCCAGGACAAACCCGCCGAGGTCTTCGCGATCACCGCGCCCATCACCATCAACGAGGGTGGACGCTCCATCGTCGCCCTACCCCACGACGGCTTCCGGGTCACCTGCACTTCGGCCGACGACCGCGGCATCCACACGCAGCACCTCACCATCGACCTCGATCCCGAGACCTACGAGGCGCAGATCGCCCCCGCGCGCACCTTCACCATCTACGAGGATATCGAGGAGCTGCTGAAGAAGGGCCTGATCCAGGGCGGCTCGCTCGACTCCGCCATCGTACTCAAGGGCGACAAGATCATCAGCAAGGAGCCGCTGCGCTTCAAGGAGGAGCTCGTCCGCCACAAGATCCTCGACATCGTCGGCGACCTCACGCTGGCCGGCGTGCGCATCAAGGCCCACATCATCGCCGTGCGCCCCGGCCACGCCCTCAACGCCCGCCTGGGCGCCGCCATCCGCAAGCAGTGGCTCGAGTCCAAGTCCGGCAAGGCCAAGGCGAAGCCGGCCACCGCCAAGGTCGACGCCCCCGTCGGCAATGAGCTCAACATCCGT
The DNA here is from genome assembly GCA_049419705.1 of Opitutales bacterium. Lineage (GTDB taxonomy): Bacteria > Verrucomicrobiota > Verrucomicrobiia > Opitutales > UBA953 > UBA8828. Next base: position 13,863 of record JBMSKH010000037.1, read on the forward strand.
CAGATTCTCAACGCCCTGCCCCATCGCTACCCGTTCGTCATGGTCGACCGCGTGCTCAAGCTCGAGGCCGAGTCGATCGTCGCGATCAAGAACGTGACCATCAACGAGCCCTTCTTCCAGGGCCACTTCCCGGGACAGCCCGTGATGCCCGGTGTCCTCCAGGTCGAGGCCATGGCGCAGGTCGCCGGCCTCATCATGCTCAATAAGGTCCAGGCGGGCGACTCGCCGAAGGTCGTCTTCTTCATGAGCGCCGACAAGGTGAAGTTCCGCAAGGCGGTGACGCCCGGCGACACGCTCGAGATCCGCGCCAAGCTGACCAAGGTCCGCGGCAAGATCGCCTGCGCCGAGTGCGAGTGCCTCGTGGCAGGCGAGCCTGTCTCGTCCGCCGACCTCATGTTCACCATCGCCGACAGCGGCGTAGAGGGCTGAGCCCGTGGGCACCGCTATTCATCCCACTGCGATCATCGAACCGGGCGCCAAGCTTGGCGCGGGTGTCACCGTAGGCGCCTACGCCTATGTCGGCCCGGAGGTCACGCTCGGCGACGGCTGCGTCCTGCACCATCACGCCTGCGTCGAGGGCTTCACCACCCTCGGCCCCGGCTGCGAGGTCTTCCCCTTCGCCGTCATCGGCGGCCGCACCCAGGACCTCAAGGCGCGCGCCGGACGCCCCGGGCTGCGCGTCGGCGCCCGCAACATCTTCCGCGAGTACGTCAGCGT
>JBMSKH010000038.1:0-13775 GCA_049419705.1 Opitutales bacterium
TGATGCCGCGCTCGCGCTCGAGGTCGCCCGAGTCCATGATCAGGCCGTGCTGGCCCCCGGCGAGCTTGTCGAGGTCCTCGGTGCGGAACATGCCGGACTGGTAGAGGAGCCGGTCGGTCAGCGTCGTTTTTCCATGGTCGACGTGAGCGATGATGGCGAGATTGCGGATTTCTTGGGACATGGCTTCGGTCTGGGGAGTAGAGACTTAAGGGGGAAGAAGGAAGGATTAAGTGGCGGCAACAAGGAGGTAAAGAGGTCGGAAACCAGAGGGAAAGAGAGCCTCGGGCAGCCACCCTGCCCCTCACCCTCCACCTCTATCCTCTATCCTCTAAGTTCTGTCCTCTATCCTCTAAGTTCTATCCTCTTCCCTTAAGCCAACCCGTCCCGGACGAGCATCGCCTCGGGATTGGGATCGCGACCCATGAAGTCACGGAAGAGTTCGGCGGCCGGTGCGCTGTTGCCTTTGGCGAGGATCTTGGCGCGGAGGTCGCGACCGACCCTCGCGTTGAGCAGCCCCTCCTTGCGGAAGCGACTGAAGGCGTCGGCGTCGAGGACCTCGGCCCACTTGTAGGAGTAGTAGCCGCAGGCATAGCCGGTGGCGTCGGCGAAGAGGTGGGTGAACCTGCGCGCCATCGCGGGCACGCGCACGGTGCTCGCAGGGAGCCAATCGGCGAGGGTATCGTTCCAATGGGCGTCGAGATCGACCGTCTCGCCGCGTGCGGCGCGTTGGTGTAGGTCGAGGTCCATCTTGCCGAAGGCGAGCTGGCGCATGCAGGTCGACGCGGAGCGGAAGGTCGCGGCCGCGTCGAGCTTGGTCAGGAGGTCGGCGGGCAGGGGGTCGCCGGTCTCGTGGTGGCGGGCGAAGGTGTCGAGCGACTCGCGATACCAGCACCAGTTCTCGAGCACCTGCGAGGGTAGCTCGACGAAATCCCAGGGCACGCGCGTGCCGGCAAGCGACTCGACCTCCACCTCGCAGAGCAGGTGGTGCAGGAGGTGGCCGAACTCATGGAAGACGGTCGTGACCTCGTCGTGGGTGAGCAGCGCCTGCTTGCCGGCAATCGGCGGCGTGAAGTTGCCGCACATCAGGCCGAGGTGCGGCGCGAAGGAGCCGTCGGGGCGCGGACCGCCCGTGCGGAGGAAGTTCATCCAGGCGCCGCCGCGCTTCGACTCCCGCGGGAACCAGTCGGTGTAGAAGGAGCCCATGTGACGGGCACCGTCGCGGAGCTCGTAGAAGCGGACCTCGGGATGCCAGACCGGCACTGGCGCGCCCTCGGCGCGGGGCTCGGCGGCGCGTATCACGGTGCGCTCACCCGTCTTCGGATCGGTGTAAAGCGCGTCGCGGCCAATGACACTAAAACCCATCAGGCCGCCGAAGAGCGAGAACATGCCCTTGACCACGCCGTCGACCGGGAACCAGGGGCGCAGGGCCTCGTCATCGAATCCGTGCAGCTCGCGGCGCAGGCGCTCCGACCAGAAACCGAACTCCCAGGGATGCAGCGGGCGGGGCTTGTCGCCGGCCTTGGCGGCGCGGTAGGCCTCGAGCTCGGCGCACTCCTTGCGGAAGCGTTCGCGGATGCGCAGGTGGAGGTCGTCGGTGAAGGCGAGGGCGTGCGCGCCCGAACCGGCCATGCGGCGCGTGAGGACGAGGTCGGCAAAGCTCGGCTTGCCGAGCAGCGCGGCCTTCTCCTGGCGCAGGGCGAGGATCTCGCGCACGAGCTCGGTGTTGTCCCAGGAGCCAGTGTGACCGATGCGCGAGGAGCCTTCCCAGACCTCGCGGCGCAGGGTGACGTCCTCCGCGTACTGCATGACGGGCATGAGCGAGGGCGCATGCAGGGTGAACCGCCAGGCATCGGGACGTCCCTTGCTCGCGGCGGACTGGCGGGCGGCGGCGCGCGCGGACTCCGGCAAGCCAGCGAGGCGGGCCTCGTCGGTCACGTAGAGCTCCCAGCCGTTGGTCGAGTCGAGGACGTTCTCGGCGTACTTTTGGGTGGCCTCGGCGAGGCGCGCGTTGACCGCGGCGAAGCGCTGCTTGCGGTCCTCGGGAAGGTCCGCACCGCTCTCAATGAAACCAGCGACTGTCTCGTCAAGGAAACGGCGACGCACACCGGCGAGCGACCTGGCCTCGGGCGTGGCGGCGAAGGTCTTGATCACCGACCAGACCGCGGGGTCGAGTGGAATCGAGGTGTAGAAGGCGGTGACCTCGGGCAGCAGCGCGTTGTAGGCCTTGCGGAGCTCGGGCGAGTTCAGGACGGAGTCGAGGTGAGAGACGAGCCCCCAGGCGCGGTCAAGCTCGCGCGTGGCGGACTCCAGTCCGAGCAGCGTGCGCTCGTAGCCGACCTCGGATGGCTTCTGCGCCTTGAAGGCGCCGATGGCCTCACGGGCGTGCCCGAGCGCGACGCGCACCTCAGGCTCGACCCGGTCGGGCGTCAGCTTCGACCAGTCGACGAGGAAGGTGTCTTCGAGGAAGGACATGGCGTGGATTAGGATGATAAAGCCGGGGAGGGCAAGGCGTCCCCCATCCTGCGCTTGCCCCCGGCGGACGGAGCGGGATGCTGGCAGGCATGGCCGCGGACGACGCCCTCAAGGTGAACCACATCCACGTGATCCCGACCCAGTCGGGCACGGCGGTCTTCCTCGTGCTCGAGGGCAAGACGGTGGTCATCCAGGTCGACCCGCAGGTCGGCGAGTCGCTGCTCGCCGCCATCCAGGGCAAGACAGCCGAGCGCCCGATGACCCACGATCTGATGCTCCACCTGCTGCGCGGCGTCGACACCAAGGTCGAGCAGGTGGTCATCTCCGACGTCAAGGACGGCGTCTTCTTCGCCCGCGTGGTGCTGCGGATGGACGGCCCCGTGGCGCGCAAGCTCGCCGAGGTCGACGCCCGACCCTCCGACTCGCTCGTCCTCGCAGTGAAGGCCAAGGTGCCCGTCTTCGTTGCGGCCAGCGTCGCCGCGGCCTGCGATGACATGACCGAGGCGCTCGCGCGACTCCGCAAGCAGGGTTGAGCCCCGCCCTCCCCCAGCCGATCGCCGCGGGCACGCGCCCGTCCGTCCTCGCGCCCATGCAGGACGTGACCACGACCGGCTTCTTCCGCGTCATCGCCCGGCGCGGCGCTCCCGACTGGTTCGTCACCGAGTACCTACGCGTGCACGAGACCTCGACGCCGGAGCGCCACATCGTCGAGTCGATCGAGAAGCACGGCACCGGTCGCCCGGTCTTCGCCCAGCTCATCGGCGAGGACATCCCCCATATCGTCCGCACCGCACGCTGGCTGCAGCAGCACCTGCCCATCGCCGGCATCGACCTCAACCTCGGCTGCCCCGCGCCCAAGGTCTACCGCAAGAACGTCGGCGGCGGCCTTCTACGCGACCCCGCAAAGGTCGATGAGATCCTGCGCGCCATGCGCGCGGAGATCCCCGGTCTCTTTACCGTAAAGATGCGGCTCGGGTTCGACAGCCACGAGCCGCTGCCCCGCGTGCTCGAGTCGGTCGCCCGCCACCACGTCGACCTGCTCACCGTGCACGGACGCACCGTCAAGGGACTCTACTGGTCCGAGGTCGACTACGCGGCCATCGCCCGCGCCGTCCGCTCCGTCCCCTGCCCTGTCATCGCCAATGGCGATGTCTGGAGTGCCGAGAAGGCCACACGCATCGTCACCGAGACCGGCGCGCACGGCGCGATGATAGGGCGCCACGCCATCCGCAACCCCTGGATCTTCCGCCAGTGGCGCGAGCACCAGCTCGGCCAGCCGATCCACCGGCCCAGCCTCGCCGACGCGCGCGCCTACATCGACGACCTCGCCGCCGAGTGCTGCGATACCGACGCCGACGACCTCCGCCGCGCCTCGCGCCTGAAGAAGTTCCTCAACTTCGTCGGCCTCGCGGTCGACGCCGAGGGACGCTTCCTCCACGAGATGCGACGCACCGAGGGCATCGCCGAGCTCCTCGGCTGTTGCGACCGACATCTCTCGGGTGCACGCGCCAGCGAGCCCTTCCCGCTCGAGCCGCACCCCGGACTCATCGCCCGCCCCACCCGCGAAACCCAGCAGGGCTGCGGGCTTTGAACCTGAGTCATAGATTTTTACACACATGAATGGGTGTAAAAATCGCTGACTCAGTCTTCTGGGCAGGTTAGCACAGGGACATGAACCAGACCCTGAGACGCGTACTACTCTGCCTCCTGCTCACCCCGGTTCTAGCCTACATCGAGTATCTTATCCTCAAGTTTGTGCTCCACCTCGTACTCTGGAACACAGGCGGGATGGGAGATCTACCCTCGCCCATACAAGCCTGCGAGGAGGCGCCCGAGCTCGTTGCGATTTTCGCTGTGATCAGCCTCGCGCAGTTGGCGAGCCTACTCATCCCGCTACCCGTGCAGCCCGCGAAGGGCGCGCCTGCGCCGCTGCTCGGACGTGCAATTCTCGGCGGATTTATGATCACCGCGGCCATCGCCGTTCCCGTCGTCGCTTTACTCGATCTACCAGTCTGGCTGAGTGCCACGGGCGAACCTGTCCATGAGCACAGCAAGGAGCTGATGCATGCCGTCATCGCGACCTGGGCGCTCTCCTGGCTCGGGTTCAGCGCACTCCTGACCCACCGCGGCGGCCAGCAACCCGACGCCATCGAGAGCGCGGTGCGCCGCGCGACGACCGGCACCGCCATCGGCCTCGCCCTCGCCACCCCTTGGTACCTCGTGCTGCGCCGCAAGCAGAGCTGCTTCTGCGCCCTCGGCACCTTCTACGCGCTGATCCTCGGCATCTGGTCCCTCATCCTGATCGGCGGCCCCTTCCTGCTGCTCGCCCGGCGCGAGCGCCGTCGCCGCATCGAGGCGGAGGGTGCACCGTCGGTTTGACTTAAGCCAAATTCGGCTTCCGTTCGGGACATGCGCACCACGCTCCTCGCCCTCCTCGCGGCGCTCGCGGCCTGCGCGCCCCAAACCGAATCCAAGATGCCGACCTCACCCGCCTCCCCCACCGTCATTGTCCGCCTCGACGACGGACGCGGCGGCCTGAGCGCCCCGACCAAGGTGGCGCGCATCGTGAAGACGGACGCCGAGTGGCAGGCGCAGCTCACGCCCGACCAATACCAGATCGCTCGCGCCAAGGGTACGGAGCGCCCCTTCTGCGGCACCCTCCTCGACAACAAGAAGACCGGCACGTACGTCTGCATCTGCTGTGATCTGCCCCTCTTCTCATCCGATGCCAAGTTCAACTCCGGCACAGGCTGGCCGAGCTTCTTTCAGCCCGTCTGCGCCGAGAATGTCGCCACAATCGAGGACCGCTCCCATGGCATGGTGCGCACGGAAATCCTCTGCGCGCGCTGCGACGGCCACCTCGGGCACGTCTTCACCGACGGCCCCAAGCCGACCGGACTCCGCTTCTGCCTGAACTCGGAGTCGCTGAGATTCATCGAGAAAAAGCCGGTGTCCGGTGACCGGTGACCGCTGTGAGAACTCGCTCCGCTCATTGCCGCTGGTAGGGGCATAACGGCGCGAATTCCCTGCCCGAGGCACGCGAAGCGATGTGCGACCGGTCACCTGTCACCGGTCACCGGAGACTTCAAGGGTCAGCGCTTCTTCGCCCTGGCCTTGGCCGGCTTGGCCTTCGGCTTCTTGGCGACAGGCTTCGCCTTCGCCTTGGCCTTCTTGACCGCGGGCTTGGCCTTCTTGGTGTCGGACTTAACTGGAGGAACAATCGAGCCCGGGGGCATCTTGCCCTCGCGCACGGCCTTCCAAAGAGTCTCGCGGAGCTCGGGCAGGCCGATGCCGGTCATGCAGGAGATGGGGGCGATGGGCACGCGGTGACGGGCGCTGAACTGCTCGAGCAGCGCGGCGCTCGCGGGGAGGTCCATCTTGTTGGCGACGACGAGCCGGGGCTTGCCCGCGAGGACCTTGGAGTACATCCGCAGCTCGCGATCGAGCACGGCGTAGTCGGACCAGGGCTTGCGGTTCTCGGAGCCGGCCATGTCCAAGAGGAAGATGAGGAGCGTGCAGCGCTCGATGTGCTTGAGGAACCGGTGGCCGAGGCCGCGATTCTCGTGCGCGCCCTCGATCAGGCCGGGGATGTCGGCGAGGAAGATGCGGCCGTGGCGCTCGGGGTACTCGATGACGCCAACGTTGACGTGCAGCGTGGTGAAGGGATACGGCGCGGTCTTCGGACGCGCGGAGGTCAGCGCGCGGGTGAGCGACGACTTGCCCGCGTTGGGAAAGCCGACGAGCCCGAGGTCGGCGATGGTCTTGAGGCTGAGGCGGAAGCTGCCGGTCTCGCCAGGCTTGCCGGGCGTCGTCATGCGCGGCGCCTGGTTGACCGAGTTCTTGAAGGCCGAGTTGCCGATGCCGCCCTTGCCACCCTGGAGGAGGAGCACCTGCTCGCCGGGCTCGGTGACCTCGGCGACGAGACGGCCGGTCTCGGCGTCCATCACCTGGGTGCCGGGGGGCACGCGGAGGATCAGCGGCTCGCCGTCGAAGCCGGCGCGCAGGCGGCCCATGCCGGGCTGGCCGTTCTGGGCGAAGCGGTGGGGATTCCAGCGGTAGGCCTCGAGGTCGCCCACGTTGTTGTCGCAGAGCACGATGACGTCGCCGCCCTTGCCGCCGTTGCCACCGTCGGGGCCGCCCTTGGGGATGAACTTCTCGCGGCGGAAGGACAGGCAGCCTGAGCCGCCCTCGCCCGCGCGGAGATGAACTTTGACCTCGTCGATGAACATGATGCCCGGAGGCAATCGGCTCCACGGCGGGGAAGGAAGGATAAAGGGAACAGGGGACGTTGAGACCGGGCCGAGAAGGACCCGTCCAAACGAAAGAGGCGGCCCGGAGGCCGCCCCTTCGGGAAAGTCGACTAAGCCCTCAGGCAAGCTTGCGGCGACGGATGGCGGCGACGGCGAGCGCGAGGCCGCCGAGCATCAGGCCGTAGGCGGAAGGCTCCGGCACGGCGGCTACCGACTCGATGACGAGGCTGGACATGTCGAAATTGGCGTCTTCTCCGCTGACAAGTCTGACGGCGAATTCATAATCACCGGCCGTCAACGCATAGGTCCCATCATACTGATCCCAGAAAGTCGAATAGTTGACATTGGGGAATCCGGATGGCGTGCCCACACCAGGGGCAAGGATGCCACCGCCAACGATTGAACTGATGCTCGATCCCAGAAAATTCAGGCCCGGCACGTTGCCATCGTCATTGCTAATCAAAAAAGAAAATGCGTCTGCGCCGAAGTCGAGCGAGAAGAGAGTGTACGGGGCGGTGATCGCGGATGAGGGGCGCTGCCAAGCACCAGAGAAATGGGTTCCGTAGACGAACAGCAGAAGATCCGTGTCGTCAGCAAGATGCTCATCATAGAACGTGATGGCTGTCTGTCCGTTCGGGACATAAGACGCTAACGGATTCCCCGAGGTCACAATCGAGAGTGTGACAGCCTGTCCGTAATACTCCGAGCTGATCGTGCTGTTGTTCTTGATTGTGCCCGTGAAGGTGAATCGGGTCTGGGCTTGCAGCGAGCCGGCGACGAGCAAGGCAAAGATAGGCAGGATTAGGCGCACGAACGTTCAACTGACCGCACCCAACAGGTCCGTCAAAGCATATCCACTCTTATTTGAGCGGGGCTATGGCTGAAACCGAGGACTCAGCGTCAAACCAAGGGCTCCAGACAAGGCGGCCCCACCTTCGGCTAGCTGTTCTCAGCGGACACCCTTTTCTTCTCGCCCCCGGCGGGGGTTTCCGTCCTCTTGGGGGTTCCGTCCCCACCCCTTCCACACCCACACACCATGCCTGCCAAAGTCCACACCGACCGCGACGCCGACCTCAGGAACCTCAAGGGCAAGACCCTCGCGGTCCTCGGCTTCGGCTCCCAGGGCCACGCCCACGCCATGAATCTCCGCGACAGCGGCCTCAAGGTCATCGTCGGCCTCTACCAGGGCTCGAAGTCCAAGGCCGCCGCCGAGAAGAAGGGCTTCAAGGTCTACGAGACCGGCGAGGCCGTCCGCCGCGCCGACGTCATGCTCGTCGCCATCCCCGACATGAAGCAGGCCGACGTCTGGGCCAAGAGCATCGCCCCCAACCTCGGCAAGGGCGGCAAGACCGTCCTCTTCATCCACGGCCTCTCGATCCACTACAAGCTGATCAAGCCCCTCAAGAACGTCGACATCGCCATGGTCGCCCCCAAGGGCCCGGGCCACGTCGTCCGCGCCCAGTACGTCGAAGGCAAGGGCGTCCCTGCCCTCATCGCCGTCCAGCAGGACGTCTCCGGCAAGGCCACCAAGACCGCCCTCGCCTGGGCCAAGGGCATCGGCGGCACCCGCGCCGGCGTCATCAAGACCACCTTCAAGGAAGAGGCCGAGACCGACCTCTTCGGCGAGCAGGCCGTGCTCTGCGGCGGCGCCTCCGAACTCGTCAAGGTCGGCTTCGAGACGCTCGTCGAGGCCGGCTACCAGCCCGAGATGGCCTACTTCGAGTGCCTCCACGAGCTGAAGCTCATCGTCGACCTCATGGTCGAGTCCGGCATCTCCGGCATGCGCTTCTCCATCTCCGAAACCGCCAAGTACGGCGACATCACCCGCGGCCCCCGCGTCATCAACAAGTCCTCCCGCAAGGCGATGGAGGAGATCCTCAAGGAGATCCAGTCCGGCAAGTTCACCCAGCAGTGGGTCAAGGAGTACAAGGGCGGCCTCAAGAACTACAACCGCCTCCTCAAGCAGGGCGAGAACCACCAGATCGAGAAGACCGGCCAGCGCCTCCGCGCGCTCATGCCCTGGGTCCAGAAGCGCAACATCAAGGGCGCGCAGGCCGACTACACGACCAAGTAAGCGTCGCTCGCATCCAATCAGGGCCGGCTCGCGCCGGCCTTTTTTGTTACCTTAACGCCCCGGTGACCGGTCACCGGTGGCCGCTGCAAGAACTCGCTACGCTCGTTGCCACTGGCAGAGGCAGCACGGTGAGCTGCCCGGGGAGGACACCGTCCTACCCCTACCAAGGCAGCCGGAGGCTTGTGCGACCGGCCACCTGTCACCGCTCACAAGAGCCACTCCTTTTTACTTTTTACTTTCAGCTTTTTACTCTCCCCTGCCCTCCCCCTTTAGTCTTTAGCCTTTAGGCTTTAGGCTCCTTACGAATGGCCCTCCTCTCCCTCCTCGACGTCCACATCTCCTTCGGCGGCCCGCCCATCCTCGATGGCGTCAACCTGCAGATCGAGGAGGGCGAGCGTGTCTGCCTCGTCGGGCGCAACGGCGCGGGCAAGACCACCCTGATGCGCATCGCCGCGGGCGACTCCAAGCCCGACAGCGGGCAGGTCGGCCGCAACGCCCGCCAAGCCCGCCTCACCCAGGAGATCCCCGAGCACCTCGACGGCACCGTCCGCGACGTCGTCGCCTCCGGACTGCCCGCGGACGACGGCTCAGAGGAGGACTGGGAACGCGAATTGCGCGTCGACGACCTCGTCGCGCGCCTCGGCCTCCCCGAAGACCGCGCCTTCGACGCCCTCTCGGGTGGACTCAAGCGCCGCGCACTCCTCGCCAAGGCACTCGCTTCAAAGCCTGAGCTCCTCTTGCTCGACGAGCCCACCAATCACCTCGATCTCGATTCCATTCTTTGGATGGAAGAGTTCCTGCTCGAGGCACGTATTCCGCTCCTCTTCATCACGCACGATCGCGCCTTCCTCCGTCGGATGGCCACGCGTATCATCGAGCTCGACCGCGGCATCCTCAGTAACTGGCCTTGCGACTACGACACCTACCTAACACGTAAGGAAGAGGCCGAGCAGGCCGAACTCCGCCAGCGCGCCGCCTTCGAGAAGAAGCTCGGTCAGGAGGAGGCCTGGTCACGCCGTAGCCCCGGCGCCCAGCGCAAGCGCTCCGAGGCCCGCATGGAGGCCCTGCGCAAGATGCGCAGCGAGCGCACCGGCTGGCGCCAGTCCGCAGGCAGCGCCACGATGAGCCTCGCCGAGGCTGACCGCTCCGGCGTGCGCGTGGTCGACGCCGAGGGCATCAGCTTCACCTACCCGGGCGCCGACCAGCCCGTCATCCGCAACCTCGACCTCGTCCTGCGTCGCGGCGACAAGATCGGACTCATCGGTCCCAACGGTGCGGGCAAGACCACCCTCATCCAGATTCTGCTCGGGCGGCTCACGCCGACCGGCGGCTCAATCAAGCACGGCACCCAGCTCGAGGTCGTCTACTTCGACCAGATGCGCGACCAGATCGACGACAAGAAGACCGTCGCCGAGAACGTCGCGGGCGACTCCGACAACGTCTTCGTCCAGGGCCGCTCGCGCCACGTCATCAGCTACCTCGAGGACTTCCTCTTCGAGCCCTCGCGCGCCCGCTCGCCCGCCCGCATGCTCTCCGGCGGGGAGCGCAACCGCCTCCTCCTCGCCAAGCTCCTGACCAAGCCAGCCAACGTGCTCGTGCTCGACGAACCGACCAACGACCTCGACTCCGACACGCTCGACGTGCTCGAGGGGCTGCTCGTCGACTACCAAGGCACGCTCCTGCTCGTCAGCCACGACCGCGACTTCCTTGACCACGTCGTGACCAGCACGCTCGTCTTCGACGGCAACGGCGTGGTCACCGAGCACGCCGGCGGCTACACCGACTGGCGCGAGGAGGTCGCCCGCCTCGCCAAGTCCGCGCCCGCCGCCAAGCCCGCGGCGAAACCCGCCGTCAAGCCCGCCACGCCCGCGCCGGCAAAGTCCACGCGCAAGCTCTCCAACAAGGAGCAGCGCGAGCTCGCCGAGCTGCCTGCGCGCATCGCCGCCCTCGAGAAGGAGCAGGCCGACCTCGCCGCGCAGCTCGGCGACCCCGACCTTTACAAAGACGGTGGTGCTAAAGCAAAAGCCCTCCAGGACCGCCTCGCCGCCGCCGAGAAGGAGCACGGTGCAGCGGTCTCCCGCTGGCTTGAGCTCGAGGGCTGAGCCGGCCAGCGAGGCGCGCGGTCAGGCCCCGGCTTCCTCGGCCTCGGCCAGCAAACCCTCGCGGAACCGGCGGAGGACGAGCTTCTCCATGGTGTAGAAGCCGGGCTCGGCGTCCATCAACCACTTCCCTGCCAACAGGGCGCCGCGGGCGAAGGCCCGGCGGTTGATCGTCTCATGGACCATGCGGATGGTCTGGTTGGGCAGGCCAAAGATGAGCTCATGACGACCGATGGTTCCGCCAGTGCGGATGGAGCTGATGGTGTCGTCGGGGACCAGCCCGAGGGCCGCGGCCAGCCTCTCGGCGGTTCCGGAGCGTCCGCGCTTCTCCGCGAAATGCTCCTCCGTGATATGCACGTCGGCATGGGGGATCAGGCGGCGCATCATCTTGGCCACGACCAGGACCAGGTTGATGCCCAGGGTGATGTTCGGCGAATGCAGGGTCGCGGCGCGGCGCGAGGCTTCCAGGAGCAGGTCACGGTCGGCCTCCTTGTAGTGCGAGACCGCCGAGATGATGCGTGTGCCCACGCGGGCCAGATGACCATAGCTGCGGATGGCCTCGCTCGCCGCTATGTCCACCACCATGTCGACCCGATGCCGCCTCATGAAGACCGGGTCGGCCAGCTCCTCCGACGTGATGGCCGGGTAGTCATGCCCATGGAGGTGAATCATGCGCGCCCGTTTCTCGGTAACATCTGGCTCACCCTTCCAGCTGCGTCGGGCAACCCAGGCGAGCCGGAGCGACTTGTCGCGGAGAATCTCATCGGCGCCGGCCCGTCCGGCCCGCCCAAAACCAACCAAGCCAATCGTGAGTGTGTGCATAGGGTAGTGCTTCGCTTAAGTACCAGAGCGGCCCGACTCTGGCGAATCCTTCGGGCCGACTTGGCACCGAACCCTGATGCGAGGGAACGATGGCCCACCGCATGTGCAAGCGAAATAGCATTGGGCAAATCGCGCGGCGCGATGGCAGCAGGCGCGGCTCGGTTGACCGCAAGCATGCGCCACCGTCTCCCGCCGGGTCGAGCTCGAGGACTGAGCGCATGAAATGCCCCGGTGACCGGTCACCGGAGCACGTTCGATTCTCTCCTTTAGTCCTTGGGCTTCGGGCTTTAGGCTCTGAGACATGCAAACCCTCCTCGCCTCGATCCTCGCCGACTTCGGTTGCCAGACCGGCACGATTCACCTGACCGGTGACGATGGCGAATTGAAGCTCAAGGCCCAGGTCGGCGTGCCTGACTTTATTGTGCCGAAGATCGCGAGCATCCCGTTCGGCAAGGGCATCGCGGGCTGCGCGGCCGAGCGCAAGGGACCGGTCCAACTCTGCAACCTGCAGACGGACACCTCGGGCGTGGCCCGGCCGGAGGCCAAGGCCACCGGCGTCAACGGCTCGCTCGCCGTGCCCGTGCTGTCGGCCGACGGGCGCGTCCTCGGCGTCATCGGCATCGGCAAGGTCGTGCCCTATGAGTTCAGCCCGACCGAGACCGCCCGCCTCGAGGCCCGCGCCGCCCTGCTCGCCGCCGAGCTCGGCTGAGGGTTCGCGCTTCCCCCTTCGGACAAATCGGACTTAAGTGGGGAAACCCCACCACGCCATGTCCACCCCGACATCCCCGGCGGACCACGTGCACAGCGAGGCATTCCTTGCCCGCCTGATGCGCGACCAGCTCCGCCTCTCCATCGCCTGCGCGCTGACCTTCGCCGTCGTGCTCCTCGCGCTGCCGCTGCTCAACTACTTCCAACCCGAGCTGATGGCCACGCGCGTCGGCGGCTTCACGCTCACCTGGCTCATCCTCGGTGTGCTCTTCTTTCCGCTCGTCTGGGCCATCGCCTGGGTCTTCATCCGCCGCTCGATGCGCCTTGAGGAGCAGGAGGCCGCCGCGGCCAAGGAGGTCTCGCGATGAACCCGCTCCTCGCCATCGGCGCGGTCGACCCCTGGATCGCCTTCTTCTCGCTCTCCACGGTGCTCGTCACCGTGGCGATGGGCTTCTGGTCCGCGGGCAAGTCGAAGTCGGCGGGCGACTTCTTCGTCGCCGGCCGCTCGGTCTCGGTCGGCTGGAACGCCTCGGCCATCTCCGGCGAGTACCTCTCGGCCGCCTCCTTCATGGGCGTGGCCGGGATGGTCATGACCAGCGGCTACGACGCCCTCTGGTACCCGGTCTGTTACGCCTGCGGCTACCTCTTCCTGCTGCTCTTCATCGCCGGACCGCTCCGCCGCTTCGGCGCCTACACCATCCCCGACTTCGCCGAGGGCCGCTACGACTCGCCGCTCTTCCGGAAGATCGCGGTCTGCTTCGTGCTCTTCATCGGCTTCTTCTACACCATGCCGCAGATGAAGGGCGCCGGCACCACGCTCGCCTACATCTTCCCCGGCCTGCCCTATTGGGCCGGCGTGGTCGTCGTCGGCGCGGTCATCACCCTCAACGTCTCGCTCGGCGGCATGAAGGGCATCACCCTCGTGCAGGCCTTCCAGTACTGGCTGAAGATGTTCGCCATCGCGGTGCCCATCTTCGTGCTCGCCGCCGTGGTCGGACATTACCACCAGCACCTCGGCGCCAATCGCGCCGCCGGGGAGTCCGCGGCGCCCGAGACCGCGAAGCGCCTGACGCTGCCCGCCAAGGCGCCGTCGGACGAGCAATGGATCGCGCCCTTCGGCAAGCTCACCACCAAGGCGGTCGATGCCTCGGTCGCGGCGGCCAAGGATCCCGCGGCCAAGGCCGAGCTCGAGGCGTCGCGCAAGCCGTACTCCCTGCTTTACACCTACTCGCTGATCATCGCGCTGGTCTGCGGCACCGCCGGGCTGCCGCACATCCTGGTCCGCTTCTACACCAACCCCGACGGCGTCGCCGCGAAGCGCACGACGATGTGGGTGATGATCCTCATCGG
>JBMSKH010000039.1:0-13318 GCA_049419705.1 Opitutales bacterium
TCATGCTGCTGTCCTGGCAGTGGTCGAGCACCACGAGGCCGAACATCGCGGCGTACTCGAGCGCGCGGCGCATGATCTCGTTGTTCTGCACGCCGGAGACGGTGTCGGTCACGGCGAGCACGCCCGCCTTGGCGAGCGAGCCGAGCGGCGCGAGCGCCTTGCCCTCGTGTCCCTTGGTCAGGGTGCCGGCGGGGAGCACGCGCACCGCGGCGTCGCGCGAGCAGATCTCGCGGATGAGCTGGAGCGTGCCGGCGTTGTCCACGCAGGGCGCGGTGTCCGGCATGGTCAGGACGGTGGTGAAGCCGCCGGCGGCGGCGGCGAGGGTGCCGGCGCGGATGGTCTCGCGGGCGGAGCGCCCGGGCTCGCCGAGGCGGCAGTTGAGGTCGACGAAGCCCGGGGCGGCGACGAGACCCTTGGCGTTGACCTTGCGGGCCTTGGCCTCGTCCTTGGCCGAGAGTCGGTCGACGAGGAGACCGTCCTTCACGAAGAGGTCGCCGCGACCCTCGTCGCGACCGGTCGAGGGATCGATCACGCGAGCGTCGCGGATCCAGAGCGGGGTGGGGTCGGGGGCGTTCATCGGGCGCGGGCTCCGGTGCAGAGGTGGAGGATGGCCATGCGGACGGCGACGCCGTGCGTGACCTGGGCGAGGATGACCGAGCGCGGACCGTCGGCGAGGGCGCTCTCGACCTCGACGCCGCGGTTGATCGGGCCGGGGTGCATGATGATGGCGCGCGGCTTCAGCCAGGCGGCGCGGGCGGCGTTGAGCCCGAACTGCGCGGTGTACTCGCCGAGCGAGGGGAAGTGCGTCGTGGTCTGGCGCTCGTGCTGGATGCGCAGGAGCATCACGGCGTCGGCGCTCGCGAGCGCCTTGCGCAGGTCGCGCTCGATGCGCACGCCGGGGAAGGCCTCGGCGAGGCGCGCGGGGACGAGCGTGGCGGGTCCGGCGAGCGTCACCTCGACCCCGAGCTTGGCGAGGCAGAGGATGTCGGAGCGGGCGACGCGGCTAAAGAGGATGTCGCCGAGGATGGTGACCTTGAGGCCGTCGGTCTTGCCGAACTTGCGGCGCAGGGTGTAGGCGTCGAGCAGGGCCTGGGTCGGGTGCTCGTGGGCGCCGTCGCCGGCGTTGATGACCGAGATGTCGAGCGCGCGCGCGAGGTAGTCGGCGGAACCGGCCGAGCTGTGGCGCAGCACGATGGCGTCGGCCTTGAGCGCCTGGATGTTGAGCGCGGTGTCGCGCAGGGTCTCACCCTTGACCAGTGAGGAGGCGGTGGTGTTGATCGAGACCACCTCGGCCCCGAGGCGCTTGGCGGAGATCTCGAAGGCGGTGCGGGTGCGCGTGCTTGGTTCGAGGAAGAGGTTCACCACCGTGCGACCCTTGAGGAGGGCGGGGCTCGATGCCTCGTCGAGGGTGGGGAGCAGCTTGTCGGCCTGGGCGAAGATCTCCTCGATCTCGGCCCGGGAAAGGTCGGCGACTCCGGTGAGGTCTTTGCGTTTCCAGGGTGTTCGGGTGGCCATGCGGTTTTTCCGTGATGGCCCCGACTCATGTCGGAACCGCATTGAGCGTGGAAAGGGAGCCTTGTCTGGCAAGGCAAAAGGCGCTGGGCCGCCCGGGCTTAGCGTCGCAGGCCGGCGGCGAGCTCGCGCACCTTGGCCGCAAGGGCCGCGGGGGCCTCGCCGGGCCGCTTCTGGTGGGCGGCGACGACGTTAACCAAAGCGCTGCCCACCACGACGCCGTCGGCCGCCGCGGCGACCGCGCGGACCTGCTCGGCGTTCGAGATGCCGAAGCCAACGCAGACGGGCAGGGTGGTGTGACGACGGATCTCGCGGACGGACTCGGCGAGGTTGGCCGCGAGGTCGGAGCGCTCGCCCGTGACCCCGGCGCGCGAGACGTAATAGATGAAGCCGGTGGCAACCTTCGCGATGAGACCGATGCGCGCGGGCGGCGTGGTCGGCGCGACGATGAATATGTTCTCCAAACCGGCCGCCTTCGACGCCGCGATCAACTCGCCCGCCTCCTCCGGCGGGCAGTCGAGGTCGAGCAGTGCGTCGGCCCCGGCCGCCTTGAGCGCGGCGCAGGTCTTGGCCAGCCCGCCCGAGATCAGGAGGTTGTGGTAGGTGTAGAGGACGAGGGGCTTGTCGGTCTTGGCGCGCACGGTGCGGAGCACTTCGAGCAACCCGGCTTGGGTCATGCCGCCCTCGAGCGCGCGCTGGGCGGCGAGCTGGTTGGTTAGGCCGTCGGCGAGCGGGTCGGAGAAGGGCACGCCCACCTCGAGGATGTCGGCGCCGTTCTCGGCCAGGGCGACGAGGATGGCGGCGGACGTCGCGGCGTCTGGATCGCCGGCGCAGGTGTAACTGACAAACGCGGCGCGACCCTCGGCCTTGCAGCGGGCGAATGTCTGGGCGATCCGGCTCATCCCGCTGATGCAAGCGGACCCACCCCGCCGGGGGAAGCGAAAAGACCGGCGCGACTTGACCCTGACCGATGAACCCAGACCCTGCGCTCATGCGCCGCCTGCTGCCTCTCCTTCTCGCCGCCCCCTTGCTCGCCGAGCCTCCCCGTCCCGCGGATCTCGGTGACACCTGGGTTGTCAGCGGGCGGGCGCGACACGATGCCGGCGGCGGCCAGGATGGGCTCTCGCTCGATTCCAGTGCCGTGCGCGTCGAGGTGCTCACCCAACTCACCCAGCTGGGTGAGTGGCAGCTCTCCCTCTCGGGTGCGGTCGGTGCGGAGGGACATGATCTCCAGCCCGGCGCCGTGGCCGGACTGCCCCGGCTGGAGTCCGTGCGCGAGATTGATCTCGGCCTGGTGCTTTCGCACCGTCCGCCGCAAGCGGGAGGTCCCGCGCGCTTCTATGCGCTCGAAGTCGGCTCGCGCACGGCCGACAAGGCCGGCCTCGAGGAAGGCCTCGCCGTCTCCTTCGTGGGTGGCTCCTCTTGGAAAATCAGCGAGACGCTGACGCTCGGCTACCTCATCCTCGCGGAGAGCCGGGAGACGGAGTCCGACCTCTTTCTCGTCGTGCCGACCTTCCGCTGGGGCTTCGCGCCCGAGTGGTCCCTGTCGACAGGGCGCAAGTCGCTGGTGCTCGCGCGCCAGTTCGCCGCGTCGGGCGAGGCCTTCGTCACCGTCGGCTATGACGGCGAGGAGACCCGCCTCGAGGATCTCGCTGGCCAGGAGGCGCGTCTGCTCGACCAGCGACTCTATGCGGATCTCGGTTACGCATGGGTGGCTGGCGCCTGGAGCCTGCGTGCGACGCTTGGCTGGGAACTCGACAGCGAGCTGCGTTTCCAGGTCGGCGCGACCGAGACCGAGGTCGACCCTGGTCGCGGTGCCCGCGCCGGAATCGTCGGCCGCGTCCGCTTCTGAGCGGTCGGGGGTTGCCTTCGCGCCCGTCGCGGAGAATCTACTTCGCGCATCGCCGGCCCCGGTGGTGGAATGGCAGACACACGGGACTTAAAATCCCTTGCCGTAACTGGCGTGCAGGTTCGAGTCCTGCCCGGGGCACTTCCGGCTCGGCGGCCAAGGTCCGCCTCCGCATCCTCGCGGCATGGTCTACCTCAAGTTCCTCCTCTCCGCGCTCGTCATCGTCGGGGCCTCCGAGCTCGCCAAGCGCAACCTCGCCCTCGGCGCGCTGCTCTGCGCGCTGCCGCTCACCTCGCTCATGGTGCTGAGCTGGACCTGGGTCGAGACGGCCGACACGGCGCGCATCTCCGCGCTCAGCATCTCCATCCTCGCCTACACCGTGCCCTCGCTTGTGCTCTTTGTCGCCCTGCCGCTGCTCCTGCGCACGGGCGCCGGCTTCTGGCTCTCGCTGCTCGGCGCCTCGGTGGTGACCGCGCTGGTCTACAAGGTCTGCGAGCCGCTGATTGAGCGTTGGACGGCCTGAGGTGGGTTGGGTGTACTGATGGATTGAACCTTGGGCGAATCTGTCTCGTATGTGCGGGTATGACGCTCACGCGTGTCATCCTCGCGGGACTGCTCCTCGCCGGCTGCGGTCAGGAAGACGCTCCGAGTCCGACCCCCTCCGGCCCCATTCCCGTTTCCGTGGTTATCGCCCGGCGCGGCGAGGTCGCGCAGACAGGTGTCGCCTCCGGGAAAATCGAGACCGCCCTCGAGGTCGAGATCCGCTCGCGTGTGAACGGCACCCTTTTGGCCGTCGGCCACAAGGAGGGCGACCCGGTGAAGGCCGGCGATCTCCTCTTCCGCATCGATTCGGCTCCGTACAAGGCCGCCCTCGAGCGCGCCCAGGCGACACTCCGCGACGAGACCGCCCGGGTCGCCGCCGCCCGGGCTGAGGTGGATCGCCAGGCCAAATTGCAGGCGGTCGGTTCCGCGACACTGCGCGTGGCCGAGGAGGCCGCGCAGTCCGCAGAGGCTGCCCAATCCGCCGCCGCCGAGAAGGTTCGCCTCGCCGAGCTTGA
Source organism: Opitutales bacterium (assembly GCA_049419705.1). GTDB lineage: Bacteria > Verrucomicrobiota > Verrucomicrobiia > Opitutales > UBA953 > UBA8828. The sequence continues at coordinate 4,420 of JBMSKH010000039.1, forward strand.
CCTCGGTTCCTGTGAGATCCGCTCGCCCATCAACGGCGTCGCCGGGCGCAGTCTCCGCCCGGAGGGCGCGCTCATCAGTTCCGGCGGTCTCCTCACCGTGATTGCGCAGACGGGCGTCGTCTGCGTGCGCTTCGGTCTCTCCGAGCCTGAGTTCTACCGTCTCTACAACAGCCGTGCCGCCGCCGCTTCCGCCGTTGTCCGCATCCAGCTGCCCAACGACGACCTGCATCCCGCGGTGGGCAAGGTCGACTTCGCCACGGCCGAGGTCGATGGGAAGCTCGGCTCGGTTCAGTTCCGTGGCATCTTCGACAATACCGATGGTTCGCTCGTCGCGGGACAGGTTGTCCGCGTCCACGTCTAAGGTCTCAAGGTCCCCGGCTTCCTTGTCCCGCAGTCGGCCCTTGTGCAGTCGGCTACCGGTCGTGGCGTGCTCGTGGTTGTCGGCGGCAAGCTGGAGGCCCGCGAGGTCGCGCTTGGCGATGTCACAGGGGACGCCATCTCCATTCTTTCCGGCCTGGCCGAGGGCGATCAGGTGGTGATCGATCCGCCGCAGAAGTTTCGCGTCGGCACAACGGTTGTTCCGCAGGTGGTCTCGTCCGCCGCCAAGTGAGCGGCGTCATCCTGGCTACCGGGTGATCTCGATCTCGCCGAGCACGGCGCCGGCGCAGGTCTTGTCCGAGGCAACCCAGTGCGGCGCGTCGCGGTTGGCGAAGCGGATGTAGCGCCGGGCGTCGGCGCCGGGCGGCGGACCGCTCGCGTTGGCGGGTGCGGTCACGCGCCGGGTCGTGGGCGCGGCCGGCGGCTGCGCCTCGGGGAACATCACCACGAGCAGGTGCTTGCCGGGTGCGTTCGGTGCCTGAGCTCGGCACGTGATCTCCTGTCCCTGCGCGGCGGCCTCCGGTCCGATGGCGGCGGCCGGCAGTATGCGGCGGATGTCGAACGACTCGCCCGTGCCCGGCGCGTAGATATAGCGTCCGGACTTCGCCGCATACGCGAGGTCGAGCGTGCGCGCGGTGGGGCAGGCGGCGAAGCCCCGGTTGGTCAGACGGATGCGCAGCTCATAGGTCTCGCCCTGCTTGACCGACGACGGCCACGAGGCGCTGATCAGCTCGTAGCGGTAGCCGAGGTGGTCGCGCAGGTAATCGTGCGCGGAGCGCGGCACGGCGTTGCCCTTGCTGTCGCTGAAGTAGCCATCGGAGACGGGTAGCCCGCGCGCGAGGACTTCCTCGCGTGTCTTCATCTGGGTCTTCCAGGCGTCGACCGGACCCGGCGTGCGCGTGGGCGAGAGGGTGGAGGCCGCGCGGTTCACGCCGAGCGTGACGACGCGCTCCATCGCGGCCTTGACGCAGAGGTTCCAGCCGTCCTCGAGCGTCCGGGCGCTGGCGAAGCCGGGTCCGAGGTCGGCGTCAACCGGCACGAAGACGCCCTGCTCGCACCAGGTGCGCCAGCCGGCATCGCCCTGGCCGACCGACTCGAAGGTGCCGTCGTCGGTGTTGTCGGCGCCGAAGCCCACGTTGTGCATGCCGATGAAGGCCGCCGGCGTGCGATCCTCGAACGCATCGGCCTGGATGATGGACGGGGCGAGGTTGAGCGCGCCGAGCAGCGCCGCGCGCATCGTCGCCGAGCGCACCTGGAGCGGGCGTCCGGGCGGGCGCGCGGCGATGAGCGCCTTGAGCACGGCGGCGTGCGCCGCGAGGTCCTCGGGGATGCGGGCGGCGTCGCGGATCTCGCCGCGGTGGCCGACGAAGCCCATCTGCACGGCGAGGATGACATCGGCGTTGCGCGCGAGCACCGGGCGCAGCGCCTCGATGTGCTGCGTGACCGTGGCCAAGGTGGGACCGGCGGTCTTGCGCCGGTCGAGCTCGTAGGCGAAGCGCAGGATGACGCGCGCGCCGGCGCGCCGGAAGACGTCGAGCGACTTGTCGAGGCGCGCGAGCAGGGCGGCGTCGAGCGGCTTCGAGGCGTATTCGTCCAGCCAGCAGATGCCGAGGTGGGTGGTCAGTCCCGCGGCCTGCAGGCGCGCGAGCGACTCGGCCATCGCGCGGTCGCTCCACCCGACCTTGGCGGCGTCGACGTCGAGCGAGGGGAAGACGCTCACGCCGTCGAGCTTGCCCCCGCGACGACGCGCGCCGGTGCCGTCGGCCAGCGTGACGAGCAGGACGCCGTCGCCGGCGCCGACCGGACACTCCAGTCGGAAGCCGCGGTCGGGATTGATGAGGCCGTTGGCGGCGGTGGGGTCGTCGGCCCAGATGCCGTGGTAGTTGCGCGTGATGCGCTCGGCGGGCGACGCGTCCTTCGCGGCGAGCGCGGCGACGAGTCCGAGGCAGGCCAGTGCCAGGCGGGGCAGGGTGGGGTGAGCCATGCGCGCTTTATGGGGGTTTCGTCACGGGTTGCAATCATCCGGGGTCTCGGGCAGGAAGTCAGCATGTCAGCGAACCACAGCCTCTGGCAGGAGCTCAGCGCCGCGGCCAGTGCCGACCCGTTCCTCGCGGTGGCCTCCGGCATCTTCCTCCTCGCGATCGCGCACACCTTCCTTGCGCCCCGGCTCGCGGCCCTCGGCGATCGCGCGCAGGGCTCGCGCGCCGCGCTGCTGCACCTGCTGGGCGAGGTCGAGGTTGTCTTCGGCCTCTGGGCGCTCGTCCTTTTCGGCGTGATGATCGCCTGGCCAGGCAAGGGCTGGCAGATGGCCTGCGCCTACATCGAGACCGCCGACTACGCCGCCGCCGCCAAGGGCGCCGCCCCCGGCGGCTCCTCGCGCTACCTCGAGCCGATCTTCGTCTTTGTCATCATGGCCATGGCCGCGTCGCGGCCTGTCCTTTCCCTCGCCGAGTCGCTGCTCGGCGGCGCGGCGCGCCTGCTCGGCGGGTCGCCCGCGGCCCGCTGGGCCTCCATCCTGACCTTCGCCCCGCTGCTCGGGTCGCTCATCACCGAGCCGGCGGCGATGACGCTCGCCGCGCTGCTCCTCGCCGCGCTCTTCGCGGAGCACGCGCCGTCGCTCCGGCTCCGCTACGCCTCGCTCGGCCTGCTCTTCGTCAACATCTCGATCGGCGGCACCCTGACGCACTTCGCCGCCCCGCCCGTCGTGATGGTCGCCGCCCGCTGGGGTTGGACGACGCCGCGCATGTTCGAGGAGTTCGGGCTCAAGGCCATCCTCGCGATCGTCCTTTCCAACACGCTTTACTGGCTGCTCTTCCGCCGCGAGTTCGCCGCGCTCGCCGCCCGTCCCGCGCGCCCTGCGCCGACCGCCCCCGCCCCGATTCCCGCGTGGGTGACGGCCGTGCACCTCGCCCTGATGGTCTGGTCGGTCGCGATGCTCATGGGTCACCACGCCGCCTTGCTCGTCGCCGGCTTCCTCGGTTTCCTCGCCTTCACCGTCGCCACGCCGCAGTGGCAGTCGCCCATCCGACTCCGCGCGCCCTTGCTCGTCGCCTTCTTCCTCGCCTCGCTCGTGGTCCACGGCGGCCTGCAGGGTTGGTGGATCTCGCCCTTGCTCGTGCGCCTCGATCCCGCGGGTCTGTTCGCCGGCGCGACCTTCCTGACCGCCTTCAACGACAACGCCGCCATCACCTACCTGGCGGCGCAGGTGCCGGCGCTGACCGATGGCAGCGAGCTCGCGCAGGCGCTCCAGCACGCGGTGCTCGCGGGCGCCGTGACCGGCGGCGGGCTGACCGTGATCGCCAACGCGCCGAATCCCGCCGGGCAGTCGATCCTCGCGCCGAGCTTCGAGGGCGGCATCTCGCCCCTGCGACTCGCCCTCTGGGCGGCGGTCCCGACGGTGATTGCCGGTGCCTGCCTGATGCTGCTCCCGCGCTGAGCCGATGCGCACCGATTGCCACGTGCATCTTGTCGGCGACGGCTCGTCGGGCGATGGCCGCGCCTTCCAGCTGAGGACACCGTGGAACCGCCTGCAGGCCCGCTTCCTGCTGCGCGAGGCGGGCGTCGATGCCGCCTGCCTGCGCGGGGGCCTCGACGCCGCCTTCGACGCCGCGCTCGTCGCGCACGTCGTCGGCTCGGGACTCGACGCCGCCGTCATCCTCGCCCAGGACCTCCCGCACGACGCCGCCGGCCGACCCTTGCCCATGGCTGGCTTCCGCGTGCCCAACGACGCGGTGCTCGCCTTCTGCCGACGCGATCCCGCCCGGCTCATCCCTGCGGTCTCCATCCACCCTGACCGACCCGATGCGCTCGACGAGCTCGAGCGCTGCGCCGCGCTCGGGGCGCGCGTGCTCAAGCTGCTGCCGAATTGCCACGGCGCCGATTGCTCCGCGCCGCGGCACGCGGCCTTCTGGTCGGCCTGCGCTCGCCTGCGCATCGCCTTCCTCGCCCACACCGGCGGTGAGTTGACCCTGCCTGTGCTGCGTCCCGACCTCGAGCATCCCGACGTGCTCCGCCTGCCGCTTGAGCAAGGTGTCACCTGCATCGCCGCGCATGGCGCGAGTCGCTCGCTGCCCTGGGGACCCGACCACTTCCGCGACCTCGTCGCGCTCTGCCGCCGTCACCCCAACCTCCTGGTCGACAACTCCGCGCTCGCCTCGCCCATCCGCTCCGCCGCCATCCCACGACTGCTCGGCGAGCTCGGCGATCGCATCGTGCACGGCTCTGATTTCCCCGTGCCCAGCGACCCGGTCTGGCCCTGGCTGCGCGGGCAACTCGGCCTCGCCGAGGCGCGGATGATTCGGAGGGAGGCAAACCCCCTGGCCCGCGATGCCGCACTCAAGCGGCAGCTCGGCTTTGGCGACGCCTCTTTCACGCGCTTGGCCTCGGTCATGGGGTGGTCCACCCGGGCCTGAGCCCCGCTTTTGCGGCTTTCCTTTGCCGCCCCCCGGGTTATAAATGAAGGGGTCCCTTTTCCCCATGCGTCTCCCGCTTCGCCGAGGCTTCACCCTCATCGAGCTCCTGACGGTCATTGCCATCATTGGCATCTTGGCCGCCGTGCTCATTCCCGCCGCCATGGGTGTCCAGAAGCGGGCCAAGGCCGCCAATTCCCAGACCGTCCTCAGCGCCTGGTGCTCGGGCATCATCCGCTACAAGCAGGCCTACGGTTTCTACCCGAAGTTCGTCACCACGGCCTACCCGACCACCGACTCGCTGATCAAGCTCGAGTCCACGGTGGCCACGTCGGCCTATTTCGTCATCGCCCTCTCGGGCAAGCAGCCCTCGGGTGCGCCGCCCACCTCCGGTGCCACTGGCCAGCGCGCGATCTTCAACCGTAACTCGGAGGCCTTCGTCGAGTTCAGCCCCCAGGACTACGAGAAGCCTTCCGTTCTCTCAACCGCCGCAATCACGACTGGAACCACTGGCTCGACCATCGGCACAGGCAATTTCCTCATCGATCGCTTCGGCAACCGCAACATCCGCGTGGTCGTCGACTATGATGGCAATGGCAAGGTATCGGTGACCACGGGCGCGCCCGCCGCGGCTGCGATCCCCACCGACGTCGCCGCCTACGCCACCACCGCCGGTTACCCCGCGCGTGTGCTGATCTACACCTCCAAGTCCGACGTCAACTCGGCCGACTTCACCACCCAGCCCGCGGCTGGCACGTCCCAGTCGGACTTCGCTGACGTCGTCGCCGCACAGTGAGCCCCGCCGCCCCCATCGTCCGGTCCCGCCGAGGGTTCACCCTCATCGAGCTGCTCATCGTCGTCGCGGTGATCATCCTCATTGCGACGATGATGCTCGGCATCCGTGCCTCCAATCCCGACGCCCTGAGCAACGGGCAGCGCATGATGGGCGACATGCTCCGCATCGCCCGCGTCCAGGCGCAGATGAACCGCGCCGCCATGCCGATGCCGGACGGCTATTCACTTGCTACAAAGAAGTGGGCTCCGACGAATTTCCGCTACCGCTTGCTCATCAAGTGCGACCCCACTGACCCTGATACGCACCTGCGCGAGATGGTCTTGGTCGTCGGTTTCACCGGTATAGGAGCTTCCGTCAATAATTACGTCTGGTTCTCGCCTGAGCCCGCAGTTCGCCTCCCTCCAGGGGTTTTCTTCGTGCCGCCGAATCTTAACGCCACCAACGGCATGGCCAGTTCGCCCAACCCAGCGGTCACCTTGCCCTCGGGCACCTCGCTCTCCGGCACAGCGTTGACGACGCGCCTCAGCATGATCCCGCGCCTCGGTGACACCACAGGTTTGGTCGCGGGCACAAACGAGTACCTGGCGCCCACTTCGGTACAGGCGCCCATGATGCTCTATCGCCCTATCTTCTCGCCGCTAATCGGAACTACTGAGGTCTATTACAACACGGCCTCGGTGCACACCGCCGCCAATGGCGCCAAGTATTGGTATTACGTCGAGCTCGGTCCGGACGGCACCAACAATCACCTCGGCAAGGTCGTTCTTGTCCTCGCCGAGGGCATGAACACGGGAGGATCCGTGCTGCTCACGGCGCCCGACAAGTTCGCCGGTATCCTTCTGCGGCGCAACGGTGACATCTCGCTGACCACCGACACCGACGACTTCGAGTCCGCCTCCCTCAAATGACGCCGCCCCCTTCCATTCCTTCTGTCAGGCGCCCCGGATTCACGCTCGTCGAGGTCATCCTCGCCGTCGGCGTGGTCGGCGTGGCGCTCGCCTCGCTCATCGGCATCCTCACCAGCAGCTTCCAGCAGGTCGACGACATCATGCAGACCAACCGGGCCCTGACCGCCGCCCAGGGTCTTGTCACCGCCCTCGATAACCCACGCTCGATTCTTAAGGATATCTCAGCTTCGGCGGGAATCAGTAAGAATGACACTTCTGGCACCTATCTCCCGTCTGTTACGGGACTCGATAATGCCACGGGTGACGCGCCCAACTTCGACCTTGTCTACAACCTGCTCAAATCAGCCGACACCCCGGCCAACGGTGTTTGGCTTTACGTCTATGAGCGTAAGCAGGTCATTGCCGCCGGTGAAATCATCCCGACCGTTAGCACGGGAGCCTCGGCGTACAAAATCAACGGCAATCCCTCGCTCATCGAGGTCGTGCGCATGACGACCGACGAATTCCCCGTCGATGTGGCCCAGGCTCGCAATGTGATCGGTTCGCCGATGCGCGTGCGCCTGACACTCTCCCGCCTGCTCGTCGGACAGCGCGTGACGCTCGACGCCACCACGGGCGAACCGACCACCGCCACCTACGCGAGCGGCGCGTTGCCCAGCTCGCCCGACAGCTACGCGCTCGCCTACCTGCCGATTGTTGCCGAGTTCTTCCCGCACGAGTACGAGAGCAAGGCGACCTTCACCGCCACGACCAACGACCAGCAGCCGGTGCTGGTCCAAACCATCGTCATCAACCGATGAGCCGCCCCGTCCCCAGTGCCCGTTCGGGCTTCACCTTGGTGGAGCTACTCGTGGCCTCCGCCATCATGGTCACGATCGTCCTGATCGTGGCCAAAATCGCCGTCGACACGCTCTCGGCTTACGACCGCGTGGTCGCCGACCTCTCCACCCAGGCCGAGGCCCGCGCCGTGCTCGACAACATGGAGCGCGACTTCAACAGCGCCGTCATCCGTCCGGATGGTCGCTGCTGGATGGAAATCATCGCCCCCGAGGCGACCGGCGACACCTCGGGTCTCAAGAAGCTGGCCAACATCCCGTCCGACCTCCAGCCGGTGGTGATGTTCTTCTCCGCCCCGACGGACCGCCCGCGCTGGACCACCTCCGGCACGACCCGCACCACCGTCTCCGGCGAGACCTGCGCCGTGGCCTATCGGCTCGGACGTCGCTCACCCTTCGACCTGCCCGGCTCGACCCTCCAGCAGGTCTACTGCTTCCAGCGCACCATCATCGACGCGCAGAACACCTTCAACGAGGCCATCCCGCTGCTGACGGTGCCGACCACCTCGCTCAGCACGGTCACCTCGGGCACGCCCTTCACCTACTGGTACGCCACCCGCACCTACATCAACCCCTACGGCGGCAACGTGACCGGCGCGCTCATCTCGTCGTCGACCGTCGCGCTCGCCCCAGTCCATGCCGCCGGTGGCTCCGACGCTGCCAACACCAACGGGGGTTGGACGATGGATGAGCAGAACTTCTGCGCCCAGAACACCGTCGGCCTCAGCATCACGCTCTGGTGTGCCTCGAGCGAGAGCGCGGCGGCCGATTTAACCCGTGTGCTGACTCGAAACGGAGGAAGTACTGGTTTGCCTCCGTCAGCTTTGCGCCCCGTTACATGCTACCCGGCTGCTCTTGGTGATCTAACGTATCGAGGTGCTCTGCATAGCGCCGGATACGGCGTTCGATCATCATACGGCGGTTTGATGGCGCGACAGAACGTCACCACCGATGGCAAGAGCGACTTCTTCGGTTATCGCGCACGTGTCTATTCGGATCGTATCCAGACCGACACCGCCAGCGCTCCGCTACCTTACGCCCTCCGCCAGGTCGAGGCGTCGGTCATCGTGCTCTCACCCGCCGGCGCCCGCGAGCTCCGCGGCATCCAGGCCGCGCGCGGCGTCGCCGTCAACGAGGGCACCGACACGAGCGAGTTCCGCCGCATCGTCGCCACGCACGGCCGTCCCTATTCCCGGCGCATGATCGTGCTGGGCAACGGCAACTGACACCAGTGTGCGGTGACCGGTGACCGGTGTCCGGTTCTGGTCTTGTCTTCCGGCTTGCCCCTTCCTGCTTCCCGCTTGGTCGCGCCTTTCCCCCTTGCCCCGGAGGGGGATTCCGGCTTTCCCTACTTGCCATGAGCACGGCCACGAAGCCCCGCTTCACGCTCGAGTTCGAGAAGCCCATCCGCGAGCTGGAGGACCAGATCGCCGCCATCCGCGCCTCGTCCGAGGGTGCGGGCATGGACGCCGGCAAGGAGCTGGCCTCCCTCGAGGCGAAGCTCGAGAAGACCCGCCGCGAGGTCTACGGCAACCTGACCCCCTGGCAGCGCGTCCAGCTGGCCCGCCACCC
>JBMSKH010000040.1:0-9278 GCA_049419705.1 Opitutales bacterium
TGGGCTCGATGGACATCGAGATGACGGGCTCGGCGAAGGTGGTCTTCTCGAGGATGAGGTCGTCCTCGGCGGTGAGGGTGTCGCCGGTGGCGATATCCTTCGGCCCGATGATGGCGCAGATGTCACCCGAGTAGGCGACGTCGATCTCCTCGCGGTCCATCGCGCGCAGGAGCACGATGCGCGAGATGCGCTCGTTCTTGCGGGTACGGGGATTGTAGAGGGCCTCGCCCTTCTTCAGCTGGCCGCGGTAGACGCGGTAGAAGACGAGCTGGCCGACGTGCGGGTCGGACCAGAGCTTGAAGCAGAGGCCGGTGACCTTGGCCTTGTCGTCGGGACCGATGGCGATCTCCTTTTCGCCGTCGTCGGTGAAGGCGCGCTGCGGGCGCATGTCGACGGGCGAGGGCAGGAAGTCGACGACGCAGTCGAGGAGCATCTGCACGCCCTTGTTCTTGAAAGCGGAACCGGGGATGACGCCGATGAAATTAAGGGAGAGGGTGGCCTTGCGGATGCCGGTACGCATCTCGTCGATGGTCACTTCCTGGCCGTCGAGGTACTTGGCGGCGAGGACGTCGTCGAAGTCGGCGAGGCCTTCGATGAGCTTCGTGCGCCATTCCTTGGCTTCTTCCTTCTGGTTGTCCGGGATGTCGACCGTGTGGTACTTCATGCCCTTCGGGTCGGTCTCGTCGTAGACGTAGGCGACGTTCTTGATCAGGTCGATCATGCCCTTGAACTCCTCGCCCTGGCCGATGGGGATGAAGAGGGGGTGGGCGTTGCCCTTGAGCTTCTGGCGGATGTCGTCGACCGCGCCGAAGTAGTCGGCGCCGGTGCGGTCCATCTTGTTGACGAAGGCGACGCGGGGAACGCCGTACTTGTTCATCTGGCGCCAGACCGTCTCGGACTGGGGCTGGACGCCGGCGACGGCGCAGAAGACGGCGACAGCGCCATCAAGCACGCGGAGCGAGCGCTCCACCTCGGCGGTGAAGTCGACGTGTCCCGGAGTGTCGATGATGTTGATGCGGTGATCGATGTTGGCGAAGTGACCTTCCTTCGTCTTCCAGCCCGCGGAGATGGCGGCGGCGGTGATGGTGATGCCGCGCTCGCGCTCCTGCTCCATCCAGTCGGTGGTGGCGGTGCCGTCATGGACCTCGCCCATCTTGTGGACGACGCCGGTGTAGAAGAGGATGCGCTCCGTGGTCGTGGTCTTGCCCGCGTCGATGTGCGCGGCGATGCCGATGTTGCGGGTGTGCTCCAGCGGGAACTTGCGTCCGGCGGCATTGAGCTGGGAAAGGGGGGAGGACATGGCTTGAACCAGTTTTCGACCAGGAGACGGTTAAGGGACGATTACCAGCGGAGGTGGGCGAAGGCCTTGTTGGCCTGGGCCATCTTGTGGGTCTCCTCGCGCTTCTTCACCACATTGCCGGTGTTGTTGTAAGCGTCGACGAGTTCAGCAGCGAGGGACTCGGCCATCGTGCTGCCCTTGCGACCCTGCGCGGCGGAGGCGAGCCAGCGGAGCGCCATGCTGTTCTGGCGCTCAATCGAGATCTCGACCGGGACCTGGTAGGTGGCACCACCGACGCGGCGGCTCTTCACTTCGAGCTTCGGGCGGCAGTTCTCGAGCGCACCGAGCAGGAGCTCGACGGCGTTGCCCTTCTCGAGCTTCTCGCTGACCTTGGAGATGGCGGTGTAGACGATGCGTTCGGCGATGGAGCGCTTACCGCTCTTCATGACGACATTGATCAGCTGCGAGACGAGCGGGCTGCCATAGAGGGCATCCGGCTGGTGCTGGCGCTTGGTGGCTCGGCGACGACGGGACATGGTCTAGTTCAGTTCAGGAAGAGGATCGGACTTAGGCAGCCTTGGCCGCCTTGGGGCGCTTGACGCCGTACTTCGAGCGGGAGCGACGACGCTTCTCGACGCCGGAGCAGTCGAGGGGGCCGCGGACGATGTGGTAGCGCACGCCGGGAAGGTCCTTCACGCGACCGCCGCGGACGAGGACGACGGAGTGCTCCTGGAGCTTGTGGCCCTCGTCGGGGATGTAGGAGATGACCTCCTGGCCGTTGGTGAGGCGGACCTTGGCAACCTTGCGCTGCGCCGAGTTCGGCTTCTTCGGGGTGCGAATCATCACCTGCACGCACACGCCGCGCTTGAACGGGGAGTTGTTGAGCGCGGGTGACTTCGACTTGCCACGCGGTTGGACGCGGGGCTTGCGGACGAGCTGGTTGATGGTGGGCATAGGGCCTCGTTTTTCGTGGAAAAGAGCGTTGGGGCATAGGACTCCAAGCCCCTCCTGCAAGCGGAAAGTGGGCAGGTTTTCACATTTTTGAGACACCCCCGCATCCCGCCGCTCTCTGGCGGCAAATTTGTTAGCGACTTCCCGACTGACCTCACCACGTTTAGCCACCCGTCATGCGCCGCGTCCTACGCCTCCTGCTCGCCAGCGTCGCCCTGCCCTGCTTGGTCATCGGCCAGACCGCCCCCGAGACAGGCAATTCTGCCAAGTCCGAATCCTCCAACTCCGATCCGGAAGTCGTCCTTCTCCTTGGTATGCCGGTCACCCAGGGACAGGCGGCGACACTCGATTACTTGGCTAAAATCAGCGTTAAAGCTGACTTAATCGCCGATCCAGTCCTCCGGCGATCTGTCCGCCTAACGCTCGCAGCCATCGAGGAAAACCCCCAACAGGCCGCGGCCATTCGGCAGAAACACCTGGCTTCGCTCTCAAGTTATTTCGTCGAAATAGGTAGTAAAGCACTGACAGACGGAGACTTACCTACTGCCGTTCAGGCCGGACAACTGGCGGTGCGTTGCCAAGCAACCAACCCCCAGGCCAAGCTCTTCTACGCAGATTTACTGCACCGAAAAATCGGAAAGACCGATGATGCTATAACCCTGCTTAGCAGCGGTTTAGATACAATCGACTCCTCGGATAAGATCGGTCGAGCCTACTTGGAGCGCTACGGTCAACTCCTCCAGGCCCGCCACCGCGATCCAGAGGTCGTGGATTTCGCACTTAAATATCTGACCAAGAAAAACTTAACATCTGAGACTAAGTCGATGTTGGCCCTCCAAGCCGCCACCTCTCTCTATTGGTGCGGTCGTTACCCGGAGGCGGTTAACCTAATCGACACCCACAAGCTCGACCGCTCGGCAAGCGGCACGATGTTGCTGGCCTTGTGCCTGTTCGATGGCGGCAAGGTGCAGCAGGCACTGAGCCTGCTCGACAACCGCGCCCCGGATTTCCGCGGGCAGGAGCGTGACGCGATCCTCTCGCAGCACGGCCGCCTGCTGCTGCTGATGCGCCAGCCCCGCCAAGCCCTCTCGCTGGTCAACGACCGGGTCTCGCTCGACGGCAGCAACGGGTTCCTGCGCGTGCAGCGGCTCGCCATCATGGACAAGCTCGGGCAGCGCGACGAATACGACAAGGAGCTGCGCGCGATCCTCGACCAGTACGCCGGCAACGATGCCGTGATGCTCACGCTCTCCAACTACGGGGCGCAGCGCGGCTACAACAGTCTCTGCGAGCTGCTCGCCAACCTCGCCGTCGCCAAGGGCTACGACACGGCGACCTTCAGCGCCCTTCACCTCGAGTCGCTCATCGCGGCGGGCAAACCCGACACCTGCATCCGCACCTACCAGAGCGTGAACATGGCGGACAAGGCGCACTTCCGCTCGAACCAGGCGATGGTGCAGGCATTGCTCGGCATCGCCCACCATCTCAGGCCGAAGGCAAACGCCGCGGTCGAGAAGGCGGACCGCAGCGTCGGGGACAAATACCTCGACGCCTTCCTCGAGAGCGATCCGGGGCCCGAGGCCTACCGCTCCGTCGCCCGGCACCTCGTGGTCGGCGGCGCGCCCGAACCCGCCGCCCGCCTGCTCGCCGCCGGCGTCGCCCAGCATCCCTGGCATTCCCAACTCCGGGCTGATTGGATCTCCGCCCGCATCCTCGCGGGACAGGGCGAAGGGCGCGGCACGCGCACCGCGCTGGTCGACGAGGTCGAACGCCTGCTCGCCGGCCGCCGCCCCCTGCCGCCGGTCTGGGGCGACATCCTCGGCTGGCTGCGCACCGAGTCGGGGCTCGATGCCGCGCGCGTGCGCAAGCTCGAGGCCGCGATCGAGCCGCTGGTGCGGCCCGACCTGGACCGCGAGGCCTTCCTCGGACGCTGACCGGCCATGACGCTCGCCGAGAAACGCGACGCGCTCATCGCGGAACTCGCACCGTTCGAGGATCCGCACGAGCGCTTCCAATACATCATCGACCGCGCCAAGGGCGCCGAGGGGCTGCCGGCCGAGCTTCGCATCGAGCCGCTGCTCATCGAGGGATGCACCTCGAACCTCTGGCTGCACCCGACGCTCCGCGATGGCGCCTGCCGTTTCCGCTGCGACGCCGACTCGCTCATCACCAAGGGCATCGCCACGCTGGTCTGCGAACTCTACGACGGCGCCACGCCCGCCGAAGTCGCCGCGACCGACGCGGACTTCCTCGCCGAGGTGGGCATCACGCAGCACCTTTCCCCGAACCGTCGCACAGGCCTCTCCAACCTGATCGCCAAGATCCGCGCCTTTGGTCGGCACGCGTCTGGACAAACCGCATGAAGCCCGCCCTCCTGCTCCTCGCCGCCCTCGCCGGTGCCGCCGAACCCGCGCTCGACGCCGCCGACAACCCGCGGGCCCAGCGCTACGCGATTGTGGTCGAGGACGCGACGCGCGCCGACGCAGGCTGGTCGAAGGTCGTCGACGCGCTCGTTGCGCGCCACCCTGGCGCGGAGATTATCAGCTGGTCGGGCAACATCGGTGCGGCTCGCGAGCGCCTGTCCGCGCTCATGCCCCGGCACATCGCCTTCGTCGCGCGACCTGAGCAGGCCACCCGCACCTTCGTCTGCGAGGTGCACCGTCTGACACGCCGACTCGACGGTGATCCCTACATCGACGCGCAATGGGGCATCGTGACCGGCTCCACCGCCGAGCTCGCGGCGGCCTCGGTCAGCGGACCCGAAAAGGTCGTTGTGCGCACCGCGCTCAACACCACGGGCATCAACGACGGCCTGCTGGAGCGCTCGCTGACAATCTCCGACGGCGCCAAGGGAAGCTGGCGCGAGAAGCAGGCCGATGGAAAGGTCGCCGAGCATGCCTCCCTCGACGAGCCCGCCGCGCTCAAGTGGGCGAACTACTTCAACACGGTGAAACCCGACTTGCTGGTGACGTCGTCGCACGGCTTCCAGCACGGCTTCGAGACGCCCTTCGGCAGCGGCTTCCTCCTCGCGCACAAAGGCACGCTCGTCCCGCTCGACGCACCGAATGGCAAGCCCATCGGCCCCGCGCTGCCCGCCTCGCCCAACCCCAAGGTCTACTTCCCCGTTGGCAACTGCCTCGTCGGGCATTGCGACGGGCCGCGATCGATGGTGTGCACCGCAATGGGCAAGCTCGGCGTGCGCCAACTCGCCGGCTATACCGTCGTCACCTGGTTCGGACGCGGCGGCTGGGACATGCTCGCAACCTGGCAGACGCTGCCGGGTCGCAACAACTTCGCCGAGGCCTTCTTCATCAACCAGGCCCGCATGCTCTCGGACCTCGCCCTGCTCTGCCCCGGTGCGCTCGCCTTCGACCCGGTTTTCCCGGACGACGGGAATCCCGAGCCGGAGGCGCTGATCCGACAACTCGCCGCAGGTCCCGCGCTCAGGACCGCGAAGGTCGCCGACCCGCGGAGCAAGGAAGGTCAGGAAACCATGCGCCAGATTATCGGCCTGAGTTGGGACCGCGACACCGTCGCCTTCTATGGCGATCCGGCCTTCGACGCCCGCTTCGCCGCGCCGGACAATCCCGGGATCAGCACCCGACTGGAGCGCACGGGCCCGCGCTCCCACCGGCTTGTTGTCCGCTTCGCCACCGCCGAGCTCGCGGCCAAGGGCGCGCCTGACCTGGCCGTCCTCTTCACCCAGCGCATCGCCAAGCCGCGGCTGGCCGCCGGCGCTCCGGACCGGACCGTGCTCGCCGACGACTTCATCCTACTGCGCTCACCCAAGCCCAAGGGCGGCTCGACCGAGCTCGCTGTGGATTTCGAGGGTGAGGTCCTCCCGTGAACCTGCGCGTGGGACTTGCACCGGACGGCCCATCCCCTCCACTTAACCCGATGTCCGAAAACAACGCCAAGGCACCCAACCGCTTCCTGCTCGGCCTGTGCCTAGCGGCGCTGGCCTGGACGGTGGTCGTGCTGCAGGCGGGCGGCTTCACCACCTCGATCAACGCCGGGATGGCCTTCCTCGACTGGCCGCTCTCCAACGGCTCCGTCAACCCTCCCGGCTGGCTGCAGGAGTTGGACAAGTTTGCCGAGCACTCGCACCGCCTCGCCGCAACCGGACTCGGAATCCTCGCCATCGTCATCGCCGTCGCACACCGCCTCCTCGAGGCGCGGCGCCCGGTGCGCCTCGCCGCCTACGCCATTCTCGCCCTCGTCGTCGCTCAGGGCGGGCTGGGTGGGCTTCGTGTGCTGCTCGACCAGCAGAACACCGGCACGGATCACAATCTTGGCGGCGTCGGCTTCGGCATCTTCCATGCGCTCAACGCCCAGGTCACCGTCGCGCTGCTCGCCTGCCTCGCCGTGACCCACACGCGCCTCTGGGAGCGCGCGGGCGCGGAACCGGCCTCGCCGCTTCTCCGCCGTCTCGGGGCGGCCTCGGTCATCCTCCTGCTCCTAGTCATGCTCGCGGCCGCAGTCATGCGGCAGAATCGCGTGACGCTCTGGGTCACGGGGGACATCGACCTCGACGGCCTCTTCATCCCCGCCGCGGGCGACGGCTGGGTCTGGACAGTCAACCTCCTCCACCGTTCCGGCGCGCTCGTCGCCGCCGTCAGCCTGACGCTTTTCGCCAACTGGCTCGCGCGCAGCGACTGGCTGCCGCGGAGCTGGGGCGGCAGCACGCCGCCCCCGCCGAGCTGGGGCAATGGCTTCGCCATCGCCATCCCGCTGCTGCTGGCGACACAGGTCTTCCTCGGCGTCATCGCCCTGACCCTGCCGAGCAACCCGCACCCGAAGACCATCCATGTGATCGTCGCCGCCGCGCTCCTCTCGACCACCTCGGTGGCGGCGCTGCTCTGCCGGCGAGCCGGCTCCGGCACCCGATGAGTCGGCAACGCGCCTACCGCGAACTGACCAAGCCGAGACTGTCGATGCTCGCGGCGCTCTCGGCCGTGGCCGGATTTTTCTGCGCGCCACCCGAGACCGCATGGACAGGAACCGGCCTGGCTGCGCTTTCGGTCGGCACAGCCTTCGCCGCCGGAGCCTGTGGCGCGCTGAACCAATGGATGGAGCGGCACCCCGACGGACAGATGCAGCGGACCGCGCAGCGCCCGCTGCCCAAGGGTGAGCTGACCCCGCGCGCGGCCCTCGCCTTCGGACTCGTGCTGCTGGTCGCCGCGCTGGTCATCCTCGCCCGCTGGACAAACCCGACCGCGCTCGTCCTGACGATCGCGACCGTCATCACCTACCTTTTCCTCTACACCCCGCTGAAGACGCGCACGCACTGGTGCACTGTCGCCGGCTCGCTCCCTGGCGCACTCCCGGTGCTCATCGGCTCGGCCGCGCGCTCGCCCGACGGCACGCCCGACGCGATGGGCTGGGCACTCTTCGCCATCCTCTTCTGCTGGCAGATTCCCCACTTCATGGGACTCGCCGTACTCTGGCGAGACGACTACGCGCGCGGCGGCTTCCGCATGGCCACGGTGGTCGATCCCTCCGGCGAGACAGCCGCCTCGCAGTCGACCTTCTTCCTCGTCCTGCTGCTGATCGCCTCGGCCGTCCCCGTAGCCATCTTACCCGGGGAGCTCCCGGTCTACGGCGGCGTCGCGGCGCTGCTCGGGGCGTGGTACCTCAAGTTGGGATGGGAGTTTCGGCAGGCCGAGCAACGCGAGCAGGTCGCACGGCCCTTCTTCCTCTTCTCACTGGTCTACCTATCCGTCCTGCTCCTCGCGCTGGTGCTAGACCGAATCTACTGAGACGATGGACAAGGCCATGCTTCGCCAGGCGCTGCGCGCCCGCCGCCAAGCCCTCGCGACCGGCGAGATCGCCCGCGCCGCGGAACTGGCGACCTGTCATCTGCTGTTGGAACCCGGCTGGCGCCAGGCAAGGACAGTGGCGCTGCATCTCGCCGTGCGCGGCGAGCTGCCAACCGCCGCGTTGATTGCGGCCGCTTGGAAGGATGGGAAACGCGTCGCTCTGCCCCGGATGTCAGGTGGACGCATGGAACTGCGCCTGGCGACAGCCTCGACTGTGCTTAAGCCTGGCACACACCGCATCCCCGAGCCACCCGTGGACGCCGAGTTCATCGACCCGTCGGAACTCGACCTCGTGCTAGCTCCTGGCGTGGCCTTCGACCGGCACGGCGGCCGACTCGGCCAGGGCGGTGGCGACTACGACCGGCTCCTCTCGCGGCTCAGGCCCGACTGCCTCACCATCGGCTGGTGCCACGACTTCCAACTGGTCGATGCGGTGCCCACCGAGCCTCATGACCGCCGGGTCGGACTCCTGATCACGCCGGCTGGCCGCCATTCGGTGGTCCGCTGAGCCCGCCGCGCTTGCCATCCGCCCGGACTCTCGTCCGTTCCCCAGACCGATGTCCGCTCAGCGCCCCGACTCCATCCGCCTCCGCGGCGTCCGGCAGAACAACCTCAAGGGGTTCGACCTGGAGATTCCCGTCGGCAAGCTGGTGGTCGTCACCGGCCTGAGCGGCGCCGGCAAGTCCTCGCTCGTCTTCGAGACGCTGCACGCCGAGGGACAGCGGCGCTACGTCGAGACCTTCTCACCCTACGTCCGTCAATTCCTCGAGCTCCTGCCCGCGCCGGCGCTCGACGGCGCCGAGAACATCCGCCCCTCGGTCGCGATACGCCAGGGCAACGCCGTGCGCACGACCCGCTCGACCGTCGGCACCATGACCGAGCTCTGCGACTGGTTCAAGGTGTGGTTCGCGCACACGGCCGAGCTCATCGACCCGGCCTCCGGCCAACCCATCCGCCTCGCCGGTCCATCCGCGGCGTGGGAAAGTTGCCTGGCGCACCACGCCGGCGAAACCGTCTGCCTCGCCTTCGCCTTGGCCAAGCCCAAGGGACTTGGCTGGTCCGAGCTCACCGCCGAGTTCACGCGCGCCGGATTCACCCGGGCTTGGTCGGGATCCGCCTGGATCCGGCTCGGGACCGATGCCGTTCCCGATGGCGCCGATGAGCTGGTCATCCTCCAGGACCGGGTGCGGGTCGACGTCGCCGAGCGCGCGGCTTCCTCGAAGCGCGCG
>JBMSKH010000041.1:0-9202 GCA_049419705.1 Opitutales bacterium
CCCGGCACACGGCGACAGATCGAAGGCCTGCTGGTGGTGATCGAGCGCCTCGAGGAGGTCAACGAGAAGAGGGCCGGGATGATCGACCGGGTCAAGGCGGTCGAGAAGGACAAGGACCGGCTCGAGGCTGTCAAGCTCGAGGCCGAGGCGAGGGGGTTGGGGGGGGCGGGCGCGGGCGCCGCGGGGGCGGGGGCTGAGCCGGCGCCCGCGGGGTCGATGGTGGCGACGACCTGTCCGACCTTCACCTCGGTGCCCGCGGGCACGGTGATGCGGATGGCACCGTCAGACTCGGCGTTGGCCTCGGAGGTGATCTTGTCGGTCTCGAAGGAGAAGAGGGGCTGGCCCTTCTTCACGGCTTGGCCGTCCTTGACCAACCAGTTGGCGAGCAAGCCACCGGTGATGGACTCGCCCATGGGGGGGATCTTGACGTCGAGGGCCATGAAAGGGTTTTGGGACACTGTGGGTGTCCTCGCCCCGCCTTTCAACGGGGAAATAGCCCCTTTTTAGGCCTTGCGACACCGCAAAGCCGCCAGGGCGAGGGCCGCTCCGCCCAAGGCCATGCCGTAGGTCGACGGCTCAGGCACTGCGACAAGATTCCAACCGATGGCGTCCATGACCAGCAGGTCGTTGGCGGAGATGTTGATCTGCTCGCCGAAGCTTGCTGTCGGATCAAGCAGGCCGAGACCAAGATTATCCTTAAAGTGGGAAGCCTGCTGTCCATCGCCGAGGAAAGCGCCGGTCGACATCGCGATTTGGGTTCCGTTGATTGACAGGTACTTTTGACCCGTACCCACGGTCACATCGCTGATACCAAGGATTGAGCTTGCGGCGGAGTAGCGCAGGAAGTCGAGGGGCATGCTGCCATACTCCATTTGATCCAGGTAAACAGACTGCGATGCGTAGTAGTCCAGGTAGTCCGCGACATTGATGAATCCGAGCGCATGTCCAATCTCGTGGAGCGCCACGCCGACGAAATCCATCGTGCCAGCCTGGATACCGTTGCTTCGGTTATAGTCGAAAGCAAACGCTGAGTTGAAGCTGATGGTCGCGTCATTCGCCGCATAGAAAGGGTCGCCGGGAAGAATCATGCCGAGGGCCTTCGCATTCGCTCCATTGATGAATATCCAATCGTTGGACAGGGCAGCCGGCGTCAGGTTGCCTGTCCCAGTGTTCTGCGCGGTGCCATTGATGAGCCGTGTGTAGGTCGATCCGGTCGGCAGCGAAGCGACCACGGAGACGTCCGTCGCCGAGGTGATGTCCGCCGACATGGCCCCGGTCAACTCGGTGTACCACGCGCTGTAGAGCGTCGACTGGGCCTGTCCGATGACATTCGAATTCTCCGGACCGAAATCGTAGACGCCGATGGTGATGTTGACCGTGACGTTGTCGTGGAGCACGGACTCCCAGATGCTAGCCGCGGTTTGGAAGCCGGCTAGTCCCTCGGACGAGATGCCGTTGGCGTCGACGGTGAACTGAATGTCGAGCGCCTGACTCGTCGCGGCGGCGGAGAGCAGTGCCAGAAGTGGGAGACGGCAGGCGGTGCGGTCCATCAGCACGAGTCTGCCCGACTCGCTGGGTTGCGCAACTGCCGATTCAGGCCCGGAAGGCCTGCTCGAGGAGGTCGGCCTGCTCGATCTTGTGGATGGCGAGCGAGCCGACGGCGGGGGAGGCGGCCGCGTCGCGACCGGCATAGACCGGGCGGACGCCAAGGACTTCCTCGATCACAGGGGAGATGAAACTCCAGGCGCCCATGTTGCGCGGTTCCTCTTGGCACCAGACCACCTTCGAGGGCTTTCCGAGCTTCTCCCAGAGGGAGCGCAACAGGTCGCGGTTGATCGGGTAGAGTTGCTCGGCGCGGACCAGCGCGGTGGCGGTGTCCTTGCGCGCTGCGCGGGCCTCGGCGAGGTCGTAGTAGACCTTGCCCGTGCAGAGCACGAGGCGCTCGGTCTTGGCGGGCGCGGCGGGGTCGGCGAGGAACTCGCGGAAACCGCCGGTCGTGAAGTCGGCGAGCGCGCTGACGCAGGCCTTGTTGCGGAGCAGGCTCTTCGGGGTCATGACGACGGCCGGCTTGCGCACCTCGCGCTTCACCTGGCGACGGAGCGCGTGGAAGAGCTGGGCGGGTGTCGAGGGGTAGGTGACCTGCAGGTTGTTCTCGGCGCAGAGCTGGAGGAAACGCTCGAGCCGGGCCGATGAATGCTCGGGACCCTGACCCTCGTAGCCGTGGGGCAGGAGCATCGTCAGGTTGCTGGTCTGGCGCCACTTCGACTCGGCCGAGGCGATGAACTGGTCGATGGCGATCTGCGCCCCGTTGGCGAAGTCGCCGAACTGGGCCTCCCAGATGGTGAGCGCCCCCGGACGGTCGAGTGAGTAGCCGTAGTCGAACCCGAGCACGGCGTATTCTGACAGCGAGGAGTTGACGACCTCGAAGGTGCCCTTGCCCGCGCGGGAGAGCGGGGTGTCCTCCGCGCCGGTCTCGGGGTCGTGGAGCACGGCGTGACGGTGCGAGAAGGTGGCGCGCTCGCTGTCCTGTCCGGAGATGCGGATGGGATGCCCCTCGGCGAGTAGGGTGGCGAAGGCGAGACCCTCGCCTAGTGACCAGTCGAAGTTCACGCCTGACTTGAAGGCCTCGGCCTTGGCGACGAGCTGGCGCTTGATCTTCGGGTTGGGGGCGAAGCCGGCCGGCACGGTCCAGAGCGCAGGGGCGACCTTGGCGAGTGTCTCCGCGGACACGGCGGTGCCCGCCTCGAAGACATAGGGTGACTGGAAGGGCCGCACACCGGGCGCCTTGCCGCCGCGCTTGGCCTGGTCCTCGGCGAGTGCGGCCTGAGCCTTTTCCTGGGCGACGCTGAGCGAGGCCTCGGAGCCAGCGCGCAGGGCGTTGAGCTCCTCGGCGGAGAGTGAACCCTCGGCGGCCAGGCGCGCGCCGTAGATGTCGGAGAGGGTGGGGTGGCTCGCGATCTGGCGGTAAAGCGTGGGCTGGGTGAAGAGCGGCTCGTCTGTCTCGTTGTGCCCGTGCTTGCGGAAGCAGATGATGTCGACGACGGCGTCGGCGCCGAAGCGCGCGCGGTACTCCAGCGCGATCTCGGTCGCGAGCACGACGGACTCGGGGGCGTCGCCGTTGACGTGGAAGACGGGCGCCTCGACCGACTTGGCGATCTCGGTGCAGTAGCGTCCGGTGCGGGACTCGTCGGGCTCGGTGGTGAAGCCGATCTGGTTGTTGACCACGAGGTGGAGCGTGCCGCCGACGCGGTAGCCCTTGAGGCCCGAGAGGTTGAAGGTCTCGGAGACGATGCCCTGGCCGGCCATCGCCGAGTCGCCATGGATGAGCACGGTGAGCGCGGACTGCCGCTTCGTGGTGTCGCCGCGACGGTCGAGTCGGGCGCGCGCGCGGCCGAGCACGACCGGGTTGACGGCCTCGAGGTGGCTCGGGTTGTAGGCGAGCACGACGTTCACCTTGCCGCCGGCCGAGGTGACGCGCTCGTTCTCGTAGCCGAGGTGGTACTTCACGTCGCCGTCGCCCGTGGTCGTGTCCGGGATGTGCAGCTCGGAGAATTCCTTGAACAGCGACTCGGCCTTCTTGCCGCACGTGTTGATGAGCACGTTGAGGCGTCCGCGGTGCGCCATGCCGATGACGATCTCGGACACACCGAGCGAGGGTGCGCGTTCGACGACCTGCTCAAGCGCGGGCATCATCGACTCGCCGCCCTCGACCGAGAAGCGCTTGGCGCCGACGAAGGTCCGGTGCACGAAGCGCTCGAATTGCTCGGCGCGCACCACCGAGCTGATGAGGCGCGACTTGGTCGCCTTGTCGTAGGCGGGCTTCAGGCCGCTCGACTCGATGCGCTGCTGGAGCCAGCGGCGGCGTTCGCCGTCCTGGATGTGCATGAACTCGGCGCCGATCGCGCCGCAATAGGTCTCGCGCAGGCGCT
This sequence comes from Opitutales bacterium, assembly GCA_049419705.1. Lineage (GTDB taxonomy): Bacteria > Verrucomicrobiota > Verrucomicrobiia > Opitutales > UBA953 > UBA8828. The sequence continues at coordinate 3,930 of JBMSKH010000041.1, forward strand.
CGAGCACTTGCCGGACCTGAAGTTTCTGGCCGCCGAGGAAGTCGCCGGTGTGCAGCACGCGATCGGCCGGGAGGGCGTCGAGACCCAGTGCCTTGTCGGTGAGCTCGGGGTGGCCTGGTGTGGCCGCGAGCGGGTTGACGTTGGCTTGGAGGTGACCGTAGGCCCGGTAGGCATGGATCGCCTGGAGAAGCGTGGATTGTCCGTCGGCCTCGCCGGTGCCGGCGGTCGCGGTTCCCGTGGCGGGTTTGGGTTGGGTGCTCGCGAGCTCGAAGCCCTCGAAGAAGGCGCGCCACTCTGCGTCAACCGAGGCAGCGTCCTTCGACCACAGCGCGTGGTAGCGCTCGACTAGGTCGGCGTTCCAGCGGCTGCCAATGCTCAGGTGCTTCATCGTTCCCGGGTGAGTTGGAGAGTCCGACACCCTTTGCCGAAAAGGTGGAAAAAACAACCGCAAACGCGGTTCGGCGGGGCACGGCGCGGCTTATTCACAGGCGCCTTTCCACCTTGCGGAACCGAGGCGGTGTCGGCAGTCTGACCTTTGCCCATGCCGAACCCCAGGCCGGCCAACAGGTCCTACTCCACCGAGTCGCTCGAGTGGTGGTTTGCCCGCCTGCCCGAGGAGTGGGAGAAGGCCTTCTCGCGCAAGGATCTGGCCGAGGGTCGCAGGCTTTACGCCGAGGGTATCGTGCGCTCACTCGAGCTGAGGGTCGACGCCGCCGAGGCCGTGGCCAAGACCGAGACACAGTCGGTCCGCTCCGTGCTGGAGGTCGCAGATGGCAAGCTCAGCTGGCGCACCTCCCTGCCCGAGGAGGAGAACGGTGCGCCCTTCGCCGTCGCCGCCATCTACGAGGTTGAGGAACTTCTCGCCGATGAAATCGACCCCTTGGGCGAATCGGCCGCTCCTGCCCCGGTCGCTCCGGTTCCCGAGGCCAAGCCGACCGCCGCCGCCACGGATCCACTTCGCCTGCAGGTCACCTTCGAGCTGACCTCCGAGCGCCTGACCCTCACCGGGGCCTGGGTGGGTCGCGGTCGGAAAGACCAGCGCTGCTTCGGTCCCGGTGCCATCCCGGCCGAGGAGCTCTCCGATGAGCAGCGGCAGACGCTCTTCCGTTTCAACACTGTCGCGCACCGCGCCGGCTTCGTCTACAACAAGCAGGCGGGTAGCTGGGACATCGACAACATCGGCCGCATCGAACGCTTCGTGCGCGAGGAGCTGGCCGACTGGCGCCGTCGCTTCAAGCTCGTGGGCGAGGATTGCCTTTCGATCTTCCGCAACGAGCAGCTGCAGGTCGCGGTCGATGCCGACGCGGAGTCGACCGCGGAGGACCCGCGCGCCTTCCGGCTCAACTGGCGCCTCAAGGCCGGCGGTCACCGTCTCGGCGCCGCCGAGCAGAAGCTCCTGCTCAAGGCCGGCGGTCGCCCCGTCATCCTGCCCGGCAAGGGCGTTGTCGCCTACAACGCCGCAGTCGCCGACTTCTCGGAGGACTGGCGCGGCAAGGAAGGCGGCATCCCGCGTTACCTGTTGCTCTCGCTGTTCGACCACGCCGCCGTCGGTGCCCTCCGGCTCAACGATGACCTTCGGGTCTGGAAGGACGCCTTGCTCCAGGAGCCGCAGTTGCCGGAGAACCTTCCCGATTACCTGCGGCCCTACCAAGCGCGCGGCGTCGCCTGGCTCGGTCGGCTCTGCGACCTCGGCGCGCATCCGCTGCTCTCCGACGAGATGGGCCTGGGCAAGACCGTGCAGGTGCTCTCGCTCCTCGCTACCCGCAAGTCCGCCGCGCCAGCCATCATCGTCTGCCCAGCCAGCGTCATCCCCGTCTGGGTGGGTGAAATCGCGCGCTTCCAGCCCTCGCTGCGCACCGCGGTCCTGACCGCGGACCACGATTTCGCCCGTGACACGACGGCTCAGGTCTGGATTTCCAGCTACACCCAACTCCGGCGGCATGCCGACCTCATCGAGAAGACGCGCTTCAGCTACGCCGTGCTCGACGAGGCCCAGGCAATCAAGAATCCCGAGTCCAAGACGACCCAGGTCTGCCTGTCGGTCCAGGCCGATCACCGCATCGCCATCACGGGCACACCGCTCGAGAACCGGCCGACCGACCTTTGGACCATCTTCCGCTTCCTCATGCCGGGTCTGCTCGGCAAGCGTGCGGCCTTCGAGAAGATGGTGCAGCGCGACGCCTCCGCCGCCCTAGTCAAGGTGCGCCGCCAGGTCTCCCCCTTCATTCTGCGCCGGCTCAAGCGGGATGTCGCCGCCGACATCCCGCCGAAGATGGAGGTCATCCTGCCTTGCCCGCTCACTCAGGAGCAGCGCGAGCTTTACGAGACTTTCGCCTCGAAGAGCGGGCTCTCGGGCGACCTCGGCGGCCTGCTCTCCAAGGATGCCACCTCGGTGCTGACCCTCCTGATGCGCCTGCGGCAGGTCTGCTGCGATCCCGGTCTGCTGCCCGACAACGGCCAAGCGCCTATCGAGCAGTCCTCCAAGATCGGCATCCTCATCTCGAAGCTGGCCGAGGCCTCGGCCAACGGCTCCAAGGCGGTCGTCTTCTCGCAGTTCGTCTCGCTCCTGGAGCGCGTCAAGGTCGCCCTGGCCCGCGACCTGCCGCACCTTCCCATCTTCGAGCTCACCGGCGAGACCAAGGACCGCGCGACGCCGGTTGAGTCCTTCAAGTCGACCAAGGGTCCAGCGCTCTTCCTCGCCTCGCTCAAGGCGGGAGGCACCGGCATCACCCTGAACACCGCCGAGTATGTCTTCCTCCTCGACCCCTGGTGGAATCCCGCCGTCGAGGCCCAGGCGGTCGACCGCGTGCACCGCATCGGCCAGCGCAACAGTGTGCTCATCTACCGCATGATCGCCCCCGGAACGGTCGAGGAGCGCATCGAGGCGCTCAAGCAGGAGAAGCGCGAGCTCTTTGCGAGCGTGGTGGGTGACCTGCCCGACATGACGGATTGGACGAAGCACTTCGCCTCGCTCGAGTCGCTCATCCGCCTTGCCGACACGCCAGCGGCCGAGGCCGCCTCCGAGATGGCCCAGCCGGAGTGAGCGACGCTCAGCGCGCGACCAAGTCGTAAGCCTTGGCGCCGGTCACGGTCACCTCGGCGAACTGGCCGACGGGCAGCGTCTTCGGCACGGCGACCACGCCGTCGATCTCCATCGCGTCGCCCTCGCCGCGCGCGACGCCGGGCGACTCGACGAGCACGCGCAGCTTGCGTCCGACCATGCCCTTGAGACGTTCGGCGGAGAGGCGTTGCAGCAGGGCCATGGCGCGTTCCCATCGGGCCTGCTTGACGTCATCGGGCACCTGCTCCTCGAGCTTGGCGGCCTTGGTGCCCTCCTCGCGTGAGTAGCGGAAGACGCCGACTCGGTCGAAGCGGAACTCCTCGAGGAAGGCGAGCAGCTCCTCGAAGTCCGCGTCGGTCTCGCCGGGGAAGCCGACAATGAAGGTGGTGCGGATAGTGAGGTCGGGAATGCCAGCACGCATCCGGCGGATGAGGTTTCGGATATAGTCGCCGTCGGTCTCGCGCTGCATCGCGGTGAGCATGCGGGCGGAGATATGCTGCAGGGGGATGTCGACGTACCGTGCGATATGGCGCGATTTGGCGATGGTCTCAATCAACTCGTCGCTCCAGTGGGCAGGGTGGGTGTAGAGGAGGCGGATCCAGTGGTCACCCTCGATGGTGTCGAGCTCGCGCAGGAGCGAGGCGAGGGACTCGCCCTTGGAGGAGTCGACGGGGCTCCGCGGGTTGGGTCGCGCGTCGGTCCAGCGGTCCATGCCGAAGTAGGTGGTGTCCTGGGAGATTAGGTTGATCTCGCGCACGCCCTCGGCGACAAGCTGGCGGGCTTCCTTGACCACGGACTCGACGGTGCGGCTGCGGTGGCGTCCGCGGATGCGCGGGATGATGCAGAACGCGCAGGGATGGTTGCACCCTTCGGCAATCTTGATGTAGGCGGCGTGCCGCGGGGTCAGGCGGAAGCGTGGCGTGTCGAAGTCGGGGATGAAGGTCGTGGTCTTGGCGAGGAACTCGAGCTTGCCCGCCTCATCAGCGAGGACCTTGCGCACGACGGGGACGATGTTGGTCACCTGGTCGAGCCCGATGAAGGCGTCGACCTTGGGCAGCTCGACGCGGCCCTTGGCGCCCTCGACCACGGGCAGGGCGCCCTGGTAGCGCTGGGACATGCACCCGGCGACGATGAGTTTCTGGCCCTTGCGACGAGCGGTCGCCTTGCCGTCGCTCATCTCGTAGATGGCCTCGAGCGCCTCGTGCTTGGACGCGTCGATGAAGGAGCAGGTGTTGACGATGACGACGTCGGCCTCGGCCGCGTCGGGCGTCATGACCATCCCGGCCTGCGCGAGGTGCCCGACCATGATCTCGGAATCGATCAGGTTCTTGGCGCAGCCGAGGGAGACGAGTCCGACCTTGATGGGCATGGCCGTCCACCTCACCGCGTCGCCGGGCGAAGGCAATCCGCGAGTGCTGCTGGCCTTAGCCCTGCCTGCGCAGAATCTGGCGGAGGACGTAGGGCAGGATCCCGCCGTGACGGTAGTACTCGCCCTCGATGGCAGTGTCGATGCGCGCCACGAGCGGCACGCGGTCGACCTTGCCGTCGGCACGATGGACCACGAGGGTGACGGCCTGGCGGGGCTTGACCGGGTCGGTCAGTCCCTCGAGGTCGTATGTCTCGGATCCTGTGAGGCCATAGTCGGCCGCCTTTTTGCCATCGGTGAACTCGAGGGGGAGCACGCCCATCCCGATGAGGTTCGAGCGGTGGATGCGCTCGAAGGACTGTGCGACCACGGCCTTGACGCCGAGCAGCGCGGTGCCTTTGGCCGCCCAGTCGCGCGAGGAGCCCATGCCGTAGTCGACGCCACCGAAGACAATGAGTCCCTGGCCGCGGGCGCGGTACGCCTCGCAGGCGTCGAAGATGGTCTCGATCCGGCCCTCGGGCTGGAGCTTCGTGAAGCCGCCTTCCTTGCCCTCGGCCATCGCGTTCTTGACCTGGGTATTGGCGAAGGTGCCGCGGGTCATGATGCGGTCGTTGCCGCGGCGCGAGCCGTAGGAGTTGAAGTCCTTCTTGGTCACGCCGGCGGCGAGCAGGAACTTGCCGGCCGGGGTGGACTCGGCGAACGAACCCGCCGGGGAGATGTGGTCGGTTGTGACGGAGTCGCCGAGGATCGCCATCGGGCGGAGCTGCTTGAGCGAAGGCACGGGAGGCGGGGTCATCGAGAAGCCCTTGAAGAACGGAGGCTCCTGGATGTACGTGGACGATTCCT
>JBMSKH010000042.1:0-8921 GCA_049419705.1 Opitutales bacterium
CCTCGGCGAAGTCGTTCGAGCCCGAGGGGCCGCCCGAGTTGATCAGGCCGATGCGTCCCATGTAGCAGTTGGCGACCTGGTAGCGGGTGAGGTCGATCGGATGGTCGGAGCAGAGGTCGGTGTACATGCGCTTGTCGATCTTGCCGTACGACGACTCGGTCTGCTGGATGGCGAGGTAGCCGCCGTTGTTCTCCGGGAGCTTCTGCTTGATGATGTCGGCCTGGATGGTGACGCCGAGGTGGTTGGCCTGGCCGGTGAGGTCGGCGGACACGTGGTAGTCCTTGTCCTTCTTGAAGGCGCTGTTGCGGGTGTAGCACCAGAGGACGGTGGCCATGCCGAGCTCGTGGGCCTGCTGGAAGGCGTGGGAGACCTCGATGATCTGGCGGTTGGTCTCGGCGGAGCCGAAGTAGATCGTCGCGCCGACGGCGGCGCAGCCCATGTCGGCGGCCTGCTTCAGGGTGCCGTACATCACCTGGTCACCGACGTTGGGGTAGGTGAGCAGCTGGTTGTGGTTGATCTTCACCATGAACGGGATCTTGTGCGCGTAGCGGCGGGAGACGCTGCAGAGCACGCCGTAGGTGGAGCAGACCGCGTTGCAGCCGCCCTCGATGGCGAGCTTCACGATGTTCTCGCCGTCGAAGTAGATCGGGTTCTTGGCGAACGAGGCGCCGCCGGAGTGCTCGATGCCCTGGTCGACGGGGAGGATCGAGACGTAGCCGGTGCCGGCGAGGCGGCCCGACCCGTAGAGGCGCTGGAGGTTGGCGAGGACGCGGTTGTTGCGGTCCGAGGCGGCGAAGGCGTGCTCGACCCAGTTGCCGGTGGGCAGGTGGATCTGCTCCTTCTTGATCTTCGGGTTCTTGAACCCGAGGAGGCCGTCGGCGTCGGCGCCGAGAAGCTTTTGGATGTCGCTGTAGGAGGTGCTCATGTGTTTGGGAAAGGCGGCTCCCATCCAAGGGGGGAGCCCCCCTCGGCATCAAGCGGAGAATGCGGCGCGAGCACTCAGATTTGCCAATCCTCAGCCCGGACCGCGGCTGATTCCGGGTCCTCGGGGCCAGGTGCGGTCCCCTTGAGCCGGAAGCCCACCGCCACCGCTGCGCCGAGGTAAAGGGCGATGTCGAGCGGGGCGAGCAGCGCGGCGAGGAAGGTGATGAGGCCTGCGGCGCGGTCGGCCGTTCCGTTGCTCTGCCCAGCCCCGATGGGCGCCCGTCGGAGCCGGTCGACCTCCAGGGCGATCGCGAGCGCCGCGAGCGTCGCGAGCGGAATCTTGGCGAGGATGCCGGTGAGTAGTGAGGTGGCGCCGAGAATGAGGATGCCGGTCGTGACCGAGGCCAAGCCGCTGCGCGCCCCGGCGGTTTGGTTCAGCGCGGCTCGGGGTCCAGGGGCCGATGCGGGCAAGCCACCGACGGCAGCGCAGGCGAGGTTCGCCACGCCGAGGCCCACAAGCTCCTGGTGGACGTCAACCGTCCCGCCAGCGCGTCGTGTGGCGGACGCGGTCTCCACGAGGATGAGAGCGGCGAGTGCGAGCGCCGGCGAGAAGAGCACCGAGAACGCGTGGGCGGAGAGGTTCGCCGGTAGCACGCCCGGGAAGTGAGCGCCCTCGGAGACATAGGCGAACAGGCCATAGCGAGGCGCGTGTCCTTGGCTGAGCGCGACATTCTCCCCAATCATCGCAAAGAAGGCGGACACGCCAAGTGCCGCGAGCACGGCCGTCCCATCCCCGTGTGTTCGTCGCATCAGGCGATGGACGGCGAGTGCGACGAGCGCAACGAGCAGGTCGAGATTGAGCAGGTCTCGCCCCGCACTGACCAGCCGCATCAGGGTCTCGAGTGGCGAGGCATCTAAATCGATCGCAATTCCGAGTGCTGCGGGTAGCAGCGCCAGCGCGACGCGGATGGCGGCCGCTGCGAGCAGGCCGGTGACGACAGCACGCGGGATGAAGTCAGCGATTTTCCCGAGTCGCAGCCAGCTGGCCAAGAGCAGAAAGACACCCGTGAGCAGGAGTAGTGGTGCCAGGAGTGCGAGGCGTGATTCGGGCGAGGCAGCTCCCGCCACCGCGAACGCTCCGAGCAGCAGCACGGCTGTGACATGGCTTGGCCCTGCCGAGATGAAACGCGTGCCGGAGAACAATGGGGCGAGGATTGCGGCTGCCCCGGTTGCCACCAGGCCGCACCACGCAGGCAGGCCGGCGACTGTCGCCAGCGCGAGGGCCATCGGGAACGCGAGCAGCGCCACCTTCAGTCCCGCCTTGGCGTCGGCCTTGAGCGACTCTCCGTCGGCTTCACGCAGGGCGTCGCGGAGCGGGAAGAGTCGCGGGCGCGGGAGCAATCGGAGCCAAGCGAGCGTCTGCCCGAGGGCGGATGCGTCCAGTGGCTTGGCGGGCTTCACCTCCCCAATGCAGGGCGGCGGCGTGTCCTTATCAACCGATTTCGCTCAGTCCCGGTCCAGCTGGTCGAGAAGCGCCAGCTGCAGCAGGCCGAAGCAATCGTAGCAGGCTAGGGCGTGCCGTTGCTCGGCCGGGATGCTCGGCGCAATCCTCGCGAGCGATGCCTCGTCCTCGAGGGCGGCATCGGGCACATCGGGAAAGACCGACTCGCGCAGGGTCAGTCGCACCGCAGAGAGCGCGCGCACGACGGCCCAGCCCGCCGACTCGTCCGCAATCCGCATCACCGCGGGGTCGCCCTTTGCCCCCGCGATGCCCGTGGCCAGGAGCGCGCATTCCTCTGAGGCGCCACGTGCGAGGAGTTCGGCCCAGCCAGCGGCGAGATCCGGATCTTCCTCGGGAAGTCGCGCGCGGTTCACCGCGGCGCGGGCGGCGGCAGGCGCGGCGAGGCGCAGGAGATCGACGAGGATTCGCCGGGCCTCCGGGGTCATGGCGAGTCGGATCTCAGGCATCGGATTCGAGGCTTGCGCGCAGGTGCCACTGTTGGAGTTGAAGCACGAGACCCTCGGCCCGCTCGCGTCCGCCCGACCAAACCGTCGAGCGACCCTCGCGGTGCACCTCGAGCATCAGCCGATGAGCCTCGTCGCGTCCGACTTGCAGCACGCGGATGAAGCAGGCGGTGACATAGGGCATGGTGTTGACCGGATCGTTCGACACCACCACGCGCCAGCGGCGCTCGGGCTTCGTCCGTGCCGAGGTCTTCGGCTTGGGATGGGTCTTGGTCTTCGCCACGGGGAACGCTTCTAGGTTGGTCAACCCGCGAGCCGGCGCAAGCCGCCGCTCAATTTACGGAGCCAGCGCACCGCAGACCGTGCCTGCCCCCCGTTCGCCTCGCGCTCAGCCAGTGCTGCCAACTCCGCCAGGTGCCCCAACCCCGCGGTCAGCAGTGCGCCGCGTGCGCGGTGGGCCGCCTCGCCGATGTCCGTGGTCCGACCCGAGAGGGCGGCTTGCTCAAGGCGCGAGCATTCGTCGTCGATTGACCCTAGCAGGATGCGGCGGGCCGTGGCCCGGTCCTGCTTGTCCATATCACCTTGTTCGGCCAGTCGCCTCACGACTTCTGCGAGCTTGGCCTCGGACGTGGGTTTGGCGACGTGGTCGCTAAACCCAGCCCGTAGGCAACGCGCGCGTGCCTCCGGCCCCGCATGCCCGGTCAGGGCGAGTAGCGGCAGGTCCGGTAATCGGCGGCGTAGGTCGCGGGCGAGCTCGGTGCCGTTCACCTCCGGCAACTCCAAGTCGAGAATCGCCAGATCCCATTGGCCCTGACCCAGCTGGCGGCGGGCGGCTCGAGCATCACTGACAGCACTCACGCGGTGGCCTTGTCTCTCGAGTTGGCGCGCAGTGACGGCGCGCGCGACGGGGTCGTCGTCGATGAGCAGGATTCGTCGGCCGGACCTTGTCCGGCGTTCACATGCCGGGCCCGGCGCGTCGAGCAGGGCGAGGAGCTCGGCGCCCCTCAGCGGCTTCGCCAACGCGGGGTAGGGACCCGGGTCGACGGCAAGTGGGTGCAGTAGTACTGTTCGCGGCTCGAGCTTGGTCGGCCGGGTTGAGCCGACAGGCAGATCGAGCAGCACCAGCGGCTTCTCGCCGGTCGAGCGCGCAAGCGCCTCGGCCGCGGTACGCGCGCGCTCCGGGGTCGACTCCGCGCAGGGCACGCCGCGGTGGAGGAGCATCTCCGCCAGCCATCTTCGCTGCACCGTGTGTCCGCCCACGATGAGGCAGGGTTGCCCGCGCTTGGGCTCGACCCGCGTGTTCGCCGCGCGCTCGAGTCGCAGCGTGGCCGAGAAGACGCTGCCACCACCGTCGCTCGCGGCAACGCGCACGTCGCCGCGCATCGCCCGGGCCAGCGAGCGCGCGAGAGGCAGACCGAGTCCCGAGCCTCCTTCGCCGGCTCGCACCTGGAATCGTTGGGCGAAGATCCTGCGCCGGTCCGTTGGATTAATCCCGATGCCGCTGTCGGACACGGTGAGCTTGAGACGCAGCATCTTTCTTGCCGGCTGCGCGTCGAGCTGGACGACGATTTGGCCGCGATGGGTGAACTTGACCGCGTTACCCACGAGGTTCATCGCGACTTTGCGGTAGTCCTCGGCATTGCCGCATGCCGCTTGGCGATCCGGGTCGGCCGCGCAGATGACCTCCACGCCTCGTGCCTGTGCCGCTGGTGCGAGCAAGGCGACGACATCCTCGGTGATTTCTGCCGGGATAAATTCCCTGGGTTGGCTAATGCCAGGCTCGAGCAGGCTGTTCACGAGACTGAGCAGGGAGTGTCCCCCTGCCTCGAGGCGTCCGATCGCCGCGCGCTGTCCGTTGCTCAGCGGGCTGGCCCGTAGCCACCCAACGAGCCCTAGGATGCCTTGGAGGTGCGTCCGCACCTCGTGGCTGAGGTGGCCTAGGGTCGTGAGACGGTTCCGCCCGCCTTTCGCGCGAGGGTGGGGTGGCATCATCTTTTCTATCGAGATTTGCCGGTGTCTTGTCGACAGAGGCGATTCCCCGGGGACTTCCCCCTGGATAGCACTGGGCTTGCCTTCCGTCGAACCCTGGCATCATTTGATTCCTCTTATGCGCCTCTCCGCACTGTGCCTCCTTCTCCCTCTCTCGGCGATTGCCGGTGCGTTCCGCCCCGCCGACCTCACGGCCGACGCACGCTGGTTCGTCCATGTCGATCACGATGCCGCGCGGGCTTCGGTCGTCGGCACCAAGGCCCTCGGCATCACCGACGACCGTGTCTGCCCCGTGCCCGAGATCAAGGCCTTCGCCGACGCCGTTGGCTTCGACGGGCGTCGCGACCTGCTCTCGTTCACCGCTTACGGTACCGGCGCGGAGCGCCAGGCGGTCGCCATCATCCGCCACCGCGGCGACAACCTCCGCATCGGCGAGTATCTCAAGTCCAAGGGCGGCGAGCCTGATGTCGTCGACGGCGTGCCCTTGCTCGGCTTCGCCTGCGGGCCGGCCGCCTGCCGTCTCAACGTCGCCTTCCCCTCCGCGGGCATCGTGGTTATCGCCATGAGCCCCGCCGATGCCGCGCGCGCCTGCGCCGCGCTTGAGAACACCGCGGTGGTCGCGCCGATTCCCGCCGAATTCTCCGAGCTTGCCGTTGGATCCCCCATTGTTTCCGCCGCCTGCGACATGGTTGCGTGCCGGTCGGCTAACCCGCGCGCCGCGCGCCTCGCTGCGAACGTCAACGTCGCTGCGATGGCCGCCTCGGAATCGGCTGGCAGCCTTGCTGTCAACGCGCGGCTGGCGATGGCCAGGCCCGAGGCGGCCCAGGCCGGCGTGCAGATGGTCGAGGGCGCCAAGGCCTTCGCCACGTCGAGGAACGAGGCGCTCGCCTCCTGGGTCGACACGCTGGTCGCCACGGCCGAAGGTGCCTCGATGAGCGTCAGCTGGAAGGGCGATGCCGCGGCGATCACCGCCGAGATGGACAAGGCTCGCGAGCGCATGATCGCCTGGCGGAAGTCCAAGGGCGGCGCCTGTCCGGTCACCGGTCGCTGAGCAATCGCGAGCGAGGAGGGCCGAGTCCTTGCGGGCTCGGCCTTCGTCTTTCCCAGGGTGCTCAGGAAGGGACTTGAACCCTTACGCCTCATCGGCACTAGAACCTGAATCTAGCGTGTCTGCCATTCCACCACCTGAGCGTTCCGTGGGAGATTTGAGAAAAGGAGCGCGGGCTGCGGTGTCAAGGCTTCGGCTCCCCGAGGTCGAGTTGCAGGTAGACGCAGTCGAGCCACTGGTCGAATTTCCGTCCCGCCGCCTTGAGTCGGCCGGCCTCCTTGAAGCCGAGCGCTTGGTGTAGCCCCAGGCTCCCCGCTTGGTTCCCGGAGATGCGGGCCACGATTTGTCGGTAGCCGAGGGATTTGGCCTGCGCGATGAGCGTGCCGAGCATTTGGCGCCCGAGTCCCTTGCCTTGGTGCAGGTGACTGACGAAGATCGAGTCCTCGACCGTGTGTCGCCAGCCGGACCTCAGGTTGTAGGGGGAGAGGGAGCCCCAGGCGACCACGACGCCATCGAGCTCAGTCACGAGCAGGGGGTGCTTGGGGCCGCGTCGTCCGAGGGATTCAGCTGTCACGAGCTCGCGGTCGTTCTCCTCCCAGGTGCAGGTGCAGGTTTCCACGTAATGTCCGTAGATGCGGTTGACCGCGGCGATGTCGTCGGTCCGGGCCGGGCGGATGACGGTGGGCATGGGGGAGCGATAGCCCGGAGGGCCCGGGGAGGGAAGGGGAATGCGCTTTTCGAGCGGATTGCCCGTTGACATCGCCCCCCGCGGGTGCTTTTAAGGCCGACCTGCCGTTGGTAATGGCAGTCCCACCCGACCATGAAAGTCTCCTCCTCCCTCAAGTCGCTCAAGCAGCGCCACCCGAACTGCCAGGTGGTCCGCCGCAAGGGCCGCGTCTACGTCATCAACAAGACCAACCCGCGCTACAAGGCGCGCCAGGGCTGATTTCCAGCGCCACGCTTATGAAGAAAGAAGGCCATCCTGAGTACCATCCCGTGGTGTTCATCGACGTGTCCACCGGGCACGAGTATCCCACTCGATCCACCCTCCGTTCCAAGGAGACCAAGGTGATCGACGGCGTGGAGCACTTCGTCATCCGCCGCGACGTCACCGCCGCCTCCCACCCCGCTTACACGGGTGAGAAGCGCTTCGTCGACGCCGCCGGCCGAGTCGACAAGTTCAACAAGAAGTTCACCAGTCGCCGCTGAGGCTTTTAGCCCCGGACCGCAGAAACCCGTCTTTTGGCGGGTTTTTTTTGTGACTAGCCCTCGGAATGCTGCCAAAGGTAGGTCTTGGGCCCTCAAAGGGGGACTTCTTCCCATATTTGTTCACATTCCGCTGGTGTGACGGTTTATTGATAAAAAGATGTCGATAGGCTGGATTGGCGTAAAATTGGGCATAATAACCGTAAAAACCCCCTAAAATCGCGCTTAGGAGCACTTAATGCACAGATCGAATCTTCTTGCACTGGGTCTAGTTATTCACGAAACACCGTCTGCTATGAAGCACATCCTCCCCGTCCTCACCGTCACCGCCCTGGCTGCTGCCGCGTCTGCCCAAATCGCGCCCGCTCCTGCCGCCAAGCAGTCGCTCTCCTACAACCGCGTCGTTGCCTCCTGGGTCAGCCAGAGCGACACTGACTACAACGGCGCCTCGGTCTTTGCTCAGGCCAAGCTCGGTAGCGGCTTCTACGTTGCTGCATCCGTTACCGACCTCGAGACCCGCGATTTCGACGACAACACTGCCGTTCTTGGTTATGCCTACTCCCTGCCTTCGATTTTCGGTGTCGCCACCGATCTCAACGTCGAGCTCGGCTACTCGAGCCTTGGCGCCGGCCTCCGCTTCCTGATTGGCGGCGGTGTCGAACTGAATGCAGCCTACGCCCACGGTGCTGGCTCCGATCGTGCTGACACCTTCACGGTGGGCGCGAGTTACAACCTCGGCTTCCTCGCCAAGGGACTGTCGCTCAACGCCTCGTACGCCTCGCAGACCAACCCCGACGGCGTGACTGACCTGTTCCTGGGTAGCCTCGTGAACCCTGGACACGACACGACCTCGATCGGTATCGGCTACAACTTCTAATCCGCCGATTAGAGATTGATGATTAAGGCCCCGGGAAACCGGGGCTTTTTTCATGCCTGCTTGTCCTGTGATCATAAATGGCCTGTTAACCCCCCTGAAATATAGTGCTTGCACTCTGTCGAGTTATTCACACCACAAAAGCCGCTATGAAGCACACCCTCAACGTCCTCACCCTCACCGCCCTCGCCGCTGCCGCGTCTGCCCAGACCGCTCCTGCGTCCGGCCTCAACTACAACACCATCACCGCGAGCCGCTCGCAGCGTGACAACTCCCTGGCCGTCCAGGGCGTCCTCGGTCAGTCCAACTTCATCGTTGGCCTCGCCACCGGCACCGGTGACTACAGCGACACCAGCTACAGCCAGGTTGGCATCAGCTACCTCTTCCGCAACGTGACCAATGGCATCGACGCCACCGTCGGCGTCATCCAGGGCAACTGGGAAGAGACTGTCTACACCGTCCAGATTCGTCGCGAACTGAACGAAATCTACGCGGGCCTCGAGCTCTCGGCCGGCTACGCCAGCACCCTCCAGTCCGACACCACCGCCGACTTCCAGTTCGGCGGCTACGGCAACGACGAAGCCGAGTCCTCCTACTACGTCGGCCTGACCTACAACATCAACAAGACCTTCGCGGTCGGCGTCTCGCTCGTTAAGCCCACGGGTTACCCCTACGGCACCGACTACGATCGCGCCACGGTCTGGTCCGTCCGCGCCAGCTTCTAATCCTCGGATTAGAGACTGTTGATCAAGGCCCCGGGAAACCGGGGCCTTTTTCTTTGTCTAGTCGGGGCGAGTCTGAATCCGCTTCGTATCGTGAGCGGAAAAACCCCCTGAAATATAGTGCTTGCACTCTGCCGGGTTATTCACACCACAAAAGCCGCTATGAAGCACACCCTCAACGTCCTCACCCTCA
>JBMSKH010000043.1:0-7934 GCA_049419705.1 Opitutales bacterium
GGACGACGTCGCCGTACATCTGGATGAAGCGGCGGTAGCAATCCCAGGCGAAGCGCGGGTTGCCCGTGGCCTTCTCGAGCGCGATGACCGTCTGGTCGTTGAGGCCGAGGTTGAGGATGGTGTCCATCATGCCCGGCATCGAGTCGCGGGCGCCGGAGCGAACCGCAACGAGGAGGGGCATACCCGAGGTGGCGCCGAACTTGGTGCCCATGATCCGCTCCATGTTGGCGACGCCGGCCTCCATCTGAGCCTGGAGGGCTGCAGGGTAGCTCTTCTTGTTGGCGTAGTAGTAGGTGCAGACCTCGGTGGTGATGGTGAAGCCCGGAGGCACGGGGAGACCGATGCGGGTCATCTCGGCGAGGTTGGCGCCCTTGCCGCCGAGCAGGGCCTTCATGCTGCCGTCGCCGTCAGCTTTACGGTCACCCCAAGTATAGACATACTTGGTGGACTTACCGGTGGTGGACTTCTTCTGGGTGGTCTTGGCCATGTGTGTGGAAGGAGGTCGGGAGATGTAGGTGAACGAACGTCCACCTGGGAACGCACGTAAACCCTGCAGAAAGCCCCGCCGGGGGCGGGTGTCAAAACGAAAGGGGGCGCAGACGCTTGCCGCGTAGCGGAAAGCGGGAAGTGGCAAGCGGGAAGAGTCCGCTAACTCATTTAAGGACAAGGGTTAGGCAACGAGGTGCAGTAGCCCGTTCAAATCAGTGCCCAAACCCCAATCGTCCTCTTCCTGCTTCCCGCTTCCCGCTTCCTGCTCCTAAGGTGTCGCCGTGCCCCCTGCCCTGCCAACCTCCCTGCCCATCGCCCTCACCATCGCTGGGTCGGACTCCGGCGCAGGCGCGGGCATCCAGGCCGACCTGCTGACCTTCGCCGCCCACGGCGTCTATGGGACGACCGCCATCACCTGCCTGACCGCGCAAAACCCCGATGGCGTGAGCGCCGTGCACGCCTGCCCGCCGGAGGTCCTCGGCGAGCAAATCCACCAGGTGCTGCGCTACTACCCCGTCAAGGCCATCAAGACCGGGATGCTCTTCGACGCACCGACCATCCGCGCCGTGATCGCCGCCCTCGCGGCGCACCCGGGCATCCAGCTCGTGGTCGACCCCGTGATGGTCGCCTCAAGCGGCGCCCGACTGCTGCAACCCGACGCGGTGCAGGCCCTGGTCGACGAGCTCATTCCACTCGCGACGCTCGTCACACCGAATCTCGACGAGGCGGAGATCCTGCTCGGACGGCGCCCCCGCGAGACCGAGGTCGGCCAGGCGATCGACGCCGCCGAGCTTGCGAAGAAGCTCCGCGCCTCCGTGCTGCTCAAGGGCGGGCACGCCAAGGGCGACTACCTGCGCGACCTGCTCGTCGATGCCAACGGCCGCGTGCTCGCCTCGGCCAACGCCGCGCGCCTGCACGACGTCGACACCCATGGCAGCGGTTGCACGCTGTCGGCCGCGCTCACCGCGCGTCTCGCGCGCGACGAGGAACTCACCGAGGCCTTCCGACACGCCCACGACTACCTGCAACAGGGCCTCACGCAAGCGATTCAGGCCGGACCACGCCGGCAGATCGGACACTGACCCAGGGGCTGGTCAGAAGGAGCTGACCATCTGTCGCTCCACCGTGCCATCGGCATGGAAGTCCACCAAGCCGAAGGCGGGCGGGAAATCGTTGTCGAGCGTGCCCTTCCACCAATTGCCGCTGACTGCGCCGGAGTTCAGGTGGCAGACACCCAGGTAGTCGACCTGGTCGACGTAGTGAATGTGACCGGTCAGGGCGGCGCGGGCACGGGGGAAACGACGCAGAAGCTGCGTGACCTCCTTTAAGTCGCGCTGGAGATCCCCATAAGGGAAGCCCCACTTCTCGGGCGACACATGGTTGACCATATACATCCAAGCACCCGGCGACTGGATGGGCACGTGGCAGCAGAGTGCGGCGTATTCGCCTTCGCCGAGCGTAGCGAGCTGCGACTCAATCCAAGCCAGCTGCTGTTCGCCGAAAGAGTAGCGACGGCCGCCCATGCTGTCGCACATCAGGAAGCGCCAGGAGCCGATGCGCACGGCATAGTAAGGCGCCGGCATACCCAGGAGCGTCATCATCGCCGCCTTGCCATCCTGGGCGAGACCCGGGTGGCCCTGATGGTTTGCGGCATCCGCCTTCGGAGGCGTCCAGACATCATGGTTGCCGAGGCAGGAGTGCACGGGCAGGTCGAAGCCCGCGAAGGCCTTCTTCCACGCGGCCCAGTGCGATTGGACCTCGGCAAGGGTCCGGCCGTTATGCTCCATGCAGCAATCCCCGGTGTTCAGCACGGCGACCGCACCCGAGGCCTTCACCGCAGCCAGCACCTTGGCCACGCCCTCATACGCGGCCGGCCGGTCGCACATATGGATGTCGGTCAGGTGGGCGATGCGCAGGGTGCCCTTGGGCGTGGGCTTGGCGGCCGCCTGTGAGGCGGACAGCAGCGGCGTGGCGAGACCGGCGAGACCGAGCAGTGAGAGGTTGGACAGGAAGTCGCGCCGGCTGGGTTGCATCTGAGAATCCCATCAAGTTGACCCCGGGTAATCAACCAAGGAAGCGCGCCTGCACGACCCTGCGATTCGCCGACACCCGCGCATCCGTCCGAGTTTTCGTTCTTCGCTCCCGGTGCATTCCGCCCTATCAACACCCTCAACCACAAGGCCGGGCATGCCCCTCCCCGAAACCCATCTCCTGTCGCTGCGAGCCATCGTCGGGGCACAGCACGTCCTGACCTCCGCGGAGGATCTCATCGCCTATGGCTTCGACGGCACCGCCACGCTAAGGCAGAGACCCGAGGCGGTGATTCTTCCAGCCGACACCGCACAGGTCTCCGCCTGCGTCCGCCTCGCCGCCGAGCATGGCATCCCGGTGGTGACCCGCGGGTCCGGTACCGGCCTGAGCGGGGGGAGCGTGCCCTCACCCGGATCGATCGTGCTCTGCCTCGTTCGGATGGACAAGATACTGGGGGTCGACGCCGCCAACCTCACCCTCCGGGCCCAGTGCGGCGCGATCACCGCCGACATCGACGCGGCCGCCGCGGCGCACGGCCTCTTCTACCCGCCGGATCCCGGCTCGATGAAGATCAGCACCATCGGGGGCAACGTCGCCGAGAACTCCGGCGGTCTGCGCGGCCTCAAGTACGGCGTCACGCGCGACTACGTCATGGGCCTCGAGGTCGTGCTGCCCGACGGTCGGGTCGTCCGGCTCGGCAACGCCTGCGTCAAGGACGTCGCCGGCTACTCGATGAAGGACCTCTTCATCGGCTCCGAGGGGACGCTTGGCATCATCACCGAGGTCCTCCTCAAGCTCCTGCCCAGGCCCTCCGCACGGCGCACGATGCTCGCAAGTTACGACCGGATGGAGGACGCCGCGCAGACCGTCTCAGCCATCATCGCCGCCCGCATCATTCCCTGCACGCTCGAGTTCCTCGACCGCGTGACCATCGGCTGTGTCGAGGATTACGCCAAGATCGGCCTGCCGCGCGACTGCGCCGCGCTCCTGCTCATGGAGACGGATGGCCACCCCGCCGCGGTGGAGGATGAGGCCGCGCGCATGCTCGGGATCGCCCGCGCGCATGGTGCCCGCGATGTGCGCGTCGCCGCCGACGAGAAAGAGGCCCTGCAGCTCGCGAGCGCGCGCCGCAGCGCCTTCTCCGCGCTGGCGCGCGTGCGCCCCACCACCATCCTCGAGGACGTCACCGTGCCGCGCGACCGTCTGGCCGAGATGGTCAGCTTCATCGCGGAGGTCGCCGCGCGGCATCGACTCAAGGTCGGCACCTTCGGGCACATGGGCGACGGCAACCTCCACCCGACCTTCCTCACCGATGAGCGCGACGCGGACGAGATGCACCGGGTGCACCTGGCCTTGGAGGAGATTGTTGACCGCACCCTGGCGGTCGGCGGAACCATCACGGGCGAGCACGGCGTCGGTCTGGCGAAGAAACCCTGGCTCCGGCGGCAATTGGGCGAGGCCAGCCACAGCCTGATGCGCGAGATCAAGCAGGCCCTCGACCCGCGCGGGCTCCTCAATCCCGGCAAGATTTTCGACTGAGCGCAGATGGGACCCTCCCTCCGGCAGCTCGATTACTCGATCCTCCAGCAGTGCATGCACTGCGGGATGTGTCTGCCAACCTGCCCGACCTACGACGCCACCAAGCGCGAACGCAGCAGCCCGCGCGGCCGCATCGCCCTGATGCGCGCCGTGGCCGACGGCGAACTCAAGCTCACAGGCACATTCGCGGACGAGATGAGTTTCTGCCTCGGCTGCCTTGCCTGCCAGACCGCCTGCCCGGCAGGCGTGGACTATACCCAACTTTTCGAAACCGCCCGGGCCGAGATCCGCCAGCGGCGTCCCCTCGGGCTGGCCGAGCGCTTCTGGCGGGCGGTGACTATCCGTGGCCTCTTTCTCCGTCCGCGCCTCCTACGACTCGTCGGGCGTGCCCTGCGGTTCTGGCAACGCAGCGGACTACAATCCGCCTCCCGTCGCACGGGTCTCGTGCGCCTGCTCCCGTCCGACCTGCGTCGTCTCGAGCCCCAGACCCCGCTCATCGTGCGACGCTTCTCGCATGAGCTGATTCACCCGATCGAGCGGCCGGCCGGCCCGCGCCGGCACCGCGTCGCACTGCTCACCGGCTGCGTCCAGGACCTGGTCTTCTCCGCGATCAACCGCGACACGGCCGACGTCCTGCTCGCCAACGGCTGCGAGGTGCACACCCCGGCGGTTCAACCCTGCTGCGGTTCGCTGCACGCGCACAACGGCGAGACCGAGGCAGCTCGCCTTCTGGCGCGTCGCATGATCGACCTCCTCCCGCCGGAACAGTTCGACGCCATCCTCAGCAATGCCGGCGGATGCGGCAACCACCTCCGACATTACAGCAAATTGCTCGCCGACGATCCTGCCTACGCGCACCGAGCAAAGCTTTGGGACACCAAGTTGCGGGACATCCATGAGTGGCTGGCCGAGTCGGGCTGCCGCGCACCTCGTGCTGGCTTCGGCCCCCTCACCGTGACTTACCACGACTCGTGCCACTTGGCACACGGCCAGAAGGTCGTGCGCCAACCGCGGGACCTCCTCCGACTCATTCCCGACCTGCGCCTGGTCGAGCTCCCCGAGGCGAACTGGTGCTGCGGGAGCGCGGGCATCTACAATATCACCCAGCCGGAGCAGTCCGACCTCCTGCTGAAACGCAAGGTCGGTCACATCCTCGGCACCGGGGCGTCGGTGCTGGCTTCAGCCAACCCTGGTTGCCACCTGCAGATCGAGCGGGGCCTGCGCGCGGCGGGCTCGCAGGTCGAACTGCTGCAGCCGGTCACGCTCCTTGCGCGGGCCTACCGGGCGGAGCACAGCCCGCAGACGGCTCAGCGTCCGCTGACCGTGCCGTCGGTATAGGTGCGACCACCGAGCTCGCTCGAGGTCGTGCTGATGCTCTCGCCACCGATCGTGCCCGTCGTGTACGTGCGGCCGCCGATCGTGGTCGTCACGAGATTGACCGGCTTGCCGTCGATGGTGCCACTGGTGTAGGTGCGATCACCGAGCGTGGTCGTAGTGGTGTTGACCTGTTGCCCACCGACCATGCCGCTCGTGTAGGTGCGACCCCCCAGGGTGCTCGTCGTCGTGCTGACCGGCTGGCCGCCAAGCGTGCCATTGGTGTAGGTGCGACCGCCAAGTGTGGTCGTGGTCGTGCTGACCGCCTGGCCACCCACACTACCGTTGGTGTAGGTGCGACCGCCGAGCGAGCTCGTGGTTGTGGTCACACGAGAAGACGAGGCCGACCCTGGCGCGGGATAGACTGCGGGCGGCACCGGCGCCTTGGCGGCGGGCGCTGACTTGGCGGGCTGGGCGG
Source organism: Opitutales bacterium (assembly GCA_049419705.1). Classification (GTDB taxonomy): domain Bacteria; phylum Verrucomicrobiota; class Verrucomicrobiia; order Opitutales; family UBA953; genus UBA8828. Next base: position 5,852 of record JBMSKH010000043.1, read on the forward strand.
CCTTAGACGATTTGTCCGCCGCCGGCTGCGCGGCAAAGACCACCGTGACCAGCAAGACAAGGGCGGCGTAACCGAGAATCTGCTGCAGTCGCATGGGGGTAGGCACAGTCCTATCGTACAACGCTACTATAGAAATGCAAGCAGCCCCAACCGACTGGTCAGCGCCCGAGGGCGGCGTCGAGGAGTGGCTGACGCCAGGCCTTCGCCTCGGGGTCATAGAGTCCAAACCCTTGGCAGTACTCCCAATAGGCGGTCGACATGCCCAAGTCGGCGGCCGACTGGGCCATAAAACGGGTCCAGCGCACACGGTCTTCGAGACGGGCATGTTGGCCGTAGGCACCAAACTCACCGAGGTAAATCGGGCGGCGCTCAAGCCGCGACCACTCGAGAGCCGAGGCAAACACCGCACGCCGTAGCCGGGTCTGCTCTTCGGGTGTACCCTGCCAACGGGTACCTATCCAGGCATCGGCCCCGTTAACCCACTGAGCACCTTGATGCGTGAAGTGAAAAGGTTCGTAGCAGTGCACGTGGCCGATGATGTGCCGATCCTCGGCGGGCAAGGCCAGCTGCTGCAGTGTCGAGGCCTGGTTCCACTGCACACCGCCGATATGAACTGCACGATTGGGATGGAGGCGCCGCACCTCGGCGAGCGCAGGCGGCCAGGCGAGATTCCACTCCTTCGCGGTTAGCCCACCATGGGGCTCATTGTAGAGCTCAAAGTGCAGGGCATCCGGGTAACCGGCGAACCGCTGGGCAATCTGGCGCCAAAGGGCGACAAAGCGCGCGCGCTGTCCGGCAGGCTCGGCATCGAACGCCTCGTAATGGTGCATGTTCAGCACGACCGAGAGACGCTGCTCAAGCGCGCGACGAACAACATGCTCCACGCGATCAAGAAAAGCAGGCTCGATGGTATAGGGTGCATTTGTGGCGGCATGCGCCGACCAGCGCACCGGGATGCGCACGGAATCAAAACCGGCTGCACGGATGCGCGAAAGGTCCTCGTCGGCGATTTTCCAACCCCAGGCGCCCTCGGTGGGCGCGTCTAGCGCGTTGCCGAGGTTCACGCCGCGGCCGAGCGATCGCTGCTGGGCGAAGACATCAGGTGTCTCCGAGGCACTCGTGGTCGCAAGGACGAGCAAGGCGAGCAGGCATCGCATACGCTGACCCTATCACCCTGGCCTGTGGGTTAAAGCGGCAAAAGAGAGACCCCGGCAAGCCGGGGTCTCGCAGGGCGCTCCGCAGTGGCGTTAGTCGGTGAGGATCTCCATCGCCGACTTCTTCTGCGGGATGAAGGGCAGCACGTGCTCGGTGTAGGGCACGATGACGTCGAGGATGTAAGGTCCCTTGTGGGCGAGCATCTCGCGGATGGCCTCGCGGAGTTCGGAACGCTTGGTGACGCGGCGCCCCTTGACGCCGAAGCCGGCGGCGATCTTCACGAAATCAGGATAGAGACCGCCGAGGTTGTCGGGCGAGCCGATGTTGTTGGGGTCGCCGAGGACGGTGTGTCCGCGGACACCGTCGTAGAAGCGGTCCTCCCACTGCACGACCATGCCGAGGTGTTGGTTGTTGAGGAGCAAGACCTTGGCATCGATCTTCTCGATGGCCATCGTGGCGAGCTCCTGGATGTTCATCAGGAACGAGCCGTCGCCATCGATGTCGATGACCTGCTTCTCGGGGTGGGCGACCTTCGCGCCGATGGCCGCAGGCAGTCCGAAGCCCATCGTGCCGGCGCCGAGCGAGGAGATGAAAGTGCGGGGCTCGCTGAAGTGGTAGTACTGGGGAGCCCACATCTGGTGCTGGCCCACGCCGGTGCTGATGATGCACTGGCCCTTGGATTCCTCGAAGAGCGCCTGCACCGCCTCCTGGGGCATGATGTGGGGCGTCTTGGAATGGTCGTAAGAGAAGGGGAACGGGTGCTGCTTCTTCCAGCCGTCGATAGTCCGGTACCAGCCGGAGAGGTCGGGCTTCTTGAACCCCTTCTTCGCCAGCACCGAGAGGCGCATCAGCGCATACTTGGCGTCGGAATGAATCGGGTAGTCGGCGAACTTGTTCTTGTGGTGCTCCGAGCGGTCGATGTCGACGT
>JBMSKH010000044.1:0-7672 GCA_049419705.1 Opitutales bacterium
AGAAGCGCTGGGGTCGCATCATCAGCATCTCGTCCGTCACCGGCGTGCAGGGCAATGCCGGGCAGGCCAACTACGCCGCCGCCAAGGCCGGCCTGCACGGACTGACCATGACCCTCGCCCGTGAGCTCGCCGGCCGCACCATCACCGCCAACGCGGTGGCGCCCGGCTTCATCACCACGGACATGACCGAGGTCCTCCCCGAGGAGGTGAAGGGCAAGATTCTCGCCCACATCCCCCTGGGGCGCTTCGGCACGGTCACCGACATCGCCGCGATGGTCGATTACCTGGCCTCGGAGGAGGGTGGGTATATCACCGGGCAGGTCTTTTCGGTTGACGGCGGGATGGCCATCTGACTGTTATTCACAGCCCTCTCACCCACAAAAACCACGCTTTTATGGCCGAAAACATCGAACAGCGCGTCAAGGACATCATCGTCAAGCAGCTGGGCGTCAACGCCGAGCAGCTGACCCCCACCGCCAGCTTCCAGGGTGACCTGAAGGCCGACTCCCTCGACCTCGTCGAGATGATCATGGCCTTCGAGGAGGAGTTCGGCATCGACTCCATCCCCGAGGAGAAGGCCGCCTCGATGAAGACCGTCGGCGACGCCGTCGCCTTCATCGCCGCCAACGCCAAGAAGTGAACCCCTGCGGGGCTCCGGCCCTGCAACCGTGAGCGAGCAACGCAACAGCCGCCGGGTGGTCGTGACGGGCATCGGATGCCTGACGGCGCTCGGTCCTGACACTGCCGCCTTCTGGGACGCCCTGACCAAGGGTCGTTCCGGCATCTCGCGTGTCACGCGCTTCGACCCGGCCGACTTCCCCTCCAAGGTCGGAGCCGAGATCAAGGACTTCGACCCGGCGCAGCACATGGACGCCAAGGAGGCGCGCCGCAACGACCGCTACACCCAGCTGGCCGTCGCCGCCTCGCGACTCGCGGTCAAGGACGCCGCGCTCGACACCACCAAGCTCGATGCCGAGCGCTTCGGCGTGATCATCGGCTCGGGCATCGGCGGCATGGAGACGATCGAGAACCAGGCCCGCATCCTCATCGAGAAGGGTCCCAACCGCGTCTCCGCCTTCACCATTCCCTCGCTCATCGCCAACATCGCCGCCGGCGTCGTCGCGATCGAGTTCCAGGCCAAGTCGGTCAACTTCGGCGTCGTCTCCGCCTGCGCCTCCGGCTCGCACGCCCTCGGCGAGGCCCTGCGCCACATCAAGGATGGCCACGCCGACATCATGATCGCGGGCGGCTCCGAGGCGGCCATCACTCGCCTCGGCTACGCCGGCTTCTGCAACATGAAGGCGATGTCGACCGACTTCAACGACACCCCTGAGAAGTCCTCCCGTCCCTTCGACAAGCTGCGCGACGGCTTCGTCATGGGCGAGGGCTCCGGCATCCTCATCCTCGAGACCCTCGAGCACGCCCAGGCCCGCGGCGCGCGCATCTATTGCGAGTTCGTCGGCTACGGCGCGACCTGCGACGCCTACCACATCACCGGACAGGACCAGGAGGGCAAGGGCCTCGCCCTCGCCCTCAACCGCGCCCTCGCCGAGGCCGGCGTCGACAAGAAGGACGTCGACTACATCAACGCCCACGGCACCTCGACCCCCATCAATGACCGCTGCGAGACCCTCGCGATCAAGCGTGTCTTCGGCGAGCTCGCCCCCGCCATCTCCATCTCCTCGACCAAGTCGATGACCGGGCACCTGCTCGGCGCCGCCGGCGGCGTCGAGGCCGCGGCCTGCGCCCTCGCCATCCACCATGGCGTCGTGCCCCCGACCATCAATTACGAGAATCCCGATCCCGACTGCGACTTGGACTACACGCCCAATGTCGCCAGGAAGCGCCAGATCAAGGTCGCCGCTTCCAACAACCTCGGCTTCGGCGGACACAACGCGACGGTCATCTTCCGCCGGCTTTAACCCACTCCGGTCACAGGTGACCGGTGACCGCTCGCACAGCGCCTGCGGCGCGCCCCAAGGCCTGTCCTTGGCAACGAGCTCCGCGAGTTCTAACACCGGTCACCCGTCACCGGTCACCTCAACCTCTGTCCCCTTCCTTTAGCCTTTAGGCTTTAGCCTTTAGCCTTTAGGTTTTCTAGCAATGGCAACCGCCCTCGTCACCGGCACCTCGCGCGGCATCGGCAAGGCCCTAGCCGAGCGCCTGCTCGCCGAGGGTTGGACGGTCGAGGGATGCTCGCGTGGCGTAGCGTCGATTGCGCACGCCCGCTACACCCACCGTCAGGTGGATGTCACCGACGAGGCCGCGGTCATCGCACATGTCGCGGAAGTCTCCGCGCGTGTCGGTCGCATCGATGCCTTGGTCAACAATGCCGGTGGCGCGGCGATGAATGCCTTCCTGCTCACGCCCGGATCGGTCGCCGAGGCGCTCATGCGCCAGAATTACCTCGGCACCTTCCTGCTCTCGCGTGAGGTCGCCAAGGTGATGGTTCGCCAACGCGGCGGTCGCATCGTCAATCTCTCCACCGTCGCCGTGCCGCTCGCGCTCGAGGGCGAGGCCGCCTACGTCGCGAGCAAGGCCGCCGTCGAGGCCCTGACCAAGGTCATGGCCGCCGAGCTCGCCCCGCACGGCATCCGCGTCAACGCCGTCGGCCCGGGGCCGGTCGACACCGCCCTGACGCGCACCGTGCCCAAGGCCCAGTTGGCCGTCCTGCGCGATCGGATGGGACTTAACCGGGAATTGGCCATGTCTGAGGTCCTCGATGCCATCCAAGCCTTCCTAAAGCCCGACTCAGCCGTCACCGGGCAGGTGACCTATGTCGGCTTGGCCAGGGGCCTCTGAGGGCTTTCTAGGGGCCCTCTAGGGCCTTGACCCAGGTCTCCGCCTCCCCGGGTAGCCCGCTGGCCCTCAGGCCGGCCTCAATCTCCCTTAAGTCGGGTTCCCGGACCTGGTGCTTGGGGTCGTTCGGCAACTCCGGCCGCGCCACCCGGGCAAGCGCCCAGCCTGCCCAGGCACGCCAGCGCTTGATCTCGGCGCGGGGACCGCGCACACGGTCGGCGAGGTGTTGGTAGTGCACCCGTGCGTTGCCCGTGAAGGTCTCGCCGCAGTCGCTGGCGATCATCCAGCGGATGACCGCGTAGGGCAGCGGGTGCTCGTCGAGCACCGCGTCGTCGGCGCGCAGGTCGCAGTAGAGCGCGCGGTCGACCGCGAGGAGCGCGCGCGCCGGGAGGTTGGCTTGCCAGAGCTGCTGCGCGTAGCGCAGGCAACGTCGGTAAAGCTCGGCTTGGTCCGATGCCGACTCGAGGTCGCGCCAGGAGAGCGTCGACGTGACAGGCGGGAGCAGCGGGCAGGCCGGTCGCATCTCGCTCAGGCCGGCTTGGCGTAGGGATTCGAGCGCTTCTCCTCGCCGACGGTCGTGGTGTCGCCGTGTCCCGGGAGCAGGTGGGTCTCGTCGGGCAGGGTGTAGATGCGCGTGCGGATGGACTTCAGCAGCTGATTCCAGTCGCCGTTGGGCAGGTCGGTGCGCCCGACCGAGCCGCGGAAGATGGCGTCGCCCGGGAAGCAGACCTTGTCGGCCGCGCAGTGGAAGAGGATGCTGCCGGGACAGTGGCCGGGCACATGGCGGATCTCGAAGGTGCGTCCGAGGACCTCGACGGTGTCGCCGTCGTCGACCCAGCGATCGACCTTGCAGGAGCGGAAGTCCCGGTCGGTCAGCCAGGGGATCATCGCCTGATAGCGCGGGCGCACGCTCTCGACCTGCTCGATGAGAATCTCGTCCGCGCGGTGCGCGATGACCTTCGCGCCGGCGGCGCGGAAGTCGGCCGCGTCGCACATGTGGTCCCAGTGTCCGTGGGTGAGGAGCAGGTGGGTCGGGCGCAGCCCGCGGGCGCGGATCTCGGCGAGCAGGTTCTCACCCGCGCCCTTGGGGGCGTCGACCACCGCGCAGTCGGAAGAACCCTCGGCGGTCAGCAGGTAGGCGTTGGTCTCGAAGGGGCCGAGTGGCACGGCCTCGATGCGCAGGCTCATCGGGGGAAGGCGCGCGCGAGGGCGGCGACGAAGGCGGGGGCGGGTTTCACGGGCTTGAACTCGCGGTTGACGAAGGCGTGTTCGGTGAAGCCCTCGGCGGCGAGCATCTCGCCGACGCGCACCTGGTAGGCGAGGCGGAAGCGCGCGCCGGGTTTCTCGGCGAGCGTGACGGTGACGCGCACGCGGTCATCGAAGCGGGTGGGGCGGTGGTAGGTCGTGCCAGCTTCGAGCACCGGGAGCAGGAAGCCGTCGGCCTCGAGGGCGCGGTACGGGCAGCCGAGCTCATCGAGCAGCGCGACGCGCGCCATCTCAAACCAGCTGAGGTAGTTGGCATGGTGCGCGACGCCCATGGCGTCGGTCTCCGCGAAGCGGACCCGAGTCTCGATGGTATGGCTGACCATGCCCCTTTCTTGCCGCCCCCGACCGTCTTTCCAATGTCAATGTCGCTTCTCCTTGCCCCATCGGCCCTCTCCGTGACACTTGTCGCACACCGACATGGACGCCCGCACCCGTTTCATCGTCTTCGGCGCCGGCGCTTGCCTCGGGGCGCTCCTTCTCTGGTTCTTCAGCCGGCACGGAGCCCCGCAGCGCGAGCACCGCAAGTCCGTCATGGCCTCGCTGAGCCTGCCCGGGATGTATTACGACACCGCGGTGCAGCAGAAGTCGCTCTTCGGACACTTCGTGCTGGCCGAGCGCCGCACCAAGCGCGCCGACGGCGGTGTCCGCCGCGAGCTCATCACCGGCGGTCGCAACCGCTTCGACGACGATGGCCGCGCCCTCGCCAACGACCTCCTGCTCGTGACCGAGGACTACGCGCCGGGCATTGAGCCTTCCGAGGAAGCCAAGGTCGAGGCCGTGACCTACGCCTTCGCCGACCGGGCCGAGGTGGCGTTCCGACAGGACCTGCCGCTCGACTGGAAGTGGGATGCCCGCTTCGAGGCCAAGCCGGACAGCGCCAAGCCCAATCACCATTGGCTCCGTCTGCGCGAGGCCGCCTCGCTCAAGGGCGAGGCGCTCTTCGCGCTGGTCGACTATACCCGTGCCATCGAGGGCCAGCCCCCTGTCATTCTCTCCCGTCTCGGGCCCATCGACTGGAAGGCCGAGGCCGACCTGATCCGGAAGGAGTCCGGCCAGTGAGCACCCAGTCCGAGGGTCTCCGCACGACCTGGTCGAGCCTTGTCGTCAACATCGTGCTCGCCGCGGGCAAGTTCGTGGTCGGCCTCGCCGCCAGCTCCGCCGCGCTCGTCGCGGACGGCGTGCACTCGCTGGTCGACCTCGTGTCCGACATCGCCGCCATCCTCGGGCTGAAGTACGCCGACCTGCCGAAGGACGACGACCATCCCTACGGGCATCATCGCATCAACACCTTCGCGACCCTGATTATCTCGTGCCTCGTGCTGGGTTTCTGCGTCGGCCTGGCCTGGCATTCGCTCGGTAATCTCGTGCGCGGTGAGCCGAGCGAGGTTCCAGGCATCGCCGCGGCCTGGGTCGCGGGCATCGCCTTGGTGATCAAGGAGGGCTTTTACCGCTACGCCCGACGCCAGGCGGTTCGGCTGAACTCGCGCCTGCTGCTCGCCAACGCCGCCGACCACCGCGCCGATGCTATCGCCTCGCTGATGGCGCTCGTCGCCGTGGTCACCGCCCACCTCAATCCCGCGCTGGCCGTGCTCGACCAGGTTGTCGGCCTGGTCATGGCCGGGTGGCTCGGTGCCGAGGGTGTGCGCCTGCTCAAGGGCGCGGTGGACGACCTTCTCGATCGCGCGCCGGCCGAGGCTGTGCTCAAGGATCTCTCCGAGCACATCCTCGCGGTGCCTGGCGTGCGCGGCTTCCATGCCTTCCGCGCCCGTCGTCTCGGTGACCGACTCGAGGTCGATTTTCACCTGCAAGTTGATGCCACCTGCACTGTGGGTGACGGGCATGCCATCGCCGGACGCGTGAAGGCGGAGATCCGCACGACCCACCCCGAGGTGGTCTCCATCCTTGTCCATGTGGAGCCAGATGAGCCTCGTCACCTTCGGACGGATGGCCATAGTGGCATTAAGTAAACGACCATGCGCTCCAGCCTCCTCGCCTGTCTCGCCGCCGTTGTCCTCGCCGCACCGACCGAGGTCGTCCGCGTCAATCTCCCGACCGACCAACCGGTCGAGATCCATGTCGGCCAGAAGGTCGAGCTGGTCATCGCGGGCAATCCCACCACCGGGTATAAGTGGAAGGTCGAGTCGCTCCCCGAGGGACTGGTGCAGGTCGGCGAGGTCGCCTATGTCCAGGATCCGGCCGACGGTCCTGACGGACAGCGCCGCGTCGGGGTCGGTGGTCGGTTCATCTTCACCCTCGTCGGTGAGAAGCCGCTCGAGGGCGTGGTCAAGCTGGCCTACGCCCGGCCGTGGGAGAAGGATAAGCCGCCAATCCAGACCGTCGACGTCAAGGTGCGCGTGCTTGCGCCCAGGCGCTGATTATTCCGCCTCCTCGACGAAGCGGCGCTCGCCGTAGGTCTTCGCGAGCCACTTCTCGAGGTTGATGAAGTCCTTGGGAATCTTGGCGGTGAAGACCATGGGCTTGCCGCTGACCGGGTGGGTGAGGTGCAGGCGGTGAGCGTGGAGCATCACGCGGGGCATGGGCCAGTCCTTGAAGATCGGGTTCTCGAACTTGCCGTAGGTGCGGTCGCCCAGGATGGGGTGTCCGAGGTGCGCGAGGTGCACGCGGATCTGGTGGGTGCGACCGGTGCGCGGGCGGGCGCGGATGAGCGAGGCCTGGGCGCCGAAGCGGGCCTCGACCTGCCAGTCGGTCACGGCTTCCTTGCCGTCATCGCGCACCGCCATGCGCACGCGCACCATGCGGTGGCGGTCGATGGAGGCGGAGATGGTGCCGGAGAGCAGGCGGGGGACCTTGTCGACGAGCGCGAGGTATTCCTTGTCGGGTTCGCGTCCGGAGAACTGGCTGATGAGTCCGTGGAAGGCCGCGTCGGTCTTGGCGACGACCATCACGCCGGAGGTCTCGCGGTCGAGGCGGTGGACGATGCCCGGGCGGATGGTGCCGCCGGCGGGCGCGAGCTTGCCCTTGGTCTGGTGTAGCAGGGCATGGACGACGGAGATCTCGTCGGAGCCGGTCACGGGGTGCGTGATGAGGCCGGCGGGTTTGTCGATGACGATGAGGTGTGCGTCCTCGAAGAGAACGGGCAGCGCGAGTTTGCGCGGGCTGACAGTGGGCTCGTCGGGCACGGGCAGGACGACGTCGATGGCGTCGCCGGCCTCGACGGTCGTGCGGCGGTCGGCGACCTTGCCGTTGACCTTCACCTGGCCGAGGTCGACCGCCTTCTGGACGCGCGAGCGGCTGACATCGGGGAGGAGCAGGGCGGCGACCTTGTCGACGCGGTCGCGCGCCTGGTCGTCGCCGACGCGCAGGGCGTGGGCCTCGCCCTTGGGCTTGGCGGGAGCGGGCTTGGGCTTGGCGACGGCCTTGGCCTTCGCCTTGGGCTTGCCGCCGGGCGAGGGCTTGTGGGCGGGCTTGGACTTCGCCTTGGGTTTGAACTTGGCCACGTTCAGCGGCTCTTACCGAGGAGGTAGGCGGGGTTGAGCTTCTGCAACGCCTTGGGGAGGAAGAGGCCGTCCTTGCGGATGACCTCGCCGTCGAAGCGGATCTCGCCGCCGCCGTACTCGGGGCGCTGGATGCAGACCATGTCCCAGTG
>JBMSKH010000045.1:0-7440 GCA_049419705.1 Opitutales bacterium
AGCGGGAAGAGCCACCAGCCGAACCACACGCGGCCGACGTGGAAGAGCGGGAAGAGGCCGGCGCAGCAGACGGCGAAGATGGTCATCGCCTCGGCGGCGCGGTTGATCGACGTGCGCCACTTCTGACGCAGCAGGCAGAGGATCGCCGAGATCAGCGTGCCGGCGTGGCCGATGCCGACCCAGAAGACGAAGTTGACGATGGCCCAGCCCCAGCCGACGGGCGAGCGCAGGCCCCAGGTGCCCGTGCCGGTCGAGACCAGGTAGGCGAGACCGACGAAGGTGAAGGTGGCGAGGAAGAGCGCCGCGGCGAAGAGAACCTTCCACCACGTGGGCGTGGGCTCTTCGACGATGCCGCAGACCTTCTCGGTGATCCAGTGGAAGGAGCGGTTGTTGAGGACCAGCGTCGGGCGGGGCAGCTCGGCGGGGCGGACGCGCGCGAGAAGCTCGGGATTCGCGGCGCTCGGTTCAGGGGCGTGGGCCATGGACAGTTGCGGTTAAGTCGTGAGAGGGGTCGGGGCTCAGTGGCCGGCGGGCTTGCCGTGGCCGGCCGCGGGCGCGGCATGACCCGTGCCGTGCGAACCCTCGCGACCGGCCATCTCGACCCGGCTGAGGGGCGTACGGGCGGCACCAGGCATGCGCAGGTTGGGATTGCGCAGCTTGGCCTGGTAGGTCGTGCGCGGGCGGGTGTTGAGATAGGAGAGCGCGCCGTAGGTGCGGGGCGAGGCCTTGGCCTTGGCGACGCGGGTGGTGGGATCGGCGATGTCGCCGAACTCGATCGCGCCCGCGGGGCAGGCCTGCTGGCAGGCGACCTGGATGGCGCCGTCGCGGACGGCGGTGTCGGGCGAGGCGCCGGCGCGGGACTTCGCCTGGATCTTGGCCTCCTGGATACGCTGGACGCAGTAGGTGCACTTCTCCATCACGCCTCGCATGCGGACCGAGACATCCGGATTCTTCTGCATCTTGAGCGTCTCGGGCATGCCCTTCTCGCCGAGCGGACCGCGGTAATAGCGGCCGACCTCGCGCTCATTGTAGTCGAGGAAGTTGAAGCGACGGACCTTGTACGGGCAGTTGTTCGCGCAGTAGCGGGTACCGATGCAGCGGTTGTAGGCCATCGTGTTGAGGCCCTCCTCGTCGTGCACGGTGGCGTTGGCGGGGCAGACGGACTCGCACGGCGCGGTCTCGCAATGCTGGCAGGTCATGCCGAGGAAGGTCACCTGCGGGTTCTCCGGAATCTCCATGCCCGCCTGCTCGCGTCCGTCGAAGAAGTACCGGTCGAGGCGGATCCAGCGCATGTCGCGCCCCTTGAGGACCTGGTCGCGACCGACCACGGGGATATTGTTCTCAGCCTGGCACGCGGTGACGCACGCATTGCAACCCGTGCAGGTGTTGAGGTCGATCGACATGCCCCACTGCTGCGGGAGCGGCGTCTTGTCACCTTGGTTGCGCCAGACGGCGACATTGGGGGGGACGGCGTGGTCGGGATGCTCGTAGGACGACTCACCACGGGGCGTGGTGAGCGCCTTGGCGGCGGGAGACATCTTGTCGGAGGCGCCGTAGACAGCGGGCACATGGCCGTCGAGACCGAGGCGCGCGGCGAAGGCGGGGTTCTTCGAGAAGTCCTCGACCGAGCCCTCGCGGACGATGTCGCGACCCTCCATGGACCAGTGGTCCTGGGTGTTGGCGATGACAACGGTCTCTCCGGTCAGCTCGATGGCGGCGCCGGAGGCGAAGGCGGGGGCGGAGACGCTGGCGAGTGGATAGGTGTCGAAGCCGACGCCGACAATGCGACCCTCGTTGAGGCGCTCGGCGACGCGCGCGCCGGCGCGACCGACCACGCGTCGGCCGAAGCCGAGCTGCAGGCCGAGCGTCCACTTGGCAAGGCCCGGCATGATGAAGATGGGACCGGTGACGGTGCGACCACCGACGGTGACGCGGGCGACGCGGGCGCGGAGCTTGCCGTCGACGACGTCGTTGATGTTGCGGTTCATCGCGCCGAGCTCGTTGATCTTCATCGGCTCGGGCTCGATCTCGAGCGACTTGGCCAGCGCGGGGCTGACGAGGATGACATTCTCCCAGCAGACCTTGGACATCGGATCCGGGGACTCGAGGAGCCACGCGTTGTTGGCGGTCGATCCATCGGAAGCGCCAGCACTCGGGACGAGGCGCACCTCGAGATTCTTGCGGGAGAGGTCAGGGACGGTGACGCTCGGCGTGCTCTTGCCTCGGCCATCCCACGAGAAGGGATTCAAGTTGGACCCGCGCAGGACGCCTTCGGCGAGCCAGGCCTCGAAGCCGGCGGAGTCGGTCGTCAGCTTGGCTTGGCGCTCGAAACTTTCCTTCACCCAATGGAGAGCCTCCGTCTGGGCAGCCCCGGCGAGCACGGCGAGAACCTCGAGGTCGGAGAGCGTGTCGTAGAGCGGCGCGATCATCGGCTGCACCGGCACGTAGGTGCCATCGAGCGTGCGGCCATCGGACCACGACTCGAGGTAATGCGACTCGGCGATGAAGAGACCCTTGCGGTCGCGCGTCAGGCGCGAGGTCTCATCCGCATCCGGACCGTAGAGTCCGAGACGGACGAGGCTGGCGGACTGGGCGACGGCGAGGAAGCCGGAGTCGGCGGGAGCGTCGAAGGCGGGATTGCCGCCGAGGATGACGAGCTTGGAAGGCTTTGCGGCGACGAGCTGGGCCAGGGTGGCGGCGCCGGCGATCGGATTGAGGATGTAACGGACGGTCTTGCCCACGGCGCCGAGCTGCTCGTTGGCGAAGGCGACCAACTGGTGGACGGCGGCGGGCAGGTGCGCGCCGGCAACGATGAGCGACTGGCCGCGGTGCGCGACGAGGTCGGCGGCGCACTCGGCGACCCACTTCGGATCGACATCAACCTTGGGCGCGGCAACGGCGGCACCGCCGGTCAGGCGCGAGACCTCGGCGGCGAGGGCGGCGGCGAAGGCGGCGACCTGCGAGGTGCCGAGCGGGAGGCGGTGGTCGGCGGCGGCGCCGGTGAGGGTGAAGAGCGACTCGACAACGTAGAGGCGAACCATCGCCTTGGCCTGCTCGGGCGTGTCGGCGCGGCGGGCGGCGGCGTAGGCGCGCGTGGCCTCGACCTGGGCGTCGCCGGAGCCGAGGAAGTCGGCGTCGAGCGAGAGGATGCGCTTGGCCGCGGCATAGTCCGGCAGCGCGCGCGCGTCCCTGTGCAAGGCACGGTCACCGGCGGCCTGGTCGACAGGCGTGTGCTCGGCCCAGATGGCCTTGGGGAAACGCGCCTTGATGGCGGCGACGAGCTGCGCGCGGGACGGCGAGGTCGAGGGACGCGCGAGGAAGGCGAGACCGGCACCGTCGCCGGCCGACTTGGCGAAGGCGGCGAGCGCGTCGCGCACCGCGGCCGACTTGATGGGGGCGCCGTCGTTGCCGACGCAGCTGGTCGCGCGATCGGGATCGTAGAGTCCGAGGATGCTCGCCTGCGCGAGCTTCGAGGAGGCGGGTCCGGAGGCGGCGTGGCTCGGATTGCCCTCGACCTTGGTCGGACGGCGCTGCTGGGTCTCGACGAGGATCGGCTGGTTGGCGTACTCGCCGGGGAAGGAGGTCGCGAAGAAGGTGGGGACGCCGGGAATCGTCATCTCCGGTGTCTTGGCATAGGGCAGCGTGTGGTTGCGGGGCTCGCGGCAACCGGCGAGGCCGAGACCGGCGAGGCCGAACGAGGCGCCCATCAGGGCGAGGAAGGAGCGGCGATCGACCGCATCGAGGGTCGACGCACCGTCGAGGAACTCGCGCTCGGCGCGGGTGCGGAACTCGGGGGACTTGTTCCGCTCCTCAAGGCTACGCCAGTAGCCGGGACCGGACACCTCGCCCGCCTGGGGCTCGGGGTGGACAAAGACGCGCTTGCTCATCGAGGGTAAAGGAATGCGGGGTTAGCGGTGGCAACCGGAGCAGCTCTGCGGGGGAGCGATCTTCCAGTCGTGGACGAACTTGGTGCCCTGCTCGACCTGCGCGGCGGGCGATGCGGCCTGCCAGCTGAGGTCGGTGACCTTGTCGATGGGACGGACGGCCAGCTCGGGGTTGCGGTGGCAGTCGAGGCAGAACGACATGTTCAGGGGCTTCTGCTGACCAACGACCTCCATCTGGTCGACGCGGCCATGGCACTCGACGCAGCTGATGCCACGGCTGACGTGCACCGAGTGGGGGAAGTAGACGTAGTCGGGAACCTTGTGGACCTTGACCCAGGGAATCGGGACGCCGGTGGCCATGCTCTCGCGCACGGGAGCGAGGGTCGGGGCGTCCTTCTTGACGACGCTGTGGCAGTTCCAGCAGGTGCTCGTCGCGGGCACATTGGAATGCGGCGACTTCTCGACGTTGGTGTGGCAGTAGCGGCAATCCAAACCGAGGACTCCGACGTGGAAGCCGTGGTCGAAGGCGACCGGCTGGTCAGGCGTGTAGCCGACGTTGAGGTACTTGTTGGTCGCGTACTCGTTGATCGCGGCGGTCACGAGCGCTCCGGCTAAGGCCAGGAAGAGCAGCACGCGGGCGGGCACGGCGTTGGCCCAGCGAGGGAAGACATTGCCCCGGGAGGAGGGACGGTTGAGAAAATCGAGGAGACGGCGCATCGGGCGTGCGGGCGGGTTGGGCTTAGGATAGGCTCACCGGATCGGGGCCGGCGAAAGTGAGAGGGGCGTCAGGCGGCGGACGGACGACCTCACCGTGAGAGGGCGAGAGAGTCGGGTCCGGGTTGTATGACGCATGTGCACGGGGACGCTCGGAAAGACGAGACGCGGAAATGCTTCGCAACCCTATTCTGCGACTTGGAACGCCCCACCCTGCCCCCTCCGTCACCGGAGCGGAAAGCGGAACTGCAAAAATGTGCTAAAGTCATATGCAAACTGTTTATATTCATCTGTTTACATAACTATTCCCAAGCCACCTCCAGCACATGCCAGCAAAGCACGCCCGTAGGCGCGCCAAGGTATTAGAGAAACCCCGGCTTGGGGTTTCAAAACGCTAATCGGAACTCAGCGCGAGACGGACCGCGCGGCGCTGCGGACGAGCTCGGTGAAGCTCTTGGCCTCGAGGGAGGCCCCACCGATTAAGCCGCCGTCGATATCCTTCTCGGCGAGCAGCGCGTCGGCGTTGTCCGGCTTCATCGACCCGCCGTAGAGGATGCGGACACGGTGGGCGGCCTCGATGCCGAAGGTCTGGTTGAGCGTGGCGCGGATGAAGGCGTGGACTTCCTGGGCCATCGCGGGGGTCGCGGTCTTGCCGGTGCCGATGGCCCAGACGGGCTCGTAGGCGACGACCACCTGGTCGATCTTGGACTGGGGGACGCCGGAGAGACCGGCGTCGAGCTGGGTCTTGACGACCTCAAGCGTGCGGCCGGCCTCGCGCTCGGCGAGGGTCTCGCCCACGCAGAGGATGGGACGGAGCGTGGCCTCGAGGGCGGCGAGGACCTTGCGATTCACGAAGGCGTCGGTCTCGCCGAAGATCGCGCGGCGCTCGCTATGCCCGAGGATGACGTAGGTGACGTGCAGGTCGCGGAGCATCGAGACGGAGACCTCGCCGGTGAAGGCGCCGCTGACCTTGTCGTGGGCGTTCTGGGCGCCGAGCACAAGGTGGGTGCCCTCGAGCAGGCCGCCGACGCGCTCGAGCGCGGTGAAGGGCGGGCAGAGGACGACGTGCACGTCGGACTCCTTGCCGATGGAGGCGTTGAGCGCCTGGACGAGCTCGGTGGCCTCGGTGGCCGTCTTGTTCATCTTCCAGTTGCCGGCGATGAGAGGGATGCGCTTGGACATGGTCTTGAGAGAGGAGACTAGAGGACAGAGGAAAGAGGATAAAGGAAAGAGGATAAAGCAGGAACGGAGTATAGAGGCGGGACTGGCTACCCTACCCCGGCCTCCACCCTCTATCCTCTAAACTCTTTTCCTCTAACCTCTCAGACTTGGTCCAACGCGGTGACGCCGGGCAAGGCCTTGCCCTCGAGGTACTCGAGCGAGGCGCCGCCGCCGGTCGAACAGTGCGAGACCTTGGCGTCGACGCCGAACTTCTTGGCGGCCGTGGCGGTGTCGCCGCCGCCGACCACGGTGAGGGCGCCGCGCGCGGTCGCCTCGGCCACGGCCTGGGCCATGGCCTTGGTGCCGTTGGCGAAGGTGTCGAACTCGAAGACGCCGCAGGGGCCGTTCCAGATGACGGTGCCGGCGCGGCCGATGGCCTCGCGGTAAAGCGCGATCGACTTAGGGCCGGCGTCCATGCCCTCCCAGCTGGCGGGGATGCCGGAGGCGAGGTCGGCGGGGCGGGTGTTGGCGTCGGGGCCGAACTTGTCGCCGCAGACGAAATCGACGGGCAGCGTGATACGCACGCCACGGGCCTTGGCCTTGTCGAGCAGCTCCTGGACGATGAGGGCGCCGTCCTTGTCGAAGAGCGAGTTACCGATCTCCATGCCGTCGCAGACCTTGCGGAAGGTGTAGGCCATGCCGCCGCCGATGATGATCTCGTCGGCCTTCTCGATGAGGTTGCGGATGAGCGGGATCTTGTCGGCGATCTTGGCGCCGCCGAGGATGGCGAGCAGCGGGCGCTTGGGATGCTGGAGCACGGCGTCGAAGGCCTTGAGCTCGGCCTCGAGCAGGAAGCCGGCGACCTTGTGCGGGAGATTGACGCCGACCATCGAGGAGTGCGCGCGGTGCGCGGTGCCGAAGGCGTCGTTGACGTAGACGTCGCCGAGCTTGCTCAGCGAGGCGCGGAAGGCGGCGACCTTGGCCGGGTCGGCCTTGAGGCTGGTGCCATCCTCCTGCTTCACCTTGCCCTCCTCCTCGATGTGGAAGCGAAGGTTCTCGAGCAGCAGCACCTGGCCGGGCTTGAGCGCGGCGGCGGCCTGCTCGGCGACGGGACCGACACACTCGGCGGCGAAGGCGACGGGTCGGCCGAGGAGCTTCTCGAGCTCAGCCGCGATGGGACGGAGGGAGAACTTCCCGACCACCTTGCCATCGGGACGTCCGAGGTGGGACATCAGCACGACGCTCGCGCCCTGGTCGAGGACATGACGGATGCTGGGCAGCGCGGCGGCGATGCGCTGCGTGTTGGTGATGGCACCCGTCTTCTTGTCCTGCGGGACATTGAAGTCGACGCGCATGAGGACGCGCCTGCCGGAGAGGTTGCCGAGGTTGCGGATGGTCTGGACGGGCATGGGAGGGGTAGATGAAAGAGGAACGAGGAAAGAGGAAAGGAAATACAAGGGGCGGCGGCAAAGGAAAGGGGCGCCGGTGGCGCCCCCTTTTACTCTGAACTCTTTCCTTTGACCTCTTTGATTCAGAGCTTTGCTGCAGCCTTAGTCATGACGTCACTGGGACGGTCCGAACCGGCGACCTTGACCAGCAGTTCGACGACGCGGTTGGAGTAGCCCCACTCGTTGTCGTACCAGCTGACGAGCTTGAAGAAGTTCTTGTTCAGCTCGATGGA
>JBMSKH010000046.1:0-7411 GCA_049419705.1 Opitutales bacterium
GCACGGCTCGGAGAGCCGTCCCTACCCAAGGCAGCCAGAGGCTTGTTCCGCCGGTCACCCGTCACCGGTCACCGGAGGGTTTCCTGTTTAGTCGCTCATCTTCCATCCCTTATGCCGTAAAAAGCGCAGCCCGTGAGGGTCTTTTTGCCTTAAGTTAGCCACTTTGGGGCCGTGGGGCGCCACTTGGCACCTTGGCACGGGGGGTGCGAAAGGGTGCCTGTCATGAAACCCTTGTCCCGCATCCTCTCCCTCCTGGCGTTGCTCGTACTTCCCGTGCTCGCGCCTGCCCAGTCCGCTCCGGCGGCCAGCGCCCCGGCGCCGGCCACCCCCGCCGCCGCCAGCCTCGAGCAGCGTGTCGGCGACCTCGAGGCCTACGTCAACAACACCGGCGCGAAGGCCGGTGACGACAAGGTCGCCGGCGGCCCGATCTCGGCCGTCGCCGGTCCGGGTCACAACGCCTTCCTCATGGTCTGCGCCGCGCTCGTCCTCTTCATGACGTTGCCCGGCCTCTTCCTCTTCTATGGCGGCCTCGTCCGCTCGAAGAACGTCCTCTCCGTCGCCGCCCAGTGCATCGGCCTTGCCGGACTCGTCACCATCCTCTGGTGGGCGGTCGGCTACTCGCTCGTCTTCGGCAAGAACCTCGAGGGCACCTTCCTCGGCACCTTCTTCGGCGGCACCGAGTACTTCTTCCTCGAGGGTGTGACCTCGGCTCCCAACACCGACTACGCCTACTGGATCTCCCAGAACGTCTTCTCGATGTTCCAGCTGATGTTCGCGATCATCACCCCGGCCCTCATCGTCGGCGCCATCGCCGAGCGCATGAAGTTCTCCGCGGTCATGCTCTTCATGCTCGGCTGGATGTTCCTCGTCTACTTCCCGATGGCCCACCACATCTGGGGCATCACCGGCGAGATGAACGGCGTCTGGAACGCCAAGGCCTCGATCAAGGCGATCGACTTCGCCGGCGGCACCGTGGTGCACATGACCTCGGGCTGGTCCGCGCTCCTGCTCTGCCTCCTCGTCGGCAAGCGCACGGGCTTCGGCAAGACCCCGATGACGCCCCACTCCATGGTGCTCTGCATGATCGGCACCGGCATGCTCTGGGTCGGCTGGTACGGCTTCAACGCCGGCTCGGCCCTCGCCGCCGACGGTGTCTCCGCCCAGGCCTTCACCACCACGACGCTCGCCGCCGCGGTCGCCGCCTTCACCTGGGGAGCCCTCGAGTGGGTCCTGCGCAAGCATGCCAGCATCCTCGGCATGTGCTCGGGCGCGGTCGCCGGCCTCGTCGTGGTCACTCCCGCCGCTGGCTTCGTCACCGCCGGTTCCGCGGTGCTCATCGGTGTGCTCGCCGGCGTGGTGCCCTTCCTCGCCGTCATCTACATGAAGGCCAAGCTCGGCTACGACGACGCCCTCGACACCTTCGGCGTCCACGCCGTCGGTGGCACCCTCGGCGCCGTGGTCACCGGCCTCTTCGCCACCGCCGACGTCAACGGCAACCTGAACACCAACCTCAAGGATCTCGTCGGCAACGGCCTGGTCCTCGAGCAGCTCAAGGCCATCGGCGTCACCCTCGCCCTGTCCCTCGGCGCCACGCTCCTCATCGGCCTCACGGTCAAGGCGCTGATCGGCCTCCGCCCGTCCGAGGAGGACGAGGCCCGCGGTCTCGATATCACCGACCACGGCGAGGAAGGCTACTCGCTCAAGGGCTGAGATTGGATTTCAAAGTAAAGAGATCAAAGTAAAGGGGCCCCGCGAGAGCGGGGCCTTTTTTGGGCTCCGCGCAGTGCCCTCTCCCTTCGCTCAGATTCGGCCGGCTTGTGACATTTGTTTTACACTTTTGGGCGTGAGCAGAAACGTATTGTTAAGTCCGCCCAGTTGTATTGTTTTCCCACTACCCCTTCAATCCCCTGAGTCCATGAGCCGTTCCGCCCCGCGTGCCTCAACCCTCTTGTCCGTCGGCCTCCTGGTCGCGGCGTCCTCGCTCCAGGCGCAGACGGTGCTCTCAGTCGCCGGCGCCGGAGGTGTCGCCGCCGAGACTTACAGCACCGCGATCTCGACCACGGGCGGCACCACGCTCTCGCTCGCCTTCAACGTCGAATATCTGCTCGTGGGTGGCGGCGGCGCCGGGGGCACTGCTGGCGGCTCCGGAGGCGAGAACACCTGGGGCGCGGGCGGCGGCGGCGCGGGCGGCGTGCTCACCGGATTCACCTCCGTCGGCGCGCAGAGCTACACCGTTACCGTGGGCGCAGGAGGTACCGCGGCCAATTATAGTGCCGGCTCCACCTCCAACGGCGGTTCCGGCGCCAAGTCCGTCTTCGACACCATCGAGGCCCTTGGCGGCGGCGGCGGCGCCGGCAGCAACAATTCCTCCACGGGTGGCGTCGGCCTCGCCGGCGGCTCGGGGGGTGGTGGCGGAGGCGACGGCCTGAAGGCCGGCGGTTCCGGGACCACCGGACAGGGATTTGGTGGCGGCACCTCGCGCACTTCAGCCGGTAATCGCGCGGCCGGCGGCGGTGGCGGCGGCGCAGGCGAAGTTGGTCAGATTGGCGGACCGACCGATGGACATAACTCTGGCGTTGGCGGTAATGGCGGCGCGGGCATCGCGTCCAGCATCACCGGGTCATCCGTCACCTACGGCGGCGGAGGCGGCGGCGGGGGTCGCGACACCAACAGCGGCTCAACTTCGCGCGGCGGCAGCGGCGGCAGCGGTGGAGGTGGCGCAGGTTCTGGCTCGGGTGCAGCGACTTCCGGCACCGACGGCCTCGGCGGCGGCGGTGGTGGCTCGGGCGCCGACGGCAATGGCGGCGACGGCGGCGACGGCATCGTGATTCTCCGCTACAAGGGTTCCTCGGCCGGCACCGGCGGCACCGTTTCCTCCGGCACCGGATCGGCCGCCGGATACACGCTCCACACCTTCACCACGGTCGGCAACGCCGCCCTGAATCTCAGCTCCCTCGATCTCAACGCGCGCCTCGGCTCGGTTGTCTCGTCGAGTGTCAGCGGCACGGGCGCCCTTGACGTCAACACGCAGGGCACCGTCATCTTCACGGGTTCCGCGACCCATACCGGCGGAACCAATCTCGTCGCGGGCACCCTGAAGCTCGGCAACGGCGGCACATCGGGCTCCCTTGGCGGCGATGTCTCGGTCAGCTCCGGCGCTACGCTCGAGTACAACCGCACCGGCAACGCCACCTTCAGCTCGCTGACTGGTGCTGGCAACCTGGTCAAGAAGGGCACGGGAGCGCTCACTCTCGCTGGCGGCACCGCCTTCACCGGCGCGGTCGATGTCCAGGCGGGTCGCCTCCAGATCGGCAACAGCAACGCCCTGAGCACTGGCGCGGTCACTTTGACCGGCGGGGCGTTGTCGAGCGACGGCAGCACGTCGCGCAGTATTTCCAACGCCATCACGGTCTCGACTGACTCCACCCTCGGCGACGCCAGCAACAACGGCACGCTGACGCTGTCCGGCGGTGTCAATCTCAACGGCGAGGTCCGCAAGCTGACGCTTGCCTCCGACGTCGTCATCTCTTCCTCGCTCAGCGGCTGCAGCTTGATCAAAGCCGGTTCCGGTGCGTTGACCCTCTCGGGCGACAACTCGGCCTACTCAGGGGAGATCGGCCTCGGTGTCAGCCTCACCGCCGCCGGAGGTGCCCTTCGCGTCGGTTCCTCCAACGCGTTGGGCTCCGGGGACCTCGTGGTTCGCAGCTTCGGAAGTTCTATCTCGAGCGATAGCACGACCGCACGCACCATTGCCAATGCCATCCGCTTCGCTGACACGGGTTACAGCGTGACGCTCGGCGATGCCACCCGCAACGGCGCGCTCACCCTCACGGGTAACATGGACCTTGCCTCCACTGGTGGTACGCTGACCGTGCTCTCCGATGTCACTATCTCGGGGGTTCTGAGCAACGCGGCCGGCTCGTTTGCCAAGGAAGGCGCCGGCACCCTCACGCTCTCCGGGGCGAATGGGTCCCTCTCCCCCGCCTACTGGTTCAATATCAATGCCGGCAAGGTTCGCATCGGCTCGGCCGACGCACTCGGCACCGGTCGGCTCTCCCTCCAGGGCGGCGCCCTCACCAGCGTCGGTGGAACCGCTCGTCAGATTTCCCAGGAGGTTTACTTCGTGGGCAACATGACGCTTGGTGACGCCACGGACAACGGTGCGCTCACCCTCGCGGGCAACGTCAGCTTCGCCTCGGGCACGCGCACACTGACCGTTAACTCCGATGTCGCCGTCCTAGGCAGCATCCGTGACGGCAACTTGATCAAGGCGGGGTCCGCCAAGCTCACCCTTTCTGGTGACAGCACCATCCACACTGGGCAGATCACGGTTGACGCGGGTACCCTCGTGGCAAACGGCACCCTTGGCTCCTCCTTTGTCTACGTGGGGTCCGACGCGACCCTCGGCGGCTCTGGTACAATCGCCGGCGATACTGTCATCAACGGCGTTCACACGCCTGGCAACTCGCCGGGCATCCAGACCTTCTCCGGCAACGTGACCTACAACGCCGGCTCCGCTATCGTCTGGGAACTCGGCGCCAATTCGGAGTCCAACACGCCGTCCGTCGTCTTCGACCAGATCCTGGTCGGGGGCGACCTGACCTTTGACGGCGCGACCACGCTCTACCTCTCGTTCGATCCGACGACCTACGCCAGCACCGTCGACTGGAGCGACGCCTTCTGGAACACCGACCGCAGCTGGATGCTCTTCGGCGTCGAGGGCTCGACCCTCGGCCTCGGCAATCTGACCCTCAACGTCCAAGACTGGCTCGATGGGCAGGCGGCTGCGTTCGACACGGCCCTCCCCGGCGGCGCCTTCTCCGTCACACTCGTCGGAACCGACGTCTACCTGAACTACACCGCGGCCATCCCCGAGCCCTCGACCTACGGCCTGGCCATCGGCGGCCTCGCCCTCGCGCTCGCGGCCTACCGCCGCCGCAACAAGAGCTCAAAGTAAAGACTGATAAAGTAAAGGGAGAGGCAAAGAGGGCCCCGCGAAAGCGGGGCCTTTTGTTTTCCGCGCTAGGCGCCGAGCGGGAAGCGGGGGGGGGCAAGCGGGAAGGGCAGGGATATGCTCCGGTGACCGGTGACGGGTGACCGGTCGTAGAGGGTCTTCGACCCGCCATAACATGATTAAGTATTAATAGGACGAATGGGACTAAGCTGGACGAAGGGAGCGCTTAGGCGGCTAGGAGGCTAAGGAGCCGAAAAGCTTAGAGACTTAGAAGCCTAGAGATTTAGAAGCCAGACAACGAGCGCAGCGAGTTCTGCCAGCGGTCACCGGTGACCGGTCACCAGAGCCGCTTCTTCCCGCTTGCCCCTTCCCGCTTCCTGCTCGGCGGGCTTCGCCCGCCGTCCCTCGCCTCCGCAAAGAGATACTGCTGCGCCAGGCCCGCGGCATCGCCGTAGTGTGCGCGACCGAAGCGCTCGAGCGCCGCGCGTTTCCACCCCTTCAGCCCATACCGCTCGACAAGAATCTGCTCGATCCACGTGTCGACGGGGAAGGCGTCCAGCCGTCCGAAGCCAAAGAGCGCCGTGCAGGCCGCGACCTTCGGCCCCACACCGGGCAGTTCCGCCAAGGCCTCGAGCAGGCCCTCGGTCCTGAGCGCGCCAAGCTCCTCCGCCCAGCCAGGGCGCCGCGCGAGCGCCCGTGCGGTCTCGCGGATGAACGTCGCGCGGTAGCCGAGTCCGCAGCCCTTCAGCACGCGGTCATCCGCCTTCGCCAGCGTCGCCCAGTCGGGCAGGGCATGCAGCCCTGGCGCGAGTTCTGGACCGAGCTGCATCGCCAATGCCTCGACCATCCGGCGAATCTGCAGGATCTGCTTGTTGGAACTGCAGAGGAAACCGAGCAGCGCCTCGTGCGGTTCCTGTCGCAGGATGCGCAACCCGCGGAAGCGCTCCATGGCCTTGGCCAGCGCCGGGTCGGATCGCCAGGGCAGGGCATCGGCGACCCGCGCCTGCGCGCCTTCGGCATCAAGGTAATGCGCGAGTGTCTTCGTGGCACCGCCGGTGCCAGCGAGCTGGCGCCAGTCGACCCCGCCCGCGGACGCGCGTAACTGCAGTGGCTGCTGTCCGACCACCCCCGTCCAGATGTCGTCAACGAGCCGCCAGCGGAAGCATTGCCCGCCATCGAGGATCTCGGCGAGGCACGGCGGGCTTGGGACGTCGGCGAGCGTCAGATGCCGCCAGTCTGTCCAGCGGACGTCCATGGCCTCAGAAGAACTCGACCGTGTATGCGAGCCGCTTCTCCGGCAGCCCCTCCACGCCGGTGATGAGCACGCCGAAACGCGAGCCCCGCAGCGCCTTGATCGCGGGCCGGAAGATGATCGCCTGCGTGATGCCGATGCCCGAGTTGTCGACCCGCACATCGCGCAGGCCGACCTCGGCGAGGCCCGAGACATCAGCAGGGAAGCGGGTCGCGCCTGACTTCAGCGCGTAGACCTTGACCTGCGGCGAGCGCAACTGGTAGCGACCCGGGTCGAGCGAGACATTCCAGGCCGTTCCGACGGTATAGTAGGCGAGGGGATGGAAGCCCGCCGACGGGAAGCAGACAATCGCACCGGAGGCACCGCCGCCTGCGCCGTCCATCGACCACATCGCGCTGTAGCCCTTGACCGCGCCGAAGCCGGTGTAGCGCATGGCGGGGTTGAGGCACCAGCGACGGTGCCCGACGCGCGCGACATTGCTCGGATCGCTGTCGTCCATGTAGCCGTTGACCGACCCGGTCAGTCCGTCCGCCCCGCTCGTCCAAAAGAGATTGGAGCGCGACGTTCCCTCGTAGCCGCGCCGGAAGGTCGCGTCGTCCATGCCCGGCGGCTTCGCCGGCGTGTGCTCGATGCGGCCGATGACATCGCAGAGGTGCGCGCCGTACTTGCAGGTCAGGTTGTGCTCGTCCTTCAGTTGGACGTCGTAGCTGAGTCCCGCGAGGTAACGGTAGCCATTCAGCCGCGCCAACTCCCCGCGCGCCTTGCCCAGCTCGCTCGGCGTCACCGTGAGGACAACTGTCCCTTCCTCGGGCTTGGTGCCCGTATTGCCCTTGGCCGCGCTGGATCCGCTCGGGTTTGCGCGAGCCGTGGCCTCGATGGCTTTCAGCGTCTTCTCGATCTCCGCCTTGCTCCGCTTCGCCGTGGCCTCGGGCGAGGGTGCGGCGACCGCAGACGCGGTGAGCAGCAGGAGCAAGGCGAGCGGGAGGACGTGCATTCTCACACGCCCACCTTGCCCAGCGGTCGGCAGGGTGCAAGTGCCAGCGCAGGAAAGGGCAGGGTGGCTGATCAGCAAAGGTTACGGTGACCGGTGACGGGTGACCGGTCGCACAACGCTTCGCGTGCCTCGGGTAGGGACGCCGCTCCGCCCCCCGGCTGCCTTGGGTAGGGCGTCCTCTCCGAGGGCGCCTGCCTCGGGTAGGGGCGTC
>JBMSKH010000047.1:0-7371 GCA_049419705.1 Opitutales bacterium
TCGGATTAGAGACTGTTGATCAAGGCCCCGGGAAACCGGGGCCTTTTTCTTTGTCCGGGTGGCAGGATTGACCCCCCTGCTGGTAGTGGCAGTTTAGGGGTATGACCGCCCCTCGTGTCCTTGTCCCCCTCGCCCCTGGATTCGAGGAGCTTGAGTTGGTCGCCCCAGTCGACCTACTGCGCCGGGCGGGTGCCGAGGTAACCTTGGCCTCGGTCGACGGCGCCCCGCTCGTGGCAGGCCGCACCGGCATCGTCTTAAGGGCTGAGCGGACCTTGGATGAGGCCTTGGCGGAGCCGGCCGGATACGGCTTGGTTTGTCTGCCTGGCGGCCCGGCCGTCGCGGCCCTGCGCAAGGATCCCCGTGTGCTTGAGCTTGTCCGCCGGACGGCGACCCAGGATGGCTGGCTTGGTGCCATCTGCGCCGCCCCTCTGGTGCTCAAGGACGCGGGTGTGCTCCCCGCCGAGTTCGCCGCCCATGACAGCTGCCTGGGTGAGTTGCCCGCCGCCGTCCAGGACACGCGCGTCGTGGTGAGCGGTCGCGTCGTGACCTCCCGCGGCGCAGGCACGGCGGTCGACTTCGGTCTCGCCTTGGTCGAGGCGCTCCTCGGCGCGGCCAAGTCAGACGAGGTTCGCAAGGCCATCTTGGCCTGAGCGCGACCCCGGTAGGTTCCGGTGACTGGTGACAGGTGGCCGCTGCGACAATTCGCTGCGCTCATTGCCACCACTTTGTGGGAAAGCGGCGGGCCGAAGGCCATGTGCGACCGGTCACCCGTCACCAGTCACCGGAGATCGCCCCGGTTAAGTAGGCTAGCAGGAGGGAGGAAGACGCTGCTTCCGGTTGGTCTTCCTGCCTGCCCCTTCCTGCTTTTCGCTCTCCCTAGAGGCCCTTGCGCTTCGCGTCGTCCCGGGCCTCGCGCTGGCGCTGGGTCCGGAAGAACTCGCGGAGTACCTCGTTGCGCGCCGCCACCTTGCGCTCATCGGCGGCCTCGTCCGGGGTGCGGATGCGCTCCTTGTCGGCCATGGAGCGCCGCAGGTGCATCAGGGCGAGGTGCTCGAGTTGGCGGACGCGCTCGCGGGTCAGCTTGAACTTCACCCCGACCTGCTCGAGGGTCAGGGGCGCCTCGCCGTTGAGGCCGAATCGCAGGCGGATGATTTCGGCTTCTCGCGGCTCGAGCCCGGAGAGGAGGTCGTCGATGTCGCTGCGGTCGGACTTGCCGCGCAGGCTCTCGTAGGGGGAGACGGCGGCCTCGTCCTTGACCAGGTCGCCGAGGGTGGCGTCGCCGTCCTCCCCGATGGGCGTGTCGAGCGAGGTCGAGCGGTTGGCGAGCGTCTTGAGATGGGCGATCTTGTTGACGGGCAACTCCATCACCTGGGAGAGCTCGTCGTTGGTCGGCTCGCGCTCCAGCTCGATCGTCAGCTGGTGGATGATGCGGCGCATCGCGGCGATGCGGTCGACCATGTGCACGGGGAGGCGGAAGGACCGACCATTGGAGGCAAGGGCCCGCTTCATCGACTGCTTGATCCACCAAGCGGCGTAGGTGCTGAGCTTGCCGCCCTTGTCGGGGTCAAAGCGCTCGACCGCCTTGATCAGCCCAAGGTTGCCCTCGCTGATGAGGTCCATCAGCGGAAGGCCGAAATCCTCGTAATCCCGGGCGATGCGCACGACGAGGCGTAGGTTGGCCTGAATCATGTGCTGGCGGGCGGCGGAGTCCCCCTTCTGGATGCGGCGGGCGAGGGCGACCTCCTCCTCGGGGGTCAGCAGCGGCGTCTTGCCGATTTCGTCGAGATAGAAGCGCAGCGGCGAGCGGTCCGCCATCGGCAACTCATCCCAGGGTGTGCCCGGCTCCATGGGGTCGGCGGGCTCGGTTGGCTGGGCCGCGGCGGGCACCGGCACGGCGACGGGCTCGGGCGGGGTCTTACCGTCCGGCTTGGTTCCCCGCTTGGGGACCTTGCGTGCCATCAGCCCCGCGACCTCAGGCTCGAGGCCAGGCCGAGGGCGCGCAGGACGCCCTTCGACTTGTTGAGGGTTTCCTCGAATTCCGAGGTGGGTACGGAGTCCGCGACCACGCCGGCGCCCGCCTGGACGCTGGCCACGCCGTCGCGCAGGAAGGCGGTGCGGATGACGATGCACGAGTCGTGCCCGCCATCGAAGCCGAAGTAGCCCACGGCGCCGCCGTAGATGCCACGGCGCTCGCCCTCGAGCTCGGAGATGATCTGCATCGCGCGCACCTTGGGCGCGCCGGTCAGCGTGCCCGCCGGGAAGGTCGAGCGGAAGAGGTCGAAGGCATCCTTGCCCTCGGCCAGCTCGCCCTCGACCTGCGAGACGATGTGCATGACGTGCGAGTAGCGCTCGACGATCGCGTAGTCGGGTACGCGCACGCTGCCAATCTTGCAGACGCGGCCGAGGTCGTTGCGGGCCAGGTCGACCAGCATGAGGTGCTCGGAGCGTTCCTTCGGGTCCGCCAGCAACTCGGCCTCGAGCCGACGGTCGGCCGCCTCGTCGGCGCCGCGGGGGCGCGTGCCGGCGATGGGTCGGATCTCACAGCGTCGGCCGGTCAGACGCACGTTGACCTCGGGGGACGCGCCGACGAGGTCGAAGCCGAGGCCCGTCTCGAGCACGAACATGTAGGGCGAGGGATTGACCTGGCGGAGCACGCGGTAAAGCGAGAGCGGGTCGCCCGCGCCCGGGACATCAATCCGGCGCGAGAGGACAATCTGCACGCAGTCCCCGGCACGGATGCTCTCCTGGGCCTGGCGGACTCGGTCCTCGAAGGCGTTCTGGGCGACATTGCCGCGTCCGGTCGCCAGCGGCGCGTCCGTCTGCAGCTCAGCCGGCTGAGCGGCACGCGGGCCGGCCAAGGTGTCGCGCATCGCCTCGAGCTCGCGTCGGGCGCTTTCCCAGGCGGCCTCGGCCCCCTCCTTGCCGATGCGCGCGTTGACAATCAGCCGGAGGGTCTGGCGGGCGTGGTCGAAGGCCACGAGGCGATCGACCAGCATGAAGTGCGTCAGCGGTATGCCCGCCGGTCCGCCGGCGGGGCGGGGTACCTTGGGCTCGATACGGTGGATGTACTCGTACCCGACGGCGCCGACCATGCCGCCATGGAACGGGGGAAGTCCGGGGGCCTTGGCGACACGGATGCCGGCAAGTTCCTTTTGGACGAGTGTGAGCGGGTCGGCGGGCGTCGGGATCGTCTCGGTCTTGCCGCCGCGGCGGGTGATTTCGGTGCGGTCCTCCCAGGATGTCAGGCTGAGGGCGGGTTCGCCGCCGCAGAAGCTGTAGCGGCTGATGCGCTCGCCGCCGGTGACCGATTCGAAGAGGAAGGCGGGGCCGAGCGTGCGCAGACGGGCGTAGACCGAGACCGGGGTCTCGAGGTCTGCCATGAGGTCGAGACAGAGCGGGACCAGGTCGGCGTCCTGCGCCAACTTTAGGAAGGTTGCCTTGTCCGGATGCAGACTCACGGGAGGGATTTCACGGTGACCGAAAGCAGTCGGTTAGGGAAGCCTTATGACCGCCGCCACAATCGAGGCTTGGACCTCAGCGGGCCTGCCAGCGACCCCACAGCGAGAGGGGCAGGAGGCGCGCGTCTCGGTCGTGCTTCAGCGCCAGCTCACCGATGTCCACCTTGCCGCCCAGCCCCGCGGTCATCTCCGCGAGCAGGTTACCGCAGAGCAGCGATGAGGCATCAATCGTGTAGACCGTCAGCAGCACGAAGCGCGGATGGGGCGAGAGGATGTCGCGGCAGGCGCGCAGCAGCGGCGCGAGGTCGCGCTCGATCTTCCAGAGCTCGCCGTTGGGACCGCGGCCGAAGGCGGGCGGGTCGAGCAGGATGGCGTCGTAGGTGTTGCCCCGCTTGGCCTCGCGCGCGACAAAGGTCGGCGCATCCTCAAGGATCCAGCGAATCGGTGCCTCGGAGAGACCGGAGAGTTCTTGATTGCGACGACCCCAGGCCACGGCGGGCTTGGAGGCGTCGACGTGCGCGACGGCCCAGCCCGCCTTGGCGGCAACGAGCGAGGCCGCGCCAGTATAGCCGAAAAGGTTGAGGAGCTTGGGCTTCGCGGCGCCATCCACGGGTTGCTTGGCCAGCCAATCCCAGTGCGGTGACTGTTCGGGGAAGATGCCGACCTGCTTCGAGTTGTCCATGAAGCGCAACTGGAAGCGGAGCGAGCCGAGCTTCGTCTCCCACTCGCGTGGCGCCCCATGGGCCAGGCGCCAGTGGCCTTCACGACCGCTGTCCTCGTGCGTACCAACCGCCTTGCGCCACTCGGCATCGGGGAGGGCTGGCTGCCACCAGGCCTTGGGCTCGCTGCGGATGACGCGAACACCGCCGAACTCCTCCAGCTTGCGGCCGGAACCGGAATCAAGCAGGCGGTAGCCGTCCCATTCGCTCGCGAGCACCTCGATGCGCATGGGTCGGAGCGTGGACGCCTCGGGCGGGGAGGGCAAGGTGACACCCGCGACGACCCGCTTTCGCCTTTCCTTCCCCTCGGGCTCCCCGCTGACTGCATGGAATGGCGAACCACCTGGCCTCCGCGCGCTGGGAGACCCTGACCACGGGTCTCGTCGCCCTCGTCCGTGACTGGACCAAGCCCGGCTTGCCACCGCTCCGCCTGACCGAGCCCGCCGCGCTCACCCGCCTCGAGCCCGCCGACCCCCGCCTGCATGCCTTGCGTGCGGGACACTGGATTCAGGATGACGAGGTGCACTTCTTCCTCTGGAAGGTCCTCGCCCCTGATCTCCGCCCGGGCGAGGCCCGCGTCGTCGGCCCGTTCAACGCCTGGGGCGCCGTCGCCGACACCGAGCGCTGGACGCTGCGCGCCGCCTGCGTCGCCGGTGTCGACGGCTATGTGCTCGACGTGCCGCTCGCCGAGGTGCTCCCGCACTCCGGCCAAGTACCCTTCAAGTTTCGTCGCACCGATGGCCGCTGGATCGAACCTCCGCACGATGCCGACAACGTCCAGCGCGACTGGCGGGGCCACCGCAACCTCATTGTCGACGCCGCACGCACGGGCCGGCATCTCTTCCGCTTCGTGGCCGACGGCGCTGACCTCTTCTCCGGCCAGATTCGACTCACCTGGGACGCCGGCCCCACTGCCGAGACCTGCGAGATCCTTCACTGCGGTCCGCTCGACCACTTCCAGCCACCGGGCCGGTTCGGCGCCGTCGCCGCCGAGGGGCGCACGACCTTCCGGCTCTTCGCCCCGCGCGCGACCTCCGTCACGGTCAGCTGGTCCACCGCCGTGCCCGGTGCCACGCCCCACCCGGGACATCTCGAGTTGAAGCCGGAAGGGCAGGGTGCCTGGGCTGGGAGCATCGACGAGGACCTGGCTGGCGCGATGTACACCTATCGTCTCGAGCCTGGCGATCTGGTGTTGGTTGATCCTTGGGCCCAGCACACCGCGAGCTTCGGTGATCGTCTCGCCGCTTACGTCGCCTCGGCCGAGGAGGCGCCTGTGCGCGATGGATTCGCACCCCCCAAGCCCGAGGACCTTGTCATCGTCGAGGCCCACCTGCGCGACCTTCTCGCCCTGCGAGGTCCTGGGCCGGGAGCCGGGTTCCGCAATCTCGCCGAGTGGATTCGCCGTGACGGTGCCTACCTGCGCTCCCTTGGTGTCAACGCCGTCGAGCTCCTTCCCTGTGCCGAGTACGAGCGAGGTCCGGATCCATCCGAGTACCATTGGGGTTACATGCCGGTCTCGGCCTTCGCGCCGGCCAGTTCCTACGCGAGCGCCCACGGCTGCGTACCCGCCGCTGAGTTTCGCGACCTTGTCGCCGCCTGCCACGAGGCGGGACTCGCTGTCATCGTCGACCTTGTCCTCAACCACTTTGGCTCACCCAATACCTTGTACACGCTCGATGCTGACTACTGGTACCGCAAGGACGCCGCGGGCGCTCTGAGCAATTTCAGCGGTTGCGGCAATGACTTCCGCGCCGAGTCGCCGATGGGCACACGGCTCGCGGTTGACTCCGTGCTCCACTGGCTGACGCGTCTCGGCGCCGATGGCGTGCGGCTCGACCTCGCCGAGCTCCTGGGGACGCCCGTGCTGCGCGAGATCGAGGCCGAGATGCGCGCCCGCGCGCCCTCCAAGATCCTCATCGCTGAGCCCTGGAGCTTCCGCGGACACGTTGCGCGCGACCTCGACGGCACCAGCTGGTCGAGTTGGGACGACGCCTTCCGCGAGCTCCTCCCCGCTTATGTCAGGGGCCATGCCCGCGCCGCCGACCTTCTCCACCAGATGGCCGGTTGCGGTATCCGGCCGACCGCGCGCGTCCGCTACGCGCAGTCGCACGACGACCACGCCTGGCTCGATCGCATCACCGCGCGCCCGGGCCATGATGGCAGCGAACCATTACCAGAGGATGTGCTCCGCACACGACTCATGCATGTGCTTCTCCTCACGTCAGCCGGGATTCCCATGCTTGCGGCCGGACAGGACTTCCTCGCGACCAAGCGGGGCGTCGGCAACACCTGGCGCCACGCCGAGTTGAATGCCCTGGATCCGGCACGCCTCGCCCGCTTCGCCTCCGAGCACGCCTTCGTCGCCGCCCTCGTCCGCTTCCGCCTCTCCGCAGCCGGTCGCGCCCTGCGCACGTCGGATGCGGTCTCGTCCGGTTGGATGCGCGCGACCTTCGCCGAGGGCACCGAAGCCTTCGCCGCTGAGCTCAATGCCGACGGCTCGTTGGGTCCGTCACGCGTGCTGGTGGCGGCCAATCCCCATCCGTGGGCCGTCGAGCTGACGGTGCCGACGGGGGCTTG
This sequence comes from Opitutales bacterium, assembly GCA_049419705.1. Taxonomy (GTDB): domain Bacteria; phylum Verrucomicrobiota; class Verrucomicrobiia; order Opitutales; family UBA953; genus UBA8828. The sequence goes on from JBMSKH010000047.1 coordinate 6,755, forward strand.
GAATCCAGTGGTTGTCTCCCCTCTGCCTGATTGCGCGCACGCGCCCGGCGAGGCGCCCGTCCTTGCGGGCGGCATTCTCCGCCTCCCGCCGCTGGGTTGCGGGGTTTGGTCGCGTTAAACCCCCTTTAAGGTCTTTTCCTCGCTTGCCTTTCCGGGCTCGTGGGGGCTTTGCTGGTTCTTTCCCACCATGGCCATCAACGTCGCTATCAATGGATTCGGTCGCATCGGCCGTCTCGTCTTCCGCGCCCTCGTCGAGCAGGGTCACCTCGGCACGAAGTTCAACGTCGTCGCCGTCGGCGACATCGTCCCGGCCGATAACCTCGCCTATCTCCTGAAGTACGACTCCACCCAGGGTCGCTTCGCTGGCACCGTCTCCTCCAAGAAGTCCTCGCCCGACAAGGCCGAGGACGACGTCCTCGTGGTCAACGGCCACGAGATCAAGGTCGTCTCCGCCAAGACCCCCGCCGAGCTTCCCTGGGGCGCGATGGGCGTCCAGGTCGTCATCGAGTCGACCGGTCTCTTCACTGAGGCTGCGAAGGCCAAGGGCCACCTCGATGCCGGTGCCAAGAAGGTGATCATCTCCGCGCCCGCCAAGGACGAGGACATCACCGTCGTCA
>JBMSKH010000048.1:0-5909 GCA_049419705.1 Opitutales bacterium
TCATGAAGGCACCCGAAGGGTTGCGCCACCGGTCACCCGTCACCGGTCACCGGAGTATCTCTATCTTAATTCTTAATGCCTGCGGCACATGACTCCCTTTTTACTTTTTACTCATTACTTTTTACTCTGCCCTTCCCCCATTCCCGCCTTCTCCGCCTCCGTCTGTTCCCCAAAACTCATGCACTGCTCGTAAAGCCGGGCGAGGTCTTGGTAAGCCCCCCGATAGACACTCCCCGAGTACTCCCCAGTGAGCGGACCGATGATAGTGCCCCCTTGGTAGCTGCGGGCGATGGCCTCGGCGCCGAAGCGAGTCTGCTGTTCGCAGTAGTCGAGGCGGGTCTTAGTTAGAGCGATAAACCGAGCACGAACGTCGGCCGGGAGATGCGGGAGGGCGAGGACCTCGCGGACACTGCGGTCGATCTCGAGGCGCCAGAGGCGGATGGCCTCGATGCCAACCGCGTTCATCTGGACGGTGTTCCCGGCTTTGAGAGAGCGGATGTAGTCCTCAATTGGATGGCGGTCTGAGACATGCCGGACGGGCAACCGGAGTCCGCCCTCCGGATCCAGCAGGGTCACCCCCCGGGCTTCGTCGTAGCAAAGTACCAACACCCGGCCCTTCTCCCACTTGTCGACGGCCTCGGACTGAGCGTCGTCGGCCACCAGCAGGAGCCGCCGCTTATCAAGGAGCGAGGCACCCCCGGAGTCATGTCCGCGGTCCCACTCGACCCGCTCCGAGAACAGGCACCCCGACATCGGCTGGGGCTTCCGGGCGGCACGCAGGCCCTCGACCTCAGACTTCCACCATCCACCCAAGTAGTCGGCAGGCAGCGCCGCCCAGGTGACACCGGCGTCCGTCGGCGCCGAAGGCGCGGCGGAGGCGAGGATCGGGGCGACCAGGCAGAGCCAGGGGGCGATGCGGGGCATGGGGTGGAGAGATAAGCCTAAAGCCTAGGAAGAGTAAAAAGTAATGAGTAAAAAGTAAAAAGGAGACCCGGAGATGCCGAATGGTAGGGCTCGCGCACCGCGCGGGCCGCGGGGGGGGGGGGGGGGGGCGGACGCGGCGGAGCGGCGTCCCTACCTAGGCAGCCAAAGGCTTGTGCGACCGGTCACCTGTCACCGGTCACCGGAGCTTCGCCAGCGTTTAGGCTAAACACCACCCCAAGCCGGCCTAATCATCCACGCACGACGCCCACTAGTTTCCTAATAGACGAAAAGACGTCCCCTGCTCTGTTGAGACGTGTCACCGGAAGTGCGATAAAGATGCGCTCCATACACACAACACAGCACCCTCCATCACACATCCCTCCTCACCCAACCCATCCACTTCTCATCACTTTTTACTTATTACTTTTCACTTTCTACTCTCCCCAACCACCTCCATGTCCCTCACGTCGTTCTCCCGCTCATTCTTTTTCACTTTTTACTCATTACTTTTTACTCTCCTCACGCTCACCCCGCTCCGAGCCGAGCGACTGCTCACCTTCAAGGAGAGTGACGACAAGGTCCGCGCGACCGAGCGCGTGTACGATTTCCTCGAGGAGATCGGCTTCCACGTCGATTACATGGACGAGGACAAGGACGCGCTCGTCATCCACCAGCAGGAATTCGTCGCCGCCCTGAACATCTACCCGCGCGACCGCCTTCTGATGCTAATCTGCATGCGCACGCGCTTCGAGTTCAACCAGCACGGTGGCAGCGCCGAGGAGCGAGCCAACGCCGCCAACGCCTTCAACGAGAACCAGCAAGGCGTCAAGCTGTGCGTCGACGAGGAGGACCAGAGCTTCTTCTTCGAGTTCACGCTCAGCATCGACCGCGACGCGCGCCCCCGGCTTATTAAGACCTTCATCGACGAGGTCATCGCGCGCTCCTACCTTCTCGTGAGGTCCAACCTGCCGTACATGAAGCCGTTCGGCCTCGGCACAAGCTCCCCCGACTCCGCCACCAACCAGGACGAGGTCGAGGAGTCCGACGACTCAAACGACTCGACCATGACCGACGAAAATTCGAAGGAATCCACCACCACGCCTACCGCCGAAGCTCCCGCCACCAAGCCTGAGACGAAACCCGAGACGAAGCCCGAGACGAAGCCGGAGACCAAGCCCACCGAGCCTTCGAAGAAGTCGGACGACGACGATGATGACGACGAGGAAGAAGAAGAGGAGGAGGACTCCGCCAGCGCGCCGTCCACTCCCTCCGCTAACACCGCTCCGCCCGCTAGCACCGCCACTCCCGCTTCTCCCGCCAACACCCTCACTCCCGCCCTTCCGCCGACCACGCCCGCCGCACCCGCCCGCACCAAGAAGGCCCGGGCCTGAGATTAAGGCGGTAGCGGGTTAGCGGATTAGCGGTCCTAGTGGGGTAGCGAGTTCTCGCAGCGGTCACCGGTCGCCGGAGTATCGCCCCTACCAGCGGGCTTCGCCCGCGTCACCAGCGTCGTTCACGACGCGACACCAGCAGCGCAGCTGCGACACGAGCACGGCCTGACGTGCGACACCAGCGGCCGCAGGCCGCGCCCTCCTCCCTGGTTGGTCGGCAGGCAGAGCCACCGCCACGAGACCATCGGGGTCGACACGACTGCACCCTGTCTTTCTCCGCGTGCCCATTAGGGATACTAATGGCCAACGTTGTTTCCGCGGGGGAATTCAACGATCTGGCCGAGCAGGTTGCCGTGCGGGGTATCCGTCGGTTGTCCTAATTTTTTTTGCAGTTCACGGGCAATTTAATTTGCCTGCTTTTGGCATCATAACAATTATGCCGTGTGCCCCTGGTCCCGTCCGGTCCCGTGTCGAAATCCCGTCTCGGGGGGGTTGTCGCCGTGTTGATCATGGGCAGCCCATTTTGCATCGGCGCCCCGACCGATGCCGGCTCGATCCTGAGGCAGATTGAGAGGAGCCTTCCCCCTCCCGAACTACCTCAGGTCGGTCCCAGCCCCGTGGAGTCGGACGTGGCCATGCCTCCGGGCGTCGGCGAGCGCGTCGTGGTCAAGTCCTTCGGCTTCGCCGGCAACACGGTCGTCGGCGATGCCGAGCTGGCCGAGGCGCTCCGCACCTACCTGAATCGCCCGCTGACATTCGAGGATCTCCGCAACGCGGCCGCCCAGGTGGCGCTGGTGTATCGTGAGCGTGGCTACCTGGCCGCGGCGAGCATCCCCAAGCAGGACGTCACCGAGGGTGCCGTGCTGATCACAGTCAACGAGGGTTGGTTCGGGTCGGTCAGGATGGACGGCCCCTCGGAGGGGAGGTTGCGGCCCGGTCTCGCGGAGGCCTATGTCCGGGCGGCCTGCAAGTCGGGTTATCCAATCAACATGTATGATCTGGACCGGGCCTTGCTGCTGATCAACGACCTTTCCGGGGCCTCGGTGCAAGGGGCCATCGCCAAGGGCAAGTCCCCGGGCCAGGCGGATGTCGTCCTGGTGGCCGCGCCCGCCTCGGCCGGTTCCGCATCCCTGGTCCTCGACAACTCCGGCTCCCGCTCCACCGGTGCGGCCCGGGCGGTCGGCAACCTCAGCTGGCAGTCGCCGCTGGGTCTGGGCGATCTCCATGGGGTGGATTTCCTCAAGTCCGAGGGCAGCGATTACATCAGGCTCTCGACCCAATATCCCGTCGGCTACGACGGCTTGACGATCTCCGCCCGCGCCAGCCGGTTGGATTACCGGCTTGTGGCAGATGATTTCAGCGCCGCCAAGGTCGAGGGCGATTCCACGACCCTCTCGTTGGAGGGCGCCGTCCCGCTGCTGCGGACCCGGTCGTTCAACCTCTACGTCTCGGCGGGGGGCGACCTGCGCTACTTCCGGAATTTCGGCAATGGCGCCTCCACGAGCGACTACCGCTCGGCCGTCGCGACCGTCGCCCTCAGGGGCAACCGGTTCGACCGCTGGCTCGGCGGCGGGACCACCGCCTTCAGTCTCGATGTGGCGCGGGGCACGCTCGACCTCGGCGGCTCCCCCAACCAGGCGGCCGATCTTTCCGGGCCGAGGTCCGACGGTGAGTTCACGAAGCTCGGCGCGCAATGCTCGCGCACCCAATCCCTCGCGGGATCCACCAGCCTGTTCGTCTCGCTCGAGGGCCAGCTGGCCCTGGACCGGAACCTTGATTCCTCGGAGAAGTTCTTCGTCGGAGGCGCGGGATCGGTCCGCGCCTACGCGCCCAGCGAGGGCGGGGGCGACAGCGGCTACATGGGCACGGTCGAGCTCCGGCAACAGCTGGCGGACTCCCTGACCGTGACCGCCTTCGTCGACCATGGGGGCGTGGTCGTCAACAGGAACTCCGGATTCGCCGGCGCGGCATCCGACAACCACCTTGCCTACAGCGGGTACGGTCTCGGCCTTGCCTGGACGGGGCCGCTCGACTCGCGTCTCACCCTGAGCTGGTCGCGGCGCATCGGGGACAACCCGAATCCCAAGCCCGGCACGGGCGACGACCAGGATGGCACGCGCATCCTCAACCGTGTCTGGGGTTCGCTCTCCTTTCAGTTCTGATCCGAACGCATGGCGCCTCTCCTGATCAAGCACCCGAGCGCCGCGGCGTCCAAGTGCGCGTTGCCCAGGGCCGCCCTTCTCGCGGCCGCCCTTCTGCTCGGGCCCTGCGTCGCCCCCGCGTCCGGGCTTCCCGCGACGGCGTTGCCCACGGGCGGCAGCGTCGTGGCGGGGGACGCTCGCATCTCGGTCGGCGGGGCCTCGATGGAGGTGACCCAGCTGGGCGCCCGGGCCGTGGTCAACTGGGACTCCTTCAACGTCGGGCGCGACGCCGAGGTGAGATTCCGCCAGCCAGGCGCCGGCTCCGTCATCCTGAACCGCGTGGTGGGCGCCGAGGCCAGCGAGGTGCACGGGCGCATCACGGCCAACGGGCAGGTCTTCCTCGTCAACAGCTCCGGCATCTATTTCTCCCCGACCTCGCGCGTGGACGTGGGCGGTCTGCTCGCCACCACGGCCTCCATCTCCGACGAGGACTTCATGGCGGGCCGCCACCGCTTCGTCGAGTCGGCCGGCTCGGGCCGCGTCATCAACGAGGGTGAGCTGACGGCCGCGGCGGGCGGCTATGTCGCTCTGCTCGCGCCCGAGGTCCGCAACGCGGGGATCATCGTGGCCCCCGCCGGCACGGTCGCGCTCGCCTCCGGCGCGGCCTTCTCCTTCGCCTTCGACGCCGAGCGGACCGCGGTCTCGCTGCTCGTCGAGCCGTCCCGGGTCGCGGCCCTGGTCGAGAACCGGCGCGCCATCCTCGCGCGCGAGGGCGCGATCATCCTGTCCGCCCAGGGCTACAGCTCGCTGGTCTCCGGCATCGTCAGCAACTCCGGCACCCTCGACGCCTCCGGCATCTCGAAGTCGGGCGGGCGCGTCCTGCTCACGGGCGACACGGTCGCGCACGACGGGATCGTCGACGTGTCCTCCTCCGCCGCCGACGGCGGCTCCGCCATCCTCTGGGCGGATCCCGCCAAGCCCGGGACCGCCACCAGCGTCTCGGGGTCCATCGACGCCCGCGGCGCCGGACGCGGCGGCTTCATCGAGACCTCGGCCGAGCGGTTCGAGCTTGCCGCGGACGCGAGCATCCTCGCCGGCGCCGGCGGCACCTGGCTCATCGACCCGACGGACATCGTCATCGGCTCGACCGAGGCGGCCACCTACGCCGCCTCCCTCAACGCCGGCACCGCGGTGTCGTTGCTCGCCACCAACACCATCACGCTCTCCAGCAGCCTGAGCGCCGGCGGCGCCGCCGCGCTCACGCTGACCGCCGGCAACGGCATCGCCCTCGATGCGGGCATCACCCGTTCCGGGACGGGCGGTGTCGTCCTGGAGGCCGGCGCCGGCGGCCTGACCGGCGCGGGCAACATCGCGCTCACCGGCGGGTCGGGCCTGACGGTCAACCAGTCCGGCAACACCACCTACTCGGGCAGCACCTCGGGCACGGGCGCCT
>JBMSKH010000049.1:0-5568 GCA_049419705.1 Opitutales bacterium
CCGCCCGCCGCCCCTCTCATGCCCACACCCGAAAACACCACCCGCCCCGAAGAACTCCTGCACCGCGACTACACGACCACCCTCGACCTCGCCGGGTTGCACCAGGCGATCGACCAGCTGCTGCTGACAAACCCGCGGCTGGCCGACTGCTTCGTCGACGACGAGGCGGCGCCGCGCTTCCGCATCGACGGCCTCGGGCTGCGCGCGCCGATCCTCGTCGAGACCCTCGCCGCCCGCGGGCGCACGACGTTCTCGCTGCACTTCCGCCAGGCCGACCATCTCGCGGTCCGGGAGATCGTGCGCGGCCTCGGCGCGAAGTCGCGTCGTGGCGGCTGCCGGCTGCTCCTGGTCGACATGCTGCAGGACTTCGCGCTCCCGGGGGTGGCTATCGCCGACAGCGCCATCGACAGCGCCCTCGATTGCTCGTTCGACGAGACCGCGCGCATGTTCGACGTGCTGGGCAAGCTCGCGCACCTCACCCGCGCGATCCGGTCCGACGACCTCGCCGAGCTCAACGAGGAGGGACACTTCGAGTACCTGGTGCCCCGGAACGACGCCGAGACCCGCACCATCCTCTTCCGCGGGCAGCCCCTGCGGCTCGACCGCCGGGTCTCGGCCCTCGGGCGCCACACCGGCCTACGCCTGCGGGTGCACTTCGCCTGGGTGCCGTCCATCCGCCAGCATGTCGTGGGCTGGCTGGACGAGTCGGAGGGCGAGGTCTGAGCCCGATTTGACAAGCCCCGTACTCTACTATAGACCTACAGAACAGACCAGCCTCGGCGATCCATATCCGGAGAAGCCGAGCGGACACGTCTTCCCGTTTTCAGCCCCCTTCCCTCCCCTTATGAGCCAACCCGACCCGACCCGCCACCTCGACCGCCTCGCCTCGCAGCACTTCACCACCAACCTCACCCACCTCGCCTTCCATGTCGCGGTCGACGCCGTGCTCGCCTCGCACCCGGCGCTCAACGGCAGCTGGTCTTGGGCGCGCGGGCCCTGGCAGTGGGCGGAGCGCAGCCGCGTGGCGACCTTCCGCATCAGCGGGTTCGAGCAGCACGGTGACATCGTCCTCATCCTGAGGCGCACGCGCCGCCAAGCCGACGGCAGCCGCATCGAGGTGCACCACCGCGAGGGCGACCGCGCGCGCCTCGCCGCGCTCATCGCCGCGCTCGGGCCCGACAAGATCCGACCCGCCGTGGCGCGGCGCGGTCCGCGCGACGCCATCTTCGCCAACATCGCCGAGGTGATGCAGACCTTCCAGGAGCACGGTCCCGGCCAGATCATCGTCACGGAGTCCGCGGTCGAGTCGGCGCTCGAGTGCGCGTTCGACAGCCACCAGGAGGCGATCGACGAGATCCGCCTGCTCACCGCCATCCGTCTCGCCATCGATGTGAACAGCTATGACGAGGATCCCGACAAGGCCAGCCGCCACCGCGCGGCCCAGTACCGCCGGCGCTGGCCCAAGGCGCCGGTCGTGCTGCACCAAGGGCGCAAGGTCCACCTCGAGCACCAGCTCCACATTCCCGACGGCCTCGGTGACCGCATCCTCAAGGTGCACTTCGCCTACCTCCGCGAGACCCGCGAGCATCTCATCGGCTGGGTCGAGGAGGAGCTGCACTGCCCGTTCTGATGAAGGTAGGGGCGGGACGGCGTCCTGCCCGGGCAGCACACCGTGCTGCCCCTACCCAATGCACGTCTGACGCCTCTCCTTTCCTTTATCCTCTTTCCTTTGCGACCTATCACAATGCCCCCCTCCCATTTCAAATTCAGTTTCCACAACGCCTGGCACATGCCAATCGAGCAGGTTGAGTGGCTGCCGGAACTCCAGTTGCTGGAAGTGCGAAGCGGCATCGGCGCCGGGCCACGTCACCGGATCCCCGAGCGGCGCTGGAAGGCCTTCTGGAAGAAGATGCAGGCCATGGGCATCTGGGTCTGGCCGGAGGACTTCGTACGACTCGAAGACGAAATGATTTGCGACGGCTGGGGTTGGGACATGGAGATCCAGCACGCGGGGCTGAGGCTGAAGACCGGCGGTATCAATACCTACCCACCCGACGAGGACGGCAGGAATTCGGGCAACGGCAACCGCGGCGAGACGCGCACCTTTCAGAAGCTCCGCGCCGCCATCCGCGCGCTGCACGCGGGGACGGAGGTCGTCGGTGGCCATCAGCCCTGATCTCGGGTTGCGGCACACCTGACCTGGGCACGACGCCGTCGCGCCCCACCCCGCTCACTCCCAGGTGGTCTTCTTGGTGTGACGGACCGTCATCCGGCCGCAGGCGCTGCAGATCCACGTGTTCTTCCAGTCATTGTAGGCGAAGGCCTGCTGCAGGATGGTGTCGGCCCGCCGGCGCATGCGCGCGGGGACAACCGTCCGCGAGAGGAAGCGATAGACGAGGACGAAGATCCCGACGAGCGTGAGCAGCCAGAGCGCGGCGAAGACGCGCGAGGCGGTGGTCTCGGGCGGCGAGGTGCCGTCGTAGAGCGACACCATCACGAGCATGTTCAGCGCGCCGATGGTCATGAACGAGAGGAAGGCGGTGAAGCACCCGAATCCGAGCGCGTGCTTGGCGTTGCCCGGGGCCGAGGGCGGGCTGATCTGCATCGACTGCAGGTTCTTGGAGGCGAAGACGGAGACATCGCCGTCGCCGAAGTCGTAGGCTCCGCCGACGCGCGTGCCCTGCTCGTAGACGAGCTGGGCGGTCCGGAGCTGGTCGTTGCCGCAGTGCAGGCAGCAGTCGGGACGGCGCAGGGGCGGCGCGTTGACGAGCTCCTCGACCCGCATCTGGATCATGTCGAGCTCCTCCTCGATCGTGCGCGCCGGCGTGTTCCGCGCCTGGACCTGGGCCGCGTCGGAGGGCTGCAGCTGCGAGACGAGCTTCCAGGTGACGTGGCTGGGGGTCCAGCAATGGTCGGTCGGCAGGATTTCCCCGGCGGTCACCTTGGCCCAGAACTCATCCTCGGAGTCGAGCTCGAGGATGACCTTTCCGCTGCGGGCGACCTTGATCATGGGTGTTTATTAGAGTAGAAAGTAGAAAGTAAAAAGTAGAAAGGGGTGGTGCGCTGCGCTGAGCCTAAAGCCTAAGGCCTAAAGGCCAAAGGGGATGTCAGGGGCTGCAGGGGGAATTAAGAATTAGAATTAAGAATTAAGATAAAGAGACAGGGCGTAGTGCGTGAGGTAGGGGCAGCACGGTGTGCTGCCCGGGTAGCACACCGTGCTACCCCTACCCGAGGGCTCACCTTACCGCCGCGGCGGCCCAGGGGTACCAGCGCTCGAGGCGCGCGAGGGCCTCGTCGGCGAGCGGGGCGGGCACGCCGCCGTGGAGGGCCTCGCTGATCGAGCCGGCGATGGCGCCGAGGGTGTCGGCGTCGCCGCCGATGGAGCAGGCGAGTCGGATGGCGGACTCGAAGTCGGGCGTGGAGGCGGCGATGACGATGCATTCGGGCACGCAGCCCTGGCAGGTCTCGTTGTATCTGTGGACCTCGCGCAGCGTGCCGACATCCGGCAGCTCGTCGTAGAAGCGACGTCCCACGGCGAGCACGGCCTCGGGATCGCGCGTGCGCCGCGCGGTCCAGACGGCGAGCGCGGTGCACTGGGCGCCGCGGATGCCCTCGGGATGTCCGTGGGAATCCCTTGCCGAGAGCTCGGCGTGGCGCAGGACGTCGTCCTCGGTGTCGAACGCCCAGGCGATCGGCGAGACGCGCATCGCGGCGCCGTTGCCGAACGAGTGGCGTTGTCCGACCGCCCCACCCTGCATCCAGTTGGCGAAGCCGCCGCCCCAGCCTGGGCCGATGGACGGCTGCGGCCGGGTGGCCTCGGCGCGGCGGTAGGCGGAGACGAGCGCGGCCTTGTAATCGGAGGAGCCGACGCGGCAGGCCTCGGCGATGGCGCAGGTCAGCAGGGAGTCGTCGGTCGGCACCGAGTCCTCGGTGAACAGGGGGAAGTCGGGCGACCGGTTTTCGCTGAACTCCAGGACCGACCCGATGACATCTCCGGTGATGGCGCCAAGCATGCCGTATTGTATCATGACTGCATAGGAGTCCGACACTTAAGCAGTCGGCGGACTGGGCGGTTGCGACTTGGGATTGATGATGCGGACGCGCGGTGAGCCCGTGGGCGGCGAGGTGCGACCGACGCGGAAGATTTTGCCGGTGACCTTGTGTCGGAACAGATCGTGGCTGTTCTCGTGGCCGATCAACTCGAGGTCCTTAAACCGAGGCACCACGCCGCGTTGGTAGTCGAAGTTGATAGAGCTCTCGGGAGTCCAGGCGTCCATGAAGGCGATCGCGCTGACCTTGCCGTCCTTGAGACGGATGTTCGAGTAGGTGAAGCCGGGGTGGTCCGCCGCGGGCACCTTCTCGAAGACGGCCCAGTTGGACGGCGCGTAGAGCCCGTTGATCATGTCGGCGACGACGATCTCTCCGTCGGGATGGTCGAGGCAGGTGGTGAATCCTTGGTCGACGAGCCGCGTGACGAAGCGGAGGGCGTCGTCGCGGACCATGAACCCGCAACCCTCGATCTCACCGTCGGAGATGTAGGTCTTGTTGGGCACGTAGCTGCGAAAGGATGGCGCGCCCTCGGGCAGGCGCGCCTTGACCCGTGCGGTGGGCACGGCGACGTAGATGGCTTCGATGTTGATGGGCATGGTGGGCGTGCGCGGTGCGATCAGACGACGAGGATGTTCACCTTGATGTCGGCGGCGTGGAGGATGCGGCGCAGGATGCCGAGGTTCTCGCGGCTCTGGACGTAGACGCCGTGGTAGTCGTTGCCGGGCGCGGAACCCTCGATGATCTCGAAGCAATCCCTCGCGGCGTCGTAGAGGTCATCATCGACCTCCTTGATCGAGTCGAGCAGCTCGACGACCTCGAGGTAGGCCTCGCCCTCGGGCGTGTGGAAAGGACCGACGCGGTCGTACCAGTCGTAGCAGATCTCGTCGAGGTCGTTGACCCGACTGAGGCTGCCGCAGGGCGCCTCATCCACGGCCTGGATGAGGTCGGGCTCGAGCAGCTCGAGGACCTCCCTCCAATTCGGCGGCTCGGAGGCATCGGCCGCCATGCCGCCGGCGGCCGCGAAGGCCGCGAGGAGCTCATCGTTGTCGCACTCGAGCTTCTCGAGGGGGCTGTAGCTGTAGTCGATCTGGAGTTCGTTGAAGCGCTCGATGGCGTCGGCCAAGTCATCCTGGCCATTGGCCTCGAAGACCTCGCGCCAGGTCATGCCCTGGAAGTCGTCGTTGGGCGGATTGACGCTCAGGCGGTAGCCGTCGCCGCTTTCCTCGGCGTAGAGGTCCTGCCAGGCCTTGCGGTAGGGCCCGACGATGATGCCGGGGTCCTTGGGCTCGGTGGCGTCGAGCTCGATGGCCTTGATGTGGCGCGCCGTGAAGACGGCGGCGCCGGCGAGGGTGAGGTTCTTGAGGAAGTCGCGTCGGCTTTGGGGGATCATGGCGAGGAGCAGACTGCCCATTCGCGCGCGCGTGTGAAGGACCTGGAGGGTCATAGGCCGCCCTGCGCCGGGAGGGCGCAGGGCGGAGTAAAAAGTAGAAAGTAAAAAGGGCGAGCGTGAGGTAGGGG
>JBMSKH010000050.1:0-5450 GCA_049419705.1 Opitutales bacterium
CCCCCCCCCCCCCCACGACCGCGCCATGGTCATGCTCGGCCTCTCCCGCGAGCTTGGCCAAGGTGCGCCGGTAAAGGGACCAGTGCTGCCCGTCCTTGAAATCGGTCCAGAGGTCAGGCGAGGTGGCGCGCGCGTCGCAACGCGTGTGGACGAAGAGGCTGCGCAGCACCTGCTCGTCGCCCATCAGGCGCGCGAAGCGGTCGATGTTGACCGGATCGTCGATGTCATGACGCTGCCAATAGAGCCCCATCACCAGGTGATGGCGGATGACGCCGCCCGCGATCTCGCGCTCGCGCGCGTCGAAGCCAAGCCGCTCAAGGACCTTGTCGGCGATGGGGACGCCCCGTTCCGCATGGCCCTCGATGCCGCCCGACTTGGCGATGTCATGGAGGAAGAGGATGGCGTAGAGCAGCGAAGGCGCCTCCGAACCGAGGACGACTTGGCGGTATTTCTGGTCCACCTCGGACTCGCCGGCGTAGATGGCGTCCAGCTCCATCAGGCAGCGGAGCGTGTGCACGTCGGCGGTCCAGCGATGGTAGAACTCGAACTGCACGAGGCAATGCAGGCCGGCGAACTCCGGGACCAGCCGGTAAAGCAGGCCATGTTCGCGCAAGGCGTTGAGGGTGCCGTAGACGCGACCGCCCTCGGTGAGCATCGCGCGCAGGGCGCTGCTGGCTTCTTCCGAGAGGGCGACGGACGGGCTCAGCAGATGGGCTCGCTCGCGGACCAGCAGCGACAAGGCCCGGTCCGGTCTGGCTTCGTGGATCTGGCAGATGCGGAACAGGCGGACCAGACGGCCGGGATCCTCCTCGAAGACCAGCCGATGCTCGGCCGTGACGATGCCGCCCGGCACCACGCGGAGCCCGTCCATGACGAAAGGCGCACCCCACCCCTCGGGCTCGGGTTCGCCCATGATCGCGCCTTCGACGATCTCGGCGCAGCGGCGCACGTGGTCGGCGGCGTCGAAATACTCGCGCATCATCGCGCCGATGCGTTCGGTCAGGGTCCCTTGGTAGCCAAGCCCTTCCGAGATCGTGTCCTGGCGCTCAAGCGAAAGCTGCTCGGTCGGTCGGGTGACCTGGAAATGCAGCTCGCAGCGCAGCCGCAGGAGCACCTGCTTCGCCTGCTCGAACTTCTGCAGGTCGACCGAAGGCAAGAAACCCGAGGTGGCGAGTCCGCCCGGCCCGACGCCGTTGCGGGCGGTGCGGGCGATCCAGACGCAGCCCTGGACATCGCGAAGCGCGCCGACGCCGTTCTTGAGGTCCGGCTCCTGCAGGTACGCGCTGCCGCCGGCCTTCTCGCGGCGCTTGCGTTGCGACTCGACGATCGCCCGTGCGAAAGGCTTCCAGGCTTGACCGGAGAGGAGAGCGGCGGTCTTCGATTCGAGCTGGGCGTAAAGTTCCGCCGAGCCGCACAGATGGCGAGCCTCAAGGAGGGCGACGTGGAGATGCAGGTCTTCCTTCGCGTAGTTCGTCGACTCGGTGACGGTGCGGACCGACTGGCCTACCTTGAGTCCGAGATCCCAGAGGGGGTACAGGATGGATTCGACGAGCGCCTTCGTCGCGGCGGAGTGCCGCGGCACGAGCACCAGCAGGTCGATGTCGCTCAGAGGGCAAAGTTCGGCGCGACCATAGCCACCCGTGGCGACCAGACTGATGGCGGAGGCGGACGGACCGGCTTTCAGGAAGAGGGCGTCGAGGAGGATGTCGATGGCGTCAGAGCGCAATCTGGCGACTTCGCCGCCGCGGACGCCGGCCCGATGGGCCGCCAGCTGGATCTCGCGGGCTTCGGCGAGGAAGACCTTGGCCCGCGGCACGAATTCGCCCTCTAAGGCGGCCTGACCGGCGAGCCCGTGCTGCAAGGCGGCACGGCGCAGCAGGACGGCCGAGGACTCGTATTCGGGTGACATGCGACGAAGCCAACGTGACGGGAAACACCCTTTCCTTCAAGGGCGATTGCCAATCCGCCGCCACTGCTCTCTATTAAGCGCATGGACAACTGGTTCAGCACCCTCAAGGCGGCCCTGCAAGCGATGTCAGACGTCGAGGAGATGATCAAGATCGGCGGCGTGCCCGTGATGACGCTGATCGTCTTCGCCGAGACCGGCCTGCTCTTCGGCTTCTTCCTGCCGGGCGATTCGATGATCGTCGTCGCGGGCATCCTCACGATCGCCAACGGCGAGCGCCCCGCCCTCCTCGACCCCTGGACCCTGACGATCGCGTTGACGGTCGCGGCCATCGTCGGCAACGAGCTGGGCCGATGGCTGGGCTTGAAGTTCGGCGAACGGGTCGAGAAATGGGAGGACGGCTGGCTCTACAAACGCCGTTACCTTGAGGCAGCCCGCGCTTACTACGCCGAGAAAGGCGCGGCTTCGCTGGTGATGGCTCGCTTCATCCCGGTCATCCGGACCTTCGTGCCCTTCGTCGCCGGCATGGGCAAGATGCCCGCCCAGCGCTTCTTCGCCTGGAACGTCGCGGGTGCGATCATCTGGATCGGCTCGCTCGTGCTGCTCGGACATCTGATCGGGAACACCCCGCTGGCCAAGAACCTCGGCGCAGTCACCCTAGGCGTGATCTTCGTGTCCTTCCTGCCCGTCCTGATCAAGGCCGGGAAGGCCTGGCTCACTTCCCGACGGGGAACCAGAACTTGAACGTCGTCCCGGCCGGACCGGTGGACTCGACGATGACGTCGCCGCGGTGGTCACGCATGATGCGCTTCACGATGGCGAGCCCGAGTCCCGTGCCGTCTTCGCGGCTGGTGAAGAAAGATTCGAAGATCTTGGGCAGGATGTCCTGAGGGATGCCCGCGCCGGTGTCCGTGATGCGCACCGCGACGACCTCGCCCTGCGGGCCAGGCTCCACGCCGATGCGCAAGGTCAGCTGGCCCCCGCTCGTCATGGCCTGCACGCCGTTCATCATCAGGTTGAGGAAGACCTGCTGGATCTGGCCGGGATTGCCCTCCACCTCGGGGACGACCGGCTCGCCGAGCAGCTCGACCTTCACGCCCAGCTGCTGGAGCTTCAGCCGGAGCAGCAGCACGGCGTTCTCGGATGCCTTGCGCAGGTCGACCACGCGGAAAGCCCCGGACTGGGCCTTGCTCATGCCCAGCACGCGCGAGACGACTCCCTCCATATGGGCGATCTTTTCGCGCATGACGCCGAGGTCCTCCATCTTGGGATCGTCGGCGGGCATGCCTTGCGCCAGCGTGTCCGAAAGCAGCTTCATCACCGTCAGAGGATTGCGGATCTCGTGCGCGACCTCCGCCGAAAGCAGGCCCAGGGCAGTGAGTCGCTCGCTGCGACGCAGGCCCTCCTCGACGGCGAAGACCTTGGCGTAGAGCCGGGCGTTCTGGATCGAGGAGGCTCCGAACGACGAAAGCGCGGCGACGAGGTGCTTGTCGTCGTCGGAGAAACGATAGGCGCCCATCGCCACGCACAGGAGGACGCCGAAGGTCTCGTCCTCGTATCGCACCGGCATGGCGAGCAGCGACGAAGAGGCCACCGGTTCGGCGAGCCTGAGGAAAAGATGCTCCTCGGTCTTGCCGGCCAAGGGCACGACGACCGGTCGGCCGCGTCCCACGACCGTACCCAGCGAAGTCTGGCCGAACGAGATGCTCGGGGCGAGCTCGCTGCCACCCAGCTCGCCATCGAGGTGCCTCAGGAGCAGGTTACCGTCGACGATCTTGTAGTAGGCGCAGGCCCGGGCCCCGAGCAGGCCGCGCGTATGCCGGGCAAGGTCCTGCGAGATGCCGGGCTCGTCGCGCTCGCGGGCAAGGCCCTGCGCGGCACGGACCAAGGCCTCGAGCTGGGCGGCCTTGGATCGGAGCTGACGGAGCAGCCAGATGCGACCGACGGCCTTCGAGGCCTCGTTGGTGAGGAGCGCGAGGAAGGCCACGTCCTGCTCGGTGAAGGCGTCGAGGCGGTCGGAGTCGCAGTTCACCACGCCGATGACGTTGCCCATGAGCTCCATGGGCACGGCAAGTTCGGAGCGGATCCCCTTGCGGATCTCGACGTAACGCGGATCCTTGGAGACGTCGGGGACGCGCTGCGGCTTGGCGTAGAGCGCCACCCAGCCGGTGATGCCTTGCCCTTGACCGATGACCCGGGAGGCGGAGGCATGGTCGAGACCGTTGCTCACCTCGATGCGCAGCGAGCCTGTGGCCGGCTCGACGAGCGCGATCGAGGCGCTGGAGGCGTTCAACGTGCGGACGATCTCCTCCAGGATGAAATTCAAGGCCTCGCGCGGATCTTCGGTCGCGTTGACGAAGGCGCCTACGCGGTAAAGGCAGTCCAGGGCGCGGGCGTCGCCGGGACGTTCCTGCGGGGGACGGGAGCGCGACATGACCTAGAGCGAATGATCCATGTCGAGCGCGGGGGCGTCGACAGTAGTCTGCCCGATCATCACCGCAGGCACGCCGGCCACGCTGGTATGCGGGGCGACGTCCTTGAGCACCACGGAACCGGCCCCGATCTTGGCGCCTTCGCCGATGGTGATGTTGCCGAGGATCTTCGCGCCGGCGCCGACGAGCACGCCCGAACGGATCTTCGGATGGCGGTCGCCGCGGGCCTTGCCCGTGCCGCCCAGGGTGACCTCGTGCAGGAAGGAGACGTTGTCGGCCACGACGCTGGTTTCGCCCGCGACGAAGCCGGTGGCGTGGTCAAGCAGGATGCCGACGCCGAAGCGGGCGGCGGGATGGATGTCGACGCCGAGGTGCTCCGAGACGAGCGACTGCAGGTGCGTGGCGAGCTCCTTGCGGCCGGCCTTCCAGAGGGCATGGGCGAGCCGATGCGTCGAGATGGCATGGAAACCCTTGTACCAGAGATACGGGATCAGCGCATGCTCCGTCGCCGGATCGCGCTCAAGCGTGGCCCGGATGTCGGCGCGCATCTGCGACAAGACCTCGGGATCCGCCGCGACCGCTTCGCCAAGGACGCGGAGGACGACCGGCAGATCCTGGCCAGTCGGAGTCAGTCGCTCCGCCAGACGCTGGATGATGCCTTCGCCGAAACCAGACCGGTCCAGGACGTAGCGATGGAGCATCGGAGCCAAGGCCGGCTCGGCCTGAGCCACGACGGACGCGCGGACCCGGAGCTCCTCCCAAAGGGAAGCTTCGTTGGCGCAGACCAAGGCGATGGATCGGGCGTCAGCCATACTGAGGATTAATTCGGGGTTTTCGGTCAATTTGGCAACCCACGAGTCAAAACCATGTAAAAACAAAGGTTTATGCAGTTTTCCAGAACCTTAAGTCCGCGAAGGGGTTGAAAACTGTGAAGCAACCCCTACAACTACCGCCCTACCCTCCACACCCATGCGTATCCTCACCTCCCTCCTCGCCTGCCTCGCGGCGGTGGTCGCCTTCGCGGCCCCCGAAGTCGGCAAAGCTGCTCCTGAGTTCTCCGGCAAGACCCTCGACGGCAAGACCGTCAGCCTCGCCGACTTCAAGGGCAAGAC
>JBMSKH010000051.1:0-5402 GCA_049419705.1 Opitutales bacterium
GGAGGGTGTGGAGCGGCACGCGACCGACGCGGGCGGACTCGACGCGGGCGATCTCGGCGCCGCCGAGGCGGCCGCCGAGGCGGAGACGGATGCCATCGGCACCCATCGACATGGTCGTCTGGATCGCCTTCTTCATCGCGCGGCGGAAGGAAATGCGGCGCTCGAGCTGGAGCGCGACGTTCTCGGCCACGAGCTGGGCGACCAGGTCGGGACGGCGGACCTCGTTCACCTCGAGGGTGATGTCGCCTTCCTTGCGGCCAGCGACATTGGCGATTTCGACGCGGAGGTTCTTGAGCTCATCGCCCTTGCGGCCGATGACGACGCCGGGGCGGGCGGTCCAGATGCGGACGCGGACCTTGGAGCCGGCGCGCTCGATGAAGATGCGGGGCACAGCGGCCTGGCGCAGCTTGTCCTTGAGGAACTCGCGGATGCGATAGTCCTCGTGGAGGAGGCCGGCGAAGGTGCGCTTGTTGGCGTACCAGCGGGACTCCCAGTTGCGGCGAACCGCGAGGCGGAAACCGATCGGATTGACTTTCTGGCCCATGGGTAAAGCGGAAGGTTACTTGTTGGCGGCGAGGACCACCTTGACGTGGCTCATCGAGCGGAGGATGGGGTGAGCCGAACCGCGGGCGGCGGGACGGAAGCGCTTGATCGCGGGACCCTGGTTGACCGTCGCGGAGGCGACGACAAGGGAGGCGGAGCTCAGGTTGTGGTTGTTCTCCGCGTTGGCGATGGCGCTCGCCAGGGTCTTGGCGATGATGCGGGCCGACTTGCGCGGGATGAAGCGCAGGAGCTGCAGCGCCTCCTCGGCGCCGAGGCCTTGGATCTGGCGCGCGACGTCGCGGACCTTCTCGGGCGACATCCGGGCGTAGCGGGTGGTGGCTTGGACGTTCATGTGACGATGGTTTTGCTTAAGGGGAAATCAGATGCGGGTGTTGGCGCGGGCCTCGACGGTGTCGCCCGCGCGGATCTCGGCGGACGGAGCGAGCGTGAGCACGAGGGCGACGGCGCGCTCGGCGCTCGCCTCGGCCACGATGACCTTGGCGACCGGGGCGCCGTCTCGGCTGACCGCGCAGACCATCCCGGGGCGCAGGCCCTGGGCGTGGCCGCCGGCCACGACGACGAGGTCGGCCTCGCGGCCGGTCAGCACCGCCGACACCGGCGCGCGACCCTGGGACGCCGCCGACCCGAGCGCGACCTCCCCGGCGCCGAGGACGGCGACGAGCGAGACGGACAGGATGGCGGACAGGGTGCGCATGGGTGGGATCACTCGACCTTCTTGGAAGGCTGGGTGTGCTGCTTGAAGGTGCGGGTGGGGGCGAATTCGCCGAGCTTGTGGCCCACCATGTTCTCGGTGATGTACACCGGGATGAAGGTTTTGCCGTTGTGAACCTCGAGGTTCAGGCCGACGAACACGGGAGTGACCGTCGAGCGGCGCGACCAGGTCTTGATCGGCTTGCGGTTGCCGGCCTTCTGCGCGACCTCGACCTTATCCATGAGGTGCGGGTCGGAGAAGAAGCCCTTTTTGCGGGAGCGTGCCATGATGCGGTGTCAGTTTAAGGTTGGACGGTTCAGGCCTTCTTCATCTTCCGGCCGTTGCGGCGGACGATGATCTGGTTGTTCGAGGTCTTCGACTTGGTGCGGGTCGGGAAGTGCTTCGCGAGCTGACCCCAAGGCGACTGGGGGTGCTGACGGCCACCGCCACCCTTGGACTTGCCCTGGCCACCACCATTGGGGTGGTCGACGGGGTTCATCACCATGCCGCGCACGCGGGGGCGACGGCCCTTCCAGCGATTGCGACCGGCCTTGCCGAGCGAGCGGTTGTGGTGGTCGACGTTGCCGACGACGCCAATGGTGGCGCGGCAGTCGGCGTTGAGGTAACGCTGCTCGCCGGAAGGCATGCGCAGGATGGCGCGGTCACCCTCGAGGCCGAGGAGCTGGGCATAGGCGCCGGCGCCGCGGGCGAGCTGGCCGCCCTTGCCGGGCTGCATCTCGATCGAGTGGATGAAGGTCGCGGGAGCAATCAGGCGGAGGGGCAGCGACATGCCCGGGGAGAACTTCTCCTGGGCGGTGTTGGTGCTGACCACGGTGTCCCCGGCCTTGAGGCCGTCGGGAGCGAGAATGTAGGCGTGCTCGCCGTCCGCGTAACGGAGCAAGGCGAGGTGGGCGCTGCGATTGGGATCGTACTCGAGGCGCAGGACCGAGGCGACCTGGTCGATGCGGTCACGACGGAAGTCGATCTTACGGAAGAGACGCTTGTGGCCTCCACCGCGACGGCGCGACGTGATGCGGCCGTAGCAGTTGCGGCCCTTCGCGCGATGGACGCTCTCGACGAGCGTCTTCTCCGGGCGACCGGCGTGGATGCCCTCGGTGCGGTTCCGAACGAGGAAGCGCTGGCCGGGGGTGATGGGGCGTGTGGTGATGATGGCCATGGTGGCGATCAGGCGAAGGAGATGACGTCGCCCTTCTTCAGGGTGACGATGGCGCGGCGCTGGTCGGTCTCGCGATAGACGCTGCCACCCGAGAGGCGGCTGCGGCGGACCTTACCCTTGCGGATGAGGATGTTGACCTTCTCGACGGTGACCTTGAAGGCGGCCTCGACGGCGGCCTTGACCTGGGCGCGGTCGGCGCCGGGCTTGATCTCGAAGGTGTACTTGCCGAGGACGGCGAGGCCGGTGGCCTTCTCCGTGAGAACGGGGCGGGCGATGACCTGGGTGGCGGGCTTCATGACGGGAATCAGTTGGAGGCGCGGGTGATGACCTGCAGGAGGGCCTGCTCGGAGATCACGACCTGACCGTGGCGGACCAGGTCGAGGGCGTTGAGGTTGGTGGAGTTGGAGAACTTCGCGCGGGCGAGGTTGCGGCTGGCCTTGCGCACGGGCTCGGACCAGGTCGCGTCGACGAGGAGGAGCTTCTTGGCGCTGGGGTTCACCTTCTCGAGCACCTCG
Organism: Opitutales bacterium; assembly: GCA_049419705.1. Taxonomy (GTDB): domain Bacteria; phylum Verrucomicrobiota; class Verrucomicrobiia; order Opitutales; family UBA953; genus UBA8828. The sequence goes on from JBMSKH010000051.1 coordinate 2,948, forward strand.
GCGAAGAGCTTGGTCTTGGGCTTGGAGACCTCGAAGCGCTCGATGACCGCGAGGCCGCCGGCGTTGGCGAGGTCGAAGAGCGCGCGGCCGAGGGCCTTGCGGCGCTGGGTCGCGGGAATGTCCTTGGACCAGTCGCGGGGACGGGGACCGAAGACGACACCACCCTTGTAGAGCTGGGGGGCGCGCTTGTCGCCGTGGCGGGCGCCACCAGAACCCTTCTGGGGGATGATCTTCTTACCAGAACCGGCGACCTCGCCGTAGTTCTTGGTCTTGGAGGTACCCTGGCGGCGGTTGGCCTGATAGCCAATCACGGCCTGCTTGAGCAGCGCGACGTAGGTGTCGCCCTCGAAGGCGGGGATGGCGAAATCGCGCTCCCCAGCAGGGGAACCGTCGGCCTTGTGGAACTTGAGCTTCATGTGCGTGGTGTCTGGTGGGTTCACTTCGACTTGACCGCGTGGCGGACGAGGACGATCTCGCCGTTGGCGCCAGGGAGGCTACCCTTGATGAGGAGGAGGTTCTTCTCGGCGAGGACCTGGACGACGCGCAGGTTCTGCGAGGTGCGACGCACGTTGCCCATGTGGCCGGGCATGCGCTTGCCCTTGAAGACGTGACCCGGGGTCTGGCGCATGCCGATCGAGCCGATGCGGCGGTGCATCATGTGGCCGTGGGAGTCCGGCTGGCCGTCCATGTTGTGGCGCTTCATGACGCCCTGGAAGCCGCGGCCCTTGACGGTGCCGATGACGTCGACCATCTGGCCGGCGGTGAACTTCTCGACGGTGAGGACGTCGCCGACCTTGATGCCGGAGTCCGCGGCGAAGCGGACCTCGCGCAGGTGGCTGTGGGGAGCGAGGTTGGCCTTCTTGAGGTGACCGATCTCGGGATCCGAGAGGCGGTGCTCCTTCTGGGGGCCGAAGGCGATCTGGACGGCGTGGTAACCGTCGGAGTCGGGAGTCTTGACCTGGACGACCGGGCAGGGTCCGGCCTGCACGACCGTGACAGGGACGAGGTTGTTGTCCCCGTCGTAGACTTGGGTCATGCCGATCTTCTTGCCGATGAGCTGGAGTTTCATGATCTAAGAGGCAGGTGGCGTGTGGGCGCCGTTGGCGTCTGGGCCTGCGTTAGCTTCGGATGTCCTTGCGGAATCAGTAGCGGTGCGCGGGGCAGGCTGGCCTGCGTTAAGGGTTTCGTTGAGGGTTTGGGGGTTGAAATCAGGCGGTGATGTTGACCTGCACGCCCGAGGGGAGATTGAGCTTCTTGAGCTCGTCCACCGTGGCGCTGTTGGGGTCATGGATCTCGATCAGGCGCTTGTGGGTGCGCAGCTCGAACTGGTCCATCGACTTCTTGTCGACGTGCGGCGAGCGGTTGACGGTCCAGACCTCGTGGGTCGTGGGCATGGGCACGGGGCCCGAGACGCGGGCGCCGGTGCGCTTGGCGGTGTCGACGATCTCCGTGGCGGAGTGGTCGACCAGGCGGTAGTCGAACCCCTGGAGCTTGATGCGGATCTTCTGGCGGGACATCGGAGTGAGTGGGATTAGGTGCGGGCGGGAGCGCGGCTCGAGGTCTCGACGACCTGCTTGAGGATCTGCGCGGGGACCTGCTCGTAGTTGGCGGGCTCCATGGTGTAGGAGGCGCGGCCCTTCGAGAGGGAGCGGACGTCGGTGGCGTAGCCGAACATCTCGGCGAGCGGCACGCGGGCGTCGATGGTGCAAAGGTTGTTCTTGGTGTCCATGCCCTGGATCTGGCCGCGGCGGCGATTCAGGTCGCCCATGATGTCTCCCTGGTACTCCTCGGGGGTGACGACCTCGACCTTCATGATCGGCTCGAGCAGGATGGGCTTGGCCTCCTTCATCGCCTCCTTGAAGGCGAAGATGCCGGCCATCTTGAAGGCGAGCTCGTTGGAGTCGACCTCATGGAAGGACCCGAAGACGATGCGGGCCTTGAAGTTGATCACCGGGTAGCCGGCGATGGTGCCGTTGTTGGAGGCCTCGAGGATGCCTTCGGTCGCGGGCTTGATGAATTCCTTGGGAATGACGCCACCGACGATCTCGTTGATGACTTCCTCGCCCTTGGCGCCGGGTTCGCGACCGGCGACGGGGTTGGGCTCGAGCTTGATCTCGACGTGGCCGTACTGGCCGCGGCCACCCGACTGGCGGATGAACTTGCCCACGCCCTCGGCGGCGGTGTTGATGGTCTCGCGATAGGAAATCTGGGGCTTGCCCGACTTGGCCTCGACCTTGAACTCGCGCTTGAGGCGGTCGACGATGATCTCGAGATGAAGCTCGCCCATGCCCGAGATGAGGGTCTGGCCGGTCTCGGGATTCGAGGTGACGCGGAAGGTGGGGTCCTCCTGGGCGAGGCGCTGCAGGCCGATGGAGAGACGCTCGGAGTCGCCCTTCGAGTTGGGCTCGATGGACATCGAGATGACGGGCTCGGCGAAGGTGGTCTTCTCGAGGAT
>JBMSKH010000052.1:0-5031 GCA_049419705.1 Opitutales bacterium
GGGCCTCGAGTTCGCCCTCAAGGCCATCGAAGCGGAGCAGGCCGGATGATCCCCTTCCTCCAGGCCCGCCACTACCTCCCGGCCAACCGCCTCAAGGTCAACTGGGTCGTCCTGCACAGCGCCGAAATCGGCGAATCCTTCGAGGGCGCCGAGATTCTCATGAAGCGCTGCGCGGAGAAGCGCGTCTATGCCAACGGCAAGGATATCGTCTCGTCCTGGCACTACGCGGTCGACGCCAACAGCGTGACCCAGTCCGTGCGCGAGGAGGACATCGCGTTCCACGCCCCCGGCGCCAACGCGGCGGGCGTCGGAATTGAACTCTGCGGGCGGGCCCGGCAGACCCTTTCCGAGTGGCAGGACGAATACAGCACCAGCGCCATCAAACACGCGGCGAACCTCACGGCCGGTATCTGCAAGCGCTGGGGCATTCCGGTGCAGTTCGTTGCGGCGGACGCTCTCCTGCGCGGCGCGCGCGGCATCACGACACACGCCGAGGTCTCGAAGGCATGGAAGAAGTCCACGCACACGGACCCGGGGATGTTCTTCCCGGTTCAGCAGTTCCTCGACCTGGTGGCGCACTACAAGAGGGTGCTCGCTTGAGCCAGGACCCGCGCCTAGAAGCCGTTGCAGAGGCCATTTGGAACGTGGACGCGCCCCGCTACGGGAATGACGTGCTCCCGTTCGCCGACGTGCGCGACGGCCGCCGAATCATCGCCCTGGAGCGCGCGAAAGCCGCTATTCGGTGCCTCGACGAGATTGCAGAGGCCGGGAAGGGCGCCCGGTGACCACCCGCCAGCGCGAACACCAGCTCGAACGGCGCGAACGCGGCCTCTGCGCCGTCGAAGGCTGCCCGATTGTGACCGGGAAGCAGTATCGCTGCCTCGTTCACCGCCGCGAGCACCGGATCAAGGTGCGAAAAGCGCGCTCGGGGGTGCAAAACAGTGCCTAAGGCGCGGCAACTGGCGAAGTTCAAGGACTCGCCGATGCTCCAGCAGGTCGAGAAAATTACCGCCAAGGCGATGCAGCACGCCGAGGGGCTGTTTTTGGACCCCAAGGCCGAGGGATACAACGCCGACGCGCTCGTTCCGCTCGCGGAAGCCTCGACGAAGACCCGTTTCGCCATCGAGGTCTACAAGCAGGTGCAGGCGAACAGCCGCGAGGACACCCGGGCGGCAACTGCACTGGGCGTAGTGGCGCTTCAGGCGCAAATGAGCCGCGCGGACTGGGAAGCGAAGGCCAAGAAGGTCGACGAGGACGCCGAAAAGGCGCGGGCCATCGACGTCGAGGCGACCCCGGCCGATGAAGAGGGGGAGGCGTTTTGAATCCCGCCGACCCTACGCGCCCGCCCCCGTGGCTGATCCCGTTCTGCGCGTCCTGCAAAGACGGCGTGGAAGGTTTCACGGTCCACCGCCTCGAAGACCCGAACACGATCGAAATCGAGGCGCAGTGTCACGGCAAGACCGAAGGCCGGTATCTCACGAAAGCCGAGCTCATCGGCAAGCGCAGGGCCGGGGCGCCAATCGTGATGTTCGAGGGTCCGTTGCGGCACCTCGTTGACGTGATTGTGAATGCTGGCAACTGAGGAAATCGAGACCGTCTGGCGCCCGTCGCCTCGGCAAGAGGTGGCGCTGTGGTGTCCGGCGTTCGAGTTGCTGTACGGCGGATCGAAGGGCGGCGGGAAGTCGGATTTCCTCATCATGGCGCCCATTCACCAGATTCTCCTGTGCGACAAGCGTTATCGGGAGACGGGCCGCAAGCAGCGGGGCCGCGCGATCATCTTCAGGAAGAACCTCGACAACCTGAAGGACATCATCGCACGCTGCCACGAAATATACCCGCTCATCGACCCCGGCGCCGAGTGGAACAAGTCCGAAAAGCGCTGGACGCTGACGAGCGGCTATGTGATCGACCTTGCCCACCTCGACGGCCCAGACGACCACCGCGGCTACAACGGCCAGGAAATCACAGCCCTGCTCATCGACCAGGCGGAAGAACTCGCCGAGGACGTCGTTGACTTCCTCGCGATGAACGTCCGCTCGAAGGACCAGGAGATGCGCAAGCTGCTCATCATCCGGTACACGGCGAACCCGGGCGGCCCGCACTGCGACTGGCTCAAGCGCCGCTTCATCGAGGGTTGCCGGCCCTACAACACGATTCATTCGACCACGATGAAGCTGTCGCGTGGTCGCACGAAGGAAATCACCAAGGCGTTCGTTCCCGCGAAGCTGGAGGACAACAAGTATCTCGACGAGGACGGCGTTTACGAGGCGAACATCCGCCGCCTACCTCCGCACGTCCAGCGCATGTATCTCGAAGGCGACTGGAACGTCGTCGTTGGTGCGTTCTTCTCGCACGTACTGGACCCGTCGCTGCACTTCATCCAGTCGTTTCCGATTCCCGGTTCGTGGCCGATCAAGATGGGCATCGACTGGGGGTCTTCAGCGCCCGCCTGTTGTCTGTGGGGCGCGCGTGACCCCGACGGGAACGTCTACATCATCGACGAGCTGTACGGTCCGGGCGTCACTGGGCGCACGTTCGGCGAGAAGATGGCCAGGAAGTTCGACCTTCAGAAGTGGTCGGCCACGAAGAAGTACAGCAAGGACGAAGTGTATGCGCTCATAGACCGCCAGGCGCGCGCGAAAATGGGCGGCGACGGCAAGTATTCGAACGCCGCCGCGGGCATCGCGTCCTACGGCTTTCGCTTGTTCGATATGAACAAGGACCGCAAGGCTGGAAACGAGCAGACCACCGAGCGCCTCCTGCGCAAGGCGAACGGAAAGCCGTCGCTCTACATCTTCAAGGACCGTTGCCCGAACCTGGTGCGCACGTTGCCGGCGCTGATGTCTGATTCGCACGACGCCGAGGACGTGGACACAGACGGCGAGGACCATGCCTTCGACGCACTGAAGGCCATTCTTCTCGACTGGCCGATCCAATCGGCAGCCGGTGACAGCAACAAAGAACACGACAAGGACGTCGAACGTTGGTTGCGCCTCGCCAAAGAGCGCAAGGCGCGCGCACAAGAGTACGTCGAGCAAATCTCCTCGACGGGATACGGAGACTAGACCATGAGCGTCACCGAGCCCCCGATGACAACAGAGCCGCCTATCCCAACCGGAATGGCGGGCTCGCAGATGCGCGCGCCCACCAGCGAGGAGGGTGTTTCGTCATCGTCCGCCAACCTCGCGTCGAGTTTTACCGAGAAAGAGCTGGCCATGATGGCGGCGACGGTGTGCGACGACTACGACGCCGACGTGCGCAGCCGCGAGCCGCGCATGAAGCGCTGCGCGGAGTACCAGGGTCTCTATGCCTCCGTCATGAAGGCGAAGAACTTCCCGTGGAACAATGCCGCCAACGTCAACCTACCCGTGTTGACGTATCCGATGCTCCAGGTGCAGGGCCGCCTGTACGATATGATCTGGCCGGCGAACGGGAAAATCCTCTACTCGAACCCGACGAACCTCGCCGACGTCAAGCGCGCCAACGACACCGAGACCTTTGGCAATGCGTACATCCGGTTTCGCATGCCCGAGATGTCGCAGGGCCTCGACGATACGCTCCATCAGGCGTGCATCTACGGAAGCGCGTTCCGCCGCACCTACTGGAACGAGTACGAGGAGCGCGTCGCCTCGGACTGGATTCCAATCGCCGACTTCGTGGTGATGGACTCGCAGCGGTCACAGGACCCGTCGATGCGCGATGTCCCGCGGTACACGCTGGTGCAGCGGCTCAATCGGTTCGACCTCGAGGAATGGGCCGACAAGGGCATCTACGTCAACGTCAACAAAATCCAGTGGGGCAACCCCGAACAGAAGGAGCGCTCGGCCTTCGAGGACAAGGTGAAGACGGTCGATGGCACCGTACCCGCCGACGAGGGGACACCCGACGACAAGCCGCGTATGGTGCTTGAGCAACACCGCAAGTGGCGCATGCCGCTGCGCCAGGATGCCGGCGAGCTGTTCGACGGCAAGGCGCACGCCGTTCTGATCACGGTCGACTACGAGTCCGGGCAGGTGCTCCGCTTCGTCGTACGCGAGGAGCCGGACCCCACGGACCACCAGCGCTACCAGCGTCAGGAGAGCGAGTACGGCGCCTACATGCAGAGCATGCAGGCCTTCGAGATGGCGCTCATGGCGCCCCCGATGCCTCCCAATCCGATGATGCCGGCGCCTCCCCGTCCCATCCCGCCCCCGATGCCGCGCTGGATGAAGACCGGCGACGACGGCCAGCCGCTTCCGCCGCGCAAGCAGAGGCGCCGCGAAATCTGCTTCTTCACCCACTATCGGGCGTTCCCGTCGGAGGGCTTCTATGGCCTCGGCTTCGGCGACTTCCTGGTGGGCCTGAACCGCGCGGTCAACACCATCACGAACCAGCACATCGACGGCGCGACCCTGCGCAATGCCAAGGGCGGATTCATCTCCCGGCAGATGAAGACCCAGCGCGGGCCGATCGGAATCTCCCCCGGAGAGCTGGTCGAGGTGGACGTACCGATGGGCGCCCTGAAGGACGGCGTCATGTGGCTGGAGCCGCCGCAGAACGACCCTTCCACGATGGCCCTGATCGACATGCTCATGGGCGCGGCCGACAAGCTGGTCGCGTCGTCGGACATCATGAGCGGCTCGTCGTCGGGCGCGAACCGCACGGCAAAGGAAACCCAAATCCTCGCCGAGCAGATGATGATGCAAATCACCGTGCTCGCGCGCCGCATGAAAGAGGCGTTCCGGCACGAGCTGGACAAGATTTGGCGCTGCTGGGGCGTGTTCCTGCCCGACGAGGAGGTGGCGAGCGTCATCGGCGAGGACGGTTCGCCGCAGGAGGTCCGCGTCGGCCGGTCGATGTTCACTCCGGATGCGCACGTCATGCCGGCCGCTGACCCGCGCACCAAGACCCAGCGCATCGACGAGACGATGGCCGTGTTCCAGGTGGTCATGACGAATCCGATGCTGGCGCAGAACCCGCTCATGGTTCGGGCGGTCACCGAAGACGTGCTCCGCGCGCACGGCGCAGAGAAGCTCTTGCGCCTGATGCCGC
>JBMSKH010000053.1:0-4904 GCA_049419705.1 Opitutales bacterium
AGGTCTCCCGCTCGCTCGCCGCCTGCGAGGGCGCGGTGCTGCTCATCGACGCCTCCCAGGGCGTCGAGGCCCAGACCGTGGCCAACGCCACCCTCGCCATGCAGCAGGGCCTCGAGATCATCCCCGTGATCAACAAGGTCGACCTGCCCTCGGCCCGCCCCGAGGAGGCCCGCCGCCAGGTCGAGGACATCCTCGCCATCCCCGCCGACGAGGCCGTGCTCGCCTCGGGCAAGTCCGGCATCGGCATCGACGACATCCTCGCCGCCATCGTCCGCCGCGTCCCCGCGCCCCGCTGGACCGAGTACCCGCAGGCCCGCGCGCTCATCTTCGACTCGGTCTTCGACACCTACAAGGGCGTCATCACCTACGTCCGCGTCTTCTCCGGCACCTTCCGTCCCGGCCAGACCATCGAGCTGCTCGCCAACGGCGTGCAGTCGGTGATCAAGGAGGTCGGCCGCTTCAACCCGAAGATGCACTCCGAGAGCGAGCTCGGCCCGGGCTCCGTCGGCTACATCGTGGTGAACATCCGCGACGTCCACGACGTCAAGATGGGCGACACCCTCACCCTCGCCGCCGACCCCGCCAAGGAGCCCGTGCCCGGCTTCAAGGAAGTCGTGCCCATGGTCTTCAGCGGCATCTACCCGCTCGACACCGCCGACTACGAGAAGCTCAAGGTCTCGCTGGCCAAGCTGGCGATGAACGACGCTGCGCTGACCTACACCGCGGAGTCGTCGGTCGCGCTCGGCTTCGGCTTCCGCTGCGGCTTCCTCGGCCTGCTCCACATGGAGATCGTCCAGGAGCGCCTGCGCCGCGAGTACGACCTCGACATCATCTCCACCTACCCGTCGGTCGTCTACAAGGTGCACACCGCCGACGGCAAGGTGCACGTGATCGACAACCCCGTGATGATGCCCGACCCCTCCGGCATCGTCACCGTCGAGGAGCCCACCATCCTCGCGCGCATCCACATCCCCGGCACGAGCATCGGCGACATGATGGCGCTCATCCAGGAGAAGCGCGGCACGCTCGACCGCACCGAGACCATCGACAACGAGCGCGTCGTGCTCGTCTGCACCCTGCCCCTCAACGAGATCCTCGTCGACTTCAACGACCGCCTCAAGTCCATCACCCGCGGCTACGGCTCGCTCGACTATGAGTTCGGACCCTACGTGGCGTCGGACCTCGTCAAGATGGACATCTTGGTCAACACCGACCCCGTCGACGCCTTCTCCTGCATCGTGCACCGCGCCAAGGCCGAGGGCCGCGGCCGCCAGCTCTGCGAGAAGCTCAAGGACCTCCTCCCCCGCCAGCTCTTCAAGGTCGCCATCCAGGCCGCCATCGGCTCCAAGGTCATCGCCCGCGAGACGCTCGGCTCGACCGGCAAGGACGTGACGGCGAAGTGCTACGGCGGCGACATCACCCGCAAGCGCAAGCTCCTCGAGAAGCAGAAGGAGGGCAAGAAGCGCATGAAGCAGATCGGCAAGGTCGAGATTCCGCAGGAAGCCTTCATCAAGATCCTCAAGAACGAGGACTGAGGGCGCGGAGCCCAGGAACCAAAGGAAAGATTGATAAAGTAAAGGGCCGCCCCGACCACGTGGTTCCGGACAGCTCTCCTTTACTTTGGATTCTGTCCTTTGATTTCCGCCCCAGCCCTCGACCTTAGTCGCCTTAGCCAGGACATGGACGTAGCCATGTCCCTACCTCCGGTACCCCTTTAGGCTTTAGGCTGGGGGCTTTAGGCTTTTATCTAACCCCATGAACATCCTGGTTGTCGGCGGGGCGGGTTACATCGGGAGCCACTGCGTGCGGCAGATCGTCGCCGCCGGGCACAAGCCCGTCGTACTCGACAACCTCTCCTACGGTCACCGCGCGGCGGTGGCCGCCGAGATCCCCTTCGTGCAGGGCAACATGTCCGACACCGACCTCGTCCGCAAGACCCTGCGCGAGCACAAGATCGACGTCGTGATGCACTTCGCCGCCTTCATCAACGTCGGCGAGTCCGTCCACCAGCCCCTCAAGTACTACGAGAACAACCTCGTCGCCACCCTCCGCCTCCTCGAGGCCATGCTGGCCGAGAAGGTCCTGAAGTTCGTCTTCTCCTCGACCTGCGCGACCTACGGCGTCCCCGAGCGCATGCCCATGACCGAGGACCTGCCCCAGCGCCCGATCAACCCCTACGGCCAGACCAAGCTCGACGTGGAGAACCTGCTCCGCGCCCTCGCCGGCGCCCACGGCCTGAGCTTCGCCGCCTTCCGCTACTTCAACGCTTCGGGCGCGGCCGACGACGGCGCCATCGGCGAGGACCACAGCCCCGAAACCCACCTCATCCCGCTCGCGGTCGCTGCTGCCCTCGGACGTGGCCCCGCGCTCCAGGTCTTCGGCGATGACTACCCGACGCCCGACGGCACCTGCCTGCGCGACTACATCCACGTCGACGACCTCGCCCGCGCCCACATCGCCGCCTTCGACAAGCTCGGGCAGCCCGGCACGCAACTCTTCTACAATCTCGGCACGGGCACACCCACCTCGGTGCGCGAGATCCTTGGCGCCGTCGAGCGCGCCACCGGCAAGCCCGTCCCACACACCATCGCCCCGCGTCGCGCGGGCGACCCGCCCGCCCTTTACGCCGATTCCGCCAAGGCCCAGCGCGAGCTCGGCTGGAAGCCCCGGCACACCTCCACCGACAGCATCGTCGCCAGCGCCGTCCGCTGGCACGTCGCCCACCCGAAGGGGTACGGCGACCGCTGACCGCCATGGCGCGGATCCTCGTGGGCCTCTCTGGCGGCGTTGATAGCGCCGTGGCTGCGCTGCTCCTGCAGCGCGCCGGACACGAGGTGCACGGGGCGCACATCCGCACCTGGCGCAACGAAGAGGGACTGCCCTTCCCTGGCGAATGTCCCTGGGAAACGGATCAGCGAGACGCTGCTGCCGTGGCGGAGAAGCTCGGCATCCCCTTCCACTCCGTCGATCTCGTCGCCGAATACCGCAAGGTCGTCGTCGACTACCTCGTCGAGGGCTACCGCCGCGGCCAGACGCCCAACCCCGACATCGTCTGCAACCGCGAGATGAAGTTCGGTGCCTTCCTCAAGCTCGCGCTCGCCGACGGCTACGAGTCCGTCGCCACCGGACATTACGTGCGCCGCCTCGAGCGGCCCGACGGCTCGGTCGACATCGCCATGGGCGCCGACCGCGACAAGGACCAGACCTACTTCCTCGCCCTCAACCGCCAGGACCAGATGCGCGCCGCACGCTTCCCCGTCGGCGACCTGCGCAAGGGCGAGGTGCGCGCCTTGGCGGCCGAGGCCGGCTTGCCCAACGCCGCGCGCAAGGACAGCCAGGGCATCTGCTTCCTCGGTCAGGTCAGCATCCAGGACTTCCTCGAGCGCCACATCCCCGACCAGCCCGGCCCCATCGTCGACCTCAGGGGCAACCGGCTCGGACAGCACCGCGGGCTGCACCGCTTCACACTCGGGCAGCGCAAGGGCATTGGGTTGCCGTCCAATTCGGATAACGAGCACTTCGTCGTCGTAGCCAAGGACCTCGCCACCCACACCCTGACCGTGGCCTTCGACCATCCCGGCATGCCCGAGCTTTACCGTAAAGTCGGCGTCGTCGACCACCTGAGCTGGATCCGCGAACCCGTGCGCGGCACCCGCGAGGTGCTCGCTCGCATCCGCCACCGCGACCCGGCCTGCACCGCTGAGTTCGTGCCGCATGGCGACGGCTCGGCCGAGGTGCGCTTCCGCGACGACCAGCGCGGGATGGCCCCGGGCCAGGTCGTCGCGCTTTACGACGGCGAGATCCTGCTCGGGGGCGGCGTGCTGCGATGAGCGACGGCAACCAGATCGGCCCGCGCGGCGTCGACGTCAGCCGGATGTTCGGCCGCATCGCCCGTCGCTACGATTTCGCCAACCGCATCCTCAGCCTCGGGCTCTGCGTCGGTTGGCGCAACGCGCTCGTCGACGAGACCGCCGCACTGCACCCGACGCGCGCGGTCGACCTCGCGACCGGCAGCGGCGACGTCGCCTTCGCCCTCCGCGCCGCCCTGCCCGCCGCCTCGACCGTCGAGGGTTACGACTTCTGCGAGCCCCTGCTCGACCTCGCGCGCGAGCGCGCGAAGCGCGAGGCGATTGCTGGCATCCGTTTCGCGCATGGCGACTGCATGCGTCTGCCGATCGCGGATGGATCGGTCGACGCCGTGACCATCGCCTACGGCATCCGCAACTTCGAGGACCGTCCAGCGGGCCTGCGCGAGCTGCGACGCATTCTTCGTCCGGGCGGCACCGCACTCATCCTCGAGTTCTCGCAACCCTCGGCCTGGTTCTGGCCCGTGCACTTTATCCAGGTTCGCCTGATTGCTCCCATCGTCGCAACTTTGATCACAGGCGACCTCGCCGCCTACCGCTACCTCGGCACGAGCATCGCGGGCTTCCCCGACGCCAAGGGACTCGACGCTGAGCTCCTCAAGGCGGGCTTTGGCGCCGTCCGGCACCGTCGCTTGCTCTTCGGCACGGTCGCCATCCACATGGCCACGGCCTGAGGCGATTTTCGCTTGCCCCAGGACCCCGGCTTGCCTTGATGAACTCCCTCATCACGGGCCCGTGGTGAAATGGATATCACTACTGACTACGGATCAGTCGTTTGGGGTTCGAATCCCTACGGGCCCGCCACTTGAAACGAACCGCATCGCGAGGTGCGGTTCGTCCTTTGGCGGCGGCCAAAGCCGTCAAAGGACGAGCGGGTCTAAGCACAAATGACTAAGGACTAAAGAGGGGGCCTCACACTCCGGTGACCGGTGACAGGTGACCGCTCGCACAAGCCTCCGGCTTCCTCCCCAATGCCCCTACGGGGCTAAGGTGATAACGAGCCTTGGCGAGTTCTCGCAGCGGTCACCTGTCACCGGT
>JBMSKH010000054.1:0-4859 GCA_049419705.1 Opitutales bacterium
TGTAGGCGATGTAGCCGCGCTTGGCGGCCTCCATCACGTAGCCGCCGCCCCAGAGATAGTGGAAGGCGTTGTCGACCGAGACCGTGCCCACGCCGTGTTTCTCGGCGAGCGCGATGCAGCGCTCGATGGCGTCGACGGCCACAGCCTGCCCGAGCTTCTTGCGTGCGTCCCAGACCTCGGCCGCGTCGAAGCGCGTCGCACGCTGGGTCACGGTCGCGTTGGGCACGCAGCCACCGACCTTGGAGCCGAAGAGCTCATCGAGGTGCAGGGCCTTGATGGCGTTGTGCGTGCGGATGCCGTGACGGGTGGCCATCGTCGCCATGCGCGCGGCTTGGGCCGACTCGGTGGCGCCGAAGCCGCGGTGGCGATAGGCCGCGATGACGAGCGCCTCGTGCGTCTCGGCGGGAACGACATGGAAGGTCTCGGGCATTTTGGATTTAAGTGGAATCAGAAGTGACGACGGAACGGCACTTCGGGGTTTTTGACGCCCTCCGGCTTCTCGCCGCGGAAGGCCAAGATCAGGTTCTCCACCGCGCAGCTCGCCTGCCGCTGCACGCTCTCGGCGGTGCGCGAGGCGATGTGCGGGGTGACGATGCAGTTGGGCAGGTTGGTCAGCGGATGGTCCGCAGGCGGGGGTTCCTGATCGAGCACATCGGTGGCGTAGCCGCGCAGTTGGCCGGATTTGAGGGCTGCTGCGACATCGGCGCTGTTGACGACCTCACCGCGGGCGCAGTTCACGATGAGCGCGCCTGGCTTGAGTTTCGTGAGCGAGGCCGCGCAGATTAGGTTGTGGGTCTCTGGCTTGAGGTCGGTGTGCAGTGAGACGTAGTCGGAGACCGCGAGGAGCTCTTCGATGGTCCGCATGCGACGGATGCCGTGGGCGGCGGCGAAGGCGTCGTCCCAGTGCCGTCCATGCCCGACGAGATGGATACCGAAGGCCTTGGCGCGGACGGCGACCTCCTTGCCGATGCGACCGAGCCCGACGATGCCCATGGTCTTGCCGAGCAGCTCGAAGCCGGTCCTTCGCTTCCAACCGCCCGAGCGGGTGGAGTCGGTGTGGAAGAGCAGGTTGCGCTCGAGGGCGAGCAGCAGGAGGAAGGCATGCTCGGCGACGGTGGTATGGTTGACGCCCGGGGTGAAGAGCACGGGGATGCCGGCGGCGGTGGCGGCGGCGAGGTCGATCTTGTCGGTGCCGATGCCGTACTTGCTGATGACCTTGAGGCGGGGCAGGGCCTTGGCGATGACGCGGGCGGTGATGGCGTCGTCGCCGCAGATATATCCGTCGAACTCCCCCATCAGCGCGAGGGTGTCGGCCTCGTTGAGCGGGCCGCGGGCGGTGACCACCTCCCAGCCGGTCGACCTGAGCAGGTCGTGGTGCGCCCCCGGGGTGTCCTGGAAGGAGGTGGAGGTCAGCAGCACGCGGGGCATGACGGGTCACTTTTGGCCTGACTCGACGGTCAACGCAAGCGGCAGTCTGCTCTGTCTTGGGATTGCCAGCCCTTCCCGGCCTGCCAGAAAGAGTGTGCCCCATGTTCGCCCGATTCTTCCCGCTCGGTCACCAGCGCTGGATTGTCTGCTCACTCCTGCTGTTTGCCGCGACCATCAACTACATCGACCGACAGGTCATCGGTCTGCTCAAGCCGGTCCTCGAGAAGGAGTTCGGCTGGGACGAGCGCACCTATGCCGGCATCGTCTTCAGTTTCCAACTGGCCTACGCGGTCGGGATGCTCGCGGCCGGCAGGATCATCGACGCCATCGGCATCAAGCGCGGTTACATCATCTTCGTCTCGGTGTGGAGTCTGGCCGCGATCGGCCACGGTGTCGCCCATCTCATCCCGGGGCTGTCCCTGCCTTGGATGCAGATCAGCGACAAGAGTGGCTTCGCCCTCGTCACGCTGACCGGTGCCGCCGCCGGCTTCGCCTTCATGCGTTTCCTGCTCGGCCTCGGCGAGGCCGGCAACTTCCCCGCCGCCATCAAGGCGACTGCCGAGTGGTTCCCCAAGAAGGAGCGCGCGCTCGCCACGGGCATCTTCAACTCGGGCACGAACATCGGCGCACTGAGCGCGCCGCTGATCGTGCCATGGATGGCGGTCGCCTGGGGTTGGCAATGGGCCTTCATCATCACGGGAGCGCTCGGCTTCCTCTGGGTCATCTGGTGGGCCTATGCCTATCACGCGCCGCGCGAGCATCCCAGGATCACGCAGTCGGAGCTTGCCCACATCGAGTCGGACCCGGCCGACCAGCCCGGCAAGGTCAGCTGGCTGAAGCTCCTGAGGTTCCGTCAGACCTGGGCGGTCGCGATGGGCAAGTTCATGACCGACCCCATCTGGTACCTCTACCTTTTCTGGATACCCGGCTTCCTGAACAAGCAGCACGGGGTCGACCTAAAGAACATCGGCCTGCCGCTCGTGGTCATCTACCTAGTGGCGGATGTCGGGAGCATCGGCGGCGGTTGGATCTCGTCGCGGCTCATCGCTCGCGGCTGGACCGTGAACGCCGCGCGCAAGGCGGCCATGGCGGTCTCGGGTGTCTTGGTGCTGCCCATCGTCCTGGTCAACGACGTCGGCATGTGGCCCGCCGTGCTTCTCGTCTCGCTGGCCGCCGCGGCCCACCAGGGTTGGTCCGCCAACATCTTCACGGTGGCTTCCGATCTCTTCCCGCGCAAGGCGGTCGGATCGGTCGTCGGCATCGGCGGCATGGCCGGAGCCTTCGGTGGCATGCTTCTCGCCTTCGTTATCGGCGAAGTCCTCGCCCGCACGGGTTCCTACGCCATCCTCTGGTTCCTCGCCGGCGGCGCCTACCTGCTCGCGCTGCTCGTCGTCCACATCCTTGCGCCGCGCATGGAGCCGGTGACCATGGACCAGATCGCGGAGACGCCCCGCTGACCCTCGGGTTTCCCGCCGGCTACCGACCTCAGGCCGGCACGACCAGGTTCACCAGCTTGCCCGGGACGACGATCTCCTTGAGGACGGTCTTGCCCTCGAGGAACTTGGCGACGGCGGGGTCGGCTTTGGCGAGGGCGAGGAGCTGCTCCTTCGTCGTCTCCTTGGGGAGCTTGGCGGTGGAGCGGACCTTGCCGTTGACTTGGAAGATGACCTCGACCGTGCTCTCGACGAGCTTGGCGGCGTCGGCCTTGGGCCAGCCGGCGTCGGAGATGCTACCGGTGTGACCGAGGCGTGACCACGCCTCCTCGGCGAGGTGCGGTGCGAAGGGCGCGACGAGGCGCAGGAAGTCCTCGAGCGTGGCGCGGCGGATGGCGGGGGCCTTCTCCGCGGCGTTGAGGAAGATCATCATCTGCGAGATGGCCGTGTTGAACGACAGCGTCTCGATGTCGGCCGAGACCTTCTGGATGGTGCGATGCAGCTCGCGCGTGACTTCCTCGGGCTCGGTATCGCCGGACGACTTCGCCGCGGGCGCGCCCGTGGCCTCGTCGATGGCGAGGCGCCAGGTACGACGGAGGAAGCGGCTGACGCCCTCGATGCCGTTGGTGTTCCAGGGCTTGGAGGCCTCGAGCGGTCCGAGGAACATCAGGTATAGTCGGAGGGCGTCGGTGCCGTAGGCCTTCACGATGTCGTCTGGATTGACCACGTTGCCCCGGCTCTTGGACATCTTCTCGCCGTCCTCGCCGAGGATCAGGCCTTGGTGGAAGAGCTTCCTGAAGGGCTCGGGCGTGGGCAGCACGCCGAGGTCATAGAGGAAGCGGTGCCAGAAGCGGGCGTAGAGCAGGTGGAGCACGGCGTGCTCGGCGCCGCCGATGTAGAAGTCGGGGCAACCCCAGTAGGCGGCGAGTTCCTTCGACGCGATCTCGCGGTCGTTGCGTGGGTCGAGGTAGCGCAGGTAGTACCAGCAGGAGCCAGCCCACTGGGGCATGGTGTTGGTCTCGCGCGAGGCCTTGGCCCAGGTCGGTCCGGGCTGGGGCTTCGAGGCGGGCACGGTCGCGCCGGTGGCGAGATCGAACCAGACGTTGAGCCACTCGGGTTCGCGCGAGAGCGGCGAGTCGCCGGTGGGCGAGGGCTGGTAAGACTTCACCTCGGGCAGCGTGAGCGGGAGCTGCTGCGAGGTCAGCGGCACGGCGCAGACCTCACGTCCGTCGATCAGGCAGGTCACGGGCTCCTTGGGCAGGAACTCGCGGATGGCGGAGTCGGCGGGCACGCGTGCGAGGTCCTCGCGCGAGACCCAGAGGATGGGGAAGGGTTCGCCCCAGTAGCGCTGACGTGAGAAGAGCCAGTCGCGCAGCTTGAAGTTCACCGCGGGCTTGCCGGTACCTTTCTTGGCGAGGTCGGCGAGGATGCGCTGCTTGGTCTCGGACGCCGAGAGGCCGTCGTAGGGACCCGAGTTGACCATGGGTCCGTCGCCGGTCCAGGCCTCCTGCTGCACATCGATGACTTCCTTGGAGCCGACGACCTGGATGATGGGCAGTTTGAACTCCCTGGCGAACTCATGGTCGCGCTCGTCGTGGGCGGGCACGGCCATGATCGCGCCGGTGCCGTAGCTCATCAGCACGTAGTCGGCGATCCAGACGGGGATCTTGGCGCCGTTGACTGGATTGACGGCGTGGGCGCCGGTGAAGACGCCGGTCTTCTTCTTGTCGGCGAGGTCGGTGCGCTCGAGGTCGGACTTGTTGCGGACGGCGGCGACGTAGGTCTCGACTGCCTGGCGCTGCGCGGGCGTGGTGAGCTTGGCGACGAGCGGATGCTCGGGGGCGATGACCATGTAGGTCGCGCCGAAGAGCGTGTCGGGACGCGTGGTGAAGACGGTCAGCGACTCGCCAGGATGGCCGTCGAGCGCGAAGGTGACTTCGCCTCCCTCGGACTTGCCGATCCAGTTCTTCTGGAGGCGCTTGGTGGAGTCGGGCCAGT
>JBMSKH010000055.1:0-4695 GCA_049419705.1 Opitutales bacterium
GGCTGCCTCCTAAAGCCCCTGCGGGGCCTAGGCGTTAACGAGCTTTAGCGAGTTCTCCCAGCGGTCACCGGTCACCGGACACCGGAAATGACCGCCTTTTGGCTTTAGGCCCGGGGCATTAGGCCCTAAAGCCTCCCCATGCTTCTCACCTGGTACAGGCAGCGCGGGCTTCGCAAGCAGGCCAAGGGTCTCCTCGAGCTCTCGAGCAAGGTCGACTCGCTCCGCCGCGACATCCTCCCGGCCGGCGACCTCGCCGAGCAGCGCGCCCGCCACGCCGACCTGGCCGCCGCACTGAAGAGCAAACCCCTCGACGAGTCCTCCGTGAGTACCGCGGCCGAGGCCCTGCACCAGGTGATGCTCCGCAACGGCGGCAAGGTCTACCCAGTCACCATTGGTTCCGATTGGACCGAGATGTTCGTCCTCGCCGCGATCGTCGCCGGCGCCATCCGGAGCTTCTTCCTCCAGCCCTTCAAGATCCCGACCAACTCGATGTGGCCGACCTACCACGGCATGACCGCCGAGGTCCGCTCACCCGCCGAGCCTGCGCCGTCCCTGCCCGCCCGCACCTGGGGCAAGTTCACGCAGTGGAGCACGACCATCGCGCCGCTGACCGACGCCTCGGGCGAGGTGCTCATCCCCGTCCAGCGCACCGTCGTGGGCTACGAACCCGTGCCCGGCCCGCAGGTGCCTGACCGCGGCATCCTCGGCCTCGGCATCCTCCGCGGACTCGACCGCGAGCACACCCTGCTCGTCGGCGGCAGCGAGCAGCGCTTCCGCACCCCCGACGAGTTCGCCATCCGCTCGGTCTATCTCGCCACCTTCTTCCCGGAGGAGGCCGCTCTGCCGATATCCGAGGCCGCACGGTGGCAGACCGCGATGACCCGCGCCGAGGCCCGCGGCCAGATCGTCACCGCCAACGGCATCACGTGCGTGCGCACCACGACCAAGGTCCAGCGCGGCGGGCTGCTGCTCAACTTCGACATCCTCACCGGCGACATGCTCTTCGTCGACAAGGTGCGCTACCATTTCGTGCGCCCCTCGGTCGACGACCCCTTCGTCTTCCGCACCGGCAACATCCCCGAGCTCAGCCGCGCCGGCGAGCAGTACTACATCAAGCGCCTCGTCGGACAGCCCGGCGACACCCTCCAGGTCCGCGGCCACCAGCTGCTGCGCACCGGCTCGCCCACGCCCGCCGGCTCGCCCATCGAGCTCAACAACCTGCCCGCCACCGATCGCAAGTACTACGGCTACCTCGCGCGCATCACGCCGCACGACGCCATCCCGCTCGCGGACGCGCACACGGTCTCAGCGGCCCGATACTTCGCGATGGGTGACAACTCCTCCAACAGCTACGACTCGCGCGGCTGGGGCGAGGTGCCCGAGCAGGACGTCGTCGGCCCCGCCCTCTTCATCCTCTACCCGCTGACCCACCGCTGGGGAGCGGCGCGCTAAACGCGCTGCCGTAAACGGCAGCGAGCGGGAAGCGGGAAGGAGCAAGCAGGAAGGGGATGCCAATCGGTGACCGGTGACAGGTGACCGGTCGCACAAGGCATCACTTCCGGTGACCGGTGACGGGTGACCGGTCGCACAAGCCTCCGGCTGCCTCCTAAAGCCCCTGCGGGGCCTAGGCGTTAACGAGCTTTAGCGAGTTCACCTCCGCTAACACCGCTAATACCGCTAGCCCGCTAATACCGCTAACTATAGCGGCAACGAGCTTTAGCGAGTTCTCCCAGCGGTCACCTGTCAGCTGTCACCGGATTCTCTTCCAGCTTCCCGCTTGCCCCTTACCACTCCTCAGAGCGTAAAGCTCTGAGAGCTGACCTTCGGCACCACCGGATGCCCGCCCACCGTGGTCGGCACGCCGGCCTGCTCGGGCCCGTAGCCGCCGACGAACTTGGCTGCGCGACCCACCACGCGCCCGCCCTGCGGCGTGAGCTCGAGGAGGGCGAAGAGCGGCTGGTCATAGACGAGCACCTGCTTGAGGTAGGGATACTTGGCCTCGACCTCGGCCGGGAAACGGCCGCCGGCGGACTTCTTGTCCGTCCAATGATACGACATGCTGTTGACCTGCAGGTAAGGGATGCCGCCCACCTGCACGAGGTAGTCGAGATGGTGGTGACCGGTCAGCACGAGTCGGACGCGTGAGCCTCCGGCGTTTCGGTTGGCCTCCTCGAGCACGGCGCGGACCTCGGCATGGTTCTCGATGCCGCCCGCGATGCCGTCGATGCCCTGGTGGCAGAGAACGACGACCGGCAGCGTGTCGAGCGCGAGGGTGGACTTGAGCCAAGCCAGCTGTGTGGCCCCGATATAGCGCGGATAGCCGGTGACCTTGCGGTCGGTCCGTCGCTCGTTGCCATCGAGCACGACGAGACGGTGACCGGCGAGCACCTGCGTCGAGTAGCGCGACTTGAGCCCCATCCAGGCGACGGTCTTGTCCGCGGTCGAACCACCATCCATGTCATGGTTGCCGAGCACATCGATCTGCGGGAGGCCCGCCGCGCGCCACTGCTTGAGCAACGGCAAGTTGGCGGCCTTGGGCTGGCAGAAATCGCCCAGCTGCGCGACGGCATGAGCCTTGAACTTAATCGAGGTTTTGATCAGCGCGGCCAGCCGCTCCGGGGCGTCAGGGACGATGTCCTGATGCAGGTCCGCCCCGACCCCGAGTCGCAGGACCGGCCCCGCGTCAGCAGCACGCACATAAGCGGGTAATGTCCAGGCGAGGCCGGCGACGCCGGCAATGCGAAGGAAATCGCGGCGAGTGGTTCTCATCGGAAGGACTTCAGGCGATGGGCGGCGTCCCGCTCGCGGTCGGTGCGCACCTCGAGCACGCGCACGCCCTTGGCGGGGCGGGCGAGCTCGCGGCGGAGCGCGGCGAGGCTGGTGATGGCGCGATGGGCGACGCCGTGGGCGGTGCAGAGTTTACCGAGATCAACATCTTGGGCTGTACCCCAAAGACGCTCGAAGTGCGGCGAAGCAGCGACAGCGAGATGATTGAAGATGCCGCCACCCTCGTTGTTAATGACGACCACTGTGAGACGTCCCTTGAGTCCCTTGGCGAGCAGGAGGGCGTTGGCGTCGTGGAGGAAGGTCAGGTCGCCGCAGAGCAGCGTGGTGGCGCGCCCGAGGCGGGCGGCGCCGAGGGCGGAGGAGACGGTGCCGTCGATGCCGTTGGCGCCGCGGTTGCAGAGCACGCGGGGTCCGGGTCCTTCGGGACGCCAGAACCACTCGAGGTCGCGGATGGGCATCGAACTGCCGACGTAAAGTTGTTCGGCGGCGACGAGCGAATCGGCGAGCGTAGGGACAACCGCACCCTCGAAGAGCCAGCGGGTACCGGCGACGGCGCGCAGGCGGCGCGCGGCCCTGGCCTCATGGCGCTGCCAGAGCTTCTGCAAGGGCGAGATGGCGAGCGAGGCGCCGGTGCCGCCGGGCACGAGCTCGGCGTCAAGCCGCGTCCAGCGGGTGTGCGCTGGGTCGGTGTTCTCACCTGGACGTCCGACCAGGACCGTGGGCACGTCGTGTCCGGCGAGCCAGGCGCGGAGCGACTTCGAGGTCGGCAGGTCGCCGAGGCGGATGACGGCGTCGGGGCGGAGCGCGTCGGCCACCTTGGGGTCGCGCAGGATGAGGTCGTAGCTCGTGACCACGACGCCGGTGGCGGCGAGGTCGCCGCGCAGCGTGCCGGCGCCGTCGGCGAGCACGGGCCAGCCGGTGAGGCCGGCGAGCTCGCGCACGGCGGTGGCGAAGCCCGCGCGATCGGCGGGATCGTGCGGGCCGACGACGATGACGCCGAACTCGGCGCCGAAGGCGCGCAGGACGACGTCGAGCGGCTTCACCTGCGCGCGCACGGCGAGCGGCGCGGGCACGGCGCAGAAGTCGGCCAGGTCAAAGCCGGCGGGCAGGCGGAAGCCGGCCTCGAACACGTGGGGCGCGAGCGGGTCGCGGAAAGGCAGGTTGAGGTGCACGGGCCCGACCAGCGGGCCCTGCGCGCGTTGCCAGGCATCGACCACGCTCTGGCGGGCGTGGCGGAGCAAGGCGAGGTCCGTCGAGGGCACCGCGAGCTCGGCCGACCAGACAGGGTAATCCCCGTAAAGCCCGACCTGGCGGATGGTCTGGCCGGAACGGCATTCGCGGAGCTCGGGCGGACGGTCGGCGGTGAGGACGAGAAGCGGAACGCCGGCTAGGCGGGCCTCGACGACGGCCGGGAGGTAGTTGGCGGCGGCCGTGCCCGAGGTGCAAAGCAGGACGACGGGGCGGCGGGTGGCCTTGGCGATGCCGAGGGCGTGGAAGCCGGCGGAGCGCTCGTCGAGGGCGACGGTGAGGTCGAGGTCGGCCGACTCCGCGAGCGCGACCGCGAGGGGCGTCGATCGCGAGCCTGGGGAGACGACGGCGTGGCGCAGTCCGAGCGCCAAAAGCGTTCGAGCAATGACCGCACCCCAAAGGGCGTTGGTGTTGAGGAAGGTCTGGGGACGCTTGCGGGCCAAGGGAGACAAAGCATTAGCCTAAAGCCTAAAGCGCTAAAGCCTAAACGGCCGGCGAAGCCGGCCGAGCAGGAAGGAGCAAGGGGCAAGCAGGAATCGGAAAATGGGCAATGCTCCGGTGACCGGTGACGGGTGACCGGTCGCACAACCCTACGGGTGCCTCCCAAAGCCCCTGCGGGGCCTAGGCGTTAACGAGCTTTAGCGAGTTCTCCCAGCGGTC
>JBMSKH010000056.1:0-4615 GCA_049419705.1 Opitutales bacterium
AACGACGACCCGCCCGCCTGCCGCGTCACCGCGGTGATCGAGGGCGGCAACGCTGGCTTCGCCTCGGCCGACGGCAAGCGCTCCTGGGAGGCCGACCGCCGTCCTGGGCAGGACGTGCCCACCGCCGAGTGGCGCCAGGAGGATCCCGGCACGATGCCCGCGGGCGACGTCTATGGCGGCGGCTCGCCGACCGGCGTGGCCTTCTATGAGAACGGCGCGCTCGGCGCGAGGTGGAACGGCCTGCTCCTCGCCTGCGAGGCCGGACGCAACGTCATCTTCGGCTACTTCCCCAAGCCCGACGGCGCCGGCTTCAAGCTCGAGCGCTTCGACTTCATCACCTCCAACCGGGAGAAGCAGTGGGCCGGGTCCGACTTCCTCGGCGGGCGCGCCAATGGCGCGGTGAAGACCCTCTTCCGCCCGGCAGATGTCTGCGTCGGGCCCGACGGCGCGATCTACTTCGCCGACTGGTTCGACCCGGGTGTGGGCGGCCACGCCACCCGCGACGACAAGGTCGCCGGCACCATCTACCGGCTCGCCCCGAAGGGCTTCAAGTCGGTCGTGCCCAAGCTCGACCTCGCCACGACCGAGGGTCAGGTCGGCGCGCTGCGCAGCCCCGCCAACAACGTGCGCGCCGCCGGCTTCCAGCGCCTGAAGGCGCAGGGTCGCGCCGCGATCCCCGCGGTCAAGGCGCTGCTCGATGATCCGAACCCGTACATCGCCGCGCGCGCGGTCTGGCTGCTCGCGCAGCTCGGCGACGAGGGTGTTGCCCTCGCCAAGGCCGAGCTGGGCAACGCCGACGACAACCGCCGCCTGGTCGCCTTCCGCGCGCTGCGCGCCGCGGGCGTCGACGTCCTCGCAATGTCGACCCGCATGGCGTCCGACCCCTCGCCCGCCATCCGCCGCGAGGTCGCGCTCGCGATGCGTGACTTCAAGGGACCCGAGTCCATCGCCAACCTTGTCACGGTCGCGCGCCGCTTCGATGGCAAGGATCGCGCCTATCTCGAGGCCATCGGTCTCGGCGCGACGGGTCGCGAGGCCGCGGTCTACGACGCCATCGCCAAGGTGATGGGGGCGGAGCCCGCCGCGTGGACGCCGGCCTTCGCGGGCATCGCCTGGCGCCTGCACCCGCCCCAATCCGTCCCCGGCGTCGTCGCCCGCCTGCGCGGCGGCAAGTTGACGCCCGACGAGGCCAAGTTCGCGCTGAACGGCCTGGCCTTCACGCCGAGCGCGGCGGCCGCGACCGCGATGGTCGAGTTCGCGCAGGACGCCTCGTTCGTGCACCAGGCCCTGGCGAAGTGGTGGGTGATGAACCGCAAGGGCAACCTGTGGAAGGCCCATGATGTCGACGCGTTGCTCAAGGCGCGCGGACTTTATGATCCCGCGAAGGTTGTGCTGACGCCGGTCGATCTCCCGGCCGAGCCGAAGGACGCCAAGCCGTTGTCATCGGTCGAAACCATCGCCGCGCTCAAGGGCGATGCGGTCCGCGGCAAGGCCCTCGCCGCGGTCTGCCTCGCCTGCCACCGCATCGGCGGCGCGGGCGTCGAGTACGGACCGGACCTGAGCACCTACGGGCGCCAGCAGTCGCTCGAGAGCGTGATCGTGGGGATCGCGAAGCCCTCGGCGGAGATCTCCCATGGCTACGAGGGATGGCGTCTGGTGGCCACCGATGGCACCGTCATCCACGGCATGGTGCTCTCCGACGCCGATCCCGTGATGGTGAAGTCGATGGGCGGCGTCATCCAGACCATCCCGCGCGCCCGCGTGCGCGAGCTCACGCCGCTCAAGCGCTCGCTGATGTTCTATCCCTCGCAGATGGGCCTGACGGACCAGTCGGTGGCCGACCTCGCGGCGTACCTGAAGGGACTCTGATCAGCCGAGTTGGCCGTGGTCGGTCGGCGTTATCGAGAAGTGTGAGTGGATGGCCTTCCAGGCGCCCGCACTGTCGCCTCGGCTCAGCACCAGTGTGAACCGACCCTCGCGGAGACCTCCGTCGGAGCGCCGCTGCGAGGACCAGCGGCCAGCGACAGCCGCGAGGTCTCCCTGGCGCGAGAGCGAGCAGCGGAGTGTGCCGGAATCGAAGCGGAAGTCGCGCGTGCTGGGCCAGACCACCGACCACTGGCCCGCCCCGAGGGCCTCGATGCCGTCGGCCTCCGCCAGCACCGTGCCGAAGGCGTGCACCGAGGGTGCGAAGAGCTGCTTGCCCGCCGCAAGGTTGCTGGCACGGACGGCTGAGGCGAAGGACTCGAGCCAAGCGTGGATGTCCGGGGTGGGCTTCACGGTGTGCGCAAGCCTAGACGGTCGAGCCACCGCGGCAAGCCCCGGAGACGCGCGCGCACCAAGGCGCGCTCCAGCGCCTGTGCCAGGTCGGTTTGCCCGGCCCCGCGCGCAGTCTCGGCCAATCGTGTTACGAGGTAACGGTTCGAGCCCTCCTTGATCGGGAGGCGCGCCAGGTCGTCGGCGGTACATGCCTTCGGGAAGGCCGCGGAGTCGTGGACGCCGGAGAGCCGGAGGCAGAGCTGCGTGGCGATGCACTTGAAGCAACGCCCGCAGTTCTCCGCGGCATGTCCCTTCTGCCAGCAGACGCGCAGCCGGTCCGTGACGAGGCGGTTCCCGGCGAGCGTTGCGATCTTGCCGAGTTTGTCCAATTCGGCCCCGAGGTGGAGGTAGGGCACGGCGGCGCTCCCGAGCAGGGGGTCGGTCTGCGGATGCGATCCCCAGGGAGTGGTCAGGGCATCGTGACAGAAGGACGACGGGATGATGACCATCTCGAACCATGGCTCGAGGCAGGCGAGAGTGGCGGTCAGCCAGATGCCATGGCACTCCGTCTCCCAATCGGGTCCGGGCCGGATACCGTTGCGCTCGCGGAGGTTGGTGCGGAGCTGGTAGGCCTCGGCGCCCATCCCGCGCAGGATCTCGGCGCTGTTCTCCCAGGCGTGGCGGAACCCCGCGGTGTCGCCCAGGGGTATGTCCAGACCGTGCACCATCAGTCCAGCGTGGCGCGCGGATTTCGGTCGGTGAACCAGGGTGTGGCAGCTATCGACGCCACCGGAGAATGCCTGGAGCGATCCGCGCGCTTCCGGCGTGCGCACGCAGTCCGCCTCGGGCAGCTCCAAAGCGACGCGGCGCATGCGCCCGGGAATCCAGCCCGCGTAGGTCTCGCCCCAGCGGTCCAGGTTACGCCGCGTGATCGCGTCGACACCGTGCTCGCAGCGGAGGGGGAGTCCATGGAGCATCGCCAGGGGGAGCACGGCGAGCAGGAAGGGGCGTGGGTTGATGACGGCCTGTGCCGCCGCCGGCGCGGTGAACTCGAAGTGGATATGCCACGCGCGCCCGTCGGGGAAGCGGGCGTGTCCATCGAGCCGCACGGTGTCCCCGCGGACCTTCGGCGGTTCGAGCTCGAGGGTGATGGTCAGGGCTTGGCTCAGTCGGGTGAGTAGACCGCCACCTGGGGTTGTTTGTCAACGGCACGGCACCATGCGCCCTCGCTTGTCTCCGGTGTCCGGCGCTGCAACATCTGCCCGATGATTCTCGGCGCCCCTGCACCCATGACACTGGCGGATTTCCGCAGGGCCCTGTCGGGCCAGCCCGGGCTCGGCCTGCGTTTCCGTCTGCCCACCGGCGCGCTCGCGCCGATTCACCTGCACCTCACCGAGGTCGCGCGGGTCGAGAAGCGTTTCATCGACTGCGGCGGCACCATTCGCACGCAGGTCTCGGCGCGCGTGCAACTCTGGGCGGCGGATGACACCGATCACCGGGTCGACTCCGCGAAGTGCCTGCAGATTCTCGACCGCGGCAAGTCGGTGGTCGGAACCGAGGACCTCCCGTTCGAGGTCGAGTGCGACCTGCCGTATCTCAGCCTCTTCCCCGTGGTCGGGACCGTGGTCGAGGGTGGCGAGCGCATCGTGCTGCTCGGGGTGAGCAAGGCGGACTGCCTCGCTCCCGATGTCTGCGTCCCGCAGGCTTGCAAGCCGGGCAGCGGTTGTTGTTAAGGTCGCGCATGGCCAAGCCGCTCGTCCTCATCCTCTGCACCGGCAACTCCTGCCGGAGTCATTTGGCCGAGGCCATCCTGCGCAAGGCCGCGGGCGACGTCGTCGAGGTCGCGAGCGCCGGTTCGAAGCCCGCGGGCTACGTGCACCCGATGGCGATTGAGGTGCTCGCCGAGATCGGCATCGACGCCAAGGGGCACCGCTCGAAGCACCTCTCGGAGTTCCTGGCGCGACCCGTCGACACCGTGATCACCGTCTGCGGCAACGCTGACCAGGTCTGCCCCGTCTTCCCGGGGCAGGTGCACCGTTTCCACTGGGGCTTCGACGACCCCGCGCACGCCACGGGCACGCCGGACGAGGTCCGCGCGGTCTTTCGCCGCGTGCGTGATGAGATCCGCGCGACCTTCGAGGCCTACGCCGCGCGCCTGCGCGCGGGCGCCTGAGAGCCTAAGGCCTCAAGCCCAAAGACTAAAGGACGACGCCCGCGATGCGGGCTACGACGGCGGTCCTGCGGACCTACGACGGCGCCACTGCGTGGCTACGACGGCAGGCCTGCGGCCTTAGGACGGAGATGGCGGAGTAAAAAGTAATAAGTAAAAAGTAAAAAGACAGATGGTTAGCTGAACAGC
>JBMSKH010000057.1:0-4227 GCA_049419705.1 Opitutales bacterium
CCGCGCGGAGCGCGGGCCCTACCGGCAACGAGCGCAGCGAGTTCATCCACCGGTCACCCGTCACCGGTCACCGGAGCATTTCCTGGTTAAGTCCTAGGTCCGTAGGACCGCCGTCCTAGCCACGCAGTGGCGCCGTCCTAGGCGACACAGTCGCCGCCGTCGTAGCGCAGCGTCGTCACTCGCGCAGCGAGTTCTCTCAGCGGTCACCCGTCACCGGTCACCGGAGTGTGTCCGTCCCTTTACTTTATCCTCTTTCCTCTGCCATCTGCACCTGCCGCCACCGGCAACTCCCGCCCGGCTGCTTTCAGCGTCTCGAGCAATCTGGCCTTGAGCCGCGCGGCATCCTGCGACCGCTCCTTGGCCAGGTCCTGCGTCTCGCCGGGATCCTTGGCCACGTCGTAAAGCTCCACGCGCTCGCCAGCGAAGAAGAGAATCGCCTTCAGGTCGCCCTCGCGGATGGCGGCGAAGGGCTCGATGCCGTCTCCCTTGACGCCCCAGACGTGAGGGTAGTACCAGGCGAGCTCGCGCTTTCCAATACTTTGGCCTTTCAGCGCAGGCGCGAGATCGCGCCCATCGACCCCTGTCGGGACTTTGCCGCCCGCCGCGCCGACGAGCGTGGGTAGCAGATCGGTGATGGAGGCCACTTCCTGGCTCAGTGCACCCGCCCGCGCCGTGCCCGGCCAGCGGATGACCAGCGGTGTGCGCAGCCCGCCCTCGTAGGCCGAGCCCTTGCCGCTGCGCAGCGGCAGGTTCCGATGCACGAAGGAGCCCGCGCGCTGCACAAAGCCCCCGTTGTCGGAGAGGAAGACGACGACCGTGTCTCCGGTCAGACCCAAGCGGTCGAGAGCCTCCAGGATTCGCCCCAGGCTCCGATCGACGTCCGCGACCATCGTCGCGTAGTCCTTCTCCTTCTGGACGAGAGCGGTGTCCTTGTAGTCCGCGGCGAAGTCCTTGGCTGCCTCGATTGGCGTGTGCACGCCGAAGTGCGCGAAGTTTAGGTAGAAAGGCTTACCGTCGGCCTTGGCTCGCTCCATCTCCGCGATGGCCTTGTCAGTCAGCGCCTGCGTGACCGTGATGTCCTTGCCGTGGTATTCCTGCAATCCTGGCACGGCGAAGAACGCGCGCCCCTTCTGACCCTCCGCGAAGTTGCGCAGGCCCGAGTAACTGCCCGGCTCCCCGGCCGCAGTGCCGCCGATGTTGATGTCGAAGCCCAGCTTCGTCGGCTCGGCTCCGGGAGTTTCGAGTGCGCCGAAGTGCGCCTTGCCGACATGGATCGTGCGGTAGCCGGCGGCGCGCAAGACTGCGGGCAACGTCTCCGCACGCTCGAAGCTGCGCGGGATGCCCGAGCCCACCGGTTGCAGACCGTTGCAGTTCCAATCGGGCAGGGCCAGGCCGCGGGTGACGACCCCGAGGTCCTTGCCCCTCGCGAGCGTCCAATTGGTCACGCCGTGACGCACGGCGGAGACCCCCGTGAGCAGGCTCACGCGGGTCGGGGTGCAGACCGGCGTCGCGTAGGCCTGCGAGAAGCGCGTGCCCTCGCGAGCGAGCCGCTCCAGCGCAGGCGTGCGGTAGTGCGAGTTGTGGGTCGGGTCCTTGGGCAGCCCGAAGCTGACCGATGAGTCGTTCCAGCCCAGGTCGTCGACGAGGAAGACGATCAGGTTCGGCTGCGCCGCCGCCCGCGCCAGGCTGGCGGCGAGGATGACGAGGAGCGCGAGGATTGCGGCGAGGCGGCGGGCCATGCCATTCCGACACGGCCCGCCGCGCTTCGTTCCCCTCAGCGGCCGAGTCCGAGGCCGCCGCGACCGAGCAACGCGAGCCGGGCGTCGCGGCGGCGGCGCGCCTCCTCGACATCACGGGTGCCGAGCGACTCGCGCACCCGGCGCTTGGTGTAGTCGGGCAGGTGCACGGTGTAGTGCAGCCACCAGGTCCCGTTGTTGTTCCAGATGTGCCGGTTCGGGTTGGTGGGGTCCGCCCGGTCTGCGACGATGGTCGCGCCGACCGTGGGGTGGGCGAGGGTGGCTTGGCTGTCGATGGTGTGGTGGATCATGGTGTGGTGCGTGCTTGGGAAAAGGCGCGCATCACGAAATCCATCGGGGAGAAGGTTGTGATTCCTGGGGGAATCCTCATCCCGCGCCTTTCGGCTGCGGAGACCACCGTGGCCCTCCCGGGCTCGGTTGGTGCAAGGTGCCGGCGTTGGCCGACGGTCCTTGCTCGTGATGCGTAAACTTAAAGAACGCTGATAGTATAACACACTGGGCAACCCCCACGTCAAGGGCTGGTGTGTCATAGTCGGCGGCGCCCGCCGCCAATTGAGCCTAAAGCCTAAAGGCTAAAGGATCCGCAAGGCGCAGCGGGAAGGGGCAAGCAGGAAGCGGGAAGGGCGATCCAGATGACTAAGGACGAATGACTAAGGGCTAAAGGAGCGCCCATTTCCGGTGACCGGTCAACCGTGACCGCTGGCACAAGCCTTCGGCTGCCTTGGGGTTGGAGGACGGAGGAAAGAGGACGGAGGAAAGGAGATACCTTTGCGGCAACGAGCGCAGCGAGTTCTCTCAGCGGTCACCCGTCACCGGTCACCGGAGTATCCCCTGATCAGCTGGTCAGCCGTTCAGCTGCCCCCCTTTTTAGCCTTTAGGCTTGAGGCTTTAGGCCGCCGCAGGCACCCGGCCTTTCCTTTATCGATCTTTACTTTGAATCCTTCCCCAGCCCCCCTCCTTTGGCCTTTAGGCCTTAGGCTTTAGACTTTTTCCAGCCTTCCCGCCTCCCGCTTGCCCCTTCCTGCTCAGCCGGCCCTGCCGGCTGCCTTTCCTCTTGCCAAGGGGGGTGGGGGGTGTTTCGTTCAACCCTCCAAACCACGTAAAGCCATGTCCCGCGTCTGCGCCATCACCGGAAAGCGCCCTGTCAAGGGTCGCCGCATCATTCACAAGGGTCAGTCCAAGAAGAGCGGCGGCATCGGCCTCCAGCTCGTCAAGCAGACCAAGCGCGTCTTCCGCCCCAATCTCCAGCACATCCGCGTCCGCCTCCCTTCGGGTCAGGTCAAGCGCCTCTGGGTCTCGGTCAAGGCAATCAAGGCCGGTCTGGTCCAGAAGGCCTAAGGAGCAGATCTCCAAGGAAAGAGGTCAAAGTAAAGGGCCCCGCTTCGGCGGGGCTCTTTGTTTGTATCGGGTGGGGCACCGCTCTTTCCCTCTGCCCCTCTTATTACCTTTTACTTATTACTTTTTACTTTCCCCTTTCTACTCCAGCATCCCCCCATGTCCCAGGTCGTCCTTAAGCCCCGCGTCCGCGGCTTCATCTGCCTGACCGCCCACCCCGAGGGCTGCGCCGCCGCCCTCCGGGAGCAGATTGCCCACGTGAAGTCCCGCAAGCCCCTCCAGGGCGGACCCAAGTCCGTCTTGGTCATCGGGGCCTCCACCGGCTACGGCCTCTCCTCCCGCGTCGCCGCCGCCTTCGGTTCGGGCGCCGCCACCCTCGGCGTCTTCTTCGAGCGCCCCGCCGAGGGCGACAAGCCCGCCAGCCCGGGTTGGTACAACACCGTCGCCTTCCACGAGGAGGCCCGCAAGGCCGGCCTCAAGGCCGTCTCGATCAACGGCGACGCCTTCTCGACCGAGCTCAAGCAGCAGGTCATCGCCGCGATCAAGTCCAAGCTCCCCGGCGGCAAGGTCGACCTCGTCGTCTATTCCCTCGCCTCGCCCCGTCGCACCGATCCCAAGACCGGCGAGACGCATAAGTCCGTCCTCAAGCCCGTCGGCCAGTCCTTCCACGCCAAGAACCTCGACACCGACCGCAAGGTGGTGAACGACGTCACCCTCGAGCCGGCCACGCCCGAGGACGTCGCCAACACCGTCAAGGTGATGGGCGGCGAGGACTGGGAGCTCTGGATGGAGGCGCTCGACGCCGCCGACGTCCTCACCGAGGGCGCCCAGACCGTCGCCTACTCCTACATCGGGCCCCAGGTCACCTGGCCGATCTACAAGGACGGCACCATCGGCAAGGCCAAGGAGCACCTCGAGAAGTCCGGCGAGCGCATCGACGCCCTCCTCAAGCTCCGCCGCGGCCGCGCCTTCGTCTCAGTCAACAAGGCCGTCGTCACCCAGGCGTCCTCCGCCATCCCCGTCGTCCCGCTCTACGTCTCCCTGCTCTTCAAGGTCATGAAGGCCAAGGGCACGCACGAGGGCTGCATCGAGCAGATCCAGCGCCTCTTCGAGAAGCAGATGTACAACGGCAACG
>JBMSKH010000058.1:0-4067 GCA_049419705.1 Opitutales bacterium
GCGGCCCCCCCCCCAGTGCATCTTCGACCGCAGCACGTCGAAGTGGCTGAGGTCGGCGGGGCGCAGGATGCCGAGGCGGACCTTGGCGGTGCGCACGGTCAGGGGTAGGAGCTTGGCGGCGTCGAGCGTGGCGCGTCCGTCGACCGACAGGCCGAGGGGCACGGCGTCGAGCGACTCGATGCGCAACTCGGACTCGGCCGAGAAGATCAGTGGCTGGTTGGAGAGCGTGTGGGCGCAGAGCGGGGTCAGCGCGATGACCGACGCGGCCGGGTCGATGAGCGGCCCGCCGGCGGCGAGGTTGTAGGCGGACGACCCCGTGGGCGTGGCCACGATCAAGCCGTCGGCCCGGTAGGTGTTGACCGGGCTGCCGTCAGCCTGGACGCCGAGGCGCGACATGCGGAAGACGTCGCGCGTCTTGATCACAAGGTCGTTGAGAGCGAGTGCGACGGAGCCATCGGCGAAGCGCACCTCGAGCAGCGCGCGCTCGTCGCGCCGTGCCTTCCCGGCGAGCACGGAGCGGACGCTCCCGGCGACGTCGTCGGCGGGGTAGGTGGCGAGGAAGCCGAGCTTGCCGCGGTTGATGCCGAAGAGGGGCACGGCCTCGAGCGCCGCGCTCTCGGCCGCGCCAAGGAAGGTGCCGTCGCCGCCCACCACGCAGCAAGCGTCGGCCCCGCGCAGACCGTCGGGACGCACGGGCCAGGCCACCTCACGCAGGGTCACGCCGGCCTCCTTGCAGACCTGCGCGATCTCGGCGACAATGCGGTCGGCGCCGGGCTTGGCGCGGTTGGCGACGAGGGCGAGGGTGCGGATGGTCATCGGGGGGTCACTTCGAGTGGTCGTGCTCCTCGCAGGGGCCGGCGGCGGGCTCGGGTTCCTCGCACCCGCAATGACCCTCGTCGGGCGTCACCTGTGACTTGTGCTTGAGGGTGTAGGGTAGCCAGAGTGCGAGGTGCGTGGAGGTCAGGTGGGTCACCTGCACCCGCTGCTCGAGCGACGGCAGTTCGAGTCGGTTCTCGCCGTCGGGCAGGTGACGGGCGGCATCGGCGGCGTCCTCGCGGATGCGATGGAGGATGCCGACCCGGTAGTCCTCGGGGTTGCTCAGGCGGAACGTCGCCTCGCTCATGCGGAGCGTCTCGAGGCCCTCCTTGGCCGCGTCGGGTTTGAGCAAGTCGTTGGTCTCTGCGCGGAGTGACTCGACCGCGCTCGTGGCATCGTCGTTGATCGCGCTGCGCAGGGCCCAGGTGGAGGTGGCGGTGAAGCTCTCGCTGTCACTGTCGGACTTGCCGAGGAAAGTGGACTTAAGTCCGCGTTCACCCTTGGGGCGCGCGAAGCTATGCTCGCGGCGCGAGAGCTCGAGGCCCTCGCGATCCTCGAAGCGGGTCGTGAGCTTGGCGGAGATCTCGCGCATGCGGGTGTCGGCCGCCGAGCGCGTGGGTGCGGTCACGCTGATGCGCACATGGATTTCAACTTGGTCGGCGTCCGTCTCGACGTAGGCGCGGGGGAGGGTCGGTGTGCCGGCCGAGGGTTCGGGTTCGGGGTCGTACGAGAGGCTACCCGCGGTGAGGGTCGCGGTCGCGAGCAGGCAGGGCAGGAGGGCGCGCATGACGCCTCCGAGGGTGTCGGCGGTCCGCGGCGGGGCGAGCCGGAATTGGGTCTTAACCCCGGCGGGCGGCCAGCACGGCGTCGAGCTTGTCGGCGCTGGGGGCGCCGCCCATGGCCGACTCGGGCTTGCCGCCGCCCTTGCCCCCGAGCTGGGTGCAGAGTTCGGAGACGAGCTTGCCCGCGGCCTGGCCGGCCTTGATGGCGTCGGCGCCGCAGTTGGCGACCAGAGAGGCTTTGCCGTCGATGGCAGCACCGAGGACGACCACGGCGGCGGGGCCGACCTTGCCGGCGACCTTGGCACCGAGCTCGCGGAGCGCGGCGGCGTCGTCGACGGAGACCTTGGCGGTGACTAGACGGAGAGCGCCTGAAGTGGTCGCGGCGGCGGCGAGGGACTGGGCGAGCGCGTCGGACTCGCGGTCGCGGAAGGCCTTGAGCTTGCGCTCGAGGTCGCGGGATTGCTCGAGGAGCTGCTCGACGCGCTTGAGGACGTCATGCACGGGCGCCTGGGTGGTGTCGGCGAGACGACGCAGCAGATCGGCGTCGGCGCGGGCAGCCTCGTAGGCGGTCAGGCCTGCGACGGCTTCGATGCGGCGGACACCAGCGGCGATGGCGTTTTCGCCCGTGATGCGGAGCAGGCCGATCTCACCCGTGGAGCGAACGTGCGTGCCGGCGCAGAGTTCCATCGAGTAGCCGTCGAGTGCGGTGGGCGTGCCGCCGACCTGGACGACGCGGACCCACTCGCCGTACTTGTCGCCGAAGAACTGCATGACGTCGGGGCGTCCCTTGACGTGGCTGTGCTTGACCTCGCTCCACGAGACGGGGGCGTTGTCGAGGATGCGCTCGTTGACGAGGCGCTCGATGTCGGCGACCTGGGCGGGCGTCAGCGCGCCGCTGTTGAAGTCGAAGGTCAGCTTGTCGGGCGCGACGGCCGAGCCCTTCTGGGTGGCCTCCTTGCTCACGACCTCGTGCAGCGCCCAGTGGATGAGGTGCGTCACGGTGTGGTGGCGCGAGATGGCGGCGCGGCGCGAGGGGTCGACCGCGAGCGTCACGGCTTTGCCGGTCTCGGGGAGGTCGGTGCCGTCGAGGAAGTGGATCCAGGTCTGGCCCGACTTCTGGGTATCGGTCACGCGCCAGGTGCGTCCGCCTTGAGTCAGCGTGCCGCTATCGCCGACCTGTCCGCCCATCTCGGCGTAGAAGGGCGACTGCTCGGTGAGGACCGCGACGCGGCCCTTGAGCGTGAGGACTTGAGCGACTTTGGTCTCGGCGGAGAGCTTATCGTAGCCGGTGAATTCGGTCGGGTGATCGCTGCCGACTTCGGAGAGAGCGATGACTTCCTTCTTTTGGGCGGCACGAGCGCGAGCGCGCTGTTCTTCCATGCGCTGCTCGAAGCCGGCGGTGTCGATGGTCAGGCCGCGCTCGCGGGCCATCAGCTGGGTGAGGTCGAGCGGGAAGCCCTGCTCGTCGTACAGTCGGAAGGCGAAGGCGCCGGAGAGCTGTCCGCCCTTGGCGGTCTTGGCGGCCTCCTCCTCGAAGAGCGCGAGGCCCTTGTCGAGCGTGCGGATGAAGGCCTCCTCCTCGATGCGGATGACCTCGGCGACCTGGGCGCGGCGCGCGCGGATCTCGGGGAAGGTGTCGCCCATGGTCTCGGCGAGCACATCGACGAGCGAGTGGAAGAAGGGCTTGGTCAGTCCGAGCGTGCGGCCGTAGCGCACGGCGCGGCGCAGGATGCGGCGCAGGACGTAGTTGCGGTCGCTGTTGCCGGGCTGGATGCCGTCGGCGATGGCGAAGGAGAGCGTGCGCGCGTGGTCGGCGATGACGCGGAAGGCGACGTCGTCGCGCTCCTGGGCGGTGTCGCCCTGGCTGCCGGCCTTGGGCAGGGTCGAGCCGTACTTCTTGCCGCTGAGCGACTCGAGCTTGCGGAAGAGCGGGGCGAAGATGTCGGTCTCGTAGTTGGAGATGACGCCGGAGAAGTCCTTGAAGCCCTTGGTGCACTGGATGATGCCCGAGACGCGCTCGAAGCCCATGCCGGTGTCGACGTGCTTGGCGGGCAGGGGCGAGAAAGTGCCGTCGGGGTTGGCGTTGAACTGGATGAAGACGAGGTTCCAGATCTCCATGCAGCGGGCGTCGCTGCCGTTGACGAGCGTGCCCTTCGTGTCGCCTTCGGGGGTGAGGTCGACGTGGAGTTCGGTGCAGGGACCGCAGGGGCCGGTCTCGCCCATCATCCAGAAGTTGTCCTTCTTGTTGCCGTTGACGATGTGGATGGCCGGGTCGAGGCCGGCGGCGCGGAACTTCTCGGCCCAGACGTCCCAGGCCTCCTGGTCGAACTCGGACGGGTCGCCCTTGGACTTGTCGGGCTTGTAGACGGTGGCGTAGAGGCGGTGCTTCGGGAACTTCCAGACCTCGGTGATGAGCTCCCAGGCGAAGTCGATGGCCTCGCGCTTGAAGTAGTCGCCGAAGGACCAGTT
>JBMSKH010000059.1:0-3804 GCA_049419705.1 Opitutales bacterium
CTCGCCACCTGGCGAAAACCATCTCATGATCACCCATCAGAGAGCTGCCCGAGGAGTCATTCTGGTGATCATGGGCACATGGAAACACTCGTTCCCTTCCCGAACACGACAGTTAAGCATGTAGCCGCCGATGGTAGTGCACCCACGCTGGTGTGCGAGAGTAGGTCGTTGCCAGGTTCACGGACCCCGGTCTCCGCAAGGAGGCCGGGGTCCCCTCATTTACGCGGGTCGCCGCCTGGCGGAATCCTCCGCGCCGGCCTGCTCGCCCGCCGCCGCACGTCCGCGAGGCGAGGTGTTTTTCCAGGGCCTCCGACGTAGGGCGTGCGCCGCCCAAGCATGTGGGCGAAGCGCCGTCGCCTCAGTTCCTTGCGGCCAGGTCGCCCAACGTCTGCCGCGAGGCGGCTTCCGCCAGCAGGAACCGCTCGATGGATCCGAGTTCCTTGGCCGCGGGATCCGCGGTCAGGTCCGGCTCTCCGGCCGTGCCATCCGAATGCGTGTCCACCATGAACCAGAGCTCGCCGACGGTCATGGTTTCCAGCGGGCGTGCCGGCTTGTGCCCTCCGGTCCGGCTCTCGGCGGCCAGCAGGTTGGCATCACGCAGCATCTGCAGGCAGCCTTCGACGACCGTCGCCGGCACGTGCGCGGTCGAGGCGATGTCGTCGGCGGTCGGTCCGGCCTTGCCTGCGCGGTAGCATCGCAAGGTCTCGGAAACGCAGACGAAGGCCAGCGTGCGGCGCGCCCGGTGGCTGAGGCCTTCCCATGCCTTGTGGCGCGCCAGCGCGCGTCGGTTCTGGTAGGCGTAGGCGACCTGGCCGCCGATTAGCACGAACAGCCACGTGAGGTACGAACCAAACATCAGCACCAAAACGATGCTGAGCTCGCCGTAGAGGCTCTGGAACTGGGTGACCTTACCGACGTAGAGCGCGGCAAGCCGATGGTTCGCCGCCACGAGCAGGGCGATCGTGAGCCCGCCCACGAGCGCCGCGCTCCAGCGCACGCGCACGTTGGGCATCATCCGGTTGAACGCAGCGAACGCGAGCGTCAGCAGCGCGATCGACACGAAGAACGGTCCGCTGCCGCCGACGAAGGCCGTCAGCTTCTCGCCGCCGGGCAGGCGGTGGAGCCATCCGGCCAGCCAGGTCGCGCCCTCGCCGAGCGATGTCGCGAGCGAGGCCGCCGAAAGCATCGTCAGCGTGGTCGCGCCGACGAGGAAGAAGAGCACGAGGAAGAGCAGGTAGTTCGCGAAGCGGTCGCGCCAGCTGCGTCCGAAACGCACGCCCCAGATGCCGTTCAGCGCGTCTTCGACCCGGCTCAGCATGAGCACCGCGAAGGCGAGGATGAGGACGAGTCCGACGATGCCCGCCTCGCCGCTCGCCGCGTTGGCAAGCAGCCGGTCGACGAGCCCGTCGAGGTCCTTGTTGATCGCGCCCAAGGTCACTGCCTGGCCCGTCTTGCCCGCCTGCGCGACGACCTGCGGCGCGACGTATTCGACGGCGGCGACGATCGCGCGCTTGGCCGGATTGTCTGCCTGTGCGCCGGCTCGAGACAGGATGAACCCGGAGACGGTCAGCGCGAGCGCCAGCAAGGGGCCGAGCGACATCAGCGTGTAATACGTGAGCGCGGCCGACTGCTGCGGCAGGCGGTTGTCGCGGACGCCGTGCCAGGTGGTGGCGAGCACGCGCCAGCAGGCCTTGAGGCCGCCGCGCCAGCCGCGCTGCGCGAGCGCCTCCGGCGTCCAGCTCGCGGCGAGGACGCCTTGGCTGCGTTGGTCGGCCGACGAATCGGCGGCGGGGCCCGTGTTCATGGGACGAAAGTGGGGCAGGGCGGCGCACGGCGCAATCCCCGCCCGCCGCTGTCCGGGTGAACACCGTGAGCAACACCAACAAGTGACGTTTGCGGATCGCTCCCGAGCTTGATTTTGTTGGGGGAATCACCCTAACCGCGTCGCCTTATCAAAATTTCGTCAAAAAACCTGATTGTGAATAAAGTTATTTGTCTAAGTGGCGTCATGACAGCATCTTGCGAAAAAACCCTACATCTAGTGGTGAAATAAATTTGCAGCCCCTATATCTAGTATTTTACTCCCAAGCATACCTGCCACATAGCGGCCTTACCGGCCACTAATTAGGCCCTTTTCCCCACTCTCCAATCATGGAAACCATCACCATCAAAGTAGGCCAGAAAACCTTCATCCTCGATAAGACCAAAGCCGAGGAAGCGTTCGCCAACAAGCGCGTCATCAACGGGCGCGAATCGATGTTCTTCAACATCCTCCCGCTGAAGTACCAGTGGGCGTACGATCTCTATCGCACGATGAAGAACAACCATTGGGAGCCCGAGGACATCCCGATGCAGAAGGACTGCGAGCAGTGGCGCGACCAGACCGGCCAGATCACCGAGATCGACCGCTGGATCGTGAAGATGGCCATCGGCTACTTCTCCGCCGCCGAAGGCATCGTCGGCGACAACATCATCCACGTCGTCCGCGAGGTCGTCACCGCCCCCGAGCTCAAGCTCGTCCTGGGCCGTCACGCGCACGAGGAGAACATCCACGCCGACTCCCTCGTCTACATGATCTCCTCGCTCGGCATCAACCCGCACGAGTGCGAGGCGATGTTCGAGGACATCCCGACGATCGCCAAGAAGGCCGCCTTCGTCGTCAACAACTCCCGCGCGCTGCGCCGCAAGCTCGACCTCACCAAGCTCGAGGACAAGCAGGCCCTCGCCCATAATATCTTCCTCTTCGGACAGTGCATGGAGGGCACCCAGTTCTACGGTCTCTTCGGCATGGTGCTCTCCCTCGCCCGTCAGAACAAGTTCCCGGGCATCGGCCAGATGTTCCGCTACACGCTGCGCGACGAAT
This sequence comes from Opitutales bacterium, assembly GCA_049419705.1. Lineage (GTDB taxonomy): Bacteria > Verrucomicrobiota > Verrucomicrobiia > Opitutales > UBA953 > UBA8828. The sequence continues at coordinate 2,864 of JBMSKH010000059.1, forward strand.
CCAACCACATCGACCTCTTCCGTAACCTGCTCGCCGAACTCGTGAAGGAGAACCCCGACGTCTGGACGCCGGCCTTCAAGGAGGAGCTCCGCCAGCTCATGGCCACCGCCGTGACGCTCGAGAAGGACTTCATCCGCGACTGTCTCCCCGTCAACGCCCTCGGCCTTTCGGCCAAGGAATTCGAGCAGTACATCGACTACATCGCCGACCGTCGCCTGCGTAACTGCGGCCTCGATCCGCTCGTCGCCGAGACCACCAATCCTTTCCCCTGGCTGTCCGAGATGATGGACCTCAAGAAGGAGCAAAATTTCTTCGAGGGACGCGTCACCGAATACCAGAAGCAGGGCGCCCTCGGCACCGTCTCCGACGACGAACTTTGATCCCTCGCTGAGCGCAATCCGGCGTCACCCCCTCCGCGCCCGGCTTGGCACGTTTTCTGTTCTTACCCAACCCGCATTCCCTCCTCCCAAAACCTTGCGTCGGCCGCCGCCGGCGCAAACCGCCCCTCGTTTCCTCTTTTCCCGCCTCATTCCTTTCCTCCTGACCCTCTCTTCAACATGAAATCCGAACTACCTTTCTTCCGCGAAGACATCGCCCTCAAGAACGCCGTCCGATCCCCGTCCGGCGCCAAACCCCGCTTCAACTGGCGTGAGTCGTTGCCCGCCGCCGCCGGTGGCGCCGCCGCCGGCCTCGACGCCGCGCAGATCGCCGACATCGTCGGCGCCGCCCTCACGGACCTCCTCGTCGCCCGGCAGGAGCAGGACATCTTCACCGAGTCCAACCGCCAGTTCGTCGCCGCCGTCGCCAGCGACGTCGTCCGCGTCCTTTCCCAGTCCGGCGTCCAGGTAGGCGAAGGCCTCATCCTGCAGGCCATCGAGGACGCCCTCGTGCGCTACAACCGCCACGACGTCGCCAAGAGCCTGCTCTTCTCCCGCGGCGGC
>JBMSKH010000060.1:0-3434 GCA_049419705.1 Opitutales bacterium
TCTTCACGGCCTTCTCAGGCTCGCACCAGGACGCGATCAAGAAGGGCATGGACCGCCGCGCCAAGGCCGGCGCCGACGCCGCCTGGGACGTGCCCTACCTCACCATCGACCCGAAGGACATCGGCCGCTCCTACGAGGCCATCATCCGCATCAACTCGCAGAGCGGCAAGGGCGGCGTCGCCTACGTGCTCGACCGCGAGTTCGGCTTCGACCTGCCCAAGCTGATGCATCCCGAGGTCGGCAACCACGTCGGCGCCATCGCCGACAAGCTCGGCAAGGAGCTCTCGCCCGCCGAGATTCATGCCGAGTTCCGCCGGGAGTTCGTCAATGTGGTCTCACCCCTCGCCCTGCTCGAGTTCGACGCCGATCCCGCGGGCAAGGACCTCGTCCGCGCCACCGCCAAGGTGCTCTGGAAGGACCGCTCCGTCACCCTCGAGGGCGAGGGCAACGGTCCGATCAGCGCCTTCGTGCACGCCCTCGCCGCCCGCGGCTGGGCCACCTTCACGCTGCGGGACTACCGCGCCCACGCCCTGAGCTCGGGCGAGGAGTCAGCCGCCGCCGCCTACGTCTCCATCACGACGCCCGACGGCCGCACTGTCTGGGGTTGCGGCGTGCACCCCAACATCGAGCTGGCCGGCCTCCACGCCCTGGTCAGCGCGGTGAACCGGTCGCTGCGAAAGTAAGACGCGCCGGCGCTCAGCGATTCCAGGGTGCCTTGGCGAGCAGCAGGCCCATGCCGCACCAGTCGGTGACGCCGGCAAAGACGAGCCCGCAGCCGACGAAGGCGCTGAGACCGTAGAAACCGGGATGGACGAAAGTGCCGAGAGCAACACCGGAGGCGACCATCGCTCCGGCTGCGATGCGCACCTGACGTTCGACCGAAATCACCCCGCGGGCGTCACCCTCGATGGGCAAGCCGGCCTGTCGGCAGGCGTTGGTGCCACCGGCGACGACCAAGGTGCGCAGGCCGGAGGCGGCGAGCTTCGTGGCGGCGGCACGGGCGCGACCACCCGAGGCGCAGAGCAGGAGCACCGTGGCGTTGCCGCGGTCGGCCATCAGGTCGCGCACGGCGGACGGCGTGACGCGCTCAAGCGGGAGATTGACCGCGCCCTGGACGCGCCCCGAGCGGAACTCGGCGGGTGAACGCACGTCGAGCAGGAGCGCTCCGCCCTGCGCCGCCTCGAGCACGTTGCGGGGATGGAACTCATCGTGTCTATCGACAGCGAGGGTGCCCGGGGCCCCGCAGGCCTTCACCGTGCCACAGGCAACAGCGGGCGACTCCGACTTAAGTGAGGTCGGACGGTTCACCGCCAGGTCGCGGATGAGCGCCGCACCGGAGAGATTACGGGCGTCGAAGCCGTTCTCGCGAAGAAGGCGGGTGGCGACGTGCGCGCGCAGGCCGCTGTGGCAGGCGAGCACCGTCGGGAGGGACTTGTCCAGCTCGCCGAGGCGCGCACGTAGGCTGTTGAGCGGGATGGTCTTGGCGCCGGAGACACCGGCCAGCGGCAACTCGGCGCGCTCATCGTCATCGCGCAGGTCGACGACCTGGTAACCGGAAAGATCATCATCAGGGGGAAGGATGGGCGCAAGGCCCTCCAGGTCATTCTGCGCGGCAAAGGCAGCCATATGCAGCGGGTCCTTGGCCGACCCGAACGGCGGGGCATAAGCGAGGTCGAGCGCTGCGAGGTCGGCGACGGTCCCGTGGAAGTGCAGGAGAGAGGCGACGACATCGAGGCGCTTGTCGACACCGAGCGGACCGACGGCCTGCGCGCCGAGCACGCGACCCGTGCCGACCTCGTAGACGAGCTTGAGGGTGAGCTGGCGGGCGCCCGGGTAGTAGCCGGCGTGGTGGTTGGCCGTGATGTGGACGGCACGGGCCTTGAGGCCGCGGCGTTCGGCCGACTTCACGGAATCACCCGCGATACCAGCGGCTAAGCCGAAGACCTTGATGATGGCGGTGCCCCAGGCCGCGGGCGCAGGCGCCGACTTGCCCGTCGCGGCGTGCTCGCCCGCGAGGCGTCCGGTGCGATTGGCAATGCCCGCGAGCGGGACACGACCGCGACCGCCAGCGCCGAGGGCGTACTCGGCGACGTCGCCGACGGCGTAGATGGCCTCGTCCGTGGTGCGCATGAAGGCGTCGGTGCGCACACCACCCGTCGGACCGACTTCCAATCCAGCCTCAACCGCAAGGCGGTTGGACGGACGCACGCCAAGTCCGAGGATGACAAGGTCGGCTTGGACCGTCTTTCCGTTCTCAAGCACCACACCAGTGGCCTGACCGCCCTTCTCCGCAATCGCAGTGAAGCCGGTGCCGGTGACCAGCTCGATGCCGTTGCGCAGGAGCTCGCGGCGGAGGGGTTCAGCCATCTCAGCATCGAGCGGGGGCAGGACCTGGCCGCTGCGCTCGACGAGCGTCACCTGTAGCCCGCGCTCACGCAGCTGCTCCGCGACCTCGAGACCGATGAAGCCGCCGCCGACCACCGCGACGCGTCGGGTGGCGGGAAGCTCGGCGAGGATGCGGTCCATGTCCTCGATGTTGCGCAGGGTGTGCACGCCCCTGGCGCGGACGCCGGGGACGTCGGGCACGAGCGGGGCGGCGCCCGGGGCGAGAATCAGGCGGTCGTAGGGCTCGTCATACTCGACGCCCTTGGCATGGTCGCGCACACGTACGACCCTGGCCTTGCGGTCGATGGCGATCGCCTCGTGGCGGACGCGGACGTCGATGTTGAAGCGGTTGCGGAAGAGCTCGGGTTTGGCAACGAGCAGCTTGGCGCGGTCCTGGATGGCCCCGCCGAGGTGGTAAGGCAGGCCGCAGTTCGCGAAGGAGACGAAGCCGTCCTTCTCCAGCATGACAATCGAGGCGCGCTCGTTGCTGCGCCGGGCACGCGTGGCGGCGGAGGCGCCGCCGGCGACACCGCCGATGATGAGGATACGGGGGGAGTTCATGGTGTTTTGAGGGGGAGGTCAGAGGTAAGAGGTCAGAGGTAAGGTTAGAGGAGGAGAGGTGTAGATGCAGCCGACGCAATGGGCTCCTTGGTTTACCGAACCTCTTTCCTCCGACCTCCAACCTCTTGACCGGCGAAATGGGTGCGGATGCAACCGAGGATCGAGAGGCAGCCGGCCTGGGCGATGGCGTAGCGCACCACCCTACCCTGACGGCTGGCGCGGAGCAGGCCGTGGGCCCGGAGGCGCATGAGGTGCTGGCTGACCGTCGCCTGGGGACGTCCCAGCGCCTCGGTCAGCTCACCGACCGTGCGCGGTCCGGACTCGAGGGTCTCGACGATGCGCAGGCGGTCAGGATGCGCCAAGGTGCGCAGCGCGGCCCCGCAGTGGCGGAGGACCTTGGCGTCGAGGCGAGCCCGTTTCATATTCAATAAATTGAATGTTTATCCGAGAGGAGTCAACTCCTCATACGAAGAGGGCCGGCGGACTTG
>JBMSKH010000061.1:0-3405 GCA_049419705.1 Opitutales bacterium
TGGAAGGGCGTCTCCGAGGAGACCACCACCGGCGTCAAGCGCCTCTACCGCATGCTCGAGGAGGGCTCCCTCCTCGTCCCCGCGGTCAACGTCAACGACACCGCCACCAAGTCGAAGTTCGACAACCTCTACGGCTGCCGCGAATCCCTCGTCGACGGCATCAAGCGCGCGACCGACGTCATGGTCGCCGGCAAGGTCGCCCTCGTCATCGGCTACGGCGACGTCGGCAAGGGCTCGGCCCAGTCCCTCCGCGGCCTCGGCGCCACGGTCCAGGTCGCCGAGATCGACCCGATCTGCGCCCTGCAGGCCGCGATGGAAGGCTACCGCGTCGTCACCGTCGAGGACACCCTCGGCAAGGCCGACATCTACGTCACCGCGACCGGCAACAAGGACATCATCACCCTTGAGCACATGCTGCGGATGAAGGACCAGGCCATCGTCTGCAACATCGGCCACTTCGACAACGAGATCCAGGTGACCCGCCTCAACGCCTACAAGGGCGTGAAGAAGGACACCATCAAGCCGCAGGTCGACCGCTACACGTTCAAGGACGGCCGCCAGCTCTACATGCTCGCCGAAGGCCGCCTCGTGAACCTCGGCTGCGCCACCGGCCACCCGAGCTACGTGATGTCGACCTCCTTCACCAACCAGGTCCTCGCCCAGCTGCACCTGTGGGAGACCCGCGCCCAGGCGAAGCCCGGCGTGGCGCTCCTGCCGAAGCACCTCGACGAGGAGGTCGCCCGCCTGCACCTGCAGAAGATCGGCGCCCGTCTCACCAAGCTCTCCAAGGAGCAGGCCGCCTACATCGGCGTCCAGGTCCAGGGGCCGTTCAAGCCCGACAACTACCGCTACTGATCGCGACGCCGGGCGGCGCGAAGTTCAGAGTGACCAGGGGCCGCGCGAGCGGCCCCTTTCGTTGGGCCTCACTTGCCCGCGTCACGCTGGGCGCGGAGCCAGCGCAGGGCCTCGAGCTCGCCCTTGGAGGAGGCGACTTCGAAGTAGGCCTCGAGATCCTCGCGCGGCAGATTCGTGAGCGTGCTGGCGTCCGGGGCCAGCCGGCGGATCTCGGCTGAGAAATTCTGGAGGGCGATGAGCCGCTCGCCCGCGGTCTGCCCGGAGGCGTCGATGACCGTCAGAGGGTCGAGCTGCTGGATGAAGGAGCTTTCGATGCTGACGCCGGCCAGCTGGTTGATGAGCAGCTGTCCTTCGCCCTGCAGCCGCTGCCCGAGCGCGCGTCCCGCCTCGAAGGTGGGCACGGCGGCCTCCAGGTCGTTCTGCGCGATGAACTCATTGAGCAGGCTGCCGGTGCCGCGGCCGACCTCGGTCAGCTTGATGATCGGGGCGACGTCGAGCGCCGCGAAGGCGCCCAGCTTGGCGGCCAGAGGATCGTAGCCCGCATGGACGTAGGCGTCCTCGGCGGTCGCGAGGGCCTCCTTGCTGTAGTCGGCGAGCGGGCCCTTCTCGATCGAGTCGAAGAGCGCGGCGGCGGCGCGACCGTAGTCGCCCGCGGCGAGGTCGCGTTGCGCGGCGAGGTAGTCGCCCATGGGATTGTCGGGCCGGAGCTGCCGGAAGATCTCGAGCGCGGAGGAGCGTTCCTCCGCCGTCTCGCCCCGCAGCGCCAGCTCGAGCTGCGCGACGGGGTTCGCGCCGTCGGCGTTCACCGCCTCGCGCAGGTAGGCGAGGTCCTTGGTGAGACGGAAGGCGCAGATCAGGCTGGCCGTGGACCGGTCCTTGGCGGTCAGGTAAGATTCGACCTGCTCGCGATTGAGCTGCGGCAGCTTGCCCTCACGCAGGTCCGCCAGCACCTTGTCATAGGCAACCTCCGTCCGCCGGCCGGGCCCGTTGAGTTCCGCCGCGGAGCGCGCGGGCACGTCGCCCCGGGGCAGGGCGACTTCGCGGCGGGGCGTCCAGGGTCCGGGGATTTCGAACTGTCGTCCGAAGATCGCCCAGACGAGGGCCGCGCCGGCGACCGCGCCGAGCAGGAAACGGCTGCCGCCGGGTGACGGCTCCTCGTCCATCCGGTCAGGCCTTCTCGAGCGACCAGGGCTTGCGCAGCTCGCGGGAGAGCATCGCCGTCGCGCCCGTGTCGTTGATGAACTTGCCCGCGGCGCCGTCGAACTTCAGCTTGCGGCCCGTGAACACCGCGGCGTTGCCGAGGTGGCCGACGGCCGTCGTGTGGTGCGCGGCGAGCGCGTGGGCGATCGGCCGGCGGCGGCTGCGCACGCAGTCCACGAAATCCTGGTAGTGGTCGGTCGTGCCGGGGCAGCGCCAGGCGTCGGGCCCGAGGTCCTTCTCCCAGAGCCCCTCGACGGAGCACTTCTGCTGGCCGCGGTTGACGTAGATCTCGCCCTTTTCGCCGTGGAAGCGGATGCCCATGAAGCTGCTGCTGATGCTGACCGCGAGTCCGTCGGCGTAGGTGACGGTGTAGTCGTAATCGCGGTGGGTGTCCCAGGGTCCTTCGCGCAGCGTGCCCGTGCCCTCGACGGCCACGGGGAATTCGGCGTCCTTGCCCATGGCCCACAGCGCGATGTCGGGATGGTGGCAGACCCAGTCGAGCAGCTGTCCGCCGCCGAAGTTGGTGTGCCAGCGCCAGTGGAAGTGGAACACGCGCGGGTCATAGGCGAATTCGGCCGAGGGGCCGACCCACAGGTCGTAGTCGACCTCCGCCGGGGGCTTCTCGCCGGCCTTGGGCGCCTCGGGCATCGCATGCTTGTTGGGGCCCGTGCCCACTTCGACCTTCTGGATCTTGCCGATGGTGCCGTTGCGCACGAGCTCGATGGCACGGCGGAAGTTCTGCGTGGAGCGCTGCCACATGCCCGTCTGCCAGACGCGTCCGTTGTCGCGGGCGGCGTCGACGATGGCGCGGCCTTCGGCGAAGGTCTTGGCGAGGGGCTTCTCACCGTAGACGTCGACGCCGGCGCGCAGGAAGGCGCAGCTGATCACGCCGTGCCAGTGGTCGGGCAGGCCGTGCATCATCGCGTCGGGCTTCTCCTTGGCGAGCACCTCGCGGAAGTCCTGATAGGTCTTGGGCGCGGACTTCTGCTTGTTCACCACGGCCTTGGAGGCGGAGTCGAGCACGCGCTTGTCGATGTCGCAGAGGGCGATGACCTGCACGCCCTGCTTGTCCATGAGCTTGCGCAGGTTGCCGCCGCCCATCCCCTTGAGGCCGACGCCGACGAGCTGGATGCGGTTGCTGGGGGCGACGGCGCCGTCCTTGCCCAGCGCGGAGGCGGGGATGATGGTCGGGAAGCCGAAGGCGAGTCCGGTCAGGGCGGAGCTCTTGAGGAATGAACGGCGGTTCTGCTTGTGCATGGGGCGGGGCGGGGTGCTCAGGGAAGATGAAGGATGCGGGATGGATGATAAAGGGGAAAGGAGGGAAGGGGTTGTGAAGAGGCCCGGAGGCTC
>JBMSKH010000062.1:0-3397 GCA_049419705.1 Opitutales bacterium
TCATGAAGGCACCCGAAGGGTTGCGCCACCGGTCACCCGTCACCGGTCACCGGAGCCTCTCCTCCCTCTTAACTCGCAGCCTCTCTCATTCAGCCGCCCTTTTTACTTTCTACTTTTTACTTTTTACTCCCCCGCTTGCCCCTCGGCTCCTTCGCCGCGGGATCATAAGCGGGATTGGGTTGGTCGGCGAGGAAGGCGCCCGTCTCCTTCTGCCACTTGGCAAGTTGCTGTTTCATTGCCGCAAGGCGCTCGGGCTCGGCCTTGGCGAGGTCCTTGGTCTCACCCGGGTCGAGCCGCAGGTTGTAGAGCTCGAAGGTCGGTCCGGCGAACTTGTGGATGAGCTTGTAGTCGCCGAGTCGGAGCAGACTCATCGGCTCGCCCTTGCCGATGTAGCAGGGGAAATGCCAGTAAAGCGAACGTGCCGGGAGGGGCGCGCCGGTGCGGAGCGCGGAGAGGAGGCTGATTCCGTCGACAGCCTGGTCCTTGGGCGCGGGCGTCTGCGTGGCCTCGAGGATGGTCGGCGCGAAGTCGATGCCGCTGACCGGTTCCGCGATGACGCGTCCCGCGGGGATGGTGCCCGGCCAGTAGGCGAGACCGGGGGCGCGGATGCCACCCTCGTAGAGCAGACCCTTGCTGCCGCGGAGTGAGCCGACGACGTAGGGCAGGCCGCCGTTGTCGGACGTGAACAGGATGAGCGTGTCCTTCGCGAGTCCAAGCGACTCCACCTTCGCGACAATCCTGCCGATCGCCGTGTCGAGCGCCTCAACCGTCGCCGCGTACTCGGGCGTGATACCGACATCCGCGCCGGCCGCCTTGCGCGCGCGGTACTTGGCGACGAGTTCCGGCTTGGGGTCGAAGGGCTCATGCACCGAGTGATCGGCGTAGTAGAGGAAGAAGGGTTTGTCCTTCTGCTTCTCCATCCAGGCGATGGCCTCATCCGCCAGCGCATCCGAGAGGTAGCGCTGCTGCGCATCCTGGTAGGCGTCCTTGGCGAATCCGAGATCCTCGGGTTTCCGGTAAAGGTCGAAGCCGCGGCTCGTCGGCGACCCCGTGCTACCCGTGCGGCCACGTCCCAGATTCCACATCCCAAGGAGCGCCGTGGCATAGCCCTTGCCGCGGAGACTGTCGGCGACGGTGCGGGTGGCGGCTGGAAGCTCGTCATTGCCCTTGGTCGAGAGCACGCGCATGTGCGGCTGGCCGGGCGCGTAGCGGTCGTCGACCACGGTGTAGACGCCGTGGCGCGGCGTGAACTGCCCGGTCAGCAGGCAAGCCCGGGACGGCGCGCAGTTGGGCGCGGCCGCGTAGCACTGCGAGAGGACCGCGCCGCCCTTGGCAAGCCGGTCGAGGTTGGGCGTGTCGATGTGGCGATTGCCTGCGAAGCCCACGTCACGCCAACCCATGTCGTCGATCAGGATCAGAATGACATTCGGCTGCCGCGCCGACAGCGCCGCGGCCCACAGCATGACCGCTGTGACGGCGATTCCGCGTCGGATAAACGCTGCGTAACTTTTCATCATGTTCTTAATTCTTAATTTTTAATTCTTTATTCCGAATGCGTGATTCCCGCCCCTGCCCCCTGTCTCCTGTCTCTCCTGTTCACTTTCTACTTTTTACTTTTTACTTTCTACTCTCCTCTAGCCTTTAGGCTAAAGGGTCAGCCCTTCGCCTTCACCTCATAGCTGTGGGCGACGGCGCCGTGGCGGGTCTCGGGGGTCTCGTCCTTCGGCAGGAAGGAGCGCACGTACTCGACCTTCACCTTGTCGGGGCTGACGGTGACGCGGAGGTGGCCGGAGCTGGGTAGTTTGGTGCCGCTGGCGTAGCGGTCGTCGTTGTAGGCGACGTAGCCGTGGTCCGACGGCATGGGCAGTTCCTGGTAGATGACGCCGTCCTTGGCCTGCTGGCAGTAAAGGTGGTCGTGGCCTTGGAAGAAGATGCTGACCTTGTGCTTGGCCATCAGCTGGTGGATGGGCGACTCCCAGCCGGGACGCTTCTCGGCGAAGCTCTCCCCGCGGCGGCCTTGTCCGCCCCACTCATAGAGATCGGCGACGTCGACCCCTCCGCGCCCCGACCCGAGCACGTGGTGGGCGAAGACGAACTTGTGCCGCGCCTTGCTCGTCTCGAGCGTGCGCTTGAGCCACTGGTACTGCGCATCGCCGATGGTGATGCCCCACCAGTCGCGGTTCTTCTTGTCGTCGAGCTTCTCGCCCTTGGCGTTCTTCGCCCCGAAGCCGCTGTCGACCAGCGCGGGCGAGTGCCAGTAGTTGTCGAGCAGCACGAAGAGCGCGTCGCCCCACGTCCAGGCGCAGTAGTCGCGCAGCAGACCGATGTCCTTCAGCTCCGCGGTGTTGCCAGAGTAGAACTTGCCCGGCTTGGGCAGCGGGTAGAGTCGGTTGCGCGCGAGCTGCACGCCCACGGCGACATCATGGCGCTCGTCGGTCTGGTTGTAGTTGAAGAGCGAGCCCTGCTCGTGGTTGCCGTTGAGCAGCATCACCGCGGCGTGCTGCCCGACGAGTCCGAGGAAAGGGCGCTGCAGGAGGTAGGGCGCGGCGAGCGCCTCGCGCGAGACCGTGCGCACCTTGTCGACGCTGAAGTCGTCGCCGATGCAGAGGTGGAAGTCGGGCTTGTCCGCCGCGGCCGCCTGCAGGGTGCGCGCGTAGAGCTCGGGATGGCTGGACTGTGCGCGCTCGGGATGCGAGTCGCCCTGCACGGTGAAGACGAAGGTCGATCCCGGCGCGCGTTGCGTCGCGAAACGGCACTCGGCGCGCTTGGTGAAGGTCGTGGCACCCTTTGCGCGGTAGCAGAGACGGTAGTGATGCTGGGTGTTCGGCTTGAGCTCCGAGAGCTCGACCTCGACCGCCGTACCCCCGGGGAAGGTCGCGAGCGGGGTGCGGCGGGTGTACTGGCCGGATACCTCGCCGATCTCGATGTAGCCCTCGATGGTCTCGGCGGCGAGCACGCTGAAGGTCATGGCAACGTCGGTGGGACGTCCCAGGACGACCGAGACGCGCGCGTACTCGGCGAGCGCCGCAGGCAGCACGTAATCGCCGACGAACGCCGGCCCGCGCGCACGGGCGCTATCATATCCATCGGAACCCTTCTTGCCGCCACCCCCACCCTTCGGCTTCTTCTCGCTTTCGGCCGCGGGCAGGAGCGTCCAACCGAAGGTCGCGGCCATCAGACCGATGAAGTGCCGGCGGAGGACGGGCCCGAGAGCGGGACGGTAAAAGGGATTGGGCCGGTCGGACTTGGGATCGGACATGCTTCTCACTTAACCCCAAAACCCGCGTGGGGTTTCGCGGTGAAGACGAAGAGACTCCGGACACCGGTGACCGGTGACCGCTGGGAGAACGCGCTCCGCGCGGGCGGCGGACGCCGCGGAGCGACGTCCCTACCCGAG
>JBMSKH010000063.1:0-3274 GCA_049419705.1 Opitutales bacterium
CCTCGATGCCGTGCTTCTTGCGGAGCTCCATGACGATGTCCAGGAAGTCCATCGAGTCGAGGGACAGCTGGTCGCGAAGGCGGACCTCCGGCTTGACGGCGGTCAGATCCTCGTCCGGCGCGATGTCGGCGATGATGTCGAGAACCACCTGCTTGATGTCTTCCTTGGTCATGTTTTCAGCGAGATTGTTACAAACGGCCGGACCCCGTCAGGCAACCCCATATTTCTTGACGATGAGGGCGGAATTGATGCCCAGCATGCCGAAGGAGTTGTTCAGGATGGCGTCGACCCGGGAGACTTTGACCGGTTGGTTGATCACCAGGCCGGGGAGGGCGCATTCGGGGTCCAATTCCTCGATATTGATGGTCGGATGGACCCAGTGGTCGTCGAAGGAGGGCAGGTTGCCCGCCAGCTCCAAGGCGCCGGCCGCCCCCATGCAATGGCCGATGAAGCTCTTGGTGTTGTTGATCCGGGTCTCCGGGCAGCCGGCGAAGACGGTCCGCAGGGCGGTGCACTCCTGGATGTCGCCCAAGGCCGTGGCGGTCGCGTGGGTGGAGACGATGTGGATGTCCTGCGGCTTCATGCCGGCGCGCTGGAGGGCCATCCGGACGCATTCGGTCTGGCGTTCCGGGTTGGGAAGCACGGCGTCCGTGGCGTCGGAGTTGATGCACCACCCGGCGATCTCGGCGATGATGCGGGCGCCGCGGGCCAGCGCGTCGTCGAGGCGCTCGAGCACGTAGATGGCGCCGCCTTCGGAGATGACGATGCCGTTGCGGTGCTTGTCGAAGGGGCGGGAGGCCTTGGTCGGGTCCTCATGGGCGCCCAGCGCGCCTTGGTTCTTGAAGCCGGCGAAGATGCCGAAGGTGTGGATGGACTCGGAGACGCCGCCGGCGAAGGCCACGTCGACCTCGCCGAGCTGCAGCATCTGGGCGGCCTGGATGAGGCCGGCGTTGCCCGCGGCGCACGCGGCTCCGATGGTGTAATGCGGGCCGGTGATGCCCATGTTCATCGTGACCTCGCCGGCCGGGTTGTTCGCCACGGTGCGGGGGTTGTGATGGTGCGTCCAGTACTTGGTGTCGTTGCCGAACTGGGAGATGTTGTGGATCTCGTTCTCGGTCTCGACGTTGCCGTGCTCGGTGATGCCGAGGTAGACGCCGACGCGGGACTTGTCGACCTTGTCCCAGTCGAGCCCGGAGTCGCCCAGCGCCTCGCGCGCGCAGAAGATCGAGATGGAGCCGACGCGGGTGCCGTTGCGGATTTCCTTCCGCTTCTGCCACTTGGTGGCGTCGAAGTCGCACACCCCGGCCGGCTGCGGCCCCATGTGGCGGACGTCGATGACGGCGATGCGCGCCTTGCCGGCGAGCAGGTTGGCCCGGAACTCCGCCAAGGTGTTCCCGTTGGGGGCGGTGAGGCCGAGGCCGGTGATGACGATGCGGGGCTTGGAGGACATCTGACTTCCTCCCATCAAGCGTCCGCCGGCCATGAAGTCAAACCCCGCTCCCCGCTTGCCCTTGCCAATCGGCCGCGGCCGAGTTGTCTGGTGGTCGATGTCCCAGCCGATCCAGTGCTCGCTGTGCGAGGAGGCCGCCACGGTCCACCTCTCCCAGGTCGTCCACGGCAAGGTCAGGAAGGTGCACCTTTGCGAAGCCTGCGCCCAGAAGGGCGGGGCGACCGATCCGGCGGTCTTCCAGCTCGCCGACGCCTTGGCGGCGCCGACGCCGGCGCCGACGTTGACGTGTCCGCAGTGCGGCTTCACCGACCTCGATTTCCGCAAGCGCGGCCGTCTCGGCTGCCCGTCCTGCTGGGAGACCTTCGGAGAAGCCCTCGGCGGCCTGCTCCTCAAGGTCCAGCATGAGCCCGCGCACGTCGGCCGCGCGCCCGCCGGGGTGGTGCCCGTCGCCCAGCTGCGCCGTCGCCTCGACGCCGCCCGGGTCGAGATGGCCGCCGCCGTCGCCGGCGAAGACTTCGAAGCCGCCGCGCGCCTGCGCGACGAAATCGCCGCCCTCGAGCGCCAGCTCGCCTCCTGACCATGTCCGTCGAAGACATCCTCGCCGCGGAAAGCGAGCTCACCCACCTCCTCGGCGGCCAGCAGGCCGTGGTGCTGAGCACGCGCATCCGCCTCGCCCGCAACCTCGAAGGCCTGCCGTTCCCCGGCTGGGCCAAGGCCCCGCACCGCAAGGAGATCTCCGATCGCTGCGTCACCGTCCTCGAAGGCCTGCCCAAGTTCCGTCGCGGCCACGTCGTCCGCATGGGCGAGTTGGGCGACCGCGACCGCGCGGTGCTCGTGGAACGCCACCTGGTCTCGAAGGAGCTCGCCGCCGGCAAGCTCGGCGCCGCCGTCATCAGCCGCGACCAGACCTGTTCCGTGATGGTCAACGAAGAGGACCACCTGCGCATCCAGGTCGTCAAGGCCGGCTGGCATCTGCGCGGCACCTGGCACATCGCCGAACAGCTCGACGACGCCCTCGGCGCCGTGCTCAAGCTGGCCTTCTCGGACCGCCTCGGCTACCTCACCGCCTGCCCCACCAACGTCGGCACGGGCCTGCGCGCCTCCGCGATGGTCCACCTGCCGGGCCTCTGCCTCGCCGGACACATGGATAAGGTCACCCGAGCGCTCAATCAGGACGGCCTCGCCGTCCGCGGATGGCTCGGCGAGGGCACCGAGGCCGCCGGCAACGTCTTCCAGATCTCCAACCAGCAGACGCTCGGGCTTTCCGAGGACGCCATCCTCAGGCATCTCGGCGGCTGGATCAAGCACGTCGTCGAGCAGGAATGGAACGCCCGCCGCAAGCTCGCGCAGGAGGAAGGCGAGAAGTTCGTCGACCGCCTCGCCCGTTCGCTCGGCGTGCTGCGCTCGGCCCGCCTGCTCACGAGTTCCGAGGCGATGAACATGCTCTCGCACCTGCGGCTCGCCTGCGACATGGGCTGCCTGCCGGAAGAAAGCCGCCACCTCGTCGACCGCCTGATGATCGAAGGACAGCCCGCCCACGTGCAGGCCCGCGCCGGCCAGGAACTCGACAGCGACGGACGCGACCGTCGGCGCGCCGCGGTCGTCCGCGAGGCGCTGAAGGATTTTCCCGAGGTCTCCCCGCCGTCCGCTTAGTCGGCCTGGGGCGGATTCGCCGCGCGGTCCTTCCGGGCCATCTCGTCCAGGAGCGCCTGCACGCGCGCCACGCCGCCGGTGATGTCATCCTCGGCGAAGAGGATGTCCGGCGTATGTTTCATCTGCAGGATCCCGCCGATGGTCGAGCGGAGCTCCGTGCGCACGCGTTTC
>JBMSKH010000064.1:0-2983 GCA_049419705.1 Opitutales bacterium
CGACCTTCACGTCGGCCACCTCGCGGATGTTGATGACGATGTAGCCCACGCTGCCCGGACCGAGCTCCTCACACGGGCTCATGCGGGGCGAGAAAGTGCCCACCTCCTTGATGACCGAACGGACGCCGTTGGACATCAGTTCGATGGCCTGGCCGGGCCGGAAAGTGCCCGAGAAGACGCGCACGTAGCTGATGACCCCCTTGTAGGAGTCGAAGAGCGAATCGAAGACCAGGGCGCGGGCCTGGGGGTAGTCGGCCCAGCGCGGCTTCGGCACGCGGCGCACGATGGCCTGCAGGATGTCGTCAATGCCGAGGCCGGACTTGCCGGAGGCGAGCACGGCGTCGTGGGCGGGGATGGTGAGGATGTCCTCGACCTGGCGGCGGGCCTCCTCGGGCCGCGCGGAAGGCAGGTCGATCTTGTTGATGACCGGGACGATCTCGAGCCCCTGGTTCATGGCCAGGGTGGCGTTGGCGACCGTCTGGGCCTCGACGCCCTGGGAGGCGTCGATGAGCAGCACGGCTCCCTCGCAGGCGGCGAGGGAGCGCGAGACCTCGTAGGCGAAGTCGACGTGCCCCGGGGTGTCGATGAGGTTGAGGACGTAGGCCTGTCCGTCGGGGGCGACGTAGTTCATCGTCACCGGGTGGCACTTGATGGTGATGCCCTTCTCGCGCTCGAGGTCCATCGCGTCGAGCAGCTGCTCCTTCATCTGCCGCTTCTCGATGGTCTTGGTGTGCTCCAGCAGGCGGTCGGAGAGCGTCGTCTTCCCATGGTCGACATGGGCGATGATGCAGAAATTGCGGATGTGGTCCAAAGACACGGCGGGCGGTCTCGGCGTTTCAGGCGGGGAGGTCGGCCAGCTCGCTGAGCGACGTGACGGCGGCCTCGGGGGCCGTGCGCTTCATCATGCCGGCCAGGACGCCTCCCGGACCGCATTCGAGGAAGCGCGTGACGCCCGTGGCGGCCGCGGCGCGGCAGTCGTCCTCCCAGAGCACGGAGGACACCACCTGACGGACGAGGGCGGAGCGCAGCTCCGAGGGCTCGGCCAGGACGCCGCCGCTGACGTTGGAATAGACCGTGACCTGCGGACGCCGGAACTCCACGCCCGCGAGGAAGGATTCGAAGGCCGCGCGGGCCGGCTCCATGAGGCGGCTGTGGTAGGCGCCGGCGACGACGAGGGGCTTCACGAGCTTGAACGGCCCGAACTCCTTGGCGCGCGCGACGGCCTGGGCCACGCGGTCGGCGTCGCCGGAGATGACGACCTGCCCGGGGCAGTTGAAGTTGGCGGCGTCGATGTCGAAGGCCGAGCACAGCTTGGCGATGTCCTCGCGGGAACCCCCGATGACGGCGGCCATCCCGCCCTTGGTGCGGTCGCAGGCCTCCTGCATCAGCCGTCCGCGTTCCGCCACGATGCGCAGGCCGGTCTCGAAGTCCCAGACCCCGGCCACGGCGTAAGCGGTGAGTTCGCCCAGGGAGAGGCCGAGGCAGGCGGAGAGGTCCTTGAGCTGGCCCCGCTCGCGCAGGATCGCAGCGATGGCGTAGCCCTGGACGTAGAGGGCGGGCTGGCAGACCCGGGTCTCGGTGAGGAGCTCGGCCGGACCCTCGAAGGAGACCTTGCGGAGGTCGAAGGGCAGCAGGCCGGCCGCCCGGTCATAGAGCCCCTTGGCGAGCGAAGACCCCTCGTAGAGCGACTTGCCCATGCCCACGGCCTGGGCGCCTTGGCCGGAAAACAGGAGGGCGGTCGACATGACCCTTGGAAGGAGGGAAAAACGGGCGGGGGGTCAAGGAAGGGTTCGGGAGCCGGTGCGAAACCGGGCGACCCCTGTCTCACTCTTGACCCATCAGGGCATCCCCTACCCAATCACGCGACCTTTTCCGCCATGCCTCTCGCCCTCCTCTCCGTCAGCGACAAGACCGGCCTGCTGCCCTTCGCCCAGGCGCTCGTCAAGGAGCACGGCTACCGGCTCCTTTCGACCGGCGGCACCGCCAAGGCGCTGCGCGACGCCGGCCTTCCCGTGACGGACGTCGGCGAGCACACGGGCTTCCCCGAAATCATGGAGGGCCGCGTCAAGACCCTGCACCCGAAGGTCCATGGCGGCCTCCTCTGCCGCCGCGATTCCGCGGAGCATCTCGAGCAGGCGAAGCTTCACGGCATCGACCTCATCGACCTCGTGGTCGTCAACCTCTACCCCTTCGAGTCGACCGTCGCGAAGCCCGGCTGCTCGTTCGAGGACGCCATCGAGAACATCGACATCGGCGGACCCTCGATGCTGCGCAGCGCGGCCAAGAACCACGCGTCCGTCTCGGTCGTCACCGATCCGGCCGACTACCCCCGCGTGCTCGCGGCGATGAAGGATCCGGCCGAACTCTCCGCGCTCCGCCGCGAGCTCGCCCTCAAGGTCTTCCAGCGCACCTCGGCCTACGACGCGGCCATCGCCAACTACCTGGAGTCCCAGGCGCAGCCCGGCGAAGGCAACGTGCTCGGCCTGCCCTCGCGCTTCACCTCCACCCTGCCCCTCGCCCAGCGCCTGCGCTACGGGGAGAACCCGCACCAGCAGGCCGCGCTCTACGGCTCCTTCCACGAGGCGTTCGACCAGCTCCAGGGCAAGGAGCTCAGCTACAACAACATCCTGGACATCACCGCCGCCACCTACCTGATCGGCGAGTTCGAGCGTCCGACGGTCTGCATCCTCAAGCACACCAACCCCTGCGGCGCCGCCTCCGGCGACACGCTGCTCGAGGCCTGGCACAAGGCCTTTGAGACCGACCGGCAGGCCCCGTTCGGCGGCATCATCGTCGCCAACCGCACGGTCGACAAGGGCCTCGCGGAGGCCATCGCGGAGATCTTCTCGGAGGTCATCATCGCGCCGGAGTTCGACGCGGACGCGCTCGCCATCTTCGGCAAGAAGAAGAACCTGCGGCTCATGCGCGCCAAGGTGGGCCTGCGCGCCGACACCCTGCGCGAGGTCCGCGCGGTCATCGGCGG
>JBMSKH010000065.1:0-2735 GCA_049419705.1 Opitutales bacterium
ACGTTGCGCTGCACGCCGCCGAGGACGATGATCTCGCCGCTGTTGGCGCTGACGAAGGACTCGGTGCGACGGCTGCCGATGATGGGCTGCTCGTTGCCGTCGAGCAGCACGGTGCCGATGATGTCGTCGACCGTCTGGGTCAGCTGGATCTGCACCGAGCCGTCCTTGCCCACCAGCGGCAGGACGCGCAGCTGGATGCCGATCTCGCGCTGGGAGACCTGCGAGGTGACCGTGCCGGCGACGACGGTGGAGGTCGAGGTGCCGGTGATGATCGGGCGGGACTCGCCGGAGAAGATGGTCGCCTCCTTGTTGTGCGAGGTGGTGACCGCGGGCACGGAGAGGAACTTCGTGTCGCCGAGGCGCGGGGTGGAGCTGAGGGAGATGATGCCCGAGAGGTCGGAGCCCGCGAGGAGGGCCTGCGCCGTGCCCGCGCCGGCCACGGTCGCGTTGCCGCCGGAGAGCGCGCCGCCCTGGACGTTGCCGCCCACGCCGATGAGCTTGCCGTTCTGCAGCGTGAGGCCGAGCGCGGTGATGCCGCTCTGCTCGTTGTCGCTGAGGGTGACCTCGGCCACGACGCACTCGATGCGCACCTGCGGCAGGACGACGTCGACCTTCTCGACGAGGTCCTTGAGCAGCTGGAGGTCGGACTTGGTGCCGGAGGCGACGATGGAGTTGCTGCGGACGTCGGGCAGGACGGTCAGCATCTGGCTGAACTCATTGGCGCCGGACTGCTGCGTGGTGGTCGCCGCGGTCGCGCCGGCGGCGGTCGGGACCGGAGCGGGCGTCGGGACGGGCGTGCGGCTGAGGGTGGTCCGTGAACCGCCGTTGGCCCGCTGGGCCGCGGTGGTCTGTCCGGTGACGAGCTGGGTGATGAGCGTGGCGACGTCCTGCGCGGTGGCGTTGCGCAGGAAGATGACCTCGGTGCGCGTGTTGGGGTCGCTCGAGGCGTCGAGGGTCGAGATGAGGTTGTCGAAGAAGGGGTGCTGGTCGGCGGACCCCATCAGCACGACGCGGTTGGTGCGCTCGTCGGCGGTGAAGCTCGTGCCGGTGCTCAGGCGGAAGGGCGCGCCGCCCGAGGTGGTGGGGGTGCGCAGGAGCGCCGTGAGCTTGTTCACGACGTCGGTGGCCATCGCGGCCTTGAGGTCGTAGACCTTGGTCACGATCGAATCGAGCTGCGGGCGGTCGATCTCGGCCACGAGGGCCTCGATCTTCTGCAGGTTCATGATCGAATCGGTGACCAGGACGGCGTTGTTGCGGCTGAAGTAGACGGGCGGCGAGGCCAGCTGGGTGTTGAGCATGCCGGTGAGCGTGGGCAGGACCTCCTGCGCCGCGGCGTGCTTGAAGGTGAAGATCTTGGAAGCGATGCGGCCGCTGGGCGGCAGCTTGAGCGTCGATTCGCTGATGAGCGAAGGGGACTCGGCCTTGGCCACGAGATTGGGGACGATCTTCAGGAACTTGTCGCCCTGCTGGATGACGGCCACGCCGTTAAGGGCGAGGAGGGTCTCGATGGCGAGCAGGGCGTCATCGCGCGTCGCGGTCTCGGGCAGGGAGAGCGAGTAGACGTTGGCCGGCAGCGCCTGCGGACGGAGGATGCTCTTGCCGGTCCAACGGGACAGCAGCTCGAGAACCTGGGCGACGGTTTCGTCACGCAAGATGACCGGACCGACGATGTCAGATCCGAGCAAGGGAGCGGCGGGAGTCGCGGCGACGGTGCCGGCGACGGCAGCAGCGGACGGGGCGACGGCAGCAGGCGTCGGAACGGCGACGGCAGGTGCAGGCTTGGGAGCCGCCGGAGTGACCGCCGCGGGAGCAGCTGGAGCCGGAGCGGCCGGGACCTGCTGCCCGAAAAGGGATGAGCCGGACCACGCCGCCATCAGGCAGAGCTGAAAAAGGGGCTTAAAAGCCCGACGGTCACGTGGGGTAAAACGAGGGTAAATCACAGTCTTAGGGTACGCTCGAATAACACCAAAGGGGATGATTAGTTCGATTGTTTTTTAGGTTTTTTGGCGTTTTTGAACGGTTTCGCCCAAATAATAGGGGGTGAGTTATGTGAACTAATGTTCACTTTCAACTTGTGCTGCAGGCTGTGCGGCGCATTCGATGGAAAGCATCATGCGAGAGGACATCCCGGAATGGCTCGGCAAGCCGCCAAGACGCGGGACGGAAAAATGGAATGAGTGGCTCGAACGGTGGAGGCGTTACGCCAAGGAAGCGTTGCGCGACGAGGCCGCCGACGACCCGGATTACGACTTCGGCCTGCTCACGCCCGAGGAACGCTGGCGGGTGGCCCTGCGGCAGGAGATCCTGCGGCGCATCGCCGAAGGCAGGGCGGGCTCACCGGCCCCGCTCGACGTCCGTCGGCGGATCTCCGACATCGCGCATGCGGCGGTGGTGGCCTGGCAGGTGGGGCGTTCCACCGTGCGGCCGCCGGATGACGAGAAGCGGCGTGAAGCGGAGGCCTGGGCGTCCGATCGGAACAATCCCCGTCGGCGTCGCATCGCGCACGCCGTGCGCTACGGCTTCCTGGCCGGACTCGGCGGAGAGCCCTGCTCACCCCTTTGGAACGCGCCGGACTACGTCGCGGGATATGAGGCGGCGTGGGAGGCGGGCATCGATCTCGCGATCGAGGCCGACCCGCGTGGCTGAAGACGGGGGGTTGCGAAAGCGCGCGGCGCGGGCAGATTAGGCGCCCTCAAGATCTCTCATGGACTACGTCACCCCGATCCTCCTGCTCG
>JBMSKH010000066.1:0-2708 GCA_049419705.1 Opitutales bacterium
TCAGGCGTCATGCCGAGCCTCATGAACCCATCGGTGGTCAGAAGTCGCGTGCCATCCTTGAACACAATGCAGGCGGCCTCCCACCGACGCGGCCCGCCACGCGGCGTCTCCTTGCGACGGTACCAGCGCACCTCCGCGATGTCGGCGATTGGCCGGCTATGCTCGGTATAAAGATGCCGCCAGCGCAGGGCGGTCCGGTCGAATGCGACAAAGTCATCGGCCGCCACGAGGAAGAGCGTCCCCATCGCAAGAGCGAGCACACCGAGCAAGGCGAGGGCATGGCGGACATTGACCTTGTGCTTCGCCTCGAAGGCCAGCCGGTAGACGCGATCGCCTTCGGCATCATACCCGAAGACGAAACGCAGCGGGGTGATGAAGAGGATGAGCGTGAGCCCCATCGCAATGAAGACGGCCCCCACCCAGGGTGTGGTGGTCGAGAAATGGATGTCATCGGGCCGCCGGACAGCCGCGAGGCCGCTCAACGCGTGCAACTCGACCAAACCCCACGGCAGCAGGGCCCAAAGCAGGCAGCTAATGAGAAGGTTCCAAGGGCGTCGGGCGGCCTCGTCTCCCTTGCGAATCAGCTCCTCATCCGAGACGCCCTCGGGCACCGGCTCGGCCCGCTTGCCGAGGAACGGACGGAAGAACCACCAGAAGAGCCGCTCTGTGGGGTCGTCGCCCATGGAAACGAAAGGGGCGCCGTCTCCGGCGCCCCGTCTGGCTCAGGCCACGCGCTCGACGAGGAGCGGCGGGACGTTGGGACGCTTCGGCGCGAGGCGGTAGGCGTCGCGGAAGTACGGCAGCGCGAGCTCGACCTTCGACTCGTCGTTGTAGTGGATCATGATCAGCGGCTCGCCCTGCTTGACCTGGGTGCCGACCTTGCGGATCTCGGTGACGCCGACCGAGGGGTCGAGCGAGCCGTCCTTGTTGGTCGCGAGCAGGCGCACGCCCTGGGCGATCTTGCCGGCGTCGATGGTGTGCACGTAGCCGCGCTTGGGGGCGGGGAGCTTGCGGATGAACTTGGCCTTGGGGAACTTGGCGGGGTCGTCGATCCAGTCGGTCTTGCCGCCCTGGGCGCGAACCATGGCCTTGAACTTCTCGAGGGCGGAGCCGTCCTTGAGGTGGCGCTCGACGGCCTGCTTGGCCGAGAGCGTGGAGCCGGCGACGCCGGCGAGGCGGACGACCTCCATGCCGAGCTTCATCACGAGGTCCTGCAGGTCCTCGGGGCCCTCACCCTTGAGGAGGCGGACGGCCTCGAGCACCTCGAGCCCGGTGCCGACCGAGTCGCCGAGGGGCTGGTTCATGTCGGTGACGAGCGCGACGCACTTGCGGTTGAGGCTGCGGGCGACGCGGGTGATGATGCGGGCAAGTTGCTTGGCCTGCTCGACGTCCTTGATGAAGGAGCCGTTGCCCCACTTGACGTCGACCACGAGGCCCTCGCAGCCCTCGGCGAGCTTGCGCGAGAGGATGCTGCCGGTGATGAGCGGGAGCGACGGCGTGGTGCCCGTGCGCTGGCGCAGGGCGTAGAGGATCTCATCGGCGGGCGCGATCTCCGCGCACTGCTCGGTCAGGGCGCAGCCGACGCGCTCGAGCTGCGAGCGGAAGGCATCGAGACCGACCTTGGTCTTCAGTCCGGGAATGGAGGAGAGCTTGTCGGTGGTGGAGAGGACGTATTCCTCGTCCTTGCCGTTCATGCCCGGCATGATGACGCCGGCGGCGGCACCGAGCGCGGCGAGGACCATCGAGGTCTTGTCACCCACCCCGCCGGTCGAGACCTTGGAGATCTTCGGCTGGTGCAGGCGGTCAAGGTCGATGTACTCGCCCGAGAGGCGCAGCTCCTCGGCAAACGAGGCGGTCTCCTGGGCCGACATCTGGCGGAAGTAGATGGCCATCGCGAGGGCGGCCTGCTGGGCCTCCGGCATCGCGCTGTCCATGATGGAGTCGACGATGAAGCGGATCTCGTCGGCGGTGAACTCACCCCCGTCGCGCTTTTTCTCGATGAGCGAGGTGTAGGAGGGTTTTTCCTTCTTCTTCGGATCGAGCAGTTTTTCGGCCATAAGCGTTTGTGGGTTAGGTGGTTTGGGAACTGTGTACGCCCGTGGGCGCGCACACCGCATCACAAGGACTCAAGCCAAAAAGTCGAGATTAAAAACTTGCCTTGAGGGCGCCAAAGGGCTCGCAAACGCCCCCTTTTCGAGCCCGAAGCCTCCCCTTGGGCCGATGGACAGGGGTCAGCGGTAGAGCCAAGAACCAGCCAGCAAGGTATCCGCACCCAACTCGACGCGCGCGGGATCGAGCAAGGGTGGATTGCCCGCCAGCCAGCCCGGCGAGGTCGCGTCCGCCCTGCCGGCAGGCGCGGTGTAGACCAGGCCGTGGTCGACCAACCCAGCGGAGAGCAAGGCCTGTCCAAGCACGGGACCGGGCTCGACCATCAGGCCCAACCATCCGTCGGCGGTGGCGCGGTCGACGATCGCGTTGAGGAAATTGTCGGATGCCACCTCCCAGAGTCGGACGCCGAGGGCTCTGAACCAGGCGAGGCGTTCCGGAGAGACACGACGCGGGTCGAGCGCGACGACGGTCTGCGCGCGATGTGCGTCGGAGAAAAGATGGAGTTGGCTCTGGCCTGCAGTCCGCCCGGAGCGGTCGAGCAACAGGCGAATCGGGCACCACTCGCCGCTGGGCAACCGGGCGGTCAGGCGCGGGTTATC
>JBMSKH010000067.1:0-2686 GCA_049419705.1 Opitutales bacterium
ACGTAGACGACCAGGCCCGCGGCGTCCTTCATCAGGTAGACGCCCGGGGTATGGGGGGCACGCCGGGCCTTGGCCTTGGGCGAAAGTTCTTCCCGGTCGGTTTGCATTTTGAGCCTGAGCCTCTAACCCTGCGGGGACGCCCCGTTTCCGCAAATGCTTTCCAGCAACAGTAGTCCACGCCAGGTCCTCGTCATCAACGTGGGCGACGAGCTCCTCGACGGTCTCCGCGAGAACGGTCATCTCCTCTGGCTCGGCGAGCACCTCGCCCGCCGCGGCCTGCCCATCACCCGCTCCCTCGTCGTCCGCGACGACGCCGCCGAGATCGCCCGCGCGGTCGGCGAAGCCTGGGGCGCCTACGACCTCATCGTCACCACCGGCGGCATCGGTCCGACCTCCGACGACCATACGCGCGAAGCCGTCGCCGGCGCGCTCGGTCTTTCCCTGACGCACGTGCCCGCCGCCGAGCAGGCCCTGCGCGACCGTTTCAAGATGATCGGCCGCAAGGTCGCCGCCGCGGACCTCAGTCAGTGCTACGTCCCGTCCGGCGCCGATTCGCTGCCCAACCCGCGCGGCACCGCCCCCGGCGTCTTCCTGCATCGCGACGGCCGCGCGCTCGTCATGCTGCCCGGTCCTTCGCTCGAACTCCGGCCGATGTTCGAGGACGAGGTCGTGCCGCGTCTCCGTCAGGTCGGCTGCGCCTGCCAGGGCGAAGCCTACGTGCAGGTGCGCACCTTCGGCATCGGCGCCGTGCCCCTCGAGGCGATCGTGCGTCCGCTGCTCGCGCCCGGCATGGCCCTCACCTTCGGCACGCACACCGGCGTCGTCGACGCCCGCATCTCCTCCGCCGGCAGCGGCGCCACCGCCGAACAGCTCTGCGAGGTCGCGCGCAAGGTCCGCGACGCGGTCGGCGAAGATTTCGTCGCGACCGGCCACGCCTGCCTCGCCACGCTCGTCGTCGAGCAGCTGCGCAGCCTCGAGAAGACCGTGGCCCTCGCCGAGTCCTGCACCGGCGGCCTCCTGGCCAACGCCTTCACCGACATCCCCGGTGCCTCCAAGGTCTTCGCCGGCTCGGCCGTCTGCTACGCCAACGACGCCAAGGTGAACCTCCTCGGCGTGCCCGAGTGCCTCATCGCCCAGCATGGCGCCGTCTCCGCCGAGTGCGCCGCCGCCATGGCGACGGGCGCCATCGAGAAGTTCGGTTCCGATTACGCCATCGCCGTGACCGGTTACGCCGGACCCGGCGGCGGCACCGACGCCGACCCGGTCGGGACCGTCTATTTCGGTTACGCCTCCCCGACGGGCGTCTGGTCCCAGCGCGTCGCCATCCCCGGCGACCGCCGCCAGATCAAGCAGCGCGCCGTGAACACCGCCCTCGATTTCATGCGCCGCAAGCTGAACAAGTACCGCGTCGAGGACCTGCTCCACGGGGCGTGAGGGCGGGTGGAGAGGGTGAGGGCTAGAGCTAGGGACAGGGCTAGGTGAGATGCCTGAGTCGATGGCAGATGACGGATGGCAGGCAGATTCCCTTGCTCGGGCCTGTCCTTGCTCTTGAACGCTGAAATCAGGGAGCTGCCGATCTACCGCCATCCGCTGCTATCTCCCAGCCCTGGCCCTGGCCCTTAAATCAGCCCCAGCCCTGCGTGCGGCTCCACGCCGCACGCACAAAGGATTGCCACGAAGGGGGAGGGCAGGAGATTAGGCGCGTGCCCGGCTATCTCGCCATCATCGCTGGTAAGGACGAATACCTCGTCGATCGGGACGGCCGCGCCTGCTACGACAAGGCCCGGAAGGCCGCGGGCCCCGACGCCGAGGCCGAGGTCATCTCCGCCCAGATCCTCCGGGTCGACGACGCGCGCGTCCTCGAGCTCCAGTTCGCGGAGTCGGTCAAGACGCTGTCCATGTTCGGCGGCAAGCGCGTCATCTGGCTGCGCAACCTCAACCTCGTCGCCGACACCGTCCAGGCCAGGTCGGAGGAGGTGAAGAAGAACCTCGCCAACCTCCTCGCGGTCGCGACCTCGGCGGATCCCTCCGTCTCGATCGTCATCTCCGCCACGCCTTACGACGGCCGGCGCAAGGACCTCAGCGCGCTCAAGTCCGCCGCGCATGACTTCATCGTCCACGCCTCGGCCGCCAAGGGGCCGTTCGACAAAGGCGACGCGCAGGCCGACAACCAGGTGGCGCTCGCGGTCGAACGTCTCAGGGCGCTCGGCGTGAAGCACGAGCGCGGCGTCCCCGAGGTGATCGTCGGCCGCGTCGGCCAGTCCACGCGCCTCGTCCTCGGCGAGTGCGAGAAGCTCGCCACCTACGTCGGCCCCGGCGGCACCATCAAGGAGTCCGACGTCCACCTGCTCGTGCCGACCTTCGGCGAAGGCGATTTCTTCGAGCCCATCGAAGCGCTCGCCGCGCGCGACCTCGCGTGGGGCCTCGCCTCGCTCGACCGTTACTTCTTCAACGAATCCTCCAGCCGTCCGCTCCTCAGCGCGTTGCAGAACCGCCTGCGCCTGCTCATCCAGATCCGCTGCCTCGTGGATTCCGGGGATTTCCGCGTCAGCGAGGCCGGACTGCCCAAGGGCCAGTTCGAGGCCGCCAGCGGGCGGCATGGCCCGACCTTCGGTTCCGCCGCCAAGTCCTCGGCCAACCTCTTCTCCCAGAACGCCTGGTACGTGAGCAACAAGGTCGCCCCGGC
>JBMSKH010000068.1:0-2671 GCA_049419705.1 Opitutales bacterium
CACGGTAGAAGGCGCCGTCGCAGGTCGCGCAGGGGGTCACGCCGTTGCCGCCTAAATACTCCTTCTCGCCCGGGATGCCGCGCAGGCGGGGCGAGGCGCCGGTGGCGATGATCACGGCCTTGGCCTCGTAGGTCGCCTCGCCGCCGACGAGCTTCTTCACGGGACCGGAGAAGTCCACCGAAGTGATGCGGTCCCACGCGAACTTGGCGCCGAAGCGCTCCGCCTGGCCCTTCATGCTCGTGATGAGCTCGTTGCCGTCCACGCCGTGCGTGAAGCCCGGGAAGTTCTCGACCTCGGAAGTCGTGGTGAGCTGGCCGCCGGGCTGGCCGCCCTCGAGCACCAGCGGGGCGAGTCCCGCGCGGGCGGCGTAGATGGCGGCGGTGAGACCGGCGCAGCCGGTGCCGAGGATGAGGACGTGCTCTGCCATGGGGATGCGCCCATCTTGCCCTCCGTATGCCCACGGCAAGGCGGAAAACCCGCCGTGAACAACATCAGACAAGGCTTGCCCCGGGGGGGTCGTTCGGGGTTTGCTGACCGCTCGCGTCCGGAACCATGTTCCTCAGCATCCTCAAGCTATTCGCCGGCAGCCATAACCGGAAATTCCTCCGCGATTGCGCCCCGGTCGTGCGCCGGATCAACGCGATCGAGCAGGAGTATCAGCGGCTCTCGGACGACGCCCTGAGGGCCAAGACGGCCGAGTTCCGGGCCCGGCACGCCAAGGGGGAGTCCCTCGACGCGCTCCTCCCCGAGGCCTTCGCCGCGGTCAAGAACGCCGCCCGGCGCCTCTGCGGCTCCCGCAAGGTCGTCTGCGAGCACGAGCAGGTCTGGGAGATGGTGCATTTCGACGTCCAGCTGATCGGCGGCATGGCCCTGCACCAGGGCAAGATCGCCGAGATGGCCACCGGCGAGGGCAAGACCCTCGTCGCCACCCTGCCCCTCTACCTCAACGCCCTTTCGGGACGGAACTGCCAGCTCGTCACGGTCAACGACTACCTCGCGCGGCGCGACTCCCAGTGGATGGGCCACCTCCTCGAGTGGCTCGGGCTGTCGGTCGGGTGCATCCAGAACCAGATGAGCAGCGAGGACCGCAAGGCCGCCTACGCCTGCGACATCACCTACGGCACCGCCTCGGAGTTCGGCTTCGACTACCTCCGCGACAACGGCATGGCCCTGTCCGCGGAGGAGCAGGTGCAGCGCGACCACCACTTCTGCATCGTCGACGAGATCGACTCCGTGCTCATCGACGAGGCGCGGACCCCGCTCATCATCTCCGGCCCCGTCGCCGAGGAGCGTGAGCCGCCCTACCCCCGCCTGCGTGACGAGGTCGCCAAGCTGGTCGACCTCCAGGAGAAGCTGGTGGACCGTCTGCTCTCCGAACTGCGCACCGAACTGGGCAAGCTGGCCGAAGGCGCCGAGCCCTCGCAGGACTCCCTCGACAAGCTCTGGCTGGCCTCCCACGGCATCCCCCGCCACCCCGGGCTCCTGCGCCTGAAGGAGAACGGCCGCCTCGTGAAGCTCCTGGAACGGCACGAGGGCGTGCTGGCCTCCGAGATCGAGAAGGACCGCCGCTTCCACCTGAAGGAGCGCCTCTACTTCTCGATCAACGAGCGCAACCACGAGGCCGACCTCACCCAGATGGGCCGCGACGCGCTCCGCCCCGGCGACCCCGACGCCTTCGTCCTGCCCGACCTGCCCACGCGCTTCGTCGAGCTGGACCGCGACCCCTCGCTCACCCCGGAACGGCGCGCCGAACTGCGCACCGAGGCCGAGTCGACCTACGTCCGCGTCTCCGAGGACATCCACGCCATCGGCCAGCTCCTCAAGGCCTACACCCTCTACGAGGTCGACAAGCAGTACGTCGTGCAGGACGGCAAGGTGAAGATCGTCGACGAGAACACCGGCCGCATCATGGAGGGACGCCGCTGGTCCGACGGACTGCACCAGGCGGTCGAGTCCAAGGAGGGCGTGCCGCTCGAGCCGGAGAACAAGACCTACGCCACGGTCACCATCCAGAACTACTTCCGCATGTACCGGAAGCTCGCGGGCATGACCGGCACGGCCGAGACCGAGGCCTCCGAGTTCCACGACATCTACCGCCTGCCGGTGGTCACCATCCCGACGCACCGGCCCTGCATCCGCGTCGACGAGAACGACATCGTCTTCAAGACCCGGCGCGAGAAGTTCGACTACGCGGTCAAGGAGATCGTCGAGGCCAACCGCCGCGGACAGCCCGTGCTCGTCGGCACGGCCTCGGTCGAGGCCTCCGAGGCCCTCAGCCGCCTGCTGACGAAGAACCGCGTCGCCCACAACGTCCTCAACGCCAAGCAGCACCAGCGCGAGGCCGAGATCATCGCCCTCGCCGGCCAGCGCGGCGCCGTGACCATCGCCACCAACATGGCCGGCCGCGGCACCGACATCCGCCTCGGCGAAGGCGTGCGCGAGCTCGGCGGCCTCTACGTGCTCGGCACGGAGCGGCACGAATCCCGCCGCGTCGACCGCCAGCTCCGCGGACGCTGCTCGCGCCAGGGCGACCCCGGCCGCTCCCGCTTCCTGGTCTCGCTCGAGGACGACCTGATGCGGCTGTTCTCCAACGCCGGCATCATCTCCTCGATGCTGGAGAAGTCCTTCAAGGAAGGCGAACCGCTCGAGCACCCGCTGCTCAACCGCTCCA
>JBMSKH010000069.1:0-2659 GCA_049419705.1 Opitutales bacterium
GCATTCGCCCTATCCGCCATCAACTCCTCCATCCTGCTCCCTGACGATATGCGCACGAACATCTGCTCGTTCTTCTGATTCAGTCCGTAAGTCCGGATATCTTTCCAGACGAGCGGGAGGCGTTCCAGGCGGCCGATGAGCCCGTTGCGCCAGCCGGCTTCCTGATCTTCATAGCGATTAGGCTCGCCGTTCACGAGATGCCAGAAGGCGACGTTCTGCTTCCCGCCGTTGGGCACGATGTATTGTCCGGATTCGTAAGGGAGGAGTTCGCGGTCCCCGATCCTGCCCGGGACGGAATAGATGCGTTCGGTGCGCACGCACCCGTTGTTCACCCAGCAGGAATCCGGATTATGCGAGCCGGCGTCCACGACCGAGACTTTGCCGGGCTCCCAATAGGCGACGTAGACGAGGATCTGCGTGCCACCGCGGACATAGAGGACCTGCTTGGCCTGGCTGAAATTCAAGATGCCCTGCGCGCTCGCCATGGCAGCCGAACTGCCGGCGATTGGAATCTCCCGACGGGTCCAGCCTGCGACTTCCGGCAAGGCCTGCCCGAGCTCGCCGGTGAAACCGCGCGGACGCGGGGGCGTGAATTCGGCGGCGAGCACGAGCGCGAGGAGCGCGACGAGCATGACCGAACCGAAGATGAGCAGGGCTTTGCGCATGTCAGAGGATACGGGCCGGGATCCCGACGACGGTCACGGCCGCGGGGACGTCGGTGACGACGACCGCGCCCGCGCCGACGACCGCGCGGCTGCCGACGGTCTTGCCAGGAATGATGCTGGCCCGGGAGCCGAGGAAGACGCGGTCCGCGACCCGGACGTGTCCGGTGATGTCACACTGCGCGCTCAGCGAGGTCCAAGGTCCGAGTCGGGCGTCATGGCCGATGGTGCAGTTGAGATTCACCATGGCGAACTCACCCACGTCGATATCGACGGAGAGAATCGCGCCCGGGCAGATGACCACGCCACGGCCGAGCGTGACCCGCGCGCCGATGAGCGCCGAGGGGTGGACGAAGGTCAGGAACTCCGCCCCGGCGGTGACCAACGGGGCGACGAGCTTCTCCTTGAGCGCCGGCATGCCCAGGCCGACGAGGTAGAGCTGATCGGGGGCCGGCCGATGCCCGGTCAACGGCAAGACGGGCGCGAACGAACCGAAGGGTTTCAGGGCGTCTGGATTATCGTCCAAGAAGCCGGCGAGCTGCCACTGGCGGCCGCAATCGGGATGCTGGCTCGCCCAGGCATAGAGTTCCCGGCCAAAGCCGCCGGCGCCGATGATGAGGAGCTTCTTCATGAGAGGGATTGGATAAGGTCGAGGAGATCGCTGACGGTCCGGCAGGTACGAACCTGCGGGCCGCGGACCTCGAGACCATGGACGTGTTCGCAGTGCGACACGACGAGCAGGATGGCCAACGAGTCCCAGCCGGGCAATGACCCGAGGACGGTCGCTTCGTCCGCCCGGGCGAGGACGTCGACGTCGGCCTGCAAGGCGTTGAGCATTTCGAGACGGTTCATCGCGGAAACGGGAGAATGGGAGCCACGGCGACGGAGCTGAGCTCGCCGGCGAAAGCGCCCCAGGAAAGGCCGACGCCATAGCCGCAGCCGGCGACCTTGAGCGGCCCCGCGCTGAGGCGATCGCCCAAACCGTCGATCAGGGCGCAAGGAATCGAGGCCGAGCTCTGGTTGCCATACTTCTCGACGACCCCCATCGGCGTGCGGGCCTCGGCGACGCCGATCTTCTTGGCGAGCGTGGAGAGGATGAAACGGTTGGCCTGATGCAGGACGAGGGCATCCAGGGATTCGGGCGAGAGGCCGGCCTGCCGGAGGACGGACTGCACGGCGGCGGGGACTTCCCGCAGCGTGAAGCTGAAAACGTCGGGGCCATTCATCGTGAGATTGGCGTCGTGGCGACGATTGCCTTCTTCATCCGCTTTTTCGTGCAACGGGCCACCAGGCTGACGCGCCCCACCCTGCTTGACGATGATGGCTTGGGCGCCGGCACCATCCGCTCCGAGCACGAAATGCCAAGGGGCGGACCGACCGGTCTTTTCGATGAGCGTCGCCGAGCCGGCGTCTCCGAAGAGCGGATCGGCCGAACGGTCGCCGGGATTCGTGAGACGGCTCAGGGTGTCTCCGGCGCACAAGAGCACCCGGGCGGCTCCGCCGTGGGCACAAAGCAGGGCAGATTGGTGCAGGCCGTAGACCCAGCCGGAACAGCCGAGCGAGAGATCATAAGCCGGCGCGGATTTGCTCAAGCCAAGCCGGCCATGCAGCAGCGAGGCGTTGTTCGGCTGGGAATGGTCAGGAGTCTGCGTGACGAAGATGACGGCGTCGATCGAGGTGGCATCTAAGCCCATCTCGGCGAGCAGGCGCTCGGCGGCGTCAGCGCACAGATCCAGGGCGGTCACTCCCGGGGCGGCGACGCGGCGCTCGCGCAATCCGATCGTCTGGGCGGTGCGCTCCAGCGCCCCGCGTTCGATACCCGCGGCGAGTCCGTCCGTGATGAAATCACGTACGACCGAACCCGTGGTCACGGCCAGGCCGGCGACGCGGATGTGGGAGAGGGAGGAATGCATGGGTTAACGAGAGGACTGAGTTGAGGGCTGAATTGAGGACTGCGTGGAGGACTGAATGGAAGGCGGACTAGTGGCAGTGCAAAG
>JBMSKH010000070.1:0-2572 GCA_049419705.1 Opitutales bacterium
CATCCCATCGGAGCCGTCCGCGACGGCACCTTTGCCGCGTACCGCGCGGCGGCCGAGGCGGCCGGCGTCGTCGGCATGGTGGCCATCGGCACGGACCTCGACGACTGGTCGGCCTACCGCGACCTCGCCGCGGACAACCCGGGTTATGTCCGCCACACCGTGGGCTTGCACCCGAACCACGTCGGCGAGGATTGGGAGGATGCGCTCGCCGCGCTCGGCACTTTCTTCGCCGACTCGGTCGAGCCAGCCGCGCTTGGCGAGATCGGACTCGATTACTTCCGGTTACCTGCGGACCATGCCGAAGCCGATGTGATGCGGCGTCGCCAGCATGAGGCCTTTGCCCGCCAGCTTGCGCTCGCCCGACAGTTCGACTGCCCCGTGGTCATCCATTCCCGGTCGGCCTTCCATGACTGCGTGCGCGTCATCGACCGCAGTGGCGTCGACTGGCGCAAGGTGGTCTTCCATTGCTTCACCGAGAGCGTGGAGTGCCTGCGCGAGCTCACCAAGCGCGGCGGCCGCGCGTCGTTCACCGGCGTGGTGACCTACCCGAAGTCCACCATCACACGCGCCGCGCTCGCGGCCCACGGTCCCGACGGTCTGATGCTGGAGACGGATGCGCCGTACCTGCCGCCGCAGTCGCACCGTGGACGAGATAACCACAGTGCCTACCTGCCGGAGACCGCGGCGACGGCGGCGGAGGTGCTGCACATGTCCCTCGACGAGGTCGAGCGCGTGACCACCGCCAACGCCCGCGCCTTCTTCGGCTTCGCCCCATGAGCCCGACGACCCACGAGACCGCGCGCGCCTGGCTGATGAAGTCGGAGCCTGATGTCTTCTCGTTCGCCGACCTGCGCAAGCGCCGGACCGAGCCCTGGAGCGGCGTGCGCAATTACCAAGCCCGGAACTTCATGCGCGACGCGATGCGCGTCGGTGACACGGTGATCTTCTACCACTCCTCCTGCGAGGAGCCCGGTGTGCAGGGTCTGGGTCGCGTGGCTTCCAAGGCCTATCCGGATCCGACGCAGTTCGACCGCAAGAGCGACGCCTTCGAACCGCGCGCGACGAAGGACAACCCGGTCTGGTGGCTGGTCGACGTGGCCTGGGCCGCCGACTTCCGCCGCCCGGTCACGCTGCCGATGCTCCGCGAGGAGCCGCGGCTGAAGTCGCTCCTGATGCTCCGTCCCGGCAACCGTCTCTCGATCACACCGGTGACTGACGCCGAGCTCGCGATTATCCGCAGGCTTGGCTCCTAGGCCGTTCCTAAAAAGAAGGGGGACACGGCGTCACGTCCGGGGCCACGCGCGTTAGGGCACGCGGAGCAGGGGTTGGACGTATCGCCGTGTCCCTTGACGACCTTGATGAGGATTCGCGGTGCTGATGAAAGGAAAAACCATTCACAGCTGGTCCGTGGCTCAGGCCTTGGCCAGGGCGGCCTCGAGATCAGCGATGATGTCCTCGACGTCCTCGATGCCGACGGAGAGACGCACGTAGTCGTCGGTGACGCCGGCCGCCCCTCGCTCCTCCGCAGTGAGCTGCGAATGGGTGGTCGAGGCGGGGTGGATGGCCAGTGAGCGGGCGTCGCCGATGTTCGCCACGTGGCTGTGGAGCGTTAGGGCGTCGATAAACTTGCGTCCGCCCTCGAGGCCGGACTTAAGGCCGAAACCAACCAGGCCGCCAAAGCCGTTGGTTAGGTAGCGCTTGGCCAGTTCGTGGTAGCGCGATGACTTGAGCCCGGGGTAGTTGACCCACTTGACCTTCGGGTGCGACTCCAGGAACTGGGCGACCTTGAGTGCGTTGGCGCTGTGGCGCTCCACGCGCAGGTGGAGTGTCTCGAGTCCCTGCAATAGCAGGAAGGCGTTGAAGGGAGAGAGCGAGCTGCCCACGTCGCGCAGGAACTGGAGGCGCATCTTGAGTATGAAGGCCACGTTGGCGTTGCCGGCCGGGGGGAAGGCCTTGAAGGCGTCCCAGTGCACCAAGCCATGGTAGGAGGGGTCAGGCTGGGTGAAGCCGGGGAATCGGCCGTTGCCCCAGTCGAAGTTGCCTCCGTCGACCACGATGCCGCCGATGCTTGTGCCGTGCCCGCCGATGTACTTCGTCGCCGAGTGCACGACGATGTTCGCGCCGTGTTCGATGGGACGGTTGAGGTAGGGGGAGAGCGCGGTGTTGTCGATGATCAGCGGCACGCCGCATTCGCGCGCGACCTTGGCCACCTCGGCGAAGGGGAAGATGTTCAGACGGGGGTTGCCCAGTCCCTCGCCGAAGAAGGCCTTGGTGTTCTTCCTGACCGCCTTGCGGAAGTTCTCGGGATCATCGCCGTCGACGAACGAGACCTCGATGCCGAGTTTCGGCAGGGTGTAGTGGAAGAGGTTGTAGGTGCCGCCGTAGAGCTGGGAGACGGAGACGATATGGTCGCCGGCGCCCGCGAGGTTGAGGATTGCCCCGGTGATGGCCGCCTGGCCCGAGCTGTGGGCGAGTGCACCGCTCCCGCCCTCGAGCGCGGCGAGTCTTTGCTCGAGCACGTCGGTGGTCGGATTCATGATCCGGGTGTAGATGTTGCCGAGTTCCTTCAGGG
>JBMSKH010000071.1:0-2489 GCA_049419705.1 Opitutales bacterium
TGCCCTCGTGGACGACGTACTGCTTGTCCTTCTCGTAGAGCGTGTAGGCCTTGAGGAGCTGGCCGATGGCGTGGATGTCCTCCGAGACCTGGGCGTAGGCGGCTTCGGCCTCGGCGCGCAGCTCGGCTCGTCGTTCCGGGGTCAGCGCCTCATCGCGGTCGAGCTCGACGTAGCGGCTCGGGAGGTCGGGCAGCACGAACGCGTCGGGCTGGCCGGGGCGCAGCGTGTCGCGGCCGAGCTGGGTGAGGTCGGACTCGTGGTTGCGCTCGCTGATGGCGAAGTAGAGGCGCTCCTTGAGGTGGAAGCGGCGGTCTTTCTCGATCTCGGACGCAAGCACGCCTTCGTGCTTCTCGAGCAGCTTGCGCCAGCGGCCGTTTTCCATGAGGCGGAGGAAGACGCGGTTGCGCGGCATGCCGTGGGCGGCGAGCCAGAGCTTGTCGAGCACGTCGGCGGAGGGCTCCTTGTCGTCGCCGAGCTTCTCGAGCTCCTCGCGGGCCTCGTTCATGAGGCGGGTGACGAGGCGGATCTGCAGCTCGACGAGGCCGGAGACGGGCTGGCGAAGGCGGGGGAAGGCGGGCTCGCGCTCCTCGGCGACGGGGCCGGAGATGATCAGCGGGGTGCGGGCCTCGTCGACCAGGATGGAGTCGATCTCGTCGACGATGCAGAAGTAGTGGTCGCGCTGGACCTGCTCCTCGGGCGAGAGGGCCATGCCGTTGTCGCGCAGGTAGTCGAAGCCGAACTCGGAGGCGGTGCCGTAGGTGATGTCGCAGCCGTAGGCGAGCTTGCGGTCCTCGCTGGGCATCTGGTTCTGGATGCAGCCGACCGTGAGGCCGAGCCAGCGGTACAGGTGGCCCATCCACTCGGAGTCGCGGCGGGCGAGGTAGTCGTTGACGGTGACGAGCTGGCAGTTCCGGCCGGTCAGCGCGTTGAGGTAGAGGGGCAGGGTGGCGACGAGGGTCTTGCCTTCGCCGGTCGCCATCTCGGCGATCTTGTTCTGGTGGAGCGCGATGCCGCCGATGAGCTGGACGTCGAAATGCACCATCTCCCAGGTCAGCTCATGCTCGCAGACGACGGCCTTGGTGCCGACGAGGCGGCGGGCGGCGTTCTTGACCACCGCGAAGGCCTCGGGAAGGAGGGCGTCGAGGGATTCGCCTTTGGCGTGGCGCTCCTTGAACTCGGCGGTCTTGGCGCGAAGCTGTTCGTCGGTCAGTTTCTGGTACTCGGTCTCGAGCAGATTGATGCGCTTGACCAGGGGTGCGCACTTGCGGAGGAACCTCCGGTGGTGGCTGCCCGCGAAGAGCTTGAGGATGCTGAGGAACATGGGGCCGGGAGCGACAGGTAGCAAACCCCGACCCCACCCCCCGGGGCAAGCCTTGACTCGGGTTGTTCACATCAGGTTTTCCGCCTTGCGGCTGTGCTCCCGCCATCAAGATGGGACATACCCATGGCTGAAAACGTCCTTATCCTCGGCACCGGTTGCGCCGGTCTGACCGCCGCCATCTACGCCGCCCGCGCCGGCCTCGCGCCGCTGGTCCTCGAAGGCGGCCAGCCCGGGGGCCAGCTGACCACGACCTCCGAGGTCGAGAACTTCCCCGGCTTCGTCCACGGAGTCGACGGCAACGAGCTCATCACGAACATGAAGGGACAGGCCGAGCGCTTCGGCGCGAAGTTCGCCTGGGATCGCATCGACTCGGTCGACTTCTCCGGCCCGGTCAAGAAGCTCAAGGGCGGCGAAGCCACCTACGAGGCCAAGGCCGTGATCATCGCCACCGGCGCCTCGCCCCGCCTCCTCGGCATCCCCGGCGAGAAGAAATACTACGGTGGCAACGGCGTGACCACCTGCGCCACCTGCGACGGCGCGTTCTACCGCGACGTCCCCGTCGCCGTCGTCGGCGGCGGCGACTCCGCCTGCGAGGAAGCCCTCTTCCTCACCCGCTTCGCCTCCAAGGTCTACCTGGTGCATCGTCGCGACACCTTCCGCGCCTCCGACATCATGGTCCAACGCGTGAAGGCCCACGCGAAGATCGAGCTGGTGCTCAACGTCACGCCGCAGGAGATCCTCGGCGAGGAGAAGGTCCACACCTTGCGCGTCATCGAGAAGTCCGGCGCCGCCCGCGACCTCGCCGTGAAGTGCGTCTTCGTCGCCATCGGCCACGTGCCCAATTCGCAGGCCTTCACGCCGGCCCTCGAGGTCGACGAAGGCGGCTACTTCGTCGCCGGCGCCAACACCGTCAGCACCCGCGTCCCCGGCGTCTTCGTCGCCGGCGACTGCGCCGACCACGTCTACCGGCAGGCGATCACCGCCGCCGGCATGGGGTGCCGTTCCGCGATCGAAGCCGAACGCTGGCTGGCGGGGCACTGAGCGTCGCGACATCGCCGCGACGAGGGGGCACGTGCCTCCTCGAAATAATCCCTTCGGGATTATTTCGTCAAAATCTCCATCGCCGACTTCTTCTGCGGGATGAAGGGCAGCACGTGCTCGGTGTAGG
>JBMSKH010000072.1:0-2487 GCA_049419705.1 Opitutales bacterium
ACATGTCGGCGAGCTCCTTCATCTTCGGCTTCGGATCGAAGGTGTCGAGGTGCGACGGAGCGCCGCCCGCGAAGATGTGGATGACGTGCTTCGCCTTGGCGGCGAGCGGAGCCTTGCGAGGCTTGAGATTGGCCATCACTTCGGCCTGGGCGTCGCTGACGAGGTAGTCGGCGACCATGGTCCCGAAGGCGAGCGTGCCCATGCCGAGGCCGGTCTGGCGCAGGAACTCGCGACGCGAGTTCGGGGTGGGAACATAATTTCCGCAGCTGGAGTCTTTCATGGGAGTTTGAGGTAGGTTAGATAGTGTGGGGGTTTTTGGGGGAAACAAGTCTTTCAGCGTAAGGGAATCAATTCAGGTAAACGAACTCGTTGGAGCAGATCATCGACTGGGCCAGCATGACCCAGGGGCTGGTGGGCTCCTTGCGGGAGACCATTTCCGTGTTATTCACGATTTTTCCGCCTCTAACCGAGGTTTCGATCTTCACCTCCGAGGTCGAGGGCCCCTTGGTGAGGGCGGCCTTGTCAGCCTTGGCCTTGGCGACCCGCTCGGCCTTGGCCTTCGCGGCACGGTCCCCCTTGGAGGGGGCCTGGACCACCGGCTCGTCGATGTAGCCGGCGATGCGGGTCACGAATTCGCGGGCGATCTGGCGCTCCTGGACCGTCGGCGAGCGCTGGTACATGATGCGATAGAGCTGCGTGATGCGCTCGTCGTCGGAGGTGGCCCGGGCCATCTCGGGCCGCGCGTTGACGTTGCGGGCGACCTCGACCGCGAGCGGGTTGTTCATGAAGAACAGCGCCTGCTGCGGGACGATCGTGGAGCTGCGGACGGAGTTGGCCATGTTCGGGTCGGCGAAATCGAACTGCGACTGCAGCTCGCTGAGCTTGTCGCGGTCGATGAAGCCGTAGATGGTGCGGCGATAGCTGTAGGGCTCGTCGGTGATGTTCACGGCGCGGCCGCCCAGGGCGCGGTCGAGCTTGCCGGAGAGCAGGAGCATCGAGTCACGGATGGATTCGAAGTCGAGGCGGCGGAGGTTCGCGTGCCAGAGGAACTTGTTGCCACCGTCGATCTTGGTCGGATCCACCGAGGACTTGCGGACGATCAGCTCGTTGGAATTCGGGTTGGCCGACTGGCGGTAGGTCGCGGAAAGCAGGATACGCTTGTGCATCTTCTTGATCGACCAGCCCCCTTCGACGAAGGCGTTGGCCATCCAGTCGAGCAGCTCGGGGTGGGTGGGCGGCTCCGACATGTTGCCGAAGTCGTCCGGCGAGGAGACGATGCCGGCGCCGAAGTGGTGCGCCCAGAGACGGTTCACGAGCACGCGGGCCGTCAGCGGGTTGGTCCGGCTGGCGATGGCGAGGGCGAGTTCGCGGCGGCCGCTGCCTTCGTAGAACGGCAGGCGGTCAGGGCCGGCGAGGACCTCGAGGAACTGACGCGGGGCCACGGGGCCGCGCTTGTTGCGGTCGCCGCGGATGTAGACGTTGCTGTCGCGAGGCTTCTCGATGTCGGTGACGACCATGGCCGTGCCGGGGCCGCCCGGGTGGGTGATGTCCAGCGCGTTGATGTCCGCGAACTTGAAGTACTTGCCGGGCTTGTTGTTGTTGACGAAGGTCGAGCTGATCGGGACCTGCCAGCTGGCGCAGAAGTCACGGCTTTCGGTGAGACGCTCGAGCAGGGGGACGGTCTTGATGTCCTCCACGTCGGGCAGCGGCCAGGGGAAGGCCGCCAGCTGGGCGATCGCCGGATCGTCCTTCTCGCCGCGACGGCCGGACTGGCTGCGCAGCTGGATGTGGGCGAGGATCTTGTCGCGGTGCTTCTTGAAGGCGGCCTGATAGGCCAGCGCGACCTCGTCGATGCTCTTGGGCTTCAGGCCGCGGAGGGCGTCGGCGATGAGCGGATTGACCGGGGAGCGCGTGTCGGCGAGCGCGGCGGCCAGGATGCCGGGCGCCTTCTCGGCGAACTCTTCGGCGCCCACGCGCTTCAGGCGGACGAGCGGGCCGGTGATCGGGTGGTCCGGCCGGGCCATGACGGAGGCGTAGGACGGGTCGAGCTCGCGGCTCTGGCCGAGATCGTATTTCTTGAGCAGGTCGAAGCCGGCCGTGCTGCGGAAACCGCCGAGCATCGCGGCCATCGCCCGCGGCGCGAACTCGCGGTGGAAGGCGGCCTGCATGCCGACGAGGTGCTTGTAGTAGCCCTGGGCCGTCTCGTCGATGAGCGTGGCGAGGCGCTTTTCGTAGTCGGCGCGGTAGGCGTTGCTGGGGGCGTTCTTGCCGACGAGCAGGGGGTTGCGGATCACCGGGTTCGTCTGCGGCTCGGCCACCGAGGCGAAGATGCCGTGGAGCGAGTAGTAGTCGGCGGCCGGGATCGGGTCGAACTTATGGTCGTGGCAACGGGAGCAAGCGACGGTGAGACCGAGGAAGCCCTTCGTGGTGGCGTCGATGCGCTCGTCGATGGTGTCGTCGTTGTTGTCGAAGCGCTTGCCGACGGTG
>JBMSKH010000073.1:0-2434 GCA_049419705.1 Opitutales bacterium
CTGTGGCGAACTGGACGAATCAGATCGAGTGGGCGGCGCGCCGGGCCTCGAGGATCTCGGCCGTCGTGACCACCGGCTCCACGTCCAGCCGGGGGGCGGTGGTGGCCATCGCGTCGAGGATGCGGCGTTCCTCCTCGCGGGACGGATACCCGACGTTGAGCTTGAGCATGAAGCGGTCGACCTGCGCCTCGGGCAGCGGGTAGGTGCCCTCCTGGTCGATCGGGTTCTGCGTCGCGAGCACGAGGAAGGGGGAGGGCAGGGCGTGGGTCTCGCCGCCGAGCGTCACCTGACGCTCCTGCATCGCCTCGAGCAGCGCGGACTGCACCTTGGCCGGCGCGCGGTTGATCTCGTCGGCGAGGATGAAGTTGGCGAAGACCGGCCCCTTCTTCGCGGAATACGCGCCCGTCTTCGGGTCGTAGATCAGCGTGCCGACGATGTCCGCGGGCAGGAGGTCCGGCGTGAACTGGATGCGGGAGAACTCCGCGGTGACCGCGCGCGCGAGCGTGCGGACCGAGAGCGTCTTCGCCAGGCCGGGCACGCCTTCGAGGAGCACGTGGCCGTTGGCGAGCAGGCCGATGAGGAGGCGGTCCACGAGGTACTGCTGGCCGACGACGACGCGTGCGACTTCGGCTCGGAGACGTGGCACCCAGGTGCCGGCGGGATCGGGGGAGGACATGAGTGGGGGTAAGGGGGCTTGGCGGACCTCCGCCGGCTTGACTGTAGCGGCGCCGGAGGCGCCTTCCGTCCAAGGAGTTAGCAGGAGCCCAGCGACTTCTCAACCGCCGCCTTCACAAAAGCGGCGAAGAGGGGGTGCGGCCGGTTGGGCTTGGACTTGAATTCGGGGTGGTACTGGACCCCGACCATGAAGGGGTGGTCCTTGACCTCGACGATTTCGACCAGCCCCGTCCCGGGATTGGTCCCGCCCACCGTCAGGCCCGCCGCCTCCAGCCGCTTCCGGTAGGCGTCGTTGTATTCGAAGCGGTGACGGTGCCTTTCGCTGATGAGGTCCTTGCCGTAGGCCGCCCGGGACTTGGACCCCGGGGTCAGGGCGCAGTCGTAGGCCCCCAGCCGCATCGTCGCCCCCTTGTCGGTGACGCCCTTCTGGGCCTCCATGAGATGGATGACCGGGTCGGGCGTGACGGGGTCGAACTCGGTCGAGTGGGCCTTCTTGAGCCCCAGCACGTTGCGGGCGAACTCGATGACGGTGATCTGCATCCCGAGGCAGAGCCCGTAGTAGGGGACCTTGCGTTCGCGCGCGAACTTGGCGGCGATGACCTTGCCTTCGACGCCCCGGGTGCCGAAGCCGCCGGGGACGAGGATGCCGTCCAGCCCCTCGAGCCTGCCCGTGCCCTCCGTCTCAAGGTCCTCGGCGTCGATGCGCACGATGTCGACCGCCGCCTCGTTGGCGATGCCTCCGTGCACCACCGACTCGTAGACCGACTTGTAGGCGTCCTGCAGCTCGATGTATTTGCCGACGACGCCGACGCGCACGCGGCGCTTCGGCTCGAGCAGCCGGCGCACCACCTCGCGCCAGGGCGCGATGTCGCAGGGGCCGCACTGCAGGCCGAGCCGTCGCACGACGACGTCGTCCATGCGCTGCTCCGCGAGCATCAGCGGCAGCTCGTAGATCGAGTTGGCGACGTCGCGGCACTCGAACACGCAGTCGGCGCCCACGTTGCAGTAGAGGGAGAGCTTCTGGCGGTTGTCCTCGCCGATGGGGCGGTCCGTGCGGCACACGAGGAGGTCGGGCTGGATGCCGATCTCGCGCAGCTTGGCGACGGACTGCTGCGAGGGCTTGGTCTTGAGCTCGCCCGCGGCCCGGATGAAGGGCACCAGCGTGCAGTGCAGGAACGCCACGTTCTCGCGGCCCGCGTCGTGCTGGAACTGGCGGAGCGCCTCGAGGAAGGGCAGGCCCTCGATGTCGCCGGTGGTGCCGCCGATCTCCGTGATGAGCACGTCGACGCCTTCGCCGCCCGCGCGGATGCGGGCCTTGATCTCGTCGGTGA
This sequence comes from Opitutales bacterium, assembly GCA_049419705.1. Lineage (GTDB taxonomy): Bacteria > Verrucomicrobiota > Verrucomicrobiia > Opitutales > UBA953 > UBA8828. The sequence continues at coordinate 2,007 of JBMSKH010000073.1, forward strand.
CGTGCGGGATGACCTGCACCGTCTTGCCGAGGTAGTCGCCGCGCCGCTCCTTCTGGATGACCGTCTCGTAGACCTGGCCGGAGCTGAGGCTGTTGAGCCGGGAGAGCGTGCCGGAGGTGAAGCGTTCGTAGTGGCCGAGGTCGAGGTCGGTCTCGGCGCCGTCGTCGAGCACGTAGACTTCGCCGTGCTGGTAGGGGCTCATGGTCCCCGGGTCGACGTTGAGGTACGGGTCGAACTTCTGGATGCGCACCTTCAGTCCGCGGCACTCGAGCAGCGCGCCGAGGGCGGCGGAGGTGAGGCCCTTGCCCAGGGAGGAGATCACGCCGCCGGTGACGAAGATGTACTTCATGGAAAGGTTCGGGAGGGGGTGGGATTCCGGTAAAAAAGATAAGACCGGCGGTCCGCGGAACGGGCGCCGGTCTGGACTT
>JBMSKH010000074.1:0-2397 GCA_049419705.1 Opitutales bacterium
GCTCCTTGCCGCCGCTGTGCACGATGCGTCCGTCCCACATGATGTGGACGCGGTCAGGGACGATGTAGTCGAGCAGGCGCTGGTAGTGGGTGATGACGAGGAAGCCGGTGTCGGGTCCGCGCAGGGCGTTCACGCCCTCGGCGACGATGCGCAGGGCGTCGATGTCGAGGCCGGAGTCGGTCTCGTCGAGGACGGCGTACTTGGGCTTGAGCATCATCAGCTGGAGGATCTCGCAGCGCTTCTTCTCGCCGCCGGAGAAGCCCTCGTTGACGAAGCGGGAGGTGAACTTCCGGTCCATCTTGAGGGCGTCCATCTTGGCGTAGAGCTCGGCGTAGTAGGCCTTGGCGTCGAAGGGCGCGCCCTTGGGCTGACGGGCGACGAGGGCGGCGCGGATGAAGTTCGCGATGGTCACGCCCGGGATCTCGCTCGGATACTGGAAGGCGAGGAAGAGGCCGGCCCGCGCGATGACGTCAGGCTCGAGCCCCAGGATGGGCAAGCCGTCAAGCAGGGCCTCGCCGGCCTGCACGGTGTAGTCGGGATGGCCGGCGAGGACCTTGGAGAGGGTGCTCTTGCCGGTGCCGTTGGGCCCCATGATGGCGTGGACCTCGCCCTTCGGGACGGTGAGGGAGAAGTCCTTCAGGATCGGCCGGTCGCCGACGGAGGCGTTCAGGTTCCTGATGACGAGTGAGTCGGGCATGGGAAGGTCGGTTCAGTTGGAGCGTGCCTCGCCGGACTGCGCGCGGCCGTGGAAGCTGATCTCGATGGTTTCGGAGTCGAAGCCCGGAGGGAGGATCGAACGCAGGCTGCTGAGGACTTCGGGCGGAAGGTCGATGTCGTGCACCCGGCCGGTGGCCTTGTCGCGGAAGTGCGCGTGCGGCGCGAGGTTCGGACAGTAGCGGGTGGACTCGCGCTCGTGGTTGACCTGGCGCACGAGGCCGCAGCCGACGAAGGTCTCGAGGCAGTTGTAGACCGTGGCGAGGGAGAGCCCCGGCATCACTTCGCGGGCACGGTTGAACACTTCGTCGACGGTCGGGTGATCGCGCTTGGCGAGGAGCACCTGGAAGACGGCCTCGCGCTGAGGGGTCACTTTCTGCCCGCTGCGATTGAGGGCCTCCTGAAGGTGGGAGAGGTCGGCTTCGGTGAGATTTTGACTCATTCTAAATTGAATGAGTTAGAATGAGTCTAAACTTCAAGGACAAAGCCCGGTTATTCCGGACCATTCGCCATGATTAAATACCTAAGTTACTGAATGTAAATAGTTTGAATCAATCAGTTCAGCCCGCGCGTGTTCTCATCGCCACCCTGGCGTCCGATTTCGTTCATCGCCTCGATTTTGACCAGTTCATCGGCGACCTTGCGCAGTCTGGCTTCCGGGGAAAGGCACTCCAGGACGGAACGACGGATCCTCGTGTCCCCGACCAGATGGCCCGCGATGGCGTCAGCCAAGGAACCGGGCCGGTTGGTCAGTCCGCGGAAGCGTTCCATGAGCGTCACGCCGTCGGCTCCGAGCGGGGAGAGCAGGCGTTCGGACGCGGCGAGCAGCCGGGCCACCTCGCGCGTCACGGCGGGAGTGTCAGGCACGTCGTCCTCGATGACCGCGGCCACCTCGAGGCGCGGGTAGGGCGTGCGACGTTGCTTGCGCAGCACCTTGGCGCGACGGACGCCCTCGAGCATCACGTGCGAGGTGCCGTCGGGGTGCGCCACGTGGCCGACGATGCGGCCGACGCAGGTGAAGGGGCAGGGCGGCTCGTCGTCCTGCGGCGAGAGCAGGTCCGCGTCCAGCTGGGAGACGGCGAACAGGCGCTCGCCCTCCAGCGCCTCCTTGAGCATGCGGCGATAACGGGGCTCGAAGATGCGCAGCGGGAGCAGCTGCTGGGGCAGGAAGACGCATTCTCCCAGCGTCATCACGGGAACGACTGCGGTGGCGGCCATCCCGGCACTCTGCGGGCGAGCGTCAGGAACGCAAACCGCGCCGGGCTCATTCCCACTGGTCGAGGAAGAGCCGCTGGGGGTCGGGTGACGGCGTCTCCGCGCAATAGACCGCCATGCGCAGGGCCGGCAGGAAATGCGCCGGCGCCGGTCCCTTGGCCCGCGCCCTGATCTCGGAGAGCAGGGAGTCGGGCGAGCGTCCGGCCAGCTGGTCGAGACGGGCGTAACCGGCGTCCAGCAGCTCCCGGGCGAGGTCGACCGGGAAGCGCGGGATGCGCATGAACGGGCTGCAGACGGCCTCGCGCCGGCGCTCCGCGGCCCGCGCTCGCGCCGCCTCGTCCATCAGAGCCGGGCGAGGATCGCCGCGCCCATCGCCTTCGTGCCCACGGCCTTGCCGCCGCCGGCGATGTCGGCGGTGCGGATGCCTTCGGCGATGGTCTTCTCGACCGCGCGCTCGATGGCCTTGGC
>JBMSKH010000075.1:0-2382 GCA_049419705.1 Opitutales bacterium
CGATCGAGAGCGGGTTGTTCATGAAGAACAGGGCCTGCTGCGGGACGATGGAGGAAAGCCGCTTGGAGTTGGGCATGCTCGGGTCCGCGAAGTCGAACTGCGCCTGCAGTTCGCTGAGGCGGTCGCGGTCGATGTAGCCGTAGACGCTGCGACGGTAGCTGTAGGGCTCGTCGGTGATGTTGACGGGCTTGCCGCCCATCGTGCGGTCGAGCTTGCCGGTGAGGGCGAGCATCGAGTCGCGGATGGCCTCGAAGTCGAGGCGGCGGAGATTGGCGTGCCAGAGCAGACGGTTGCCTCCGTCGACCTTCATCGGGTCCACCGCGCCCTTGGCGGCGACGAGCGAGTTGAGGGACGGGTTGGCGGTCTGCCGGTAGGCGGCCGAGGTCAGGATCTTGCGGTGGAGCTTCTTGATCGACCAGCCGTTGTCGACGAACCAGGTGGCGAGCCAGTCGAGCAGCTCGGGGTGCGTGGGCTTGTCGGCCATGTTGCCGAAATCGTCGGCGGTGGAGACGATGCCGGCGCCGAAGTGGTGCATCCAGACGCGGTTGACGAGCACGCGGGAGGTCAGGGGGTTCGTGCGGCTGGCGATGGCGAGGGCGAGCTCGCGGCGCCCGCTGCCCTCGTAGAAGGGCTGGCGCTCGGGTCCGGCCAGCACCTCGAGGAACTGGCGCGGCGCGACGGGCCCGCGCTTGTTGCGGTCGCCGCGGATGTAGACGTAGCTGTCGCGGGGCTTCTCGGCGTCGGCGACGACCATCGCGCGGCCGGGGCCGCCGGGGTGGGTGATGTCGAGCTGGCTGATGGCCTCGAACTTGAAGATGTTCGCGGGCTTAACGTTGTTGCGGAAGCTGATCTTGTCCTGCCAGGGCTCGCAGAACTGGCGGGTGGAGCAGGCCAGCGTCAGGGACTGCGTGGACGCGATCTCCTCGTAGTCGGGCAGGGCCCACGGGAAGGCGGCGAGCTGGGCGACGGCGGGGTCGTCCTTCGCGCCCCGGCGGCCGGGCTCGCCGCGCAGGCGGATGTGCGCCTGGACGCGCTCGCTGTTGCGCTGGACGGCCTCGGCGTAGGCCTCGGCCACTTCGTCGATCGTGCGCGGCTTGAGCCCCTTGAGGGCGGCGACGATGATCGGATTGACCTTCACGCGGTCGGAGGCGAGCGCCTCGGCGATGGCCTTGGGAGCGCGGGCGGCGAACTCGGCCGCGGGGATCTTCTTCAGGGCCGCCAGCGGAGCGGTGATCGGCGAGTCGGGGCGGATCGAGATGGAGCCGTCGATCTCGCGGATGATCTCGAACTTGTACTTCTGGGACGCGTCAAAGGCCTCGGGGCTGCGCACGCCGTGATAGGCGGCGAGGAGGCGGCCCGCGAAGTCCTTGTGCAGGGTCTTCATCTGCCGTCCGATGTAGGTGTAATAGCCGCGGGTGTTGGCGTCGACCAGCTCGGCCAGACGCTTCTCGTAGTCGGCGCGGTCGCCGGAGGCGGGCATGGCGCGTCCGTTGCTGATGGGGTCCTTGATGGCCGGCCCGTCGAGCGGCTCCAGCACGCTGGCGAAGACGCCGTGCAGCGAGTAGTAGTCCGAGGCCGGAATCGGGTCGAACTTGTGGTCATGGCAGCGCGCGCAGGCCACGGTCAGGCCGAGGAAGCCCTTGGTGGTGGCGTCGATGCGCTCGTCGATCAGGTCGTCGTTGTTCTGGAAGCGCTTGCCCACGGTGATGAAGCCGAGCGCGGCGAGGCGGGGGTCGTCAGGCTGCACGCCGGGCAGCTTGTCGGCGGCCAGCTGCTCGAGGATGAACTGGTCGTAGGGCTTGTCCGCGTTGAAGGCGCCGATGACGTAGTCACGGTAGGTCCAGGAGTGCTCGAAGCGCTCGATGACTCCGTTCTGACGGAGGCCCTTCGAGTCGGAGTAGCGGGCGGTGTCGAGCCAGTGGCGGCCCCAGCGCTCGCCATAGTGCGGGGAGGCGAGCAGGCGGTCCACGGCGCGCTCGACGACGCCGGCGGCGGAGCGGGCGGGCTGGCCGTTGCGCAGGGCGAGGTTGTCGCGCATGACCGCGGCGTCGTAATCACGGGCGAAGGCCTCCACCTCGGCGTTGGTCGGAGGCAGGCCGATGAGGTCGTACTGCAGGCGGCGCAGGAGCGCTTCGCCGTCCGCGGCAGGGCTGGGACGGAGGCCGGCCTCGTCGAGCTTGGCGAGGATGAAGGCGTCGACTTCGTTCTGGGCCCAGCCGGGCGCGCTCAGCTTGGCGGGGACCTCCTGGCGGGTGACGGGCTGGAAGGCCCAGTGCGAACGGGCCTTGTCGGAAAGCCCGGTGAGCTTGACGGCGCCGCCGGCGGGGGCGGGCGCGCCCATCTTCACCCAGCGCTCAAGCAGGTCGATCTGCGCGCCGCCGA
>JBMSKH010000076.1:0-2350 GCA_049419705.1 Opitutales bacterium
AGAAGGCCAACGCCGACTATCAGTTCGCGGCCACGGCCCTGTTCCTGCGCACGCACCTGCTGGACTGACGAGTCCTCATACGATCGCAAACGAAAGGGGCGTAAGCGTTTTTTCCACTCGCAGGGCGGCCCATGAGCCGCCATAACCTCCGTAGGCCGCACCCCCGGCCTCCCTATAACCATGAACTGCGTGAAGCTCCTCACGACGGCCTTGGCGCTGTCGTTCTCCTCGCTCGCCCTGGCCGGCGAAGCGGACATCCGAATCCCCGACCTCGGGCAGACCTCCTTCCTCGGCGGCGCGCTCGACGGGCACCAGGTCCTCTGGCTCGGGCTGGCGGTCTGCGCCTTCGCGACCGCCTACGGCTGGTGGCAATACGTGCAGACGCGGGCCCTGCCCGTCCACCGCTCCATGGCGGCGGTCTCCGAGATCATCTGGGGCACCTGCAAGACGTACCTCTGGCAGCAGGGCAAGTTCCTGGCCGGGCTCTGGGTGCTCATCGCGGCCTGCATGACCTACTACTTCGCCGGCCTGGAGCACAAAGGCTTCGCCGACGTCGCGGTGATCCTCGCGGCTTCGGTCCTCGGCATCCTGGGGAGCTACGGCGTGGCCTGGTTCGGGATCCGCATCAACACCGTCGCCAATTCGCGCGCGGCCTTCTCCGCCCTCCGCGGCAACCCGCTTGCGACGCTGCTCATCCCGCTGAAATCCGGCATGAGCGTGGGCCTCCTCCTCGTCGCCATCGAGCTCTTCTTCATGATCGCGATCCTCCTGTTCCTGCCGAAGGAACTGGCCGGCCCCTCGTTCATCGGGTTCGCCATCGGCGAGTCGCTCGGGGCCTCCGCCTTGCGCATCTGCGGCGGCATCTTCACCAAGATCGCCGACATCGGCGCGGACCTGATGAAGATCGTCTTCAAGCTGCCCGAGGACGACCCCCGCAACCCGGGCGTCATCGCGGACTGCACCGGCGACAACGCCGGCGACTCGGTCGGCCCGACCGCCGACGGGTTCGAGACCTACGGCGTCACCGGCGTGGCGCTCATCGCGTTCCTCGCCCTGGCGCTCGCGGCGAAGCCGGCCCTTTGCGCGACGCTGATCGTCTGGCTCTTCGCGATGCGCATCCTGATGGTCGTCACCTCGCTGCTGAGCTACTGGCTCAACGACGCGGTGAGCCGCGCCGTCTGGGGCCAGGCCGAGGACTTCAACCTCGAGCAGCCGCTCACGAACCTCGTCTGGATCAGCTCCCTCGTCTCGATCGCGGTCACCTACCTCGCCAGCTACTTCCTGCTGGCCCCGCTCGGCGGAGGCCTCTGGTGGGTGCTGTCCACGATCATCTCGCTCGGCACCCTCGCGGGGGCGCTGATCCCGGAGTTCACCAAGGTGTTCACCTCGACCGAAAGCCGCCACGTGAAGGAGGTCGTGACCTCTTCCGACCAGGGCGGAGCCTCGCTCAACATCCTGTCCGGCCTCGTCGCCGGCAACTATTCGGCGTTCTGGACCGGGCTGTGCATCCTGGGCCTGATGTTCGGCGCCTACCTGCTCTCGACCCACGCCGCGGTCTCCGGGCTGATGCCGGCGCAGTTCGCCTTCGCCGCGCCCATCTTCGCGTTCGGTCTCGTCGCCTTCGGCTTCCTGGGCATGGGGCCGGTCACGATCGCGGTCGACTCGTTCGGCCCGGTGACCGACAACGCCCAGTCCGTCTACGAGCTCTCGCAGATCGAGAAGCAGCCGGGCATCGCCGCCGAGCTGGAAAGCGACTTCGGCTTCCGGCCCGACTTCGAAGGCGCCAAGCACCAGCTCGAGAAAGGCGACGGCGCGGGCAACACCTTCAAGGCCACGGCGAAACCGGTGCTCATCGGCACGGCCGTCGTGGGCGCCACGACGATGGTCTTCGGCATCATCATGATGCTGCAGGAACACTACCGCGCGCTCGACGCCAAGTTCAACGTCCTCGAGAAGCTCTCGCTGGTGCACCCGGAGGCCCTGATGGGCCTGCTCATGGGCGGGGCGGTCATCTACTGGTTCACGGGCGCCTCCACCCAGGCGGTGGTGACCGGGGCCTACCGGGCGGTGGTCTACATCAAGGACAACATGAAGCTCGACGCGACCACCGCGGCGGCGGACTCGTCGAAGGAGGTCGTGCGCATCTGCACCCAGTACGCGCAGAAGGGCATGACGAACATCTTCATCGTGATCTTCTGCTTCTCGCTCTCGCTCGCCCTCTTCGACCCGTTCTTCTTCATCGGCTACCTGGTCGGGATGGCCTTCTTCGGGCTCTTCCAGGCCATCTTCATGGCCAACGCCGGCGGCGCGTGGGACAACGCCAAGAAGATCGTCGAGGTCGACCTCAAGG
>JBMSKH010000077.1:0-2280 GCA_049419705.1 Opitutales bacterium
GCGAGGACCGCGTGGCCAACATCATCACCTTCGGCACCTTCGGGGCCAAGATGGTCGTGCGCGACCTGGCCCGCATCCGCGACCTGCCCTTCGTCGAGACCAACCGCCTGGCCAAGCTGGTGCCCGACGACATCAACATCTCGCTCGAGGACGCCCTGAAGAAGTCCGCCGAGCTGAGCGCCGAGGTCGAGGCCAACCCGCAGGCGGCCGAGATCGTCGAGACGGGCCGCGTCATCGAGGGCATGGTGCGCAACTCGGGCAAGCACGCGTGCGGCATGATCATCGCCGACCGTCCGCTGACCGACATCATCCCGGTCACGGTGCAGGAAGGCGACCTCACCACGCAGTACGCCAAGGACCCGGTCGAGAAGCTCGGCCTGCTGAAGATGGACTTCCTCGGGCTCAAGACGCTGACCGTCATCGACGACGCCCAGCGCCTCGTGCGCCGTCACCGGGACCGGCCGGACTTCGACATCGAGAAGGTCGGGTTCGAGGACCCGAAGACCTACGCGCTGCTCAACGACGCCCGCACGGTCGGCGTGTTCCAGCTCGAATCCGGCGGGATGCAGTCCCTCTGCCGCCAGTTCAGCATCTCCTCGATCGACGAGATCGTGGCGCTCATCGCGCTCTACCGTCCCGGCCCGATGCAGTTCATCCCGGACTACGTGCGCGGCAAGAAGGACCCCTCGACGGTCAAGTACGCGCACCCGCTGCTCGAGAAGGTGGCGCGGGAGACCTACGGCATCCTGGTCTACCAGGAGCAGGTGATGGAGGCCGCCCGGGTCGTCGCGGGCTACACCCTCGGCGGCGCCGACATGCTCCGGCGCGCGATGGGCAAGAAGATCAAGGAGGAGATGGAGCAGCAGCGCTCGATCTTCGTCGAGGGCGCCAAGGCGGCCAACGGCATCGAGCGGAAGAAGGCCGAGGAGATCTTCGCCATCCTGGAGAAGTTCGCCGAGTACGGCTTCAACAAGTCGCACTCCGCCGCCTACGCCGTGCTCTCCTGGCGCACGGCCTACCTCAAGGCCAACTATCCGGTCGAGTTCATGTCGGCGGTCCTCACCTCCGAGCAGGGCAACTCCGACAAGCTCGCCGAGTTCGTCGGCGAGGCCGAGGCCATCGGGCTCAAGATGCTGGGGCCGGACGTGAACCTCTCCGACACCGACTTCACGCCGGTGCCCGCCGACCACGCCATCCGCTTCGGCCTCGGCGCCATCAAGGGCGTGGGCGACGTGGCCGCGCGGGCGATCGTGGCCGAGCGCGCGAAGCAAGGGCCCTTCCGCGACTTCTCCGACTTCGTCGCCCGCATGGGCGACCAGGACGTCAACGCGCGCACGCTCGACTGCCTCATCCGCGCCGGCGCCTTCGACGGCACCGGCGAGGACCGGCAGCACCTGGTCGACTCCGTGGAGTCGGTCCGCCGCCACCACTCGACCGAGCGCAAGGAGCGCGCCTCCGGCCAGGGCAGCCTCTTCGACATGCTGGCCGACGACGCCGCGGGCGACGTGCGCCAGGCCGACCTCATCATCCGCCGCTCGCCGCCGATGGCCAAGCTCGAGAAGCTCAACGGCGAGAAGCAGCTGCTCGGCTTCTACCTCAGCGGGCACCCGCTCGCCGACTACCACGGACTGGACGAGGCGGTGGCCACCCTCGCCGGCCCGCCCGAGCGTCTCGAACTCGACCGCAAGGAGCGCCACCCGGTGCGCCTCTGCGGCATCGTCAGCATGCTCGAGAAGAAGATCTCGAAGAAGGACAACCGGCCGTGGGCGCTCTTCCAGGTGGCCACCCGCTCGGCCACCGTGCCGGTGATGATGTTCTCGGACGCCTACGAGGCGGCGGCGGCGCTCAAGGAGGGCGAACTGCCGCTGCTCATGGACGGCTCGCACGTCATCGTCGACGCGCGGCTGGTCTTCCGCGAGGAGCGCGAGGAGTGGATGGTCAACGCCCACGCCGTCCGGCCCCTCCGCACCGCGCCCGCGCTCCTCAAGAAGGTGCTCTTCGCGCTCAAGCCCGGCCCGGAGGCCGGCGACTTCATGGAGCGCCTGGTCGGCCACGCGCGCCGGGTCGACGGTCCGACGATCGTGCAGGTGGGCTTCGTCCAGGCGGACGGGCGCGTGCTGGTCGCCGAGGCCGCGCGGGGCATGAGCACGCGGTTCGACTTCGCCAGCTACGGCGAGTTCGGCCGGCATCCGGCCTGCCTCGGCGTGCAGGTGGAGGCGCAGGCGCCCTCCGCACCGGCGCCGCGCAAATACGGTCCGCGCTGAACGCCCTCAGCCGCCG
>JBMSKH010000078.1:0-2191 GCA_049419705.1 Opitutales bacterium
GTGATGAGGCGCGGGCCGTGGTCGGTGTAGAAGAACATGCGCCCGCTGGAGAGCGCCTCCTGGATGACCTTCGGCGACTTGCCCTCGGGATCGATGCCGACGGCGAACTTGAATCCGTCCTCGGCCTCGGCCGCGTCGCAGCGGGCCTTGGCCAGCTGCACCTTGTTGAGGGAGTTGTTCAGGTTGTGCGAGAAGTAGGACTCGTTCTGCTCGAGCAGGAGCCGGTGGTGCCGCGCCAGGAAGTTGAGCACCTGGATCGTGCCGGCGAGGTACCACTCGCGCGTGGCCGTCTCGAGGGTGAAGCCGCCCCGCTTCAGCACTTCGCGCAGTTCGGCCACGGGGCCGGAGGACTGCTGGGGCAGGCGCACGCGCAGCCACTTCATCGACCCGTCGAGCCAGACCTTGTCCTCCCGGCCGCGGTCGGTGGAGCGCACCTCCTGCTCGTCGCCGTCCTCCTCGGGGTCGCCGGCGGCGACGGGCTGCGGCGTCGGATCGGGCTCGTCCAGATGCGCGTGCACGCCGGCCAGACGGTCGCCCTCCCACGCGAGGGCGGCTTCGGGCGCGTTCGCCATGCGGAAGATGGAGAGCCCCTTGCCGACCGAGAGGAGCTGGCGCAGGTGACGGCGCGTGAGGGGGAGGATGCCCTGCAGCTTGCCGTTGCAGAGATTTTCGAGGATCGCCAGGAAGAAGACCGTCTCCGGCTCGATGTTCCAGGCCTTGCCGCGGTCGAGGTTTTCGGGCGCCACCTGCACGCCTTCGACGCGCAGCTCGAGGCGGCAGATGATCTCGTCGCGCTGGGCGGCGGTGGCGATGTTCGGCGGAATGATGAAGCGCACCTCGATCGGGGTGCCCTTGCGGTTGGAGAGGCTGATCGAGCGCAGGCGCGGACCCGCCGCGGCCTCGGCGGCGGGACGTTTCTCCGCCGGCTTCTCGGCGGGCTTCGGCGCCGGCGCCGGCTCCTCCTCGAGCTTGATGCGTCCTTCCTTGACGGCGAGGGCGAGGTAGGCCGCGACCGAATGCACGCACAGCTTGCGCTGCACCAGGGAGACGTCGCATCCGCATTCGTTGCGCTGGAAAGTCACCGAGCGCAGGTTCCAGCGGGCTTCGCGGCTGCCCTTGGCGTCCTCCACGAGCGCCTCGACGTTCGGGGCCTTCCAGACGGCCTTGCGCACCTTGCCCTGACGCACCAGGGTCTTCGCCTGGAGCACGGTCGCCCCGCCGGCCAGGTCGATCAGGTCGTCTTCTGAGATATTGGGTAACGGCGCCGGTGCCGCCATGGGTATGGATGGATTCGAGCGACCCGCCCCTGAGGGCAGGCCGTGTAGGTGCGCTATTCTATGGGATAGGCGGCGCCTCAGAGGGCGACGTCCTGGTCCGGTACTCCGGGGTGCATCTCAAAGATGCCCACCGGGGTCGTCGGTCCGGTCATCACGATGGAGTAGTCCGGTCCGATGCCAATACTAATCTGCCCCCCCGGCATGTGCACGGTGACGTCGGCGTCGACCAGCCCCATCTTGCGGGCCACGGCCGCCGAGGCGGAGGAGGATGAGCCGGAGGCGAGGGTGTAGCCCGCCCCGCGCTCCCAGATCTCAATCCGGACGTTCCGGCGGTCGACGACCTTCATGAACTGGACATTGGTGCGGTTCGGGAAGTTGGGATGCACCTCGAGGTGGGGTCCGTAGGTGCGGGCCAGGTCGGGCGTCAGCTCGTCCACGGGTATGACGCAGTGGGGGTTGCCCACCGTCGCGGACCAGTAGCGGAAAGTGCGGCCGGCGACCGTGATCTCCTCGCCGAGGACCTCGCGGTCGGGTCCGACGTGCGGAATCTGCGGGGCGCGGAAGGAGACGCCTCCCATCTCGACCCTGATGCGGCGCCCGCCTTCGAAGACCGCGCAACCGACGACTCCGCCGAGCGTGTGCAGACGGAACTCCTGGCCCTCGCGCACCCGGCCGGTTTCGAGAAGATGGCGGCAGAAGATGCGGATGCCGTTGCCCGACTTCTCGGCTTCCGAGCCGTCGGGGTTCAGGATGCGCAGGCCGATGAGTCCGTCCGCACGCGCGATGGGTCCGTAGAGGATTCCGTCCGAGCCCAGTCCGTAGTGACGGTGGCAGACCTTGCGCACCGCCTCGGCCGCGAAGAGGGCGGGGCAGTCCTTCGGCTCGAGCACGAGGTAGTCGTTGCCGAGGGCGTG